>NZ_KB850956.1:203860-859157 GCF_000371465.1 Clostridium thermobutyricum | reverse complement strand
TGAATTGTTCCAATCTGGTCTGCATGTTATATAAGTAAATGGACCTTCTTTAAAATCTACTACTCCTGTTTTTTCTATTTTCTTTACAGATGTATTTACTCTATCTTTACATATCCATGCTGTTCCATTTCCATAAACTATTTGATACCAGTTTCCACTTTCTCCTACAATTTTTACTTCTGTTCCATTGTATAATTTCCCAACTCCAGAGTTGTTCCAATCTGGTCTGCATGTTATATAAGTAAATGGTCCCTCTTTAAAGTCTACTACTCCTGTTTTTTCTGTAAATTTATTTCTTAACACATAAGTAATATCTATATTTTTATCTTTATTATTATTTTTTATTTCTTTTACAACTTCATTAGAATTATTTAATATTTGAATATTTTTATCTTTTGTTATTCTAAATTTAGAACCATATGGAACTTCTACTCCATTTATAATAGTTTTTACTACATTATATCCTGTTGGTATTTTTGCTTCGTTAGCTGTTAAAACCTTTGAATATTCTCCAGTAAAATCTATATTTTCTTTATTAAATGAATTTTCTACAGTCTTTCCATCATTATAATTAGTTTTATAAGATATGTTTACTTTTATTTCTTTTTCTGGTTCAGGTTTATTTTCATCATTTTTATTTAATGAAGTATCTACTCTGTCTTTACATATCCATGCAGATCCTTCTTTATAATTTATTCTATACCAATTTCCACTTTCTCCAGTTATTGATACCTTTGTTCCATTATATAATTTACCTACTCCAGAGTTATCCCAATCTGGTCTACATGTTATATAAGTAAATGGGCCTCCTTTAAAATCTACAATTCCTGTTCCTATTATAGGATATTGATTTGTTATATGAACACTATTTGGATATTCTGGACCATGTCCTGTAACATATGCTTTCCATACATAAGCATCACGCCCATTATAATTTATCTTATACCAATCTCCACAATCTTCCCATATTTGAACTCTATAACCATAATTCAAAACCCCTAATATTTGTGAACTAGTGCTCATTTCACTTCTTACATTTAATCCATTAACATTTACAGTTCCTATTCCATATGGACTATAATTAGGATCTACATTTTCATTTGAATTTCCACCAGTATTAACTTCTTCTCCTGGTGCAGTATAATAACATGTTGTTGGATCTGTATATTTATTAGAACCTGTATCTCTAACATGAATATTAGATCCATACCAAGTAAATTGATTATCAGCAACCCAAGCATCAGTATGTTCAGCATTAGCCCATCCCATAAAAGTATATACATGAGCGTTGCTAGCAAAACATACATCTCCTGGCTTTAGATTTTTTAAATCATAATGAACAGTCCATCCTAAACTTTGTAAATTTTCTTTAAGTGTCCCACAATATCCTGTAGAAGTTGGTATAGGAACTCCTATAGCTCTTAAAGCAGAAGATAAGAAAAATACACAAGTATTTGACACATCTCCATCATGCAAGTTAATAGCTTCATTTTGAGCTTTCCATCTATTATTTGCACTTAACATATAATTATAAAGTTTTTCATTAGTTTTTGAAGAAAATGATACTGCATTTTTTAATTGATGAATATTATCATTATTATAAGTATTTGATGCATCATATCCAGTAAATTTAACAGCTAAATTATTTATAGCTTCTCTTTTTTGTTCTTCAGTTTTGTTTACTATTTTACCAGTTTTAAGATTTATAGCTATTAATTGAGCTGGTGCTGCTATAGCTTTTTCAGTATCTTTTTTAGTTGTATTAGCTTTTGTACTGTCTTTTATTACCTTTATAGTTTCACTTTCATTAGATTTTTTTACTTGGGATTTATTATTATTTTCTATTTTTTTATTATCTTTTATTTTATTTTCATTTTTATTTTCTATTTTATTTGCTATTTGAGATTCATCATTTTTTGTTTCATTTACACTGCTTTTTTCTTCTTTTTTATTTTGAATAGAATTTTCTTTATTACTACTTTCAATAACAGTATTTGCTTGTCCATTTTCTTTTTGAACTTCATTCACATTTTGTTCTTGTGAATGTTTAACTGTTGTAGTTTCAGCAAATGCAGCTAATGTTGGTGTTGAAATTATTGTAGTAGTTATTAGCATACTAGTTGCTATGATTTTTGCAATTTTCTTTTTTTTCATAGTCGTCTCCCTTATCTTTTGTAATAGAATTAATTAGCCAAAATTTGGTGGATTCATAATTTGATATTAATACTTATATTTTTCCATGTAAAGGTAAAATACATAAACTTTTCATTTTATTAAACTAATTAATTATTCGTTAATTTAATTTTAGTTTTATTTACTTTTATCAAATATAAATCCTATTAAATTTATTGTTATTTTAAATAATATTAAATTTATAAAAAAGACTTTTTCTTTTTGAAAAAGTCTTTTCTTATTAAACTAAAAACTCAATAATTATATATTGCAAATTTTTAAAATTATCAAATATATTTAAATTTATAATTTTTTAGTTTAAATCTATTAAAATTAATTATAAATAGTAAGCGCTAATAATATAAACGTAACTGGTATCATAACTACAGAACTACAAATAGATATGAAAGTTTTAACTTTATCATCTTGTTTTAAAATCTTTTTAATTATTAAATATATAGATATTCCTATAATCCCCCCAAAAGTATTAGTAATTATGTCACTTATGTCACTTGCACCTATTGCTAAGATGTATTGAAATAATTCAAATATTAATGATATTACTGCTATTTTAATTATATTTTTATATATTTTAGACTTTTTAAAAAATATACTAATATAAATTCCTAAAGGAATAAATAAAATCACATTTCCCCAAACATCTAAACTATTATAGTATCCGTTAATAACATCATTAAATGGTATTAAATTAATACTTCTAGCAAAATACCTATCATCACTAAATAAACCTATAGGAGAAACATACTTAAAAAGAATACTTCCCATTAAAAATAAACTATAAAAAGTAAAACTTATTTTAAATAAAGCATTAATTATATTTTTTTTCATCAAAAAACACCTCCGAATTAATAATATCAATATTTTATTAATATAACCTTAGGTATTTCTTAATTTTTTCTTTATTTGTAAATATATAGATATAGATAATTTTATATTATTTAACTAATCCTATATACTCTTCATATCCTTCATCTTTCATTTTCTCTAAAGGAATAAATCTTAACGAAGCTGAATTTATGCAATATCTTAATCCACCTAATTCTAAAGGTCCATCATTAAATACATGTCCTAAGTGACTATCAGAATTTTTAGTTCTAACTTCTATTCTCTCCATTCCATGACTTGAATCTCTTTTTTCTTTAATTACGCTTCTTTCAATTGGCTTAGAAAATGCTGGCCACCCACAACCAGAATTGAATTTATCATTTGATAAAAAAAGTGGTTCTCCTGAAATAATATCTACATATATTCCTTTTTTATACTCATCATTATATTCATTTAAATAAGGCCTTTCTGTATAATTTTCTCTTGTTACTTTATACTGTATATCTGTAAGTTTTTCTTTTAATTCCTTATCTGTAGGTACTTTATATTTCATTTTATTTCCTCCTATAATTTAAAAATTAATATATTTCTATGATTTACATATAATCAATTGAAAATACTAATAATAAAATATTTTTATATCTATTTTTATTAATTATATTTCTTTAATAAATTCTAAGCAAATGTATCACTATACTTAATCTATATTGTAAAATTACTTTATAAAAAATAACTGCTAAAATCTATTTGAAATTTTAGCAGTCATTTTTATTTTATTTGTTTCTTAATATAAAGTTTACTTCAAAATTAACAGGTTCATTAAATGGACATTCAAATTTTATAGTCCATTCTCCTTTATCTCCCTTGAAACTTTTTATAATTTCTTTGTTTGTCTTAATATCTATTACTTTTTCGTTTCCATTTGGGTCTAGTATTATTATTTTTATATCTTTTCTTTTATTAAAATCAGTTTTTATTCTTATTTCTAAATCTTTATAATTATTTTTAACTTCATATACTATTTCTTTTTTACTATTTATTACACCACCTCTAGTATCATTTACAGTTCTATTTTTATATGAAATAACTAATACTACTCCTATAATTATAAGTATAGATATTGTTATCCATAATTTAATTTTTCCTCTCATCTATAATTCTCCCATCCTTCATTACTATTTCCCTATTACACTCTTTTGCTATATTTTTATCATGAGTAACTATTATTACTGTAGCACCATCTTTATTTAAGTCTTTAAGAATTTTCATAATAGATTTTCCATTTTCACTATCTAATGCTCCAGTAGGCTCATCTGCTAATATTATTTCTGGTCTATTAGCTAAAGCTCGTGCAATTGCTACTCTTTGGCATTGTCCTCCTGATAATTCTGTAGACATCTTTTTTCTTTTATCTTTTATCTTAAGCTTTTCTAATAATTCTTCTACTCTTTCTTTTCGCTTACTTTTCTCTACTTTTCCATATAAAAGTGGTAATTCAATATTTTTTTCAACTGAAATTCCATCTATAAGAGCAAAATGCTGTATTATAAAACCAAAATCTTCATTTCTTTTTTTATCCATATCTTTGTCTGAAAATTTAGATACATCTTGTCCATTAATTATATAAGTTCCTTCTGTACTCTTATCTATAAGTCCTAATATATTTAATAATGTTGATTTACCAGAACCTGAAGTTCCTGTTATAGAAACTAACTCCCCTTCTTTTATTTCTAAGGAGATATTTTTTAACGCTGTAATTTTAGAATCATTTTTTCCAAATATTTTAGTTATATTATTTAATTTTAAATTACCCATCTCATTCCCCTTTCAATAAATTATTTATACTTAATCTTTTAAGTTTTATAAAAGGATATATAATAATTAATAATCCACTTATAAATATATAAACAGAAAGCTTAATTAAATAATAAATATTTAAAGTAACAAAACCTAATTTACTTAAAATAAATATACCTGTAATTGAAAACATTCCTGCTAAAACAAATATTATAATAATTTCTAAAATAACAGTCTTTAATATATCAATTTTTGAAGCTCCACTTAAAAGATAAACTCCAAAATCTTTATATTTTAATTTTATAGAGTTCATAATATTAGTTATAATTCCAATTCCACATACTATCATAACAAGTAAAAATATCATCCATATTATAGTTCTTTCTAATTTTATTCCTTCTTTATAATCAGATAATATATCATCTAAACTAGTAATTTTTATTTTTCCAAAATTCTTATTAGCTTCTCTTAGAATTTCACTTTTCTCTTTTTCATTATTTATAGTCACAATAGATTTATATATTTGCATGTATATATCAAAATTATCTGATTTTTCATTAAATTGTTTGTTTTGAAATGGCAATAATACACATTTATATAAGGATTTAATATTATATTCATTTAGAGGTAATCCTACATCATAATAACCTTTTTGTAAAAACCCCTTTACTTTATATATTATTTTTTCACCATAATATCCGAATCCTTCTATTTCTTCTCCAATATTAAATATATTTTTAAAATCATCTCCTAATAAAATTGGATAAATATTATTTTCTATATTAAAATCTTTTTCTTTTAAATTTTCTCCACTACTAGTTTTTATATCAAAATTTTTAATATAACCAAAATCTATATTTATAGCATTTATAGCTCTTGTTTGGATTCCATCAAAGTTAGGTGCATAATTACTTGTATATAAAAATTTTTCATATCCCTCAAACTCCCCTATTAATATATAGCTTTCATTTGAAGACAAGCTTTTAAGATTTTCATTTTTCTTTAAATAATTATGAAACTTATATAATTCTTTATTTTTTAAATTTGATTCTGATAAAATATCATCCATATCTATAAATGGCTCTATAATATACATATTGCCTTTAAAACTATTATTAAACTTTTCTTCTAATTTCTTAGATTCTTCATTTATATATATAAAATTATATAAAAATATAAATGTAAAAATCATTTGTAATACAGTTAAAATTGTAAAAATAATCTTCTTAGTTAAAGAATTAAAAGCGATTTTAAAATTTATCATAATTATTCTCCCTTCATAATAGAACTTATTTGTATTTTGTTACTTTTTATTATTGAAGGAATTGATATTATTATTGCTAATAAATTTATTAATATAAATACTGTTAAAACAGTCATAATATCAAATGATAAATCTAAATTTTTAGGGTATAAATTTAACTTTAAAATAATTATATAAAATAATAATGATAATACACATGCTAAAGAAGCAATTTTAATATATTCTAATATTATTTCTTTTGAAATTCCAAGTTTTGTACTTCCTATAAGTCTCTTTATTCCTATTTCTTTTTTTCTATTCAAAACATAATAGTTAGTTGTATTTATAATATTAAATAATAATGTTAATACTAACAAAGAAAATACTATTATTATATATTTATTATTATATAATACCGATCTTAAAGGACTTTCAACGCCTTGAAAATCTTCTATTTCAACATTAATACTTTTATCTATTTTATATAATCTATCTTTTAATATACTTATATTATGTTCTATATTTTTTCCACCTATAATAATTGATTCTTCGCTTAAAATTGTTTCAGAAAAATTATTTAAATAAAATTTATCATCAAAAGCAGTTTTTCTTTTATTAGATCCCATAACTCCTATAACTTCTAACTCTTTCCCTAATACACTTATATATCTTTTATTATTTTTTTCAGTAGTTAATCTAATCATATTTTTACCAATTACTATTTTGCTTTTATTTTTAAAATCCTCTTTATTAAAAAATCTTCCCTCTAAAATTGGTGGTTCTACTATTTTATCTACATTAAAATAAATATTTTTGCCAACAAAAGCTTCTATAAACATACCATCTTTTTCTATAAATACTTCATTTAGACCTTTTATTATATCTTGTCCATAAATATTTTTTCCATAATTAAGCTTTAAAATTTTATCATTACTATTTCTGAATCTATTATTTTCATTTGTTATTCTTACTCCATTTATTAGTATTTCAGATAAAAAAATCATAAAAAAACATATAATAAAAAATATTATAAAATTAAATATATTTTTTCTTATCATAAATCTCCTCCCCTAAAATCTATATTTATAAGTCAACCGTTATTTAAATATTTTACTTATTTTATATTTCTAGGATATCATAAGATTTTTTAAAACCTTTTAATATTTTCTTATATATTTCTTATCATTTTCTTAATTTAAATTTAGATTTTAAAATAAAAAAAATTAGCTATAAAAACTCATTTTTAACCAATTATTCAACTCCTTTTACCACTGAAATAAATATTTAATTAATTTACAAAAAAAAAGTTAGCTAAATTTAGCTAACCTTTAATATTATCTTCTTTTTATAGTTTGTAAAACATAATTTTTGAATTCATCAAAAGTAAAATCTTCTATAGAAGCACCTTTATTTAATTTTCCTGTTTGGAAATTATATTCTGCAGAACCATAATTAAATGAAGCACTTAAAACTAATAAAGATAATTCATTTAATCTATAATTTACCTTACTTATAATCACTTCTTTTAAGAATAAAATGAAACTTTCTAAATTACCTATTTTATCATCTTTTAATAATGCAAGAGTTGATTTAAAGAAATTAAATCCTCCTAAAAGTGGAATCATCTCTCCATTATGCATATAAAAGACTTTATCTGTTTTTAAGAAATATTTTAATCCTTTAAATTCCATACTTTTAAATTCATTATTTACTTCTAATCCATCTTCTTTAAATCTATTTACTTCACTTAAAAGATTATTCCATTTTGCTTCTTCACTATTATCTATTTCTTTTATTTTTTCTTCATATGCTTTTACTGCTTCTTCGAAATTTTTAAATTCTTTAATCATTTCTCCAGTAACTTCTAATTTAAATGTTTTATTTTCATATATTAAAGCAATTTTACTATTCATAATTATCTCCGTCCTTTAATTAATAATAATTATTATATAATAAAAAAACTTTTAAATCAATATATCAAAAATATTCTTTATTAATCTGTTATATATTTATCTAAAAATGATCTTACGCTTTGCCAATATAACTCTGAATCTGTTGTTCCTGCTTCAGCATGTCCTGCACCTTTTATTGTTACCATAGCTTTTTCACAAGGAGCTGCATCATATAATTCTTGCATCATTTCATAAGGAACAAATTTATCTTCATCTCCATGTATAAATAACATTGGTGTTTTTGATTTTTTTATTTGTTCTATAGCAGATGCTTCTTTTATACGATATCCTGCACGAAGTTTACTTATTCTATCTGCTCCATTCATTATTGGAAAACTTGGTAACTTGTATAATGATTTTAATTGATATTTAAATTCTTCCCAAGCTGAAGTATATCCGCAATCTTCAACTATTGCTTTAACATTTTCTTTTAGCTCTTCACCTGATGCCATCATAACAGTTCCAGCACCCATAGAAACTCCATGTAATACTATTTGAGAATCTTTATCTATTTGAGTTATATAGTCTATCCATGCTAATATATCTAATCTATCTGGCCATCCCATTCCAATATAGCTTCCTTCACTTTTACCATGAGATCTTAAATCTATCATTAAAACATTATATCCCATCTCATAATAACATCTTGCTATTCTTGACATATAAATAGCACTACTCATATATCCATGGACCACAATAGCCCATTTATGACTTTCTTCTTCTCTCATTATTTTATAACTATGAAGCTTTAAATTATCATCTGATAGTATATAAACACTCTTTTTATCTTCCTTAGATTTAAACCATTCTAAATCTTCTTTTAATAAAAGTCCACTTGTTTCATCTATACTTAATCCTTCTTCTTGTGGACCAAATACTTTATCTTTATTTGCTTTTGTACTAAGAGCTAATTTAAAAAAATAATTACTTCCTGCAACTATAGCTGCTCCTCCTAAAATTGCTCCTGATCCAACTAATTTTGCTATATTCTTTTTTTTCATATTTAACACTCCTTTCTTATCTTCATTAACCAGAAATTTAATTCCCATAAAGTCTTTTATACATATCTTCATTTTTAATTACTTTATTTACATATTCTCTTGTTTCAGAAAAAGGAATATAATTTAAATGTATTCCATCTTTTGAATATTCGCTATTATTTAGCCAACTTTGTACATTTCCTGCACCTGCATTATATGCTGCAATTACTAACTTAGGATCATTATTAAACTCATTTACTAATTTTGATAAATAATATGTACCAAACTCTATATTAATTTGAGGATTATATAGCATATCTGGCTGAAAATTTTGAATTCCTAATTTTTCTGCTATATCTTGTCCTGTTTGATTAGTTATTTGCATTAATCCTTTAGCTCCTACATTTGATAAAGCATTTGGATTTAAATTACTTTCAGTTTTTATTATACCTCTTACAAACATTGGATCTAAATCATATTTTTCACTATATTCAACCACATATGAATTATATTTTTCTGGATAAGTCATATAAAGATATTTTATATATAATTTTTCTCCAACTTTTCTTAACAATATTACTGCTATAATTATTAATACTACAATCACTATAAGCCTTTTTAATTTTTTCATCTATTTTCTAACTCCATATAGTCTTTTATAAATCTTTTATGACTAACGACCATATACTCAGGTAATTCATTCAGACTAAAAAACTTTAGTTCACTTCCTTCAATGTTATCAACTTGTAAAGTTCCCTTATACTTTTTAGTATAATAAACAGCATTAACAAGATAAAATTTATGATTATTTGGTAAATGCATATATAATTCTTTACCAGAATAAACATTCATAAGTTTTAACTCCTTAACTTCTAATCCCGTTTCCTCAAAAACCTCTCTTGCTCCAGTCTCTTCCATAGATTCTCCCATTTCCATAAGTCCTCCTGGAAGCCCCCAATTCTTTTTAGGATAAGTTCTTCTTTGAAGTAATATTTTATTTTTTTCATTAAAAATAAGAACTGATACTCCATTTAATATAATAGGATTATCTTTTACATATCCTCTTATATACTCTACATAATTCATATCTCACCCCCATATTTTTATCTATATTATAATTATATTGAACTTTTCTATTTAATGCTATCATATTTTAGTAAATTTTTATTATATAAAAAAATAAAGCTATAAAATATCAATTTTATAGCTTTACTTATATTTAAATAATACCTATTAGTGTTCGTATTTATCTACATTTCTTATTAAACTTTGAATTATTTCTGTTGCATCCATAAATTTAGCAATAGATTTTCCTTCGTTTAATCTTTTTATTATTCTAGCTAAGAATTCTGACATGTCTACTGCTCTAAACCATTCAGCTTCTCTTAAATTTTGAGGTACATAAGTTAAGTTTGTACAATAAACTCTCTTAATTGTTCCTTCTTTATAATATTTATTAAACTTATCTAATCCTTCATTAAATAATCCAAAAGTTGTTGCAACATATACATTTCTTACATCTCTTGCTTTTAACTCTTTAGCTATATCAAGAACTGATTCTCCAGATGCTATCATATCATCAACTATTAAAACATCTTTCCCTTTTACATCTCTACCCATGTATTCATGTTCTACAATAGGATTTTTTCCATTTACAACTACAGTATGGTCTCTTCTCTTATAGAAAAGTCCTACATCTACTCCTAATACACTTGAATAGTAAATAGCTCTATCCATAGCTCCAGTATCTGGACTTATAACAAGTAATTTTTCTTTATCAAGTTCTAAATCTTTTTCTATAGTTAAAAGATTTTTTACTATGTCATATGTTGGATATATATTTTCAAATGAAAGTAGTGGAACTGCATTTTGAACATTAGGATCATGTACGTCAAATGTTAAAATTTCATCTACTCCTAAACTTTCTAATTCTTGTAGTGCTAAAGCACAGTCAAGTGATTCTCTTCCTTTACGTCTATGTTGTCTTGATTCATATAAAAGAGGCATAATCACAGTTATTCTAGCTGCTTTCCCTTTTATAGCTGAAATTGTTCTTTTTATATCTTGAAAATGTTCATCTGGTCCTTTATGATTTTCAAAACCAAACATTTTATATGTGCAACTATAATTTCCAATATCACATAATATATATATATCTTTTCCTCTTACAGTTTCAGAAATTTTTACTTTTCCTTCTCCATTAGAAAATCTAATTTGATTAGTTTCTACTAGAAATGATTCCTTTCTATTCTTTTTTTCTTGAATAAATTTATCAACAGCATTACCAAGTTCAGTACAACTATCTAATACTATTAATCCAAGATCGTGAGTTAGTTCCATAATTAATCTTCTCCTTTTAGGCATTACAAATTTATTGCTTTTCTGCTTCTAGTATATATTAAAAAAAGAGAGTTAGAAATAGTTTTCCGACAAAATTTTTTCTTTTAATATATACTATTGTTTTTTACAACACTATTTATATCAAATATAGTATACACTATTTTCTTTTTATATTAAATATTTAATTAACATAAATTTTTTTAGTTTACATATAGATTCTTTTTTATTATATTATAATAAGCATAAATTAATACTAATAAATAAAAAGGAGATAAACAAATGAAAAAATTTATTGAAGATTTTAAGGCTTTCGCTTTAAAAGGAAACATTATAGATTTAGCCGTAGCAGTTGTTGTTGGTGGTGCTTTTAATACTATTGTTAAATCTCTTGTTAATGATATTATAATGCCTATAATAGGAGTACTTACTGGTGGAATAAACTTCACGCAATTTCATATAGTACTTGTACATGCAGTTGGAAAAAAACCAGCAGTTACTCTTAATATTGGAATGTTTATACAAAATGTAATAAACTTCTTAATAATAGCTTTATCTATATTTGTAGTTATAAAGTTATTCTCTAAACTTCAAAGAAAAAAAGAAAAAGAAGAAGAGGAAGTTGAAGAAAAAATAGAAGAAAATACTGAACTTCTTAGAGAAATTAGAGATTTATTGAAAGATAAATAATAAAAAAACCTTACTTTATAGTAAGGTTTTTTTATTAATTATTTATATTAATGTAACTTTGCAATTGACTTAGCTATAGTATCTGTTAATTCTAAGCAGTGAGCTAATGTAATTCCTTTTTCTAATCTTGGATTAAATTCAACTAAATCCATACTTTTAACTAGTCCACTTCCTATGATTTCTTTTATTACATATTGAGCTTCTTCCATGTTAAATCCACCTGGAACTCTTGTACCAGTTCCTTCTATAAATTCTGGATCAATTCCATCTATATCATAACTTAAATGAATATTTTTTATTCCTTTTGCTTTTATTTTTTCTAAAACTTCTTTAACTGTCTTTTGTACACCAATTTCTCTAACTTTTTTCATATCATATACATCTATATTGTTATCAGCTATTATTTTTACTTCACCTTCATCAATATCTCTTGCAGCTATTATGTGTACATTTTCTGGTCTAACTTTAATTCCATCAAAGTAAACATGACTTAATTTATCATCAATTCCAATTCCACCAGCTATAGGCATTCCATGTACATTACCACTTGGTGATGTTTGTATAGTATTTATATCTGCATGAGCATCAAACCATATTAATGCAAAATCATCTAAATCTCCACAAGCTTTGCTTGCTCCAGCAACACTTCCTAATCCTAAAGAGTGGTCTCCTCCTATAGTTAATGGGAAACTTCCTTCTGAAATTGAAGAATCAACTTTTTTAGCTAATTTTTCTGATGCATCTAAAACATATGATAAGAATTTAGCATGTTTATCATCTTTATATTTTTCACTTTGACTAGCAAAGACCATATCAATGTCTCCTAAATCAACAACTTCATTACCTGGTTTATGTAATAGACCTATTGTACCACTTTCTCTCATAACACTTGGTCCTTGGTCTACTCCTGGATTATCACATCCATAAAATATTGGCATTCCGATTACGTTAATTTTCATAATATACATCTCCTCATCTATTCTTTTAGATAGCATATATAAAAATTCATCTATAAAATAGGTAAATTTTTATATATATTAGATTTTAAGTTAGATATCTAATAAAACTTCCAAAGTTAATATAGACTCTTTTTGTCTCATAATCAAAATAAAAAATTTAAAAAAATCCTAATTTAACCAATATTTATTTATCATAATAAATACTTCAAAATACTTTCAATTACCAATATAAATTTTATTTAGTTAAGTTCTAAGCATTTTATCATCAATATACACTTTAATTTAACATTTTATAAATTAAAATAAGTAAATTTAAAAATATTTTATACAGTAATTATAAATTTTTATTCAATTTCATTTTTTAATATTAAGTTTTTTCTGAATATTTTTGTATATTTAATTGAAATTATGTATCAATATTAATCTAAGACTTATTTATCTAATTTTTTTTAATTTAATATTAGTGTGTTTTTGTTAACTTTATAAACTTTTTAGAAACATTATTTTCTATTTTTTTATTTATCTATTATCCATTTTTTTCTTTTAATAGATTTATCTTTCATTTAAATTGACTTATCAATAATAAAATATTATTATCTCTATATATTTAAACAAAGGATGGATAATTATGGACGAACAATATTATGAAAACTTATTTAATATAAAAACTAGCGGAAAGCAAGACTTAAATGAAACCTCTATCCATTACAATAGATATGAGCCTACAGATTACTCTTCTCTAGAGAAATTTTTCTCTGAATATTCATTAAAAGAAACTGATTCTATTATAGATTTTGGTTCAGGGAAAGGTAGATTGAATTTTTTTATAAATAATAAGTTTAATGCTAAAGTAACTGGTATTGAAATGAATACATTTTTTTATAATGAAGCTTTAAAAAATAAGTCTTCATACATAGAATGTTCAAAAAAAGATGAAAATAAAATTTCTTTTATAAATTGTTTAGCAGAAGAATATTCTATTAAAGATGAGGATAATATTTTTTATTTTTTCAATCCTTTTTCTCTTCAAATATTTATGAAAGTTCTTGAAAATATTCTTATATCATTTTGCAAATGTTCAAGACAAATAGATATTATACTTTTTTATCCTTCTACAGATTATATATTTTTCTTAGAAAACTCTACATTATTTAATCTTGTTTTAGAGTTAAAATTAGATAATTTTAAAAATAATCCTAATGAAAGATTTCTTGTTTATAGACTATCTCCATTTAAATAAAAAGAAAAAGCAATTAGAGAATACTCTCCAATTGCTTTTTTCTTTTAATTATCTTAAAAACTCCTGTGTAGCGTAATATTTATTTCCTATCTTATAAACTCCAACACCTATTGAAGTAAAGTTAGTTGATAAAATATTAGCTCTATGACCTGGTGAATTCATCCAATTAGTCATAAAAGTGTTTGCTAAAACATTTTCTGCATAACCATCTAAATATGCTATGTTTTCTCCCCATGCACTATATGAAACTCCTGATGCTTTTATGTAATCTGATTCTAATTTACCTTTTAAATCTTCATGAGAAAAATAATTATTTACTCCCATGTCCTTTGATTTATCTCTAGCAAATTTTTGCATTGTATAATTATATTTTAATGGGCTAACCCCAACTTTTTTTCTCTCTTCATTTACTTTTTGGAATATTAATTGTTCTACATTCTCTAAAGAGCTATTAGTAGAAACTTCCTGTTTAGGAGCAGTTTTAGGCTCTTCTTTAGTATTTGTAGTATTTTTTACTTGCTCTCTTTTAGGAGCGCTTGTCCCACATGTTACATTTGCATTTGTATTATTTGATTTTACTTCACTTTTATTATTATCTACATTATTTGAAGATTTAACTTCATTTTCTTTTTTTACTGAATTTGAATTTTGTACTTTAGTATCTTTTTGAATTTCATTTCCATTCTGAACTAAATTTTCAGCTTTAACTTCGTTTCCATTTTGAATATTACTTGAATTTTGAATCTCATTTGAATTTTGAACTTCATTTTCTTTTGGAGCTTCTACTCCTTTTTCTTCTTTACCTTGTTCTGTACTCTTTTCTTTTACATCATTACTAGCCAATTCTTCTTTAACTA
The DNA here is from genome assembly GCF_000371465.1 of Clostridium thermobutyricum. Classification (NCBI taxonomy): domain Bacteria; kingdom Bacillati; phylum Bacillota; class Clostridia; order Eubacteriales; family Clostridiaceae; genus Clostridium; species Clostridium thermobutyricum. The sequence continues at coordinate 844,084 of NZ_KB850956.1, read as the reverse complement.
CTTGTGGCTTGTACATAGTAACTCCTTTAAAAACACCATACATAGCCATAATGGCCAGGGCAGTTATTGTAATTCCTATGATTTTTTTCTTAAACATTTCTTTTCCCCCTTAAATTTAATACTTTTCCAGTATACAGTCATATTTGTTAAATACAAAATTTTTTTCATAGTTTTTTCCATAATTATTACTGGGAAAAATTGAATTTATTTGGGTTGATTGGATATATTATCTCATAAGGCAAAAAATAGTGGACTAGCCACTAAAACTAATCCACTAAATTTTTATAATAATTCTTTTACTTTTTCTATTATATTTGAAACTGTAAGTCCATGTTTTTCTAGTAATTCATCTGGATTACCTGATTCTCCAAAAACATCTTTAACACCAATTTTTTTAACTTTAATAGGATTATTATCACAAACAACACTTGAAACTCTATCTCCTAATCCTCCAATTATTGAATGTTCTTCAACTGTTACTATTCCTTTTGTTTCTTTTGCTGCTTTTATTATTATTTCTTCATCTATTGGTTTTATAGTTGATATATTTATAACTCTAGCATTTATATTTTCTTCTTTTAATTCTTTTGCAGCTATTAAAGCTTTATGAACCATAATACCTGTAGCTATTATAGTTACATCATTTCCTTTAACTAGCTCAGAACCTTTTCCTATTTTAAAATTATAATCCTCAGTATAAATATCATCTAAAGGAATTCTTCCTAATCTTATATATACAGGTGATTTTATTTTTGCTGCTTCTCTTATGCATTTACAAGCTTCTATATCATCTGCTGGAGATAAAACTATCATATTAGGTAATGATGACATTATTGCTATATCTTCAATAGCTTGATGTGACCCCCCATCTGGGCCAACTGTTATTCCTGCATGAGTTGCTGCTATTTTAACATTCATATTAGGGTAACAAACAGAATTTCTTATAATTTCAAAAGCTCTTCCTGCCGCAAAAACTGCAAAAGTTGTTGCAAATGGAATTTTTCCTCCTGCTGCAAGTCCTGCTGCCATTCCAATCATATTTTGTTCTGCTATTCCTACATTTATAAATCTTTCCGGAAATTCTTTACCAAATATTTCTGTTTTTGTCGCTTTTGAAAGGTCAGCTTCTAATACTACTATATCTTTATTTTCATGTCCTAATTCTTTTAACGTATTTCCATATGATTCTCTAGTTGCTCTTTTCATTTTAAATCCTCCCTACTATTTGCTTAACTCTGCTATTGCTATATCTTTTTCTTTTTCTGAAGGTGCAACACCATGCCAAGCTACATTATCTTCCATAAATGAAACACCTTTTCCTTTAATTGTTTCTGCTATTATTACAGTAGGTTTATTTTCATGTAATTTATTAAAAGCATCATTTATTGAATCAAAATTATGCCCATCACATTTTACAACATTCCACCCAAAACTATTCCATTTTTCTTCTAAAGGATCTATTTCCATTATTTCTTTTGTTCTTCCATCAAGCTGAATTCTATTTCTATCTATTATAGCTACAAAATTATTTAATTTAAATTTTGCTCCTGCCATAGCTGTTTCCCAAACTATTCCTTCTTGAATTTCTCCATCTCCTAAAATAACATATACATTTCCAGATAAACTATCCATCTTTTTACTTAAAGCTAATCCACATCCATTTGAAAATCCTTGTCCTAATGATCCTGTTGATACTTCTACTCCAGGACATTTTTCAGCACAAGGATGCCCTTGAAGAAAAGACCCTGTCTTTCTTAAACTCATTAAATCTTCTTTAGGAAAGAAATCTTTTTTAGCTAAAGCTACATATTGAGCTGGCGCTGCATGCCCTTTACTTAAAATAAATATATCTCTATTTTTATCTTTTATATTTTCTACGCTTATATTCATTTTTTCAAAGTAAAGATACGTTACTATATCTATAACTGATAAAGAACCTCCTGGGTGTCCTGAGCCTGCATTATATATACAATTTATTATGTCTTTTCTTAAATCTCTTGATATAATTTCTAATTCTTTTTTATTCATAAACTCTTTCCTCCATTTATAAAGAAATTGAGGAATATTTCATCCTCAATTTTTTAACTAAGCTATTTCTACTTCTTCTTTTTTACTTTCTACTGCAACTTCTTTTTTCTTAGTTACATAAGTTAAAGCTACCATTACTCCAACTATTCCTATAAGAACTGCTGTTAATCCATATCCACCTATGAAACTTTGGATTTTTCCTAAAACTATACCTACTACTCCAAAGTCTGCATCTGAAAAAGTTGAATTTGCAAAACCTAAATTTCCTAATACAGGTAATAATGCTACTGGTAAGAAAGAGATTATAATTCCATTTACAAATGAACCTATTATTGCTCCTCTTCTTCCTCCTGTTGCATTTCCAAATACAGCTGCTGTTGCTCCAGTAAAGAAATGTGGTACAACTCCTGGAATTATTACCACTAATCCCATAGCTCCTAAAGCTATCATTGAAGCTACTCCACCTAAGAATGAACTAATAAATCCTATTAAAACTGCATTTTGTGCATATGGGAATACTACTGGACAATCTAAAGCTGGTTTTGAATTTGGAACAAGCTTACTTGATATTCCTTTAAATGCTGGAACTATTTCATTTAATACGAGTCTTACCCCATTTTGTATTAAAATAAATCCAGCTGCGAAAGTTAAAGCTTGTATCATAGCATAAACTATAAAATTCTTTCCATCTGATAATTCTGATTCAACAAATGATGGACCTGCTGCTACTGCAACTCCAATATATAAAATTAACATTGTAATTGAAATTGATACTACTGAATCTCTTAAGAAACTTAATGATTTTGGGACTTTCATTTCTTCAGTTGATTTTGAACCTTTTCCTACTGCTTTACCAATTATTCCTGCTACTGCATAACCAGCACCTGAAAAATGTCCAAGCCCTACTGAATCATTTCCAGTAATTTTTTTCATAAAAGGTTGTAATATTGCTGGTGATAAAATCATTATTAGTCCTAATGCAAGTGAACCTGTAAAGATTAAATGTAAACCAGTCATTCCTGATGCTCCTAATATAACTGCTATCATACATGCCATAAATAATGTGTGATGTCCTGTTAAAAAAATAAATTTATACTTAGTAATTCTCGCAATTAAAATATTAGCTAACATACCAAATGTCATAATTAATGCTGTATTAGTTCCAAACTTATCCATAGCCATTGCAACTACAGCTTCATTATTTGGAATAACTCCAGATATATTAAATCCTTTTTCAAACATAACTCCAAAAGGCTCAAGTGAACCTACTATTACTCCAGCAGCTGCTGAAATAACAACAAATCCAACCATTGCTTTTAATGTCCCTTTTATTACTACATCTGCACTTTTCTTTTGTAGTAATAACCCCACTAATACCATAATTCCAATTAATACTGATGGTTCTGATAGGAAATCTACAAAAACTTTTAAAATTCCTCCCATTTTTAAGTCCCCCTTACTTTATAATATTTTTTTTGCTATGTAGAGAGTGTTCTCTACATAGCTTTTATAATTAAAGTCCTAATTTTTCTGATATTTTTCTTTTTAATTCATCTCTATCTAATAATGAATCTAAAACTATTAATTCTGGTAAATGACTAGCGCTATCTGCTAAATCTAATCCTGTTACAAAAATATCTGCATCTGAAGCTGTTACATCAGCTAAAGAAGTATGACTTGCTTCATATTGATCTTCTACTCCTAATTCTCTTAAAACCTCTGTAATATTCATTTCTACCATAAAGCTTGACCCAAGTCCTGATCCACATACTGCCATTATTCTTTTCATTTTAAAATACCTCCATAATTTCCTTTTCATTATTTGAATTTATAATTTTATTTAATTTATCTTTATTCATACACACTTCAGCTATTTGTCTAAGAAGTCCTAAATGTGATTCATTATCTTTAGCTGAAAGAGTGAAAAATACACTAATTTGTTTACCTAAAAAATCTACTGGATTGTTTAACTTAACAACTGATACTCCAGTTTCTATAGAACCATCCTCTGGTCTAGCATGCGGCATTGCCACTCCATCTGCAATGCAGAAATACGGTCCAAATTCATCTATTTTACTCATTATCGCATTATAATATTTTTCTTCTATAATGCCTTCTTCCTTTAGCATATTACATGAAATTTTGATTCCCTCACCATAGTCCTCTACTTTATCAATTATTTTTACTAACATACTCTTTTCCCCTTATTAAGTTATTTTTCTTAGTTCTTCATAAGATTTAAGATTTTTGAATTTTTCTATATTATCATTTTTTGTAATTATATTAATTAAATTTACTAAATTCATATTTTGATTTTTATTTGCAATTAACACTATAGCTTTTACTTGAACTTTATTTTTAAATCCAAATTCTATTTTTTCTTTTAATGTTAAAATTGACATTGAATTTTCATTTACATTTTCAGGTAGTGCATGTACAAAAGCTATTTCTGGTATAAACACCATGTAATTTCCTAATTCTTCAATAACATTTATAATGTCCCTTACATATTGTTCTTTTATCCTATTAGTTTTTATTAAAGGTTTAGCTGCTTCTTTTATTGCATCTTCCCAAAATTCTATATCTTTATCAAAGATTGCGTATTCTTCTTTTATAAGCTTTGTTATTCCTTCACTTTCAGTTTTTTTTACTTTATCTAATAAATACTTACAATTTTTTTCGTATCTTTTATTATAAATTTCAGCTTTTATTTTTTCTGCATCACTATATTCCAGTAAAGGATTAACTTTTATAGTTTTATAGTTTTTAATTGCTAATGGAACTGTAGTTACAATAAAATCTACTTCTTCATTTTTTAATTTTTTTTCTACATCACTTACTCTACATATTCCTAATATATTTGCTTCTGGAATCATAGCATTTAATCTTGTTTTTAAAAGACTTGATGTTGCTAGCCCTCCATTACAAACTACTAAAATATTGTACGTAAAATTGCTTTTTACATTTCTTTCAAATATGGCATCAAAATACATTGCCATATATGCAATTTCAGATTCAGGAAACTTTACTCCCAATAACTTTTCCTTTGAATCTAAAATTTGTTTTGTTATTTCAAATATAAAAGACATTTTATATTTTATTTCTTCAAGCATTTGATTTTCAGTAGTTAAATTATTTTTTATTCGATGTATAGCTGATTTTAAATGAATTCCTATTTGGCTTTTAAATTCTAAGTCTTTATTGAAATCTATATTTAAGACATTACACATTTCTTTTAATATTTCTTCAGTAACTTTATCTTCTTTTCCACCTTTAGTCTTTCTAAGTCCATCAGATATAGTTACTAAATAACCTATTTCAGAAATATCTAAATTTAAAAATTCTTTTAGTACATCAAATTCTCTTCTATTTTCATTAGAATTTTTTATAATTTTAAATCCATTTTTAACTCTACAGCTTGAAAGTAAAATTGCTATTTCAAATTCTTCAATAGATTCTTCACTATATTTAGTTCCTAAAAGTTTTTCTAATTCAACTATTTTATATTGAATATTTAAATGACTTAAGTTGCTTTCTAATTTTAATCTTTCTTTTATTTCATTTTTAAGATTTTCTTCTAAGCCTAAATAGATTTTAATAAAAGTATTTCTTATGTTTTCTTCTTCTGATTCTAAAGATATTCCATAATATACTTTTTTAGATAAGTTTACTTTATAATTTTTCAACTTTTTCTCTACATCTTTTAAATCATTTACTAAAGTATTTTTACTTACCCCAATTTCATTTGAAAGTTTTTCAATAGTTAATTTTCCTTTCAATATTAAAATCAATATAATCATGTCCACTCTGTTATTGTAGGAATAAATATCAACTTCACTTTTTTTAATTAACTCTTCTAAAAATAATCCTTTCTTTAAAATTAGCTTTATTCCTAATCTAGGTTTCTTTTCAAGATTTCCATTTGAATTTCTTAAAAATTTCTCTAAACTATCTAAATCATTTCTAATAGTTCTAGGACTACATTTGAATTGCTCTGAAATTTTATTTATTGTTATATATTCATCTTTACTGCCTAAAAATTTTAAAATATCACTTTGTCTTTTGCTAAGTGTAATCAAGTTAATTCCTCCTTGCTACCTTATGATTTAATTGTATTCGATTTCATAAAAATGAACTATACCAATTTATTTCATATAATGTGGCAACATTCATATTAAATACATTTTTTTCATCTTTTATTAATATTTCTAGTCTTATTTTACCATATTTTCTCGTTTTTTTTAATATTACTAGAAAATAAACCTAAACACTTTTATAGAATAACTTTATTTCTAATCATAATTAAAGAGACTTAGAAATTCTAAGTCTCTTTAATAAACATATTAAAATTTTAAATTTATCCAATACCTCTGAGTAATTTTATCTCCATTTTTAATTTCATTTTCTAAAATTCCATTATTATACAATATAATTTTTGCTGAAGGAATCTTTTCTTTATTGCAAGTTAATAAAACTTTCTCTATGTTTAATTCTTTACATTTTTCTAAAGACAATTTTAACATTTCAGTTGCATAACCTTTTCTTCTTTCAGTTTTTCTTACGCTGTATCCAATGTGCCCACCAAAATTTAAAAGATAATCATTTAATTTATGACGTATATCTATCATTCCAACTAATCTTTTATCATCTTCTCTAATTACTAAATAAGTTGTAGCTGGAACTAATCCTTTATCTACTGTTTCTTCTTTTAAATTACGTTTTAATTTTTCTAACCATTCATCTATATTTTCATAGCTTATTAAGTTAGAAGTTCCATCCATACTATCATTATTTAAAATAAACTCTTCTTTATAACTTATAATTTGATTTTTATATTCTTCACTTGGAAAAACTAATTTTAACTTACTTATTACTTTTCCCCTCATTCCTTATCTAATAGAATCTAAAATTCTCATAATTTATTTATACTAATATTCCCATTCTTCTATAATTTTTTCTACATATTTCATATCTATATTTTCTTCTAAAGTTTCTTTTAATTTTTTATATTCTTTTTCCTTTAAAGATTTATAACTTTCTTTTATTTCTATATCTTTTATAAAATGTTTTATAAACTCTTCATTATCTAAAATTCCATGAAGATAAGTTCCATAAACATTACCACACTTCATGCCTACAATTCTTTCTCCATCTTTTAGCCACATTTTATCTTCATCTAAAGAAAAACTTCTACCATTATGAATTTCATACCCTTCTATTTCCATTCCTAAATTATCTTTAACTTTAGTTCTCTTAGTTATTTTTTCTTTTTCAAATACTGTTTTTATAGGAAGTAAATTTAATCCTTCTTCTTCTTTTATATTTCCTTCAATTTCATAATGATCTTCTAAAAGTTTCCCAAGCATTTGAAATCCACCACAAATTCCCAAAATTAATTTTCCTTCATTTTGCGCTTTATATATTTCTTTAGAAAAACCGTTAGCTTTTATATAACGTAAATCTTCAATAGTATTTTTACTTCCTGGTATAACTATTATATCTATAGACTGTAATTCTTCTTTATTTTCTATATATTTTACCCCAATTTCATCAAAGGTACTTATATAATTTAAATCTGTGAAATTGGACATATGAGGAAACTTTATTACTCCTATATTTATTTTTCTTTTAGCTTTATTTTTAAAAATATCTGTTTGTCGGTCTTCTTCTTCAATATTTAACTTTTTATAAGGCATTACTCCTAAAACTTTAACTCCTGTAAGATTCTCTATAATTTCTACACCTTCTTTAAAGAATTCAGGATTACCTCTAAATTTATTTATTATTATTCCTTTTATAAGCCTTTTTTCTTCTTTAGGTAAAATTGAAAGTGTTCCAACTACAGATGCAAAAACTCCACCTTTTTCTATATCAGCCACAAGAATAACTGGAGTATTTGTTTTAAGTGCAGTATTCATATTTGCTATATCTGTTTTTCTTAAATTTAATTCTGCACAGCCACCTGAACCTTCAAGAACTAACATTTCATGTTCTTTTTCTGCTAATAAAAATGCTTCATAAGCTTTTTCTTTTAAAATAGAATTTAATTCTTTATATTTATAAGCATTCATTGTACAAAGAACTTTTCCTCTAGCTATAACTTGAGTTTTTCCTCCTCCAGGCTTCATAAGAATTGGATTCATATATTCTTTAGGTTCTATATTACAAGCTTCTGCTTGTACAGCCTGAGACCTTCCAATTTCATCTCCATCTTCAGTTATATAAGAATTAAGAGAAATATTTAAAGCTTTATATGGACTTACATCTAATCCTTTATCTTTAAAATATTTACAAAAGGCAGTAGCAATAGTACTCTTACCTACTGATGAAGATGTTCCTAGAATCATTATTCTCTTTTTCATTTATCTCTCCTTTTACCGAAAATTTGTTCTAAAGCCTGAATTAAAATTTTATTTTCTTCTCTTCTCCTAACTGCTATTCTATAATATCCTTTTTCAAGATTAATATAATTTTCGCAACTTCTTATTAAGATATTTTTATTTAATAAAGCAGTCTTTAAATCTATATCATTTTTCACTTTAAAAAATATGTAGTTTACGCTTCCACTATAAATCTCTAATTCTTCAAATTCTTCTAAAGATTTTAGTAAAAATTTTTTTTCTTCTTTTAAATATTCTCTACTTGCTCTCATATAGGCTTCTTCTTTCAATGCTTGTACTCCACCATAAAGAGCAATTGTATTTACATTCCAAGCTATAGATATTTTATTTATTTTTTCTATATAATCTTTATTTTTAGTTAATCCATAACCTAATCTTATTCCTGGAAAAGCAAAAAATTTAGTTAAAGATTTAACCACAATTAAATTATTATATTTCTCTATATCTTTAACTAGGGAATATTCATTTTTATTTTCTAAAAAATCTAAAAATGATTCATCAACAACTATAGTTACATTATTTTTAACTCCTCTTTCTAATATATCTAACAATAATCTTTTGCTAGTTAATTTTCCAGTTGGATTATTTGGATTACATATAAATGTTATATCTATATCTTCAGTTAACTTTTCTAAAAAATCTTCTTTAATTAAAAAGTCTTTATCCATTTTATAGTATTCAATTTTACAATCAATAGATCTTAAGCTATCCTCATATTCACTAAAAGTAGGTGCCATTAAGATAGCTTTTTTAGGTTTAAGCCCTCTACTTATATTAAAGATAACTTCAGCTGCTCCATTACCTAAAATTATATTTTCATAGTCAACTTCTTCAAATTTCTTTATTCCTTCTTTTAAATTGTGATAAGTAATATCAGGATAGCTTTCTATTTTATCCAAAGCCTTTATCATTTCATTTTTAACTTTTTTATTTATCCCTAAAGGATTTATATTAGCTGAAAAATCATATATTTTTTCATTAATTCCAAACTTTCTTTTTATCTCTTCAACGTTTCCCCCATGTCCTAAGCTCATATTATCACTCCTCTTATAGCTACTGAAAGTATTAACCCTAAAATACTAACTAATAGCAAAATATTATTTGTCTTGTGTAAATCACTTATTTCTATTGTTTTTTTCTTGTCCCCTATTGTTGGTTTTTTAACTATTTTTCCAAAATAATAATTTTCACCTCCAAGTCTTATATTTAATGCACCAGCTACAGCTGCTTCAGGATGAGCACTATTAGGGCTTGTATGATTATATTTATCTCTTTTATAGATTTTAAAAGAATTTTTAAAATCTAATCTTAAAATAAATGAACTTATAATTATAAAATATCCTGTAAGTCTTGCTGGTATATAATTAAATATATCATCTAACTTAGCAGAAAAGAAACCAAAATCTTTATATTTTTCATTTTTATACCCAAACATAGAATCACAAGTATTAACTGCTTTGTAAAGCATTCCAAAAGGTGCTCCTCCAATTCCTATAAAAAATAAAGGCGCTATTATTCCATCTGACATATTCTCAGCTACAGTTTCTATAACTGCTCTAACTATAGCTTCTTCATCTAAATTTTCTGTATCTCTTCCAACTATATATGAAAGTCTCTTTCTAGCTTCTATTATATCTCCACTTTTTAAGACTTTTATTACTTTTAATCCTTCTGTTTTTAAACCTTTTGATGCTATACAAAAATAAATTATAATTCCACTAACTATTATCCCAATAATAGGATTAAGCTTATTTAAAAAATAAATTAATATAAATGGAACAAAAAAACTTATCAAAACTACACAAATCCAAGTTAATAATCCTGCTAACCTTAAACTATTTTTAAATATCTTTCTAAAAATCTTTTCGCATCCTTGTCCAAGATTCCCTATAAATCTAACTGGATGATAAGGATTTTGCGGATCTCCAATTATCCAATCTAAAATAAATCCAATGACTATTGAAATCATTCTTTAAAACTCCTCTAATATTTCTATATATATTTTTTTATCTATTACTACTTCTACTTTATAGCCTCCACCACATTCTGGTTGAAGGTTATAAAAATAATCTTCTGTATCTGAAAAAAGTTCTAAAAGAGTTCCTATTGTTCCTCCATGACATACTATAACTCCCTCTTTTTCTTCTTTTTTATTTATCTCAATAATTAAATCATTTAACTGCTTTTCTATTCTCTTATAAAAAATTTCTTTACTTTCTCCATTAGGACATTTTATTTTCCCAGTTTTATCTTCAATCCAAGCTATATAATCTTTGTTCTCTTTTAAATCATAATAGCTTTTACCTTCAAAATCTCCAAAATCAAATTCTTTAAATCCTTCTAAAATAGAAAATTTATCTTTTCCATAAATAAGCTCAAATGTCTCATTAGCTCTTTTCATTCCTGAAGTAAAATTTAATTTTGCTTTTTTATATCTTGTGTTTTTTATTTTTTCTTTTAGCTCTTCTATTCCTAAAGAACTTAAACTAATATCACTGCTTCCACAGTAAAGTCTTTTTTCATTAAACTCTGTTTTCCCATGTCTTATAAAATATAAAATTGCTCTATTCATGTTTTAACCTTTTTGGAATTCCAAAAAATATTTTATAAACTTCGTCACTGTTTGAAACTAAATATCTTAATACTTTTCCAACTTCCTCTCTCCAAAATCTCTCTTCTTTTTTTATAGGAACTATTCCATTTGATATTTCATCACAGATTATTATTTTATCTCTTAAATTTTCTATATTATTTTTTATATATTCTAAAGATTCATTACCATTTAAAGCATTAAACAAAATAAATTTATCTAATCCGCTTATAACTTTTTTATTAAAATCTATATTATCTTTGTTGCAATAAAATATATCTTTATCTGTTAAGTTATATTTTTCTTTTACATATTCAAGCTTACCATTATAAGCTCCACCAAAGTAAAGTATCAAAGAATCACCCTTTCTTTTATGCAATTGCTAAAACTACAAGTCCTATAAATTCGGATAAAACTATGATATATCCAGCTACATCTCCATTTATTCCCCCAAGTTCTTTTTTAGATTTATAAAGAAGATATTTTGCACATAATCCCATAATTAAAGGAACAAAAACAAATTTTATATTTATAAAAAAACTTATAATAATTAAATCTAAAAAAATAAAAATTAAGAAATATTCAAAACCTTTAGAAGCTCCTTTTTTATAAAGCCTTGCAAAATAACTCTCTTTTATTGGCTCCTCTGAAAGAAGAAAATATCCTACTAAAGCTCTTGATATAATTGGAACTAATATAAAAAACAGAATTTTTTTGCTACTATCTAAGCTTTCATTTATAGCTCCTAATTGAATTATCAATAATAATACTAATGATATTACAGAAAATGCTCCAATTGTAGAATCTTTAAGTATTCTAAGCTTTTCTTCTCTTTCTCTTCTTGATAAAAGAGCATCACATACATCCATAAATCCATCTAAATGCAGAAATCCTGTTAATAAAAATGGAATTGCAAGTACTATACCAGTTAATAATAATCCCTTAAAATGAAATCTTATAAGTAAAATCGTAATAGCATACCATAAAACTCCTATTAAAAGTCCTATAAAAGGAAAAACTGGCATCATAAATTTTCCTGAATCCTCATCCCAAACTTTTTTAAATGGAGGTATCACTGTAAACATACTTATTCCCATATTAAATCCATTAAATAAGCCCTTCATTTTTTAATATCTCCTCCCCTTTATATATAGACATTAAGCTATAAGAAGCTTCTATTGCCACATCTGATAATTTAGCTATATTACAATTTATAATTCCTAAGCTTTTTCTATAACTCTCTGTTATACTGTCATATACTATAGAATCATTAAAAATATAATCTGAAACAATTACTAAATTTTTAGCTTTTTTACTTAGTTCTTTAACACCTTTAATAATTTTTTCTTCACTATTAAAAATAATTTTTTCTTTAAACATTTCATTTGCAAGAAGAGATGTTATAGAATCTAATAACACCGTATCTGTTTCTTTTATAAATTCTTCTGCTTTTTCTATATCTTCTAAAACTTCAAATACTAAAAAGTTTGTTCCTTCTCTATCTTTTTTATGATTTTCTATTCTTTTTAAATCTTCTTCTCCTGTAGGTTTCATTGTTGCTAGATAAATTAATTCTCCTTCTTTATGAAGATTTTTACTAAAACTTTCTCCTAAAGCAGATTTTCCACTTTTGGAACCACCACATATAAAAATAATCATTTATACTTCTACCTTATAATTTTTTTCTAATCTTATTTCTTCTAAATAACTATTATCTATTTCTGCATCCTCAAAAGTTCCCATATTATTAATAATTGCCATTGAAAAATCTATTATTGAAAATGCAATAGGACATCCACTTCCTTCTCCAAGCCTCATATTTAAATTTAATATAGGTTCTAATCCTAAACTTTCCATAGCCAACTTATATCCAATTTCATAGGATTTATGAGATGGAATAAGATACTCTTTAACAAGAGGATTAATTTTACAAGCTAATAATGCACTTACTGCTGATATAAATCCATCTACAACAACTGGAATTTTATAATATGCACATCCTAAGAAAACTCCTACCATTCCTCCTATATCAAAACCTCCAACTGATTTTAATATTTCTATTGGATTATTTGAATTAACTCTTTCTACAGCTTTTTTTATTACTTGTTTTTTCTTTATAAAAGCTTTATCAGTAAGTCCAGACCCTTTTCCTACTAACAAATCTATGTCTTTATCTATTAAAAGAGATAAAACTGCTGATGAAGTAGTAGTATTTCCTATTCCCATTTCTCCTACTCCAACTATTTCAAATCCATCTTCTTTTACTTTTTTAGCCATTTCTATTCCAATTTCTATAGATTTAATAGCTTCTTCATAAGTCATAGAATCCTCTTTATAAAGATTATTTGTTCCTTTTCTTATTTTTTTATCTATTACACCTTCTATTTTTTCATCACTATTAATCCCTATATCAACTACTATAAGCTCTGTATTATTTTCTTTTGCTAAAGCAGCAACTCCTGTTCCACCTTTTATAAAATGTTTTGTTTGTGCTAATGTTACATATTGTGGTGCTGAAGCTATCCCTTCTTCAACTACTCCATTATCAGAGCACATAATTATTACACATCTTTTTTTAAAAGAATTTTTTATTTTTTTTGTTATACCTGAAAGTTGTATTCCTAAAGTTTCTAAAGTTCCTAAACTTCCAAGTGGCTTTGCAAGAGAATCTATATATTCTTTAGCTTTTTTCATAGAATAATCATCTAAAGGCTCTATACCTTGTACAATTTTTTCTAACATCTTTTCTCCCCTTTAAAATTAAAGAATTAATAGTAGACTTTTTATCTACTATTAATTCCAAATTATAAATATTAAACTTCTTTTAAATATAAAATTAAATCTTTTAAATCATTAAATACAGTTCCATAATCTACTTTAGGCTTATTTATGAGAATAATCTTCGCATTATTTTCTATAGCAGAATTTACTTTTTCTTCTACTCCACCTTCTTTTCCGCTATCTTTTGTTATTATTGCTTTTATATTATATTCTTTTATAATTCCATCATTTATAGCTTTTCCAAAAGGCCCTTTAATGGCAATTATATTATCTAAAGTAATTCCACCTTCAGTTAATTTTTTTATTACTGTATAACTTGGAAGTACTCTATGTATAACTCTATTTTCTAAACCTAAACTATTTATTAATAAAGCATTATTACTTCCTGTTGTATTTAAAATATTCCCTTTTATATCTTTTAAAGCTTTCTTTAATTCTTCATAAGAATCTAATCTTATAATTTGCTTATAATCTACCTTATCAAAATAACTTTCTCTTTCGTATCTTATATACTTTATATTTTCTTCTTTACAAGCTTTAATAACTGTTTTAGAAGCCTCACTTGCATAAGGATGAGATACATCTACAAATACTTTTATATTCCATTCTCTTATTAAGTTTTTAAATCCTTCTAAATCTAATGGCTTTGTATTCATATGCTTTACTTTATATTCTTTTAAAAGCTCTCCTCCATAAGCTGTAGCTGTAGACACAACTATATCTTCAGTAAACTTATTCATTTCTCTTAAAATTTCTCTTCCCTCGCCAGTTCCCAAAACAAATCCTAGCATAATTTATATCCTCTTGGTGTTATAAATTTTCCATCTTTTACATAACTTTGAGAATTTCCTACTATAACTATTGAAAACATATCAACTATTTCTTCATTAAAATTTCCTAAATTAAATATTGTAGTTTCTTGTCCATCTCTAAGCGCATGTCTAACTACTGCAACTGGAGTATTATCATCTCTAAATTCTCTTATAATTTCAATACATTCTCTTAAATAATGTGGTCTACCTTTACTTCTTGGATTATAAAGAGAAATTATAAAATCTCCATCAGCTGCATTTCTTACTCTCTTCTTTATTTTTTCATAAGGTGTCATTAAATCACTTAAGCTTATATTACAATTATCATGCATAAGTGGTGCTCCTAGTACTGCTCCTGCTGCACTTGAAGCTGTAAGCCCTGGAATTATTTCTACATCTTCATCTTTTCTTAATTCTAAAATAAGTCCTGCCATTCCATAAATTCCTGAATCACCTGTACTTACTAAAGCTACAATTTTATCTTTTGAAAGTTTTAATGCTTCCTTACATCTTTCTTCTTCGCCTCTCATTCCAGTCATAAAAATTTCTTTTCCTTCTGTAAGAGGTTTTATCATATCTATGTACTTTGTATATCCTACTATTATTTCACTTTCATTTATAGCTTCTTGTGCTTTTATTGTCATATGCTCAAGTCCACCTGGACCAATTCCTATTACATATAATTTTCCCATTTTCTTTTCTCCTTAATTTAAAATTCCAACTGTTAGCGTCATTCCATTAAGCTTTTCTTTTTCTCTAATTATTTTTCCACCTAAAAGCTCAACAACTGGTTCACTAACACATCTAACTCCAGTAGTTTTTTCTACAAAATCACTACCTTCATATTTATGATGAACTTTTGCTATTTCATCTTTCGTAAAAAATTTAAGTTCTGCATTTAATATTTTTCCTAAATTTAAAATTGCTTCTTCATCTTTTTTTAAATCTATAGAACCAATAACTTTTACACTATCTATACTTAACCCTAATTTTTCTAAAGTATTAAATACAAATTCTTTTAACTTTTCTTTTTCTGTATTCCTTCTACAACCAATTCCAAGAATTATATCTTTTCTTATTAACTTTAAAACATAATCCTCTTCTCTAGATTTATTTGTTATCCAAAGAGTCCATGGTTTTAACTCTTCTGTTTCTTTATATCCTTTTGGAAGTTTTATTTCTTTTTTATCATCTTTAAAGAAAACTTCACCATCATTTACAAGAAGACTTGCAATCTCTTTTGCTTTTTTTAAAGATTCAATTTTTAAATTATTTTCCATTGCTAAAACATCTGGTGCATCTTTATCCATATTATCTGTTGCTGTAGTTATAACTGGTGTATTTCCTAATTTTTTTGCAATTTTATTTGTAATATAATTTCCACCACCAAGATGTCCTGAAAGAAGGCTAATTGTAAATTTACTACATACATCTACAACTATAACAGCAGGATCTACATCTTTCTTTTTTATAAATCCATTTATAGCTCTAACTGCTATTCCTATTGAAGATACAAAAACTATTGTATAAAAATTATTAAATGCTTTTTCTGTAACTTCTTTTAATTTGAAGTTTTCCATTTCTGATTTAAGAAAAAGAGTTCCATTAAACTCTTTTCCTATTTTTCTAGCTATAGAATCTCCTTTTTTAGTTACACTAATTACACAAAGCATTACTCTTGTCCTTTTCTAAACATATGAGAAAAGCTTTTATCATAAAGAAGACTTTTTTCATATTCACAATTTATAAAATCACCAACAAGAATTTGAGCACATTTTTTTATTCCACACTCTTTTACTTTTTCACTTATATCATCAAGAGTTCCTATTAGAATTCTTTGATCTTCCCATGTAGCTCTTTCAACTACTGCTATAGGAACATTTCTTCCATAACCTTTTTTAAGTTTTTCTACCACTTTATCAATCATACTAATAGATAAAAATATAGCCATTGAAGCTCCTATAGATGCTAATTTTTCTAAATCTTCTGTTTCTGGTACTGGAGTTCTTCCTTCAACTCTTGTTAAAATAACAGTTTGAGTTACTGAAGGTAATGTAAATTCTTTTTTTATAGCTCCTGCTGCTGCAACAAAAGAGCTTACTCCTGGCACAACTTCATAAGAAACTCCTATTTTATCTAATTCATCCATTTGCTCTTTAATAGCACCATATATAGATGGATCACCTGTGTGAAGTCTAACTATTTCTTTATCTTTATTTTTTTCTATTACTTCTATGACTTCATCTAAAGTCATACTTGCTGAATTATATATTTCTACATCTTCTTTGCAAAAACTCATATGTTCTTTTGCTACAAGAGAACCTGCATATATAACTATATCTGCTCTTTTTAATATTTCTCTTCCTTTAACTGTAATTAAATCTACATCTCCAGGTCCTGCTCCTATAAAATAAACCATAAAATCCACCTACTCTCTATTTGCTAATATTAATGACATGTAATCTCTAACTTTTAATATTTCCTCTTTGTCTTCTAAAATTAATTGTCCTTCTCTACCTGCTCTACTTACATAAACATATTTAAATCCTTTTTCTTCTAACGCATTTAAAACTTCTTCTTCACGTTTATATACTTTCATTATTACTACATATTTTTCATCCGTTATTTCATGAACCTTTGTTGCTGGCATAACTGTTAATCTATTATCTCCAACTACTATTGTTTGTCCAACTATACTTGCTGCTGAACAAAAAGAAGTAATTCCTGGTACTGTTTCAACTTTAAAATTCTTTTCTTCCATATTTTTTAAAAGATGAATATATGTACTATAAACAAATGGATCTCCAATTGTTAAAAAACTTACATTTTTTCCTTCTCTTAATCTCTCTTCTATAAAATCATATGCTTCTTTTACTTTTATTTCTTTTCCTTTTCCGCCCATTGGGAAATGCTTTATAACTACTTCTGTTCCAGGTTTTATATATTCC
Source organism: Clostridium thermobutyricum (assembly GCF_000371465.1). Lineage (NCBI taxonomy): Bacteria > Bacillati > Bacillota > Clostridia > Eubacteriales > Clostridiaceae > Clostridium > Clostridium thermobutyricum. The sequence continues at coordinate 826,524 of NZ_KB850956.1, read as the reverse complement.
TTAACAGTATTTAATGCTATACTTTCTCCACCTTCTGTTCCAGTTGGTGCTACTATAACATCACTATCTTCAATTGCACGCACACCTTTAACTGTAATAAGTTCTGTATCTCCAGGCCCTACACCTATTCCATATAATTTAGCCATATTATTTTTCTCCTTTTATGCACTTAACTATATAAATTGGATTATTAGAAATCATCATATAGCTTTGCCCTCTATTTTTGCTTATGTTAACTAATGAAACATCAAACTTATAACCCATTTGCTTAACTTTTTCTATTCCAATATATGAGTTATTTAAAGTTATGAAGTTCATTACTATTACTCCATTATTTTTTAAAAGTTTATCAGACTTTTCTATTATCTTTTCAAGGTCACCTTCTGAACCTCCAATAAATATAGAATCTAATATTAATCCTTCTTCTATATATTTATCTAAAATTTCAACTGCGCTACCTTCATCTAAAATAACATTTTTACAATTAAACTTTTCTAGATTTTTTTTTGTTGTTTCTATTGCAGGAATATCTCTTTCTATTGAATATACTTTTCCTTTATGTGCTATTTTAGATGCTTGAACTGTTATACTTCCTGTTCCTGCTCCAACATCTAAAACTTTAGAATCTTCATTTAAATCCATTTTCCATATTGAAAGAGCTCTTATGTCCTCTTTAGTCATAGGACAGTCTCCTCTTACAAATTCACTATCTTTTATTAAAATCATCTTTTTCTCCTAAACTCTTTCTACTATTAGAATACTCAAATCTCCAAAGCTTTCATTTAAAAATTCCTTTGGATTTCCGAAAACTATTCTTTCATCTTCATAAGAAAGTTTTTCTCCAATAAAAACTTTACACTCTATATTTTCTTCATTTAAAATTCTACATAACTCTACAGGAGTATTTTTTTTATCACAAAGCCATATACTTAAATTATTTTCTTTTATTTTTTCTAAAAAAAATCCTTCTCTCGCATGCATACTTCCTGTATATGCATTGCTCCAAGATTTATTTAATTTACTTGTTAAATACTGAAAAGAACTTATACCAGGTATTACAGAAATTTCTTTATCTAAATTCTTTTTTATATATTCTGCTATTCCAAAAAAATTTGGATCTCCTGAAGCCACAAGAGAAATATTTTCATTAGAATTTTTTAATTTTTCTAATATTCCTTTTAAAGAATCTATTTTTTCTTTTTTTACATCTATAAAATTAATTGAATCTATGGCTCTAGAAAAACCTATTATTATATCAGAGTTTTCTAAAATATTTATAGCTTTATTTAACATATAATCTTTATGTCCAGGACCTATTCCAACTATATAAATCATATTTTTTCCTCCTCTAAAGAGTTATATAGTATATTGTAATCTGAATATCCACTATACATTACAGCATTACATTTCACTTCATTGTAAGTATATATATTCATTCTATTTACTATTTTCTCTCCAATAGTCTTATATAAATGCTCGTAACCTTCCCCTAAAAGTTTTACTGCACCTTCACTTGTTTTTTCTTTCATAACTTTTTCTATAAAATCTTTATCATATCCTAAAAGAAAAAGCTCTAAACCTATAACTTCAAGTCTTACATCTGAAACTCTACTATGAGTATTAAAACAACCATATGCTACTTTACTTAGCTTTCCTATATGCCCAACTAAAATTATTTCTGATACTTTTTGAGAAACTGCACTTTCAAGCGCAAATCCCACGTAATTAGAAATAATAACTATTTCATCCTCTGTAAAGCCTAAATCCTTTGCACATCTTTCCCCTATGTTTCCAAAAGTTAAAACTATTCTTTCTCCAACTTTTGATTTTTGCTTTATTTCAATTAAAATAGATTCTTTTATTGCATCTTCTGACATAGGAACAACTATTCCTGTAGTTCCTAAAATAGAAATTCCACCTTCTATTCCAAGTCTTGGATTAAAAGTTTTATTAGCTACTTCTTTTCCTTCTGGAACACTTATAGTTACATGAACACCATAATCTTTATCAATTACCTCTAAAACTTCCTTCTCTATCATTTTTCTTGGAACAGGATTTATAGCATATTCTCCTTTTTTTACTGAAAGTCCATCACGAGTAACAAATCCAACTCCCTCTCCTCCAGTTAAAAAGAAACCATCTTCTATTTTTTTTACTGTAGAAAATATTTCTATTCCATCTGTTACATCAATGTCATCTCCACCATCTTTTATAACAGAAACACGAACAAAATCTTCTCCTCTATAAATAGAATTAATTTTTATATTTAATCTAATTCCTTTTGGAGTATCAATTTCTACATATTCTAAATCTTCATCATTAAAAAGCATATAAGTTGCAGCCTTTGAAGCTGCTGCTGCACAAGAACCTGTTGTAAATCCACATCTTAATTTTTTACCACCACTTTGAACATATAAATCAAGCATAATTTTATCTCTCTACGCACATATACATTAAAGCATTTATTATAGCAGCAGCTACTGTGCTTCCACCTTTTCTTCCTTTAACTCTTATATATGGAATATTTAATTGATCTAAATCTTCCTTGCTTTCTGCTGCTCCTACAAATCCTACTGGAACAGCTACTATAAGCTTTGGATTTACTTTTCCTTCAGCTATAAGTTCTTTTAATTTAAAAAGAGCTGTTGGAGCATTTCCAAAAACAAAAATATCAACATTATCAGCACAAGCTTTATGGACAGCTGCCATTGAACGTGTTATTCCTTTTTCTTTTGCTTCAACATGAACTTCTGGTAAATTTACATAACAAATTGCTTTTCCATTCAATTTTTCTAGTGCTCTTTTATTTATTCCTGAAAGAGCCATATTTGTATCTGTATATATTGTTGGGTTATTTTTTAAAGCTTCTTTCGCACTTTCTATTGCTGTCTTGCTTATATCTATTAAATTTTTATATTCAAAATCTGCTGTTGTATGTATAACTCTCTTTATTATTTTAAGTTCTTCTTCTGAAAAGTTATGGCTTCCCATTTCTTCTCCAATTATTTCAAAACTTCTATTTTCTATTTCCATTGGATTTTTTATATAACTCATATTTATTCCTCTTTATCTCTTAGTATATATTTTAAAAATTCTTTGTTTCCAAAGAAATGTATATGTGGATATCCAGCTAAAGTATTTTTCTTTTCATATCCACATTCCCATGTTTTTAAATCACCTTTATAATCTATTTTACTTACATTATAAATCTTTTTTTCTTTTGACTCTGTTTTAGATTTATGAAATTCATGACAATTTATTTTTATTCCATTAAAGTCTACTTCTGCATATCCAAAATTATTTAATCTATTAGTCATAAAACTCTTACCTTCAAAAAATCCTACCATTTCAAAACCTTCAATTTCTCTAGTAAGATACATAAGTCCACCACATTCTGCATAACAAGGAAGTCCCTCTTCTAAAGCTTCTTTTATACTTCTTAACATTGTTTTATTTTTACTAAGATCTTCTTTAAATACTTCTGGATATCCACCACCTATATAAAGAAAATCTAAATCTTTAGGAATCTCCTTATCATTAATAGGACTAAAATATATAACCTCACCTAATGATTCTAAAATCTCTAAATTTTCTCTATAATAAAAGCTAAAAGCTTTATCAAAAGCAACTCCAATTCTCTTTTTTCCACTTATTTTAAAAAAGTTTTCATTTTTTTCTAAATTAACTTCTTTAAAATTATCTATTAATAAATCTAAATCAACAGTTTCTTCTATTAAATTTGCACAAATTTCTATTTTCTTTTCTAAATCTTCTATTTCAGAGCTTTGAATCAATCCTAAGTGCCTACTTTTAATACTTAATTCTTCTTTCTTTTCTATAAATCCAAATACTTTTATATTTAGATTTTCCTCTATTATTTTTTTCAAAAGGATATAATAACTTTTACTTATATTATTTAAAATTACACCTTTTATATTTGCATCTCTAAACTCTAATATTCCTTTTAATTCAGCACAAAGAGTTAAACTTTGAGCTTTAGGAGAAATAACAAGTACAATTGGAGCATTATCTAAAGTTTTTGATGTACTGTATGTTGAATAATCACTACTTATTCCTTTTCCATCATATAAACCCATAACTCCTTCTACAATTGCAAAATCTCCTTCACCTCTATTAAAAGCTTCTTTTACCCCCTCTTCTCCCATAAGAAAAAGATCTAAATTTCTAGATTTTACACCTGTTATTCTACTGTGAAATGCAGGATCTATATAATCTGGTCCTGATTTAAACCCTTGTACTTTATACCCTCTATTTTTTAAAGCTTTCATTAATCCAAGAGTTACTGTAGTCTTTCCTCCTCCACTACAATTAGATGACACTACTAAGGTTTTCATTTTTTAATCCTTTCTTTGTTTCACCAACTCCTAAATATGTATCATTTATGATATCGTAAATTCTATTTACATAAAGTTGTCTAAAAGCTTCAATTTCTCCAAGGCCCTTTAAGAATACATTTGCTTTTATTCCTTCACTTTCTAATATGCTTTTCCATGAATCCTCTTCATCAGAAGCCATATCATTTAAAACATGATCTCCACAAACAACCATAAGTGGAACTAAAAGCACTTCTTTTATATTTTTATTTTTTAATCTCTTTATTACACTTTCAAAAGTTGGATGACCTTCAACAGTTCCAACAAAAACATTCTCATATCCTTCTTCTTGTAATACAACTTGAAGACAACTATAAGTAGCACTTGCTGGATGAGAAGTTCCATGTCCAAACATTACTATATTTTCATTTTTATCTAGTATATCTTTTATTGAATGAATAAAAAGAGTATAATCAAAAGCTACACCTTCAATTCCTTGATAATAAAATATTGGTCTTCCAACTTTTATTTTTTTAAATTTATTTTTATAGCTTTCAGCAACATTTTTTACATAATCAAATTCTTCTCCAGGAATTATGTGAAGAGGTTGCATTATAACTTCTTCATATCCTAAATTGTAAAGCTCTTCTAATCTTTCCTCTGGAGTCATTACTTTTATCCCATAAACTTTATCCATCTTTCTTATAATCATATGAGATGTAAAAGCTCTAAAACAATCGTAATCTTTAAATTCCTCTTCTATTCTATTTTCAATTTTTTCTATTGAATCTTTTAATGCACCTTGATAGCTTGTTCCAAAACTTACAACAATAATAGCTTTTTTCATTCTTAATCTCCTTAGTTTATTAATGTTTAGATTTCAAACAAATTTATGTATAACCATTATTTCTTTAAGAATTTTATTATAAATTTCAAAATAAAAAAGCACCCTATAAAAGGGTGCTAAAAGAAAACTCTATTAAAATCTAATTTTAATAAATCCCGTTTCTCCTAATCTTCCCTCCGAAGCATGGTTTTATAAAAGGCAGGTCTCCTGACTTATGCTTCATCCTAATCCTCTACCTTCCCAAGAAAATTTCTCAGTGGTATTTAGAGTTTCGTCTGCAATTACAGTAGCGGGGGCTGTAATGGAGTTTAACCATTTTCCCTTTTAATCTTAAATAAATTTAAGAACCTTTTATCTATTCATTTTTAACTTAATTATAAATGTTAATCGATAATAATTCAAATATAATTATAATATACCTATATTTATATTATTTATAATATAATAAAAAATTTCTAATATTTAAATAGGTTAAATTTTAATTTAATCTCCTTAATTAAACTAAAATTTTATTTTCTATTTCTTTATTTTTTATATCCTTTATCTTTTCTATTTCTATTTTTTCAAGCTCAGTATTCTGACTTACCATTCTTTTAGGACCAACTACTGTAATACTTTCTCTTTCAACTATTACAGAACCTTCTTTTATTATAGAGTCTCCACCTATAATAGCATTGCTTATTATAACATGAGGCTCTATTATTGTATTTTCAAGTATAACTGAATTCTCTATTACAGATCCTTCACCAACTTTTACTCCTTTAGAAAGAACACTTGTATCAATGCAACCTTCTATTTCGCAATTGTCTCCTAAAATACAATTTTTAATAATTGCTGTTCTACTTATTTGGCATTTATCATAATCAGGTACATTAGCAGAAGAAATTTTCCATTTATCATTTATACTTAACTCACATTCATTATTAAGCAAATCCATATTTGCTTGCCAAAGACTTTCTACTGTTCCAACATCTCTCCAATATCCTTTAAATGAAAATGAAATCATTTTTCTATCATCTTTAAGCATTGCTGGAATTACATCTTTTCCAAAATCATGACTTGAACTATTTAATCTTTCATCTTTAATTAAATATTCTTTTAATATATCCCATGAAAAAATATAAATTCCCATAGAAGCTTTATTACTTTTTGGCTCTTTTGGTTTTTCTTCAAATGAGTAAATTGTACTATCTTCATTTGTGTTCATTATTCCAAAACGACTTGCTTCTTCCATTGGAACTTCTAATACTGCTATTGTAGCATCAGCATTCATTTTTTTATGATGATCTAACATTTCTGTGTAATCCATTTTATAAATGTGATCTCCTGAAAGAATTAAAACATATTTTGGATTATATTTATCTATATATTCTATATTTTGATAAATAGCATTAGCTGTACCAGTATAGCAATTATCCTTATCTTCATCAGTATATGGTGGTAAAAAGCTTATCCCAGTTTCATCAACTTTTTTTAAATCCCACGCTTCTCCATTTCCTATATGCTTATATATAGCTTTTGGTTTATATTGTGTTACGACTCCTACTGTATCTATTCCTGAATTTACACAATTACTTAAAGGAAAATCTATTAATCTATATCTTCCTCCATAAGGAACAGCCGGTTTTGCTAATCTTTCTGTTAACACTCCTAATCTTGTTCCTTGTCCTCCAGCTAATATCATTCCAACAATTTCACGATTATTATTCATAAATCCACCCTTTTATATCCTTTTTCTTCTCTCTTAATTCTCTAAATTCTAATTTTTTCTATACATAAACTTAACTAATACTATATTTCTTTTTTTATATAATAAAAATTTATTCTAAAAAAATGATTCATAAATCCTTTTATATTCTAAAGCTGATTTTTTCCAACTATTATCACAACTCATAGCTGTTTTAACCAAGTTATTCCACTCATCTTTTCTTTTATATATTTCTAAAGCTTCAAAAATACAGTTTTTAAGCTCAATTGAAGAATAATTATAAAAACTAAATCCATTTCCAGTAAATTCAAATTTGTTATAAGCTTCAATTGTATCTTTTAATCCTCCAGTTTCTCTTACTATTGGAACGTTTCCATATCTTAAAGCTATTAATTGACCTAATCCACAAGGCTCAAACTTTGATGGCATTAAAAACATATCTGAACCAGCATATATTTTATGTGAAAGCTTATTATCAAAGATAATTCTAGTAGCTACTTTATTAGGATATCTTTTTTCTAATCCTTTAAAGAACTCTTCATAATCCCATTCTCCAGTTCCAAGTACAATAAATTGAACTTCCTTAGTTAATACACAATCTATAATTTCTTTAATTAAATCAATTCCTTTTTGTGATGTTAATCTTGATACTATTGATATAATAGGTATATTTTTATTTTCCTCTAACCCTAATTCTCTTTGTAAAGCTAATTTATTTTCCATTTTGCTTTCAATAGAATTTATATCATATCTTTTTTCTATTAATTCATCAGTTAAAGGATTATATTCTTCATAATCAATTCCATTTAAAATTCCTTTTAAATCTCCCCCTTTATTTCTTAATAACTCATCCATACATTCACCATATTCCGGTGTTTTTATTTCTTCTGCATAAGTATAACTAACTGTTAAAACTTTTTCTGAATAATTTATTCCACCTTTCATATAACTTATTCCATCATTAAAAGATAAACATCCATTATTAAATTGTTGTAAATCATATCCAAAAAGCTCTCCTAAAACTTCTTTCCCAAAATTACCTTGGAAAAGTAAATTATGAATTGAATAAATAAATTTTATATCGGGATATTCATCTTTATTTCTATATTCAAGCTTATATAAAACAGGTATCATTCCACATTGCCAATCATTACAATGTATAATATCCGGATACCAATTTATAGCTTTTAATATCTCTAGAACTGCTCTATCATAAAAAGCAAATCTTTCAGCATCATCATAATAACCATATAAATTATCACGGTTAAAGTAGTATTCATTGTCTATAAAGTAAAACTGAACATTATTTACTTTAAGCTCTTCTATTCCACAATATTGATGTCTCCATCCAACATCTACAAATATATGTTTTATATAATTTATTTTATTTTTTAAATCTTCTTTAATCCCTTTATATTTTGGAATTATTACTCTAACATCTTCTCCCAACTTACTAAGCTCTTTACTTAAGGCTCCTATTACATCTCCTAATCCTCCAGTTCTTATAAATGGGTATGCTTCTGTTGCAGAAAATAATATTTTCATATTCTCTCCCCCTTATTCTACTTTTAAAACTATTGATCCCATTGGTGGAACCTTAATCTCTATACTCCAATCTCTTTTATGATACTTTTCTTTTTTAGCTACTATAATTTTGTCCATAATTTGACCAGAGCCTCCATATTCCTTTTTATCAGAATTAAATATTTCTTTATAACTTCCTTTAAAAGGAACTCCTATTTTATAATTTTCATAGTATACAGGTGTAAAATTACATATGAATATTAATGTATCTTTTTTCTTCGTTCCTTGCCTCATAAAAATATATATACTTTGTTCTCCATTGTCTGCTTCAATCCAGTTAAATCCATCAACTTCATAATCTTTTTCCCAAAGTGCTGGATTATCAATATAAAATTTATTTAAATCTTTAAAAAATCTATGTGTATCTTTATGCATCTTAAATTCTTCTATTAAATGCCAATCTAATTCACCGCATTCTCTCCATTCAGAAAACTGACCAAATTCCATTCCCATAAAAATAAGTTTTTTTCCTGGATGTCCTATCATATATGTCATATAATTTCTAAGACCTGCAAACTTATTCCAATAATCTCCCCACATTTTATCTACCATAGCTTTTTTCTCATGAACAACTTCATCATGAGACAGTGCAAGAATAAAATGCTCACTATAGTTATAAAGCATAGAGAAATTCATTTTATTATGATTAAATTTTCTATAAATTGGATCTATTTTTATATATTCCAATGTATCATTCATCCATCCCATATTCCATTTAAAATGAAAACCTAATCCCCCTTCTTTTACAGGAAATGAAACTTTTCCAAAAGTTGTGGCTTCTTCTGCACATAAAATAGTATTTGGAAATTTTTCTATTATAGTTGTATTTAATTCTTGAATAAATTTAACCGCATCTTTATTTATATCTGTTCCTTCATCATTTTTAATCCATTCCCCTTCATTTCTTCCATAACTTAAATAAATCATATTTGTAACCGCATCTACTCTAAGTCCATCTATATGAAATTCTTTTATCCAATATATCGCATTAGATATTAAAAAGCTTTTTACCTCTGGTCTTCCCAAATCAAAGTTTAAAGTTCCCCACCCTTTATTATCTGCTTTCCATTCTTCTTCATATTCATAAGTAGGAGTTCCATCAAAAAATGCCAATCCATGTTGATCTCTACAAAAATGTCCTGGAACCCAATCTAATATGACTCCTATTTCTTCTTTATGAAGAGAATTTATTAATTCCCTTAAATCATCTTCATCTCCATATCTACTAGTTGGCGAATAAAATCCTGTAGTTTGATATCCCCAAGATTGATCTAAAGGATGCTCTGTAAGTGGCATAAATTCTACATGAGTATAGCCCATTTCTTTTAAATAAATTGGTAATTCTTTTGCTAAATCTTTATATGTTAAATATTTATTATCTTTATTTCTCCATGAACCTAAATTCATTTCATAAATATTTAATGGTTTATTATAATGATTAATAACTTTTCTATTCCACCAATTTATATCTGTCCATTTGTAATTACTTTTTGCTCTTATTATTGATGCTGTATTTGGTCTAATCTCTGAAAATCTTGCATATGGATCAGCTTTTAAAAAACAATTATCATATTTATCTTTTATAACAAACTTATATTTTGTATTTTTTTTAATTCCTTGTATAAAGCCTGTCCATATTCCATTTTCAGTTTCTCTCTTTAAAGAAAATTCTTCTCTTGTTTTCCAATTTGAAAAATCTCCTATTACACTTACTTCCTTTGCATTTGGCGCCCAAGTAGTAAATCTAACTCCTCTTTTTTTGTTCTCAACTTTTATATGAGCTCCCATAAAGTTATAGCAACTTGAATGCTTACCTTTATGAAAAAGATAGCTGTCATATTCCGTAAACAACATTGCCATCTCCTTTCCCTTACTGTAATTTATATAAAAATAAAGTTTATATTATGCATTTTATTATACCATTTTTTTCAATTTTTTGTATATTTTTTAAAGTTGGTTTATATTTTTTGATTTTCCCTAATAAACTATGTTATTTTACATATTCTAATAATTCTCAATTTTTTTCTGTAATATTTTATTTTCTCTTAAGCCTTTTTAATTTAAATTTCAACTTTTCCTTTTGTAGAAAATTTAATTTTTTTATTTTTAATTATCATAATTTACTTAAAAAAAATTTTGTTTACTCTATAGAAAAAGATTACATTTTGAAATAATTTTATATATAAATCTTTTTTAAATTTTTTATAATTAATTAATTAAAATTTTTTCCAATAATATTATTACATTTTTAAATTCCATTTATTTTTAATGAATTTATTTAATTTTATTAAAAACAAAAAGATATCGATTACATCGATATCTTAAAAAAATATAATAAAATTATTATTTTACTAAAGCTAAAGTTTCCTTAGCTATCATTAATTCTTCATTAGTTGGAACAACATATGCTTTAACTATTGAATCCTCTTTTGATATTTCAGAAAGTTTACCTCTAACTTTATTTTTTTCTTTATCTAATTTCAATCCTAAGAATTCTAAACCTTTTAAACATTCTTCTCTAGTTTCTGGAGAATTTTCACCTACACCAGCTGTAAATAATATTACATCTACTCCTCCCATATTAACTATGAATGAACCTATTTCAGCTCTTATTCTATAATGGAATATATCTAGAGCTAATTGTGCTCTCTTATCTCCTTTTAAAGCAGCATTTTCTATATCTCTAAAATCTGAACTAACTCCTGAAATTCCTAAAACTCCTGATTTCTTATTTAAAGCTTCAGAAACTTCTTCTATACTATATCCACAATTTTCAACTAAAAATGGTATTATTGATGGATCTATATTTCCTGATCTAGTTCCCATAGGAACTCCCGCAAGTGGAGTGAATCCCATAGTTGTATCTATACATTCTCCACCTTTAATTGCTGATATACTCGCTCCATTTCCTAAATGACAACTAATTATTTTTAAATCTTTTATATCTTTCCCCATAGCTTCTGAAACTTTGTGAGCTACATATTTATGTGAAGTTCCATGGAATCCATATTTTCTAATTTTATGATTTTTATATAAATTGTAATCTATAGCATATATATATGCTTTCTCTGGTAATGTCCCATGAAACGCTGTATCAAATACAGCTACCATTTTAGTGTTTGGCATAAGACTTTGACATGCTTTTATTCCAGTTATATTTGCTGGATTATGAAGTGGCGCCAATTTGCTACACTCATTTAAATATTCTATAACCTCTTCATCTATAATTATTGAAGAAGAATATTTCTCGCCTCCATGAACTACTCTATGTCCTACTGCTATAATTTCATCCATTGATTTAATAACTCCAACTTTTATATCTGTTAAAGTATTTAATACTAATTCTACAGCATCTTTATGATTCTTTATTTCTTTTTCTATTATGTGTTTTTCACCAATTTCATTTTTCTGAACTAACTTAGCTCCATCAAGACCTATTCTTTCAACAAGTCCACTTACTATATCTTTTTCATCAACCATATTAATTAATTTATACTTTAATGATGAGCTTCCGCAATTTATTATAAGTGTTTTCATTTATTTTATCCTCCTAATTTCAATTATATAAAATTTAAACGTTTAAATTTTATACATCCCTCTTTTTAAATTAATTTTAATTTCAATTACATTATTTTGTCAATAAAATGATTTAAATTTTTAAAAATGTAATATTTTTTCTTATATCCCTTTATAATGATTATAATTTTCTTTATTTTTTTTCTATTTTATTACAATTAAAACCCTAGAAGTTCTAATATTTTGATTATATATTTCTTCTAAGGTCTTAATTTATAAACATTTATTTGTATTTTTTAATGTATCATATTTACAAAAATAGTTATTATAGCTGAGTTTACAAAGTCTATAAAAAGACAACCTACTATTGGAACAACTATATACGGAGTATGAGCAAATCCATATTTATTTGTTAGTGCATCCATATTAGCTACTGCATTTGGAGTTGCTCCCATTCCAAATCCACACATTCCTGATGCGAATACAGCTGCATCATAATCTCTTCCCATAATATTAAATGTAAGGAAGTAAGCAAATATCCCCATTAAAAGAGTTTGTGCTATTAACATAATAAGCATTGGTAATGCTAAATCAAATAATTCCCATAATCTTAGTCCCATTAGTGCCATTGATAAGAAAAATGATAAACTTATGTTTCCTAATACTTCTATTTCTTTTTCTTCTAAAGAAACATTCTTATAATCACATATATTTCTTATAATCGCAGCTGCCATCATTGCTCCTATATAAGATGGAAAAGTAAGTCCTAATTTTTGTATTCCAATTGATATACAAGAACCTATTCCCATTGCAATAAATATCCAAGATACTGCTTTCATCAACCTACTTTGACAAAGTTTAGATTCATTGTCTTCATGAAAATCACTTAAAGGAATTGATTTATCCTCATTATGCTTTGGAGTTTTTAATTCTTTTCTTTCAATTAAACATTTAGCTACTACACCTCCTAAGAAGCTTCCTGCTATAAGCCCAAAAGTTGCAGCTGCAAAAGCAACTGAAGTTGCTCCATGAACTCCCATTTCTTCAAATAGTGGTCCAAATGATCCAGCAGTACCATGTCCACCAATCATAGGAATAGAAGCTGTTGAAAGTCCTAATAAAGGATGTAATCCAAATATCTTAGCTAGTCCAACTCCTAAAAAATCTTGGCATATTACTAAAATAACAGCTAGTCCTAAAAATATACCAACTTTTATTCCACCTTTTTTTAATATTTTCACACTTGCTGTATAACCTACAGTTGTAAAAAAAGCTGTCATAAATATTGATTGTAATGTTGTATCTAATTCAACTGTTGCAATATTAGTTAATTTTAAAATTAATATTACTAATGAAAAAATTAATCCTCCTATTACTGGAGCTGGAACACAGTATTTATTTAAAAATTTAATTTTACTTCTTAAGAATTTTCCTAAATAAAACATACAAGTGGCAAGAGCCATTGTTTGAAATATATCTAATTTAAAATTCATATAAAAACTCCTCCTTTTTTAAAATTTATTAATATTTTATTCTTTAATTTTACATTAATTTATAATCAAATACAATTTAATGTATTTTTATTCTTTTTATGTTAATTTTATATATTTTTTTCTATGTTTTATTTTATTTAAAGCATAATTTTATAATATTTTTATAATATTTGCTGATTTAAATTAAATAAAAAAAACCTCAAATACAAAAAGTATTTGAGGTTTTTATAAAATCTTATTTATAATAATCCTATAATATATCTAAAAAATTCATGTATTTGTGGTGTCATATATACTGTTACTACACCTAAGCCACAAACTACAAAGTATATAAAAAGTAATATTACTTTTTCCCAACCTTTAAGTGCGTAAGCCTTTGGAAGAGCTTTCCAACCAAGTACTAGTAAAAATCCTAATACTAAAGGAAGTAATAATGTATTTAAAACTTCGACTCCTAATGTTAATGGAACTAGAGGTACTCCAGATAAAACTATTATTCCTCCAACTATCATAGCTCCACAATAGAAAGCATAAAAAATTGGTGCTTCTCTCCAAGTATTATTTAAACTACATGGCTTATTAAATAATTCTCCAAATCCCCATGAAGCTGCAAGTGAAACTACAATTGCTGCAATTAAAGCTGCTCCTGAAATTCCAATAGCGAATACAATTTTTCCTCCCATCACTCCTAAAAATGGTGTTAATGCATCACTAATTTCTTGAATTGAATTTAAAGGTGCATTTTGATTATGCTTACCAATAGTTGCTGCTACAGCTATTATTATTACTATAACTATTAATTGAGTTACAAGTGAACCTACAGCTGTATCTATTCTACTAAATTTCATATCTTTTTCAGTTAATTTTTTATCTACTACTGCTCCTTGTTGATAAAATACCATCCATGGCATTATTACTGCTCCAACATTTGCTGAAATTAATAACCAATATGCTGAATTATTAAGTGGTTGATGTCCAAATATACTACTTACTACATGTCCATAATTAGGATGAGCAAAAAACATAGCTGGAATAAATACAAGTTCAAAAAGTCCTACAACTATTGCTACTCTTTCAACTGTTTTATACTTACCAGTTGCACTAAGTAATATTAGGCAAGCTACAACCAAAGGAACCATTATCCATTTAGATACTCCAAAAAGAAGACCTACACCCATCATTCCTGAAAATTCAGTTATAAGCGCTCCAATAGTTGAAACAAATAATGCTATAACTGCTATCCAAGCCCATACTTTTCCCATATGTTCTTTTATAAGTTCTCCATGTCCTTTTCCAGTTGTTATTCCAAGACGTGTTGTTAACTCTTGAACAAAATATAACATAGGAACAAGAATTAAATTTATTAATATTAATTTATATCCCCATTGTGCTCCTGATTGAGCTGCTGTAATTATTGAGCCAGCATCAGTATCTGCAAGCATTACTGTAATTCCTGGTCCCATAGCTGCTAAAAGCATAAAGAAATTTCTTCTTCTTCTTTTATTTCGCATTTGATCTTCCATATGAAGTTCTGTCATGTAATATCTCCTCTTTTCTTTAGTAAAACATATAATTTCGAATTCATCTTGATAATTATTATCACTGACCCCATACTAGCACTTATTGATAGTTAATGTCAATTAGAATAGATATAGTTTAATAATTTTTCCACAACTTCTTATAAAAGTTTAAAACATTAATTGTTTATCAATATTATTTACATCAATTATTTTTTTAATTTATCTTTTACTTTCCTATTAATAATCCATTGTATTCTTCTTAAATTCCAATACGCACTCAGAGTAAATTTAAAATATTTTTGAATCAAATTTAAATTTTATTAATAAAATGTTACACTTTTATGTATTTTTATGTTATTATATATACATAAGGTAAATTTAAACAAAAAGGGGATTAAAAACTATGAAAATGAATTTTGAAGAATACAAAAGAAATTTAAAAGAAAATACTTGCTTTGCACCTGGTTTAGATTCTATTAATGAAGCTTTAGAAAATCTATACTCAGATATGGAGCCTACAAGCTATAAATTATTCACTCCTTCTACTTCATTATTTAGAGGAATTTCTGACTTACAAGGATTTTCAATTTATAATAGTACAAGCCATAAAGAACATAATCATATAATCAGTTTTGGATTTTCAGAACTTTATGGCGATGAACATAAATTTATGAGAGAAAGATCAAAGTTTGGTTATGAATTAACTTTTAGAACTACTTCTATTGAAGAAGATGAAATAGAAAAAATTCTTACAGCAATAAATAATATTTATAAGTATAATAAAAAATCTAGTATTTATTTAGAAGAAAATATTTTTATAGATTATAGAGAACTTATTGATGAAGATTCTTCTATAGCTGGATTTATAGTTACAAAAGATAAAGAACTTCCTTCTTTAGATACAATACATGGGAAAATAGATTTCTTACAACTTCATCCGATAGATTGTTGTACACTATCTACTTTAAAAAGTGGGAAATTTAAATTAGAAGATATAATAGAAGTATTAGAAGAAGATAATCCGTTACTAATATGTAATTAATATTTAAACCTACTATAGCTACAAATGCTATAGTAGGTTTTATTTAATTTTTATTTACTTTATTTTTTACTCAAAATAACTATATTACAAAATTTGATATTTATATTCATTTTTTATATAATTTCTCTATATTTATTAAACTTAACATATTTATAAAGGAGGTTTCAGATTTTGTATACCGTTGATGATATTAAAGAAATTTATAAATTTAAAAATAGAGCTTCTGATGAAGAAATAATTCAAAATATAAATGATGGATTAAATCTTGATATAAGCAATTTTGCTATTTTAATTTGTGCTATTTTAATTGCAAGTATTGGTTTAAATATGAATTCTGTTGCTGTTATAATAGGTGCTATGCTTATTTCTCCACTTATGGGTGCAATTATAGGTATAGGTTATGGAATCGGAACTTACAATACAGACTACATAAAAAAATCTTTTGTTTTATTGATTTTTGAAATTGCTATTAGCTTAGCTACAGCAACTTTATATTTCCTTCTTACTCCAGTAAAAGGAGCAAGTGCTGAAATTATTTCTAGGACTACTCCTACAATTTTTGATGTAGTAATTGCATTTGTAGGTGGTACTGCTGGTATGATTGGACTTTCTAGAAAACGTCCTGGCAATGTCCTACCTGGAGTAGCAATTGCAACTGCACTTATGCCACCACTTTGTACCGCCGGTTATGGAATTGCACACCTTAATATTAAAATTTTTTTAGGTGCCGGATATCTTTTTTTTATAAATTCATTTTTTATTGCTGTTTCAACTTTTTTAGTAGTTAAAGCTTTAAAACTTCCTAAAAAGACTTTTATTGATAAAAAGCGTGAAAAGAATATAAAAAGATTAACTATAATATTGTCTATTTTAGTTATGATACCGAGTGTTATTTCAGCAGCAACAATGGTTACTCAAACTGTAAATGATCAAAATTTAAATAATTTTATAAACACTCAAATAAATAAAAATTCTTATGTCTTAAATAAAAGTATAAATAAAGCAAACAAGGAAATAAACTTAGTTATATTTGGTTCAGAGTTAACTAATGATAATATTCAAGATTTAGATAGTAAACTACAATATTATGGATTTCCTGGTTATAAACTAAAAGTTACTCAAGACCAAAGCTTAAATTTAGTATCATACATTGAAAAGCTTCAGCAAGATAAAAATAATCCAGTATCTTCTTTAGATACTAATAAAGATGAAAATCCTTCTCAAAGTAATACTAACTCAAATTTTTCTAGCATAGGAAACCAACTAAAAGCTTTATATCCTCAAATAACTGATGTTGTTATTGGTAAGGGTGAACACACTTTAACTACTGACAATAATGATTCTACTCTTTTAGTGTTTATATCTGAAAAAGGTAATAATAGTTTAAATAAAGATAACATAAAAAAATATCTTCAAGAAGCTACTGGTTATAAAAATATAATATTGACTATTGCTTAAATATATTAATACACATTAAATGAATCTATACTTAAAATTTAATGGAAAAATTTTAAAATTATGCAGATAAAAAATTTGAAAAAAGACCTTAATATAACTAGAAACTATAAATTTATAATTATTAAAAAATAGATTTCTTTCCCATAATAATAGGCTTATAAAAAGAGTTATGTTTATTAAAACATAACTCTTTTATTTTTAAATATTAATTTTATCAGCTGGATATGAAATTCCTATTTGCCTTCTTCCCTCATCCATTATTTCAATTACTGTCTTAGAAAAATCTAAAGAATTTATATCTGATTCTAATTTATTATTTTTAATAAGATTTATAAACTCTTCTATTTCATAGCACATATCATCTGAATCTTGATTCTTAGAAATTATCTCTTTTCGTCCATCTTTATATATGATATATACTTCTTTCATATCATTTATTTTATTTATTATAATGCTTCCTTCCTCTCCTTGAATTTCTGATGGAATATAGGAATTAGATATTTTAGAATACATTACTGAAGCTTCCATTTCATCATATTTAAATAGAATACTTCCTTCTCCATCAACTTTAGTTTCTAACATATATCCACTAGCTTTTATCTCTTTAGGCTTGCCAAATAAAGCTACCATTGGAGCTATAGTGTAAACTCCTATATCCATAAGACTTCCATTAGAAAACTCATTTCTGAAAGCATTAAGAATTTCTCCTTCTTTATATTTATCATACCTTGAAGAATACTGACAATAGGATGCAAAATATCTTCTTACTTTTCCTATCTTATATATATTATTTAATATTTCCTTAAAATTAGGTAAAAGAATTGTTTTCATTGCTTCCATTAAGACAACATTATTTTCTTTTGCTGCTTTAATCATTTCATTTACTTCTAATCCATTTGATGCAAATGCCTTTTCGCATAAAACATGCTTACCATTTCTTAAAAATAATACTGCTTGCTCTTTATGTAAACTATTTGGTGAAGCTATATAAACTGCATCTAAATTTTTTGATTTTGCCATTTCTTCTAGATTAGTAAATATATATTCAGCTCCATATTCTTTTGCGAACATTTTTGCTTTTTCCTCACTTCTTGAATAAACGCATGATAAATTAAATCCTTTTACTTTTTTACCAGCTTCAAGAAACCACCTAGTTATATTATTTGTCCCTATTATCCCAAAGTTTATTTTATCCATAAATTTCTCCTTTTTATTTTAATTATACATTAAATTATTATCATATTTAATAAAACATAGCATTACTACTATTTATTTAATTACTCTCTTTTTAAATATCTAAATTTTTAAACTATTTTTTATTATTTCAATATATTAATTAATTTTAGTCATAGATTCATAAAAAGTTTGAAACGCTAAAAAATAAATAAAAAGGTTGACAAATGGCAACCTCTTTTTATTTAGCTAGATTATAAATAGCATTTGTGAATATCTCTGTATTTTTAAGTAAATCATTTATATCCATATATTCATCTTTATTATGTGCAATTCCCTTTTGCCCTGGAAAAGATGGCCCAAAAGCTACTATATTCGGAAATACCTTAGCATATGTTCCACCTGTAGTTGTAACTGGAGCTCCATCTTCCCCTGTTATATCTTCATAAGCTTTTTTTAATTCTTTTAAAAGCTTACTATCTAATGGAAAACAAACTGAATCCATTCTTCTATTTATAGACATATCATATTCTTCATTTTTTATATTATCTATTATTTTTAGAATATCTTCATATTTATAAGTAATAGGATATCTAAATACAACAGAAATTCCTAACTTAGAATCTTTCTCTTCTATTTTATATGGATTTATTACTAACTTTCCTGAAATTTCATCTTCACATTTAACTCCTGATTTCTCCATAGAATGATTTTCATGAAAATTATTTTTAATAAAATCAGTAAATTCTTTTAGCTCTTCACTTAATTGTTTTTCTGAAAGAGAACTAAAAGCTTTAGTAACTGCATTTTCTCCTATTTCTGGAGCATTTCCTGGAGCTTGCTTACCTCTCTCTTCAATTATGCAATTTCCATTTATATTTATTTTTGAATAGCTTGGCACTACATTATTTTTAAATTCTCCTTCAATAGATATACTTTCTTTTATTTTTTTACTCCATATTGTTAAATCAAGAATTCCTCTTTCTCCATAAACTGCTGGATATTTGCAATCAGGAGTAAATCCCATAACTGGAGGTTTCTCATTTTTTAAATAATATGGAATGTCTTTAAATCCAGTTTCTTCATTAGTCCCAAAAATTATTCTTACTTTCTTAGATAGAGTAATATTTAAATCCTTTAATATTTTTAATCCATATAAAGCACTCATTATAGGACCTTTATTATCTAAAATTCCTCTCCCATATAATTTATCTTTTGTAATTGTTAATTTAAGAGGATCATAACTCCAACCTTCACCAACCGGAACTATATCTACATGCCCAATGACACAGACATATTCTTCTCCTTCTCCATACTCTGCATAACCTATAGCATTATCTATATTTTTTGTTTTAAATCCCATCTCTTCTGAAATTTTAAGTGCTTCTTCTAATGCTTTTTTTGGTTCTACTCCAAAAGGAGCTCCTTCTAAGCTTTCCCCTTCCACACTATTTATTCTTATTAATCTATCTATATTTTTAAACAATTCTTCTTTTTCAGATAAAATTTTATTTTTAAATTTTTCTTTCAAATTATCAATTGCCATTATTTTCATCTCCTAAAATATTTTTTTAAAATTTAAGCTCTCAGAAAAATTTCTGAG
Organism: Clostridium thermobutyricum; assembly: GCF_000371465.1. Classification (NCBI taxonomy): domain Bacteria; kingdom Bacillati; phylum Bacillota; class Clostridia; order Eubacteriales; family Clostridiaceae; genus Clostridium; species Clostridium thermobutyricum. The sequence goes on along the minus strand of NZ_KB850956.1, from coordinate 806,246 downwards.
AGCTATAAAATTTATTTTAATCAAATGTTATTGGTTCATGTATTCTATTTAAATAAGCTTGTAGCCATTCTTCAGATGCTTTTTCATAAGATGTTTTACCATTTTCTTGTTTTTTACATACATATACTGTTGGTTCTTCTGTTTCAGAAACTACTGAGAAAGAAAATCCTTCAATATTTGTAGCTACACCCCATTCTCCTTTATTATTAAGGGCTACTAAAGAAAGGTCTCCTGCTTTTCCACGTTTTCTAGCTAATTTATCATTTAACTCTTGAACTGCCTTATCACAAGCTTCTTGTGGATGCATCCCTTCTTTCATAAGTCTTACTATTTCATAAGAAATACAACCTTTCATTAAATCTTCACCAAGACCTGTTGCTGATGCTCCTCCAACTTCACTATCACAGTAAAATCCTGATCCTGATATTGGTGAATCTCCAACTCTTCCTCTTCTCTTCATGAATAGTCCACTTGTAGAAGTCCCTGCTACCATTTTACCATTTTTATCAACAGCTATCATTCCAACTGTATCATGTCCATTATATGGACTTAATCCTTTTTCTACTGTTTCTTTATATTTCTTTTTATAATGAAGTTTAGCTCTATCTGTAAGCATGTTTTTTCTTTCAAAACCTTCTTTGTGAGCATAACTTTCAGCACCAGCACCAACTAAGAAGCAATTGAATCTTTCATAACTTAATTTTCTTGCAATACTTATAGGATTACTAAAGTCTCGTATTCCTCCAACAGCTCCTATTGATAAAGTATCTCCATCCATATATGCTGCATCTAATTCTACTTCGCAGTTTTCATTTGGAAGTCCACCATATCCAACTGATTTATAAAAAGGAAAATCTTCAACTGTTTTTATAGCTTTTTCTATTGCATCTCCTGCAAATCCGCCTTCACTTAAATCTTTTCCTGCTTCTGTTATTCCTTCAACTGCCATTCTCCAAGTTGCAATCATTGCCCATTTCATACATTATACCCCCAATTTTTTCAAATTAAAAACACACTTTCTTTTTAAATTCTTCTGTATTTTCTCCATTTGCAAGCATCTTTGCCATAGTACAAATGTTTTCTATTGATTGATTTAATCCTATTCCACCTTTTTTAGGTGTTTTAACTACAATAACTTTATCTTTATATTTTTCTGTTGCTGGATTTTCAGCAGACATTGCAGCTAAAACTGGAATATCAGAATTTTTATTTAATTCTTCAGCTATTCCTCCAGCCATTTCACCAAAATTAGGATAATGAAGAGCTGGACCACATATTACTACATCTGGATTTAGCTTTTTAGCCATTGCTAAAAACTTTTTCTTTACCTCTTCTTCATTTTTTTTGTAATATAAATCACCACAATATAGTGTTGCCATTATATTCATATCCATATTTTTAAAGTAAGGCTCCATCATTTTTCCTGGTCCTATTATTGATTTTTTACCTGCTGGTGGTAAATCTGCATTTTCGTCACTCCCCATTCCAGCTTGTACATGATTTAATATTAGTAATACTTTGCTCATCATTATTTCCTCCTAAATTTTTATAAATCTAAATCATCAAAGTCTATATCATCATCATCTTCTTGTGAATTACTAGCTTCTGTTTCTTCTTTTAAATATTGATTGTCAATTGCTTTAATAAATGGAATATACATTATTACTCCTAAGATTATTAAAATTATTTGTAATACTGAACCTTGCCATCCTGATACTAAGAAACCTGAAATTACTGGTGGAGTTGTCCATGGTATTTGAACTCCATTTGTAAGTGGAACCCATCCTCCTGCCATTGCAAAATAAGAAATAATTATATTAACTGTTGGTATTACCATAAATGGTATTAAAATCATTGGATTAAGCATAATTGGTAAACCAAATATTATTGGTTCATTTATACCAAAAATACCTGGTAATAATGAAAGTTTCCCCATCTTAGTAACTCTTTGACTTTTACAAACAAGAATAATTGCTATAAGTAATGATAAAGTACTTCCAGCTCCTCCAAAAGTTGCAAACATATCTTGGAATTGTCCAGTAATAATGTTTGGAATTGGTTGTCCAGCTTGGAAAGCTTCTAAGTTTTCTACTGATAAAGCCTTTAATACTGGGTTAAATACTGCTCCTACTACACTTGATCCATTAATTCCAAAGAACCAGAATCCATGTAAGAAAAGATATGCTATAACCATAGCTGGTAATGTATTACCTAATTTTAATAAAGGAACTTGTAATATTTTAAATACAAAATTATGAACTGTTTCGTAAGCTGTATATGAGAATATATAGTTTACAAGGAAAAATACTACTATAACTATTCCTGCTGGAATTAAAGCTTCAAATGATTTTGCAACTGTTGGTGGTACTCCTGCTGGAAGTTTAATAACCCAACCTTTTTTAAGAACTTTTGCAAAAATAACTACTGATGTAAGCGCAACTATCATTCCCAGGAAAAGTCCTTTTGAACCAACCCAATCTAGTGGTATCCCTTTTACAATATGTGAAACTTCTTCACCTTTTGGTGTAAAATTTATTTTATAAGGTGTCACTATAAAAAATGCTACTAAAGCTGTTGCTGAAGCTTGAATTGCATCTACTTCTAATTGTCTAGCTAAACTATAAGCTATTCCTACAATTGCTAAAATAGCCATAATATCAAAAGTTGCTGCAACTGGAGTTGTTAATTTAGATGCCCATCCTTCTCCTAAAAATTGTCCTACCCACTCATTCCATCCTGGTATTGGAAAGTTTGCAACTAGTAAGAATAATGAACCTACTATTAAAAGTGGTGTTGATACTAAGAAACCATCTCTTATAGCTATTAAATATTTATTTCTTCCTATAACTTCAGCCATAGGCATCAATATATTTTCAAATTTTTTCATTATTGAATTCATATATTATTCTCCTCTCATTTTCTAAAAAATCTTCAAAATAATTTTTTATTTTGCTTGTGATTTCTTAATCATTCTTATTGCTGATTTTAAAACCTTTTCTCCATCCATAGCTCCATAAGCAACTGAATCAATTGCATCAACAGGTATATTTAAAGGTTTACATATATCCTCCATTTTTCCTAACATAAATCTTACTTGTGGACCTAAAAGAACACAATCAGGTTTTTGATCTTGAATAAGTGCTTGTGCTTTAATACATGGATTAGCCTCAATGTGTATGTCTAAATTGTGTTTATTAACTACCTCTAACATTTTTGATACTAAAAGACTAGTTGACATCCCTGCATCACAAAATAAAAATATTTTCTTCATAATTATCCTCTCCCTCTATATAAAAGTTTTTCTTCGATTATTTTTATAGCAATTTATATGCCACTTTTTTGTTCAATAAAAAAAAGCCTAATTATCTAGCTTTTTTATTCTAAAAAATATATATTTATTGATTTTATTTTTTGTGTGTTCTAAAATGATACATATATGACACATTTTTCATTATTTAGTCACACTATTTTTTATAGTAGAACACTCTTTAAAAAATAATATCTTTTTTAATATACATTAATGAAAATTTGAGGTGAAACACTTTTGAACAGAATAGATTTAGTTTATAAAACAGTTGAAAATTTAGATATAGGAAATGGAGTTACTACAAGTAATATTTGTAGCGAATTAAATATAGAAAGATCTAATATTAGTAAAACTTTAAATCAACTTGTTAAAGATGGACTTTTATTTAAAAATTCATCTAGACCTGTAAAATACTATTTAAAAAATCCTAATAACATTGATTTTAATCAAAAATCATCTCTAGATAGATTATCTTATCTGTTTCCATCACTTACAGATGCTTGTAAGCTTGGTAAAACTGCTATTTTATACCCTCCTAATGGAATGAATTCTTTAATTATAGGCGAAACCGGTTCAGGGAAATCTATGCTTGCTACTCTTATGCATGAATATGCAGTATCATTTTTTAAAAAAGAAATGCCTTTCTACCATTTTAATTGTTCTGATTATGCAAATAATGTTCAACTTTTAAGTTCACACTTATTTGGAGTTAAAAAAGGAACTTTTACTGGAGCTACTGAAGATAGACCTGGGCTTATAGAAAAAGCTGATGGTGGTATTCTTTTTTTAGATGAAATTCATAACCTTCCTAGTGAGGGACAGGAAATGTTATTTGTTTTTATGGATACAGGCTACTTTAGACGATTTGGAGAAGTTTCAAAAAAAATTAAATCTGATGTTAGAATAATCTGCGCTACAAATGAAGATATAAATAAAACTCTTCTTAGCACTTTTTTAAGAAGAATTTCTATAAAAATAAAAATGCCTTCTTTAAGTGAAAGACATCTTGAAGAAAGACTTACTCTTATAGAAACGTTTATTAAAAATGAAAGTAAAATTTTAAATAAAAGAATTTATGTTTCTTATAATACTATGCTTTGCTTTCTATCATATGATTGTCCATTCAATGTTGGACAACTTAAGAATGATATAAAACTTTGCGTAGCAAATGCTTATACTGATTATTTTATAAAAAATAAAAAGCATATAAAAATAAATAGTCCTGACCTTCCTAAAGAGATGAGAAAAAATTTAAATAATCCTCTTTTAGAAGAAAGAGCTCTTTTGAAAAATTTACCTACTACTAATAGATATTTTATATATAATAAGGATAGTCAAATAACAAGCTACTACTTTAAACATAAGACTCAAGAATTATTTACTGCTTATAAATCTTTAATTAATCAAGTAGAAATAATAATGACTTCTAAAAATCCAAGTATTGATAGTTTAAATGAAAATTTAAGTGAATATATAAAAATTTTAGGTCATTGTAGTGAAAATTATAAATTTAATTTTGCTTACTCAATCTTTGATGAAATAAATTCTAAGCTTGTTAATTTTGATAAAAATATTGAAAACTTCTTTAAAATAGCTTCTTTTGAAAATTTATTTAATCTTCATATAGATTTAATTTATGATAGAATGAGTCTTATTTCATTTGATAATTTAAATCTAAAAAATAAATTTAAATCAATATTTCCAGTTGAATATGAAAAAGCTATTACTTATGGAGAAATAATTGAAGATACGTTAAATCTTTATATTACAGTTTCTGAATTTGTTGTTATAATGCTAATTTCAATTTATGTAAATAATTCTATTTTAAATGAAATATAAAATCATTCCAAAATAAAATATTTAAATTAAGCCCTTAGAAATTGTTTATGGTCATAACATTTCTAAGGGCTATTATTATAAGTTGAAATTATAGACTATAGGGGAACTATCTTCTAAATAATTTCAATTAACTTATTAGCTTATTCTTCTTATCATTTTATCTATATTAAGAGTTTCTTTTATTTCTTCTTCTTTAAGATCTACTTCTTCTTTTATTACTTCTATTATATTTCTATTTAATTTAAGTGCTTTTTTAGCTATATATGCTGATTTTTCATATCCTAAAGATGGTGCAAAAGCTGTAACTATACCTATACTATTTTCAACTAAGCTCTTACATCTTTCTCTGTTAGCTTCAATTCCTTCTATACAATTTTTTCTTACTGTTTCTATTCCATTTCTTAAAATTCTAATTGATTGAAATACATTTAATAAAATTATTGGATAAAAAGCATTTAATTCTAATTGTCCTGATTGAGTTGCAAGTGTTACAGTTGTATCATTTCCTATAATTTGAAATGATATTTGTTTTAATAACTCAGGCATAACTGGATTAACTTTACCTGGCATTATAGAAGAACCATTTTGTTTGCTTGGAAGTATTATTTCACCAAATCCTGTTCTTGGCCCTGATGACATAAGAATTAAATCTCCTGCTATTTTACTTAAATTTATTGCACATACTTTTAAATCTGAAGAAAGACTTGCAATTATATCTGCATTTTGTGTACTATCAATTAAATCCTCTGCTTGAGTTATATTAAGTCCACTTAATTTATTTAAATTATCACAAACCTTCTTAATATACTCTGGATTTGCGTTCATTCCTGTTCCAATAGCAGTTCCACCTAAGTTTACAACTAAAAGCTCTTCTAATCTTTCTTTTAATCTTTTTATGTCTCTATTTACTGCTTTTCCATAAGAATTAAATTCTGAACCAAGACTCATAGGAACTGCATCTTGCATTTCTGTTCTACCCATTTTAACTACATCTTCAAATTCTATTCCTTTATTTAAAAGAGAATCTTTAAATTTTTCTAATTCTTCTAGACAATCCTTTAAAAGCATATAACAATTTATTAAACCAGCTGTTGGTATAACATCATTAGTTGATTGTCCCATATTAACATGATCATTTGGGTGAATTGGATAATGTTTTCCTTTTTCATATCCTAAATATTCATTTGCTATATTTGATAAAACCTCATTCATATTCATATTAGTTGAAGTTCCTGCTCCACCTTGGATTGGATCTAATATAAATTGGTCTATATATTTTCCTTCTAATATATCATCACATGCTTTTACAATAGCATTTTTTAAATTTTCATCTAATTCATTAACTTCATAATTAGTAATTGCACATGCTTTCTTTACTAAAGCTAAGCTTTTTATAAATGATTCTTCTAATGATAATCCGCTTATTCTAAAATTTTCATATCCTCTTAAACTTTGAACTCCGTAATAAGCGTCTTTAGGTACCTCTTTGCTTCCTATTGAATCATTTTCTATTCTATATTCCATAAATCATTCCTCCAATTACCTTCATAATTCATTTATTTTATAAAGCAAATATCGTGCCATAAATAAAAGCTCCCTATTTTTAAGGAGCTTTCATTTATTTAAATACAGTAATTAGAAATTTTATCAATAATAGTCACACTCTCTAATCTACTTTGACACACTATTTATATTTAAAATATACTTTTATCTATTTACAATAGATATTTTCATAAAATTTTCTTTCTAAACTAATTAGCTTTCTTATATTTTTTTAAAGATACATTTACTCCCATAGAAATAGGAATAGCTATTATAATTCCTATTAAAGAAGTTATTATTGATGTAGATAAAGATAAAATAGCTGCATCCCATCCAATAAATAATAACCAATTAAATAAAAAATACCCTATTAATGAAACTATACTTCCTAATATAAATCCTAAAATATTATATTTTACACTATTTCCATTCTTCCCATGAGAAAAAGCGATTTTTCCAGCTACATATCCTGTTAATCCTTTTACAATAAATGTAGGAATAGCCCACATTGGAAAAGTTACAATATCAAATAATGCACATCCAATTGCAGCAGGGAAAAATGCATCTTTTCCAACTAATATTGCTGATATGAATATAGCTGTAGTTCCTAAGTGAATCATTGATGTTCCTCCACCAATAGGAATTTTTATATTTATATATGTTCCTATAAATACTATTGCTGATAGTAAAGCTAAAAAGATTGTTTCGTTTGTTTTTTTTCTCAACCTAAAATCCCCCTTTTTTTATATAATTCATACTTTATTCTATACATTTATTTTTTGCAATTTTATCGATACAATTTTTATAAATTTATTTTATTTTTTACTGTAAATAATATTTTTTCATATTTTTTCAATTATTACTTGATAATAATTATTATATGTGTTATATTTAATTCATAGTAAAACAATCGGAAATGGAGTTGATTATAATGTCAAAAGAAAATGAAAACAAAATTGAAAACTTTGATCAAATATTAGAAGAAGAAAAGAAATTTAATCCTGAAGATCCATGTGATCCATCACATCCTGATTACCCATGGGTTCCATGTGGAGTAAAAAAAGATAAAAAGGATGAATCTGATAAATAAAAGTTAGAGATTAGCTTAAATTTTTAAGCTAATCTCTTTATATTATTTCCACTTTTAATTTATATATTTATTGTTTATAAAAATTTATATAAAAAAAAGAGTTTTAAATCATAGATTTAAAACTCTCTTATTTATCTCTCTATTATTTCTTTACCAAATGGCATTAATGATAGTTTTGCAAGCTTTAAACATTGCCCTGCAAAAGGTATTCCTACAATAGTTATACAAAGTATTACTGCACTCATTAAATTAACTATACATAACTCTATTCCGCCAAATATCAACCATAATATATTTAATAAAAGATTTAGTCCACTATCATTTACTGTAACTATTTCCTTTCCAAATGGGAAAAGTTGAAGTCTAGCAAGTTTAAAGCATTGTAATCCAACTGGAATTCCTATTATAGTAATGCACCAAAGAAGTCCTGCTAAAAACCATCCTATTGCATTAAAAAATCCTCCAAATATGAACCAAATCAAATTTCCTATACAGCTCATTATATCCTCCTATAATATTTATACGTATAGAATTATATTATATTTTTTTATCTTTGTTAAGTTACAATACCTTCTTTTATAAAAGTCCTAATTTTGCATAGTCTTTTATTGTTTTTATTATATAACTTAATGTAGAAAAATCTTTTTCTACTTTTTCATTCATTAGATTTAACCCTTTTATCAAACTTTTTTCGTTAAAATTTTCTAATAATAACATAACACTTATAGGATTTATCTCTCCTTCTTTAGTGTCTAAAGTCCTTGAATTTTTTATATATTTGTTTTCCATTGCTAAATTAATTGCTTTTTTTAATGAATCACTTATATTTAATTCTGGCATTATTTCAAATACTCTAGTTTCTTCTGGAAGAAATAAATTTTTAGCTTTTTCAATATTAGTATTTACTAATATTACATTTTCAAATTTAGCATCTAAAAAGTCTACTCCATCTAAATTTACTCCTTCAAAAACTACATTTTTAAAAATACTTTTTTTAAATTTACTTTTCTTTAAATTTGTTCCTATAAATTCAGTCCATTCAAATTTACAGTCAAAGAAATCACATGATTTAAAGTGTGCACCTCTAAAACTAGCAAAACTAAAATTTGAACCTGAAAAATTTGTATTGTAACAATTACTTCTTTTTAAATCCCTATACATGAAATTTTTATTTGTTTTTTGTGTATTATTGTATTTTAAATTTTCAATTATTTTCTTAGCCATATTTTCCTCCAAACTACATTTTTAAACTTATCTTTCCATTGTACTACATTTATCCTTTATATAAAATAAAATATTTGTTTATTATTCACATATTAAATGCTATACTTATATTGTATAAATTTAACATATCGTTATATAAATCCTTAAGTTTTTATATAAAAATATCTCATCAAATAGAGAAATTTAGTAAAAGGAGCCTCCTTTCATGAGTTTCTCTATTTTTAAATTCTTAAAAGAAAATATTTATATTTATTCTAAATTATGGTATAATAAATTTAGTTGTTATATTTTTAACACGTGTTTAACCTAATAATAAAAACTGTCTAATTGATATTTATATATTCTTCTCCTCTTTGGAGTTCATTATTTTTCTTCAAAATACATAAATATAGTAGGCAGTTTTTATTTCCTATTTATTAAAAAATCATCTTATTCTATAATTTTATAAAATTATAGAGATAAGATGATTTATTTTATTTATATTCTATTTTTTCCAACTTTCTTTTTTAAATGCAAATATTATAAGTGGAATTATAACACTTATAATTGTTCCTATTATTTGGAATGAAATATAGAAAGTATATTGACTAGGTTTTAGTATTGATGGTGGTATTAGACTAATTCCAATAGTTAATATTACTCCAAATAATGCAAGAAGTGCAACTAACCACATAACACCATTTCCATGTGATCCTAATCTAAACTGTCTTTTTATATCAGGTTTTGTATATCTTAATCTTATAGCAGAAATACATATTAATATATAAACAATACAATAAAGTATAGTTGTCACTATAGTTATCATAAAGAAAGCACTATTAACATTAGGTATAACCACATATGCAAGAGCTAATATAGATACTACAACTGCTTGAATTAATACAAATGTTACTGGTATTCCTTTTGCATTTCTCTTTTGGAATATTGGAGGTAAATTTCCTTCTTCAGCAACTTTAATCATTGCCTTTGATGGTCCTAATACCCATGCACTCATTTGTCCTAAAACTCCAATTAAAATCATTAAAGCTATTATATTATCACATATTGATGGTAGTCCAAAAAACTTAGTATAAACAGCAAAAGGCTGTAATATATTAGATAATTCTATATGTCCTTTTGGAATAGCATTTGAAACAGTTAATCCAGCAAGTAAGTTAACTAAAACTAAAGCAATTACTGATACTATTACAGCTATAGGATAGTTCTTTCTTGGATTATCAATATTATTTACATGCACTGATGATATTTCTACTCCAGCAAATATGAATATTATTCCTGAGAAATATGTTAATGTTCCAAGTTTACTAAAATCAGGTATTAGTTTACCCACTGAGAAAGTTCCAAGATATCCATGTGGAGTAATTCCATTCTTAGCTGCATATGCAATACCTAATATAACAAGTATTATAAAAGGAATATATACACCTATCAATGCCCCAAATTTACCAACTATCTTAACCATATCAAATTTAAAGTTAAGTAAAGTAACTCCCCAGAAAGAAATAAGTACACATATAAATACAAAAATATTATTTTGCGATAATCTAGTATCACTTATTACATATCCAAAAATAACGCCTGTAGTTGTACCAACCATAGTCATTCCTGTAATCATTTGAATCCATAATAACCATGAAGTAACGAAGCTCCATCTTTCTCCTAAAGCTTCCCTAACCCATACTTGTGGGCCTCCTTCTTCTGGCCATCCTGTGGCAAGTTCTGCTGCTATAAGTGCAATCGGAATAGCAAATATAACTACTGCTAGAACTAGATAAGTAACCTCTGTCCAACCATTTATGGCAAGAGTTGGAACACTTCTAATGCTTCCAAAAAAGGCCATAGTTATCCCAATCAATTGGAATAATGTAAGCTTTTTAACTTTTTCCATAAAAAATCCATCCTTTCAATATTTTCTTTTGTGTAAATTAGTCCTAATCTATTAATACTACTAAAAACTATTCACTGTCAATCAATATCTTGTTAACTAATTATTAACAAAATACAAAAGCTAGGATATTTTTCATTAGTATATCCTAGCTTCTACTATTTTATTAATTATGCTTTTAATTTAAAACCTTTAATATCAGAATTATAAACATAAACCTCTTCATCTTTTCCATTATTACTAACAAAAATTTCTTCTATTCCATCACTATCAACATCTGATATTTTTTCTATTTTAGAACTATTTTTATTTAATTCAATTGTACTTTCTATATATCCTTTTTCTGCATGCTTTATAAGAATATATGATTTATTGTCTTTATTAACAATTTCTAATTCTTCTAAAATACCATCATTATTAATGTCATAAATTTTAGATGATATAGATTCATATTCATCAATATTTATATCTTTATTTGCTTTAATTTCAAAATATTTTGGAGCAGATCCATTCAACCCATCTTTAGAATTACAACCAACAAACATAAATGAAGTAATACCCACAATTAAAAGTAATATTATATTTTTTCTCATAAAAGTCCCCCTCTCAAAAAACCCTTTTCATATATTTATATTCTATATATGAATATAAACTTCCTTTAAGTTACTTGTAATTTTTTCATATTAAATGAACATTTATTAAACTTTAGTCATTATATCTTAAAATTTATTGACTAAAGTTTTTAATTTTAATATTATAACTTTATAATTGAAAATAATTTTCAATAACATTTGCTTGAAAGGGGTTTTATACTTTGAAAATACTTTACGATTTAATATTACCAATATTTTTTGTTACTATATTAAGCCTTTTTGCTACAAAGAGCATTAAAAATAACTCAAAATATTATTATTTAGTCTCTCTATTTATAGCAGCAATTTCAACTACTTATGAAGTATACAAAATAATTTTTGGTGGAAGTAAGCTTACAGGAATAATTTATCAACTTGAAAGAATATCTTTAAAAGGATTTCTAGCTCTTGGATGTTTTTTATTAGTGATGTTCTGCGGAGCTATGAATACAAAATGGAATATCACTAAAAAATTGCTATCTATAAGAGGTCAATTAGCTATAATAGGTTCTATATTAATGATTCCTCATTTTGTGGTATACACAACTAAATTTATAATGAAATTATTAGGAACTAAGCCTATCAGCCATTTAAATTATATTTATATAATAATGGGATTATTAGCTTTTATAATATTGATTCCTTTATTTATAACTTCTTTTAAATTTATAAGAAAAAAAATTAACCCTATAACTTGGAAAAATCTCCAAAGATGGTCTTACTTATTTTTCTTATTAGTATATTTACATATAGCAGTATTACTTTTAGCTGCAAAAGAATTTAATATAGCTAAATTTTCTTTATATACATTTGTATTCTTACTTTACACAGTATTAAGAATAAATAAGGCAAATCATTTAGCTAAATTAAAACATAATTCAATTAGTAAACCTACATTAACTACATAACTATAATAAGTTTTAACAACTTAAATTTATCTATAATATATAAATACATAAAAAGAGTTATCCTGATATTGAATAACTCCTTTTATGTTTTATATTAATTCTTTTCTTATTTTATCCCATAAATCTATAGTATCTTTAACATCATATTTTTCATTTATAGTATTTAGTATATTTGTTACTTCATCTATTACACTTTCTATTGATTCTTTTGAGAAATCCCCTCTTCCTAATCTATCAGCAAAAAACAATAAAGACATATCTCTTATATCTACACTTCTCATCATCTTATCTAAATTTCCAAAAGGAAGTTTTTTAGATATATATAAACTATGCATGTGATATCCTACTAAGTTTATAACTTTTTCTTTAAAATCCTCTTCTAAAAAAGTATACTTACTTAAAATATTTTCTACTTCTTCTCTTCCATACATATCATGATTATATGCAACTATTCTTCCTTTTTTTAATCTAGTAGCTCTTTTCTTCCCTATATCATGAAAAAAAGATCCCCACATTACTGCTCTTTTATCATTTGCATACTTTCTAACTAAAGCTGCCCCATCAACTACTAAAAGTGTATGAATTAAAACGTTCCCTTCTGGATGATGAGTTGGGCTTTGTTCTACTTTTTCCAATGCCCTTATTATTTTTAAATTACTGCTTTTAATTTTAGGAATTATTTTTCTTATATATTCTGATGGTTTTTTATCTTCTAATAGATGTTTTTCAATTTCTTCAAATAACTTTTCTTCCATAAAACTTTTCCTCCTTAAATAAATTAATCATTTATATTATTTATTAAAAACTATTTTATTAGACAAAATTATAAATAATATTTTTATAAAAGCTTAATTTATTAAAACCATAAAATAAAAAACTAGACTTAAAATAAGTCTAGTTTCTATTTCTTTTTCTTAGTTTTACATATAAAAAACCAAGTGCCATTAATATTATAACTGCTAATATTATAATTAAATAATATTCTTTAAGCATATATTCAAATTTTATTAATTTAGATGTTTTTCCGTTAGAATTTACTTTCACTAACTCTGTTTTATCTACTTTATTTTTACTAATTAATTTTGATATAATAACAAATCTTGCATTATCAAACTCATAACTACAAGTTGATAAAGTCAGCAATTTTGTATCTTCATTAACTTGAACATCTCTCCAAAAATATGCCTTTGATTTTATGTCATTAATATAATTTATAAATTCCTCTTGATTTTTAAAGTTTACTTTTAAATATGGATTGTCTGCATGAACTACTGCATCTCCAAATATTTCATATTTATATATATAATCTCCTTGAATTATATATATGTACTTATTGTTATTAAAGAAATTCGTATCTTTATATGGCCATAAACTTCCAAACATACTTCCATTTCTCATATTATGTCCAAATATCAAAATATTTCTAGAACTATTTTCATTGTATTTATTGTATATAAATAAATTTCCTTCTATACTTTCTTCATTTTTAAAATTGTGATGTAAATAATATGAATTATTATCAGTTTGAACAACAGGATAATTTACTTCAGTTCCTGGTATTTTAATCCAAAATTTATAATCACTATTTATGCTAGAAAGTTCTTTTTCTTTATTTAATAAATTTTCATTTGGCTTTTGGATTTCCATTATCTTTTGAATATTACTATTTTCTTTATTAGCTTTATAATAATCAATTTGTTTTACTGCTATTTTGTAGAAACAAAGCACTATAATTAAAACTAAAATTACATTTAATATATTCTTAATTAACTTCATATAAAACCTCCTTTTCTATTTAACCATTTATTTTATATTAATTGAAAAGAAAAGAGCTCATTTATCAAAAATTTAATATTTTGAAATGAGCTCTTTTTTGAATTTTAATTTTAAATATCAATATTTTAAAATGTTACTATAATTTTGCTTTATCCTTAGTTTGTTTCCTATTAATAACTACTAATCCTATTACGGCTCCAAGTAAAACTAAAACTATTGGCAATTCACTTTTATCTCCAGTTTTAGGGCTTTCTGATGAATTATTTATATTAGTATTAGTATTATTTATATTGTTACTTATATCTTTATTAACTTCTTTATTTTTTACATTCTCTTTAGTTTGTTTATTATTTTGCTTATTATTTAATTTATTATTAGTAACATTATGATTAACTATTTTATTAGTATCAATTAAACTATCTTTAAAAGTTAAATAATTAATCATTTTAGCATTCTCACTGTTTATAGTTACAGTTTGAATTTTATCATTTAAATTATATCCCTTAGGTGCTTTTATTTCTTTTACTTCATAAGTTCCCCAAGCTAATCCTGTTAAACTTACAGCACCTTCTTTATCTGTAGTCACTACTTTGTTAAAGCCATTTGGTCCTGTTACATCAAAAGTAGCTCCTTCTAATTTCTTAGTTCCATCCATATTAGTCTTAGTTATATTTATTTGACCTAAGATTTTATTATCAGTAAATATTACATCTTGTAATTTGCTTACATCAGATGAATCTATAACTACTTTTTGTTCTTCTTTACTTACTAAATATCCTTGAGGTGCAATAATTTCTTTTATAGTATATGTTCCCCAAGCTAATCCACTTATACTAACATTACCATCTTTTCCTGTAGTTATAGCTCTATTAAAGCCATTTGGTCCTGTTATATCAAAAGTAGCACCTGCTAATTTTTCTTTATTAGCTCCTTCTTTAGTAATTTTTATGCTTCCAGTAATTTGTCCATCAGCAATAACAATATTTTGACTTACATTTGCATTATTAGAATCAATTTTAACTGTATAATCATTAGGGTTTAAGTTATATCCTAATGGAGCCTTAGTTTCTTTAATTGTATAAGTTCCCCATTGTAAATTATTTAAACTTGCAACTCCATTTTTATTTGTAGTTACAACTTCTTTAAATCCATTTGGTCCACTTATAGTAAATTGTGCTCCTTCTAACTTAACTCCGTCTTTTCCTATTTTAGTTATATTTAATTGTCCTAATATTTGAACATCATTAAATGTTAAACTTTGTACTTGTGAAACATCTGCTGAATTTATTGTTACAGATTGTGTTTTATCACTTAATTTATATCCTAATGGTGCTTTTATTTCTTTTACTTCATAAGTTCCCCATGGAAGATTATTTAATGATGCTATACCATTTTTATTTGTAATTATAACTTTATTAAAGTTATTTTCTCCTGTTATTTGGAATTCTGCTCCTGCAAGCTTAACTCCATCTTTTCCTAACTTAGTTACTTCTAAGTTTCCTGTCATTCTTACATCTTCAAATGATAAGCTTTGTATTTTTTCAACATTAGTTGAATTTATATGTATAACCTTTGATGAACTATCAAGTAAATAACCTTGAGGTGCTTTAACTTCTTTTACTGTATAAATTCCCCATTGTAAGTTATCTAAACTTGCAACTCCATCTTTGTTCGTTGTCACAATTTTATTAAAACCATTTGGTCCACTTACTGTAAACTCTGCTCCTTCAAGTTTCACTCCATCTTTTCCTGTCTTAGTTATATTTAACTTACCTAAGATTTGAGTATCATTAAATGTTAAATCTTGTACTTGACTAACACTTTCATTTGTCACTTGAACAGTTTTTATTTCATTATTTAAGTTATATCCTAATGGAGCTTTGGTTTCTTGAACTTTGTAAGTTCCCCATTGTAAATTTTCTAAACTTGCAACTCCATTTTTATTTGTAGTCACAACTTCCTTAAATCCATTTGGTCCACTTACTGTAAATTCAGCTCCTTTAAGTTTCACTCCATCTTTTCCTATTTTAGTTATATTTAATTTACCTAGGATTTGAGTATCATTAAATGTTAAACTTTGTATTTGACCAACACTTGCATTTGTTACTTGAACAGTTTGAACTTCATTATTTAAGTTATATCCTAATGGAGCCTTAGTTTCTTTAATTGTATAAGTTCCCCATTGTAAATTTTCTAAACTTGCAACTCCATTTTTATTTGTAGTCACAACTTCTTTAAATCCATTGGGTCCACTTACTGTAAACTCTGCTCCTTCAAGTTTTACTCCATCTTTTCCTGTCTTAATTATATTTAACTCACCTAAGATTTGAGTATCATTAAATGTTAAACTTTGCACTTGTGAAACATCTTCTGAATTTATTGTTACAGATTGTGTTTTATCACTTAATTTATATCCTAATGGTGCTTTAGTCTCTTTAATTGTATAAGTACCCCAAGGAAGATTATTTAAAGTAGCTACTCCATTTATATCTGTTGTTATAACTTTTTTAAAGTTATTTTCTCCAGTTATAGTAAACTCTGCTCCTGCAAGCTTCGCTCCGTCTTTTCCTAGCTTAGTTACTTTTATACTTCCATTTAATTTTGCATCTGTAAATATTAAGTTTTGATTTAACTTAACATTACTTGCATTTACTTCTACTTTTTGTGGCTTATTATTTAATTCATATCCTTGTGGTGCCTTAACTTCTTTAATTGTATAAGTACCCCAAGGTAAACCACTTAAACTAATACTTCCATTGTCTCCTGTTGTAACTTCTCTATCAAATCCATTTGGTCCTGTTATTTCAAAAACAGCTCCTGATAATTTTTCTTTATTTGGACCTTCTTTTGTAATAGTTAAACTTCCTGTTTCTTGTCCATCAACAACTGTTATGTTTTGAATATTTGAAACATCAGTTGAATTTATAACTATAGATTGAGTGTTTTCATTTAATTTATAACCTTGTGGTGCTTTAGTTTCTTGAACTTTGTAAGTTCCCCATTGTAAGTTATCTAAACTTGCAACTCCATCTTTGTTCGTTGTCACAATTTTATTAAACCCATTTGGTCCTGTTACATCAAATTCTGCTCCTTCAAGTTTTACCCCATCTTTTCCTATTTTAGTTATATCTAATTTACCTAAAACTTGAGTATCATTAAATGTTAAATCTTGTACTTGACCAACACTTGCATTTGTTACTTGAACAGTTTGAACTTCATTATTTAAGTTATATCCTTCTGGAGCTTTAGTTTCTTGTACTTTATAAGTTCCCCATTGTAAATTTTCTAAACTTGCAACACCATTTTTATCTGTTGTTACAATTTTATTAAATCCATTTGGTCCTATAACTTTAAATTCTGCTCCAGATAATCTAGACCCATTTACTCCAGTTTTAAATATACTTAACTGACCTAAAATTTGTGAATCATTAAATACTAAACTTTGTAATTGTGAAGCATCTTCTGAATTAATCTTTATACTTTCAACTTCATTACTTAGTTTATATCCAATTGGCGCTTTAGTTTCTTGTACTTTGTAAGTTCCCCATTGTAAATTTTCTAAACTTGCAACTCCATCTTTGTTTGTAGTCACAACTTCTTTAAATCCATTTGGTCCACTTACTGTGAATTCTGCTCCTGCAAGCTTAATTCCATTTTCTCCAATTTTATTTATATTTAATCTTCCTAAAACTTGTGAGTCATTGAATGTTAAACTTTGTACTTGTCCAACACTTGAACTTGTTACTTGAACAGTTTGAACTTCATTATTTAAGTTATATCCTTCTGGTGCCTTTGTTTCTTGGACTTTATAAGTTCCCCATTGTAAATTATCTAAATTTGCAACTCCATTTTTATCTGTAGTTACAACTTCCTTAAATCCATTTGGTCCACTTACTGTAAACTCTGCTCCTGCAAGTTTTACTCCATCTTTCCCTGTCTTAGTTATATTTAACTTCCCTAATATTTGAGTATCATTAAAAATGATATTTTGTGTATTTTCACAATTTTGCGAATTTATTATTACAGATTGTATTTTATTACTTAATTTATATCCAATAGGAGCTTTTACCTCTTGTATATTATAAGTTCCCCATTGTAGATTTTCTAAATTTGCGACTCCATTTGTATCTGTTGTCACAATTTTACTAAATCCATTAGGTCCTGTAACTTTAAATTCTGCTCCATTAAGTTTTACTCCATTAGAGCCTATTTTAGTTATTAATAATTTTCCTAGTACTTCACTATCTTTTACAGTAAACTCTTGATTATCTTCTCCTCCAAAAGCAACTGTGAAAGTTTTTGTGTAATTACTATTTACATATCCTATTGGAGCTTTTACCTCTTTAATAGTATATGTTCCTGGATATAAGTCTGCAGTTGCAATACCATTCTCTCCTGTAGTAATAGTTTTTATTACTTGTCCATTAGAATTTGTTATTGTAAATTCTGCTCCTTTAAGAGTTTTATTAGTCTCTATTGAAAGCTTTTTAACTGTAATTTTAGAAGTCAATTCATTATCATAAATATTTCCTAAATTAACAGTAGTACCTATATCCTCACTTGTTATTTTAAATTGTATTTTATCTTTACTTAATTCATAACCTTTAGGTGCTTTTATTTCTTTTAAATAATAATCACCTGGTTCTTTAATCTGACCTGTCAATTCCCCATTTGCATTTGACGTTACATCATAAAGAAGTTTATTATTAGTCGCGGAGTATACCCCATATACTGCACTCTCTAATTTTTGATTATTATTTTCTGCATTTTCTTTAACGGCTGTAAATGCATATCCTTTTTTAGTATTTACCTTATTTGTATTATATCCATTTACTTGAGCTTGATTGTATATAGTCGTTCCACCTTTAAAATCTGCTAAAGAACAATTCAATTTTACAACAGCTGACTGACCAGCTATAAATGATGTTCCTGAATTAGTTGCAATAACTGTGTTTCCTTCAACTTTATAAGTAAATCCTTGTGGAACTTCTACACTTTCTAACTTAATTCCTTTAGCTAAAGAATCTTTTATAGTTATATAATTCTTAGGATAAAATCCATATGCTTTAACATGTATTTGATATTGAACATCTGGATTTTCTCCTTCAATAAGTGTAGCCTTATTAACTGTTTTCCAAGCTTGTATTGCTCCTGATGAACTTGTATAAGTTGAAGTAGCTGATGAACTTGATTTCATACTATTATAAGAAAAAGTCGCATTATTAGTTATACTTGCTTGAAGCTTAGTAACTTTAGTGTTATACCAAAACATAAACTTATATGCTGTATTTCCTAAATCAGCCTCTATAGTATTAGTTTTTAGATTATAATACAAAGTTCCATCAGGATCTTGGAAACTTTGTATTGTTTTAACACTTCCATCTTTATTTATTTCATATATATTTAACTTAAATGCAGCCCCTCCATTAACATCTGAAACTGAATAATTAAATACTTTATTCATATCAGGATCTAATTCTAATCCTTCTGGAAGTTTATCAATTAATTTTGCATTTTGTAACCTATTATAACTTGGATTAATCTCTAAGGTATATTCGATATTATCTCCAATATTACTAAAAGTCTCTTGATTACTCCATTTATGAATCATATTCTCTTTCTGCTCTGGTGTTATTTTAGGTGGTAAAGTATTTATAGTTACATCTGCTGTCGAATTATAATTATTTAAATAGGCTGTATTGCTTATTTTGTAATTTTCTTTACTATTTGCAAATTGTAAAGGAATTTCTGCTGAATAATCTAAATAATAAATTGTATTAGGTTTAAAACCACTCATAATTATTTTATTATTATCATCACTAAATTTTATAGTTTTTCCCAATTCACTTGTTAAATTATGCATTCCATGATCGAATGAAAATATCATAATGCTATCAGGATTTAACTGTAATCCTTCTGGCATTTTATCAGTAAAATTAATATTTCCATTCATATCTGTAGTATTTATTTCTACTTCATATGATAATGTGTTATTTGATCCATTTAAATCAGGTATAATCATACTCTTATTTCCTTCAACAGTTTTTATTATATGTTGAAGTGGAACATTTCCTGTTTCACCTTTATTATCTGATGAATCAGACTTAGGTGGAGTTGGTATATATGGTTTTTCCACATTTATTTTAATTGTATGAGTTGTACCATCTACATTTAAAGGCTCATTAATTGTAGTATCTTCTTTATCATTTTTTAGTTGTGCACCTATAGTCAAAAAAGCATTTAACATAGTAGTTGCAGCTTGTTTAGCTATAAGTGTTAATTCATTTCCTTTTCTCTCAATATCAAAGAATTTACTTATATTTGATGTATCAAGACTTAAATTTGAAAATACTTTTGGCAATTGTATAGTGATTTTATCTCCAGCTTTAACAGGAACATTATAGCTAGGTTGTATATCAAATTTTAAACTTAATGTACTGCCATTTGCAATATTTAATGTCCCTAAGTTATCTACAGAACTACCATTAATTGTTGTAGATACATTAAAAGGATTTAATGTATCTGCATATGCCTCTACAGGAATTACATTTCCTAAAATCGTAAAAAAGAAAAATATAAGCGTTACATACGACAAAACCTTATTGAACTTCAAGTTTGTTACCTCCAAATTTTATTTTTTTTAGTAACACTTTAAGCAATAAGATATTTAATTAAAATTCATCCCTAAAGGAGTTATATATTAAAAAATAAAAATTTCTATATGATAACTACTGAATTTATTAAAATACATATGAATTATCTCACATTCTGTAAATGCAAAACAATATTATTTACTATTATTAACAAATTGTTTTCTTTAATCTTTACTCTATTATATGTATTTTTTTATTAATTAATAGAATATATATTTTATTAATTAATAAATAATATTAAATTTGTAAATATAGATTAAAATTTTATATAAATGTAAATTTCAATATATATTTACAAAGGTAAATTTTCATTTACAATTTATACATTATTTTTATTATATAAATATTTATATAATAAAAAAATACTACAATATAAAATATGTGTAGTATTTTTATAACCTTTACTTTTTAACTATTTAAAATATAAAATAAAAATTTATTATTACATATTAATTCTTTAGTTATTAATTTTACTTTCTTTAATATTATCTCTTCTAATCTCAAGTATATCTAGATTTAATTCTAATATTCTTTTTAGTATAAAATTAAGCTCTATATCTCTTTTATTAAATTTTATGCTATTAAATCCAATTTCAATATTAATAAATTCTTTTTTTAAAATGTCTTTTATACTATCGTTTACTTGTCTTAAAAAATAAATTTCTATTTCTCCATTTGAAAATTCATCTATAATATTATAAATAAAATCATCTGAGTTAATCTTTCCATCTTTGATAAATACTACTTTATCGCAAAGCTCTTCAATATCATTTAAATTATCAGATGTTATTATAAGTGTTCTATCTTTTACATATTCAGTTAGGAAATTAATTATACTTATTCTATCTTTCATGTCTAAATTTGAAATTGGTTCATCTAAAACAACTAATTTAGGATTATTACTTAATGCTATTAGAAGTGCTACTTTTTGTTGTATTCCTCTTGAAGTATCTTTTACTTTTTTATTGAGATATTCTATTATCTCAATTTTTTTTGAAAGCTCTAAAAGCTCTTTAGTATTAAATAAATTTAAAGAAGTACATAATTCAATATTTTCTAATACTGTAAGCTCTTCATATAATCCTTTATTAGAAGGCATAAATCCAATATCTTTAGATTCTATATTTTTTATATTTACTTTGCCTTTCGTTACATTATATATATCAAGAATAACTCTTAGTAAAGTAGTTTTTCCTGAACTTATTGCTCCTACTATTCCAATTTTATCTCCTTTTCTAATTTTTAAATTTATATCTTTAAGTAAATACTTATCATTAATCTCTTTACTAACTGAAATAAGCTCTATCAAATTAATTGCCCCCTTAATATAGCTTTTTAATAGTTTAACATCTTTAGTATTAACTTTATTTTATTCTATAAAAACACATTATTTTTTAATAAAAACTGTAAAAAACTAAATTATTACTTTTTATTAAATATAACTATATTTTTATAATATTTTAATTTTCTAAATTAACATCAAGTTTTATATTTATAAAAAATACCTACTTTAAAAAGTAGGTATTTTTAATTAAAACTATTTAACTTCTATTGTTTAAGAAATTCTTTTATATTATATATATCTTTTCTTGATAAATAATGTCTAATGTCAAATACACTTTTATCTCCATTTAAGAAATTTTCAAATTTGTTTTTTATAAGATCTACTATTTCTTTTTTCTCATCTGAATTTGAAATTTCTTCTAGTTTTATAGCCACCACACTATCATCTAAACTAGCAACTAATTCCTCGCCTCTCCAATAAAATTCAACTTTAAAAATCTTATCAAGATTAATAAAATTACATTCTTTTGAATCATAAAACCACTTCATATTATCCCATCCTTTACCATAATATAACATAATTATATCAAATTTCAGTTCTATAATTCAATATATTTCCATATATTTTAATAAATATATCTAATTAACTTCTTCTAAAATTATTCCTTTTTTGAAACCTCCTCTTAATTTCAATTTTTCATTTCTTTTTTCTATTAAATCTTTTTCTGTATATCCTAAGGAGTCTGCTAATCCAAATAATACTTCCATTACATCTGCTAATTCTTCTAAATTCTTATCTTGAAAATATTCATTTACTTCCTCTTGTAATTTATTTTCTAAATAAATTTCTTTTTCTTTTCCTTCTACTATTTTTGTTTTACATTTTTTATTATCAGCTTGTATTATTTCAGGTATTAAATCTCTAACTAATTTATTATATTTTTTCATTTTTCACCTCGTATATATTTTTATCCATAATATATTATTCTATATTTTTTAGTCCTCTATTTTTATAATATTCTAAAACTCTCATTTCTATTGAATCTATAAAATTATCTTTAAATAAATTATCTTTAATTAAGTTTTTATAAGGTTCTTTTATTTTAAAAACTCCTTTTTCATATTCAAAAAATTCTTCCCCACTTTTAATCAAATATTTTATAGGCATTTCTTTAGCTTTCTTTATATATCTATCTCTATTCCACTCAATTTCTTTATTATTTTTTGAATCTATTATATCTATCTTATTTGAAGCTTTTGAATAGAACTCTTTCATTGAAATATAAATATCATTCTCATCAATCTCACCTTTCATTATCCCATTATTATATATTCCTAATAATATTGGCATTTTATATGTTTTTGACATTAATGTTGTTTCTATATAATTTATTAATTTATAACCATCAGAATTTAAAAGTAAATTTCCCCATCTATTCCTTTTATAAATTCAACTCTTCTTGGTCTATGTCCTAACTCTTCTTTTATCCTAAAATATTCTTCTTTAACTAAGTCTTTTATCTTAATATCTTTTGATAATAACCTTTTATAAATATCAACTAACTCAAAATCAAAATCTACAATACAGTCTTCAGGATATTCAAATTCATTAGGATTGTTTCCTTTTTCATTACATTTTCTTTTCCCACCGATCAAACTTGGTATCATATCTGCCTTTTTATAATTTCCTATAAAATCTAGCACATTAACATATTTTTTATTCTTATCTAATCTTAATCCTCTTCCTAACTGCTGTAAAAATATTGTAGAAGATTCAGTTGGACGTAAAAACATTACCATATCTAAAGTTTTTATATCTACTCCTTCATTGAACATATCAACTGAAAAGATTATTTGTATATTTCCATTTACTAATTTTTTTATAGCTTCACTTCTATTTATACTATTTTCCCCTACTCCACTATATACAGCACATGCTTTTACCCCATTTTCATTAAAATATTTTGCCATATATTCTGCATGATTTTTAGATGAACAAAATCCAATACATTGTTTTGAATTATATTTTTTATAATGTTTTAAAATAAGATTAGCTCTTTTATCTATCATTAAAGATTTTTCTAATTCTTTTTCATTATATCTTCCTCTATTTAAATTTATATTATCATAATTTACAGAGTCATCATATATTCCATAATATCTAAATGGACATAAATATCCTTTATTTATAGCTTCAGTAAGCCTTATTTCATATGCTATATTATAATCACAAATTTGAAATACATCTTTATTATCCATTCTTTCTGGAGTAGCTGTTATTCCTAATAAAAATTTTGGTTTAAAGTAATTTATTATATTAATATAATTTTTATTTACTGCATGATGAAATTCATCAATTACTATATAATCAAAATAATCTCTACTAAAATAATTTTCATTCAAATATTCTTTTTTCCCTAAAGTTTGTACTGACGCAAAAAGTCCATCTACATTTAAATCTCTTGTATTTCCTCTAAAAAATCCTGTTTTAAAATTTTCTCTCACATTTTTAAAAATAATTTCTGCTTGATTTAATATTTCCTCTCTATGGGCTACAAATAAAACTTTTTCATATTTTAAAGAGTCAAAGGCTGCTAAATATGTTTTTCCTATTCCTGTTGATGCAACAACAATTCCCTTATCCATTCCTTCATCTCTAAGCTTATTTAAGCCTGATAATGCTTCTATCTGTGCTCCTCTAGGAGAAAATATATTAATTACTTTTTCTTTTTCTACCTCTTCTTCAATTTCTTTAACACTATAAACCTTTGGTTTTTTCCATTGTCTTGAATAATTTTTCAATTCATTTTCATTTAAAACTATAGAATTATTTAAAAATAAATCTTCAAAAGCATAACAAAAATATTTAAAATCCTCTATATTATCTTCTTTTTTTAATCTATAATTCCACTCTATACCTTTTGTTAATGCAGATAATGAAATATTAGATGAACCTATAAATATTTCTCCACCTCCATCTTCATAATGAAAAATATATGCTTTAGGATGAAATGACCTTTTTGAATCTGCATAAAATCTCATATCACATTTACTTTTCAAAATATCCTTCATAAGATATAAAGCGGAAGGTTCTGTTATGCCTAAATAATTTCCAGTTAGAATTCTTATTTTAACTCCATTATTTTTTGCTAATTCTAAATCATTTTTTAGTAATTTTACTCCCGTTTCTCTTAAAAATGCTACAATTATATCTATTTTTTTTGCTTTTAAAAAACATTCACTAAGTCTGTTTATAAAGAAATCTTTATCTCCACCTAAAATACAATTTTCATTAAAAACAATTTCTTTCTCTTTAATTATTGTTTTTACTGTATTTTCTTTTAATTTTTCACTCACTATTAATCACTTACCCTTCATGATGAACTAATTGATTCTTCACTCTTCTTTATTCTCCTTTATTATTTTCTATATTTTTTATATATTAGGATAATATGTATTATTGTTTTGCCACTATAATAACCTACTTTTATCCTAACATTATATCCATCAGAATTAATTTTTTCTTTAATAAAATTTTATTTTTTCCGATTTATACATAAATTTCAGAGGCTATTTTATTTTTTAAAATATAATTTTTTTATTATAAATACAAAATAAATATTCTAAATTCTCCCTCTTTTCATATAAATACATTTTTATTTTAGCATTTTATATTTCTTTATGTCTCTATAAGTTGTAAGAAACTTATAAACTTAGTTTATATACTTTCAAATTAAATTATCATTACATATTTATTTGTTATCCAATCTATTAATAATTAATGTATTTTTCTCTATTTAATTCACTTAATCTCAGTTTAAATTTTCTTTTAAATAAAACATTTTATACGTTGACTACGTACTTTTTATATTATAAAATGTTATTAACATATTTACATTTTATGTAATTTATTTATATTTTTAGGAGGTTCATATGGTTAAAAGAAATAATTCTATTTACAACAAAAATTTAATTACTACAGAAATTATAAAGAAAGCTAAAGAAGGAGATAAATATTGTAGAGAACTAATTATTAATGCATACTATCCTCTTTGTATTTCTCTCATAAGAAAATATCATAATATTTATAGTCATACAGATGAAGATTTATTGCAGCATTGCAATCTTAGTATTTTAAATGCTATTTATAAGTTTAGACTTGATGGTTGTTTTCCTCTCTATATAAAAAAAACTCTTTCTAATAATTTAGCTTTATTATGTAAGAAAAATCCCTCTGATAATGCTCCTGTAAGTTTAAATTCTTATGCAAAAGATTGTGATTGTGAGATCATAGATTTGATACCTGACGATAATATTTTAATTGAAGATTTATTTATACAAGAATTTTCTGAGAATACAATATTAAGTGCAATTGAATATTTAGATTTTGAAGAAAAAAGACTTTGTAAATTTCTTATTTCTACAGATTTAAAATGTCCATTAAAAAGATATTCTGAAATTTATAACATTCCTTATCATAAATGTCGATATACTAAAAAAAAGATTAATTTAAAACTTAAAAATATTTTAAACAATCTTTCTAAATAATTTATATTAAAGTCATTATAGTTTCTACCTGTAATGACTTTTTATCTATATTTTATTATAACTTTTTGCTTCTATTCATTACTTAATATTTTTGCATTTTCTATTTCTCTATTATGTTTATTTATATTATGATTTATAATTAATATTGATAAAATAATACATAAAACTATAATAATAATTCCACCTGCCAATTTCCTTTTACTTATCATTAATCCACCTACTTTTTAAAAATAATTACATATTCATATACAATTATCTTATTATTTTTATAGCTTTTATGTCATTTATATTAATTAATACTTTGTTTACAAAAAAGTGAAACTAAAAATTCCTTTCGTTTCACTTTTTATATTATTATATTAATTTATCTAAATCTGATATTATTTTTTCCGCAATGTCTACACATGCTTCTAATTTTTCTTTTGTCTTAATTTCTTCTATTCTTCCAAGAGTCATATGTGTACCTATAGCATGACTTGTCTTTTCTATAAATAACTCATCTGTTTCATATTTATCTTTTATATCATTTATTATATTCCAAACATAATTCCTTATTTCAGATTTATATTTTGTTTCTGACACTTCTACTTTAAAAAGTAAGTAGGGTTTATTTTCATTATAATTATATTTATATCTACATGGTAATTTTGTTTCTATCATAAGATATACAAAATATTCTATTTCTTCTCCTGTAGACAATTTATATTTTTTTGATTTTCTATTCCATTCAAAGCTTATAGAATCTCCTTCTTTACTTGTGAATGTTTCCCATTTAGAATCAGATTCATTTAAGCTATCTTGCATTTCATTAAAATACCCTTCCCAAGAAAGTCTATGCCAATTACAGAAGTCTTGCTCTGTTTTATATTTTAATGTAAATTCATTTAAAAAGTTAAGGTAATCTACATATTCTCCTAACAATTCTTTATTCTTTTCTTCATAAGGCTTAATCATCTCTAAAAGTTCATCTCTGCTTAAAACGTAACAATTATCGCATCCTACTCCATATTCATGTTTATTTCCAATATGAACGTATGCAAATAATTTTTTTCTATCTAAATATTTTGTATCCTTTGAAATAATATCTCTACGCTTTTTTAAGATATTACTTTGATTTTTAGCAAATGTGATATCATCTATAGTTATCAAATAATCATCATTTATCTCTATTACTAATGAGATATTTTTATACATACTTAGTATTTGTATATTATCTATTTTTTGTATCTCGTTTCTTGATATTTTTTTTATGATTTCTATTCCTAACCCTTTTAATTCTCCCCCATAGCTTACAAAATCTAATATCCAACCAATAATTGCAGTATTTAATGCTGAGCCTCTTGCAAATCTAAAAATATTTGGTGTTTCCATGAATAGTCCTCCTAATGTATATAAAATATCTTTATATATATTATAAGCTAATATTTATTCATATTGTTTAAATTTTCACATATGTTTTTTACTATTCAATTAAGTTTTCTAATTTTTGGTTAATTTTTACCTCATTTGTTCATTTCATATCAAAATTTCCAAAATTTCTTTTCTTATCTATTTTTAAATTTTTACGGTATAAAGCTATTATCTTATATTAAATGTGAGTTATTTACTTGTATTTTTATATTTTTATTTTTTCCATATATTTTCCTTTTTTTACTATAAATATTTTAATTTTTGATCAATTATACTTTTTTTTCTATTTTCTCTCATTTAATATAATTTTTTAACATTTTATCCCAACATTTAAATTACTAAAACGGAAATTTTTAGGATTAAATTTTACATTTATTTTTTAATTTATTATCTATTATTCGTTTTATTAATTTATTATTCATTTTTATGTTAATTAGTTAATATTTATTGAAAAACGTTTTCTTTTTTTCTTCATAAATAAAGTAAGAATCTATTCTTACGGATTTTATATAATCATAATCTCAAATTAATATGTATTCTTTACATAATTCTCTATTCCTTTAACTATTGATTTTGAAAGCTTCTCTCTATAGTATTCGTTTGTTAGTTTTTCAAAAGATTTTTTATTGTCAACATATCCTACCTCTATCAGTACAGAAGGACAATGTTTTTCTAGAATTACTGTGTAATAATCCCATTTAGCACCTCTGTTATAATCACCTTCAATTCCATTAAATAAACAGTTTTCATAAGTTTTTGTAAGTTCTTTATTTATTTCTAAAGCTAAATTTTTTGAAAATGATGTATAATAATAATCCTCTGTGGCATTTAATTTTCCTCCCCCACCTGAATTATTATGTATTGAAATAAACATATCTGCATCATTTATATATGCCTCTCTTGGTCTCTCTTGAAGACTATATGCCTTTTTGGTTGTATTTAATAATATAACATTTGCTCCTAATTTTTTCAGATGTTTACTTACACTTTTTGCTATCATTCTATTTAAATCATGTTCATTTATTTTAGAAAATCCTAATGCTCCTGAATCTAAAAATCCTAGTTTATTCATTCCGTGTCCTGGGTCTATAACAATAGTCGAATTTTTTATATCCATTATTTTTTTTCTGAATCTTATATTTAAATATCCGTCTTTATCATAAAACCCATAATGCCCATAATATTTATTTTTAAGACCTAATTTTATTTCATTTTCTCCTGATTTTTTCATATCTTCAAAAATTGATTCTTTATCTATTTTTAAGTTTTCTTTTATTTTTGAATTTATCTTTCCATTTACAAATCTTATATATACAGAATTTAATATAGGAACTTCAACATTAAAGTCACTATTTTTTTCATCTTTATAAATATTACAGCTAGTTATTAAATCATATTCTCCCTTGTAATCTTCTTTTATTTTTATTGTTGAATATTTTTCACTTTCTAAAATTTCTATAGATTTTATCTCATTTTTTTCTTTCATAGTATTAAATAAATCATTTTCTTCAATACTCTTTAAATCTTCAATTCTTACTCTATATCCTGATTCTAGAATATAATACTCTTTATTATCTATTTTTACTTTATTAGTAGCACGTACTATTGTATCTTTAGGAATAGAACCCATATACTCTAAAGGCACATATGAAGTATTTTTTCCATCATATAATTTAGCAGAATAATTATCTACAACTAAATGTTCACTTATCTTATCCTCCTCTCCTATTACTATTATTTCCCCTCCATTAGCTCTTTGTGTTTTATCTTCAAGCTCTATATAAAAGTTACCAAGACTTTTTGTATATTTAGATTTATCTATATGTACAAAGGCTCTAAATTTAGAATATTTAGTTTGTCTACCAGTTAAAAATTCTTTTGTATCTACTTGAATTAAAGGATACTTCTTCCCATTAAAAAATACATTTGCTTTTTCTTTATAATGGAGTTTTACTTCAACTAATAAATCTGTTCCCCCTTCTATTCTTGCAACCTCTTTTGGAACAACAGAATCTTTAAATAACTTTTCATTTTCATTAAAAACAGTATAACTCTCGTCTTTTTCAGGACTTTTATCATCTAAAATATTTTCTTTTTTTATATTAATGCTATTTATTTCATCTGCTTTAGCAATAATAGTCGTAGAGAAAAAAGCACTAAAAGAATTACTAATTAAAATTTCTAAAATTATCGTAAGAAAAATAAATCTCTTTAGTTTTTTCTCTTTCATTTAATCCAACTCCTTAAATATAAATTTATTTCTAAACCTATATTACCCAAGCTAAAAATTTATATTACAAAAACTTTTATTATATATGATATAATACCCTTATCATAAATTTAAGGAGATTATTATGATAGATATATTTTTTAAAAATCATGAATATAAAAAGCTGGGTGGATTAAATAACAATAACTATTTAATAAACTATTTTGGGAAAAAATATGTTTTAAGGATTCCATGTAAAGAAAATAAAAATGACTTTTCAAATGAAAATTTAATATTAGAATTATTAAATAATGAAAATCTTTCTCCTAAAAAAATATATCATAACCCCGAAAGTGGAATTTTATTAAGTACATATTTAAATTCTAGCAATTTAACATTTAATGATTTTAAATCAAAAAAATTTTTAAAAGCTCTTACAAAAGAACTTAAAAAATTTCATAACATAAAAAATGATAATATAAAAACTTTTAATCCTTTTTTAGAGATACGAAGTAATATAAATAATCTTAAAAAATTAGATTTTAAATTTGATTATGATATAGATATTTTTTTAAATAAAGTTGATTTAATAGAAAAAAAATATTTAGATAATAAAAGTTTAGGACTTTGCCATAACGACTTAAATATATCAAATATTCTTTATAAAGATAATAAAGTTTATTTTATAGATTTTGAATTTTCAGGTATTTGTGATATTTATTTTGATTTAGCTACTATTTCATGGTTTTTAAATACAGATGAAAGAATGTTTTTATTAAAAAGCTACTTTGGAGAAGTAGATGGTTTTCATTTATCAAAATTATACGATTATTTATATATAGTTAAACTTTGGAATGCTTCTTGGAGTTTAAAAAAATCGTTAACAGCAAAATCAGATTATGATTATAAATTAGGAGGAAACTTAATTTTAGATAGTATAATATCTTATTCTCCATCATAAGGTATTATACTTCTTTTAAGTTTCCTCATTTTACATTTCTATTTAATTTGTTCAGTAACTTTTTTACTCTCTATATTAACTCTTTTAACTTTAAAATCTCTAGTTATTTTAAAGTTTATGTATATTAAAATTTCTATTCTTCTATATATAAATTATCTTCTAATATTTTGTTTACTAGAAGTCCTATATTTACTTCTCTAGTATCCATATAAACATCTATAATTCTGTCTGCTAAAGTTACTTCAACATATTCTATATGTGTTCCATCCTCTTCAATATAATTTATTACATCATATGTTATTATTTCTTCTTTTAATTTCTTTTTAGTTATCATATTTTCCCCCAATATTTTTTTGATTATCTTCGTATCTAACTACTTTAAATTTTCCATCCTTTTCTAAAATCTTTATTTTTAATAAAGATACTAGTTTCTCTAGACTTCTTATACTATTTATATACTTAATATTTTTTCTATCTGCAACTTTTTGTATCATTTTTATTATTTCTTCTTTATCATCTCTTTTTATTATAGTAGTTCTATTTATTATTTCTTTATTTATATATGTTAACGTAGTCCATATTTGCTCATCTGTTATCTTATTTATGTCCATTAAAACCCAAGTAAAATCTTTTCTTCTCTCTCCTTTTGGATAAGCCTTTTTAAAAAATTTAATAAATTTATTTTCTTCTTTAGGATCTTTATTTTTAACTTTTTTTCCAAGCATACTTTTTAAAGCATTTTTTAAATACATTTTTGTATTCGGTTTTACTTCTAAATTTTCAATACTATTATAAATTAAATTATAAGTTTCCTGTACTTTTTCTTCTAAAACTTCTTCATTTTTAAGAATTTTACTTAGTTCTATATATTCTAAAATATTTTTCTTTGTATTTAATTGTTTTCCATAACTCTCTCTTAAAAGTTCTTCTGCACTTAGTTTATTTATATCCATATCTTTTCTCCAATTTAAAATAATTTTTATTATATTATACAATATTATATTACCTTATTTTATTTATTTTTAATATAAAAAAAACGGATTCAAACTGAATCCGCTAAACTTCTTAATAATATAAAATTATATATAAATCTTAATTATCTTCTATTGTTTTGTTGTTTTCTTGCTCTTCTGCAATCAGCACATCTAACTGGATCATTATCGAATCCTTTTTCTTTGTAGAATTCTTGTTCTCCTACTGTAAATACGAATTCACTTCCACAATCTTTACATACTATAGTCTTATCTGTCATAATATATTCCTCCTAAATTTAAAGATTTTAATTTTGATGATAAATCCTTTTTTTAAAAGAAATATATTCCAAAACAATCTTCATTTTTATGTGCCTTATTGGCTACTATATTAGTATAACATTTTTTATATAAATACGCAAGTTTTTTTTAAAATTAATAATTTTATAGATTTTTTATTTAATTTTTTTCAATATAAATTATATTTTTAATTATAAAATATAAGAGCACTTTAATAGTTTTAAAGTGCCCTTTATATTAAAAAATTTTATTTAAGCTTTTCAAGAATTGATGAACCTATAGTTCCTTCTGGCATTTCTAATCCAAAGTTATCAGCTATAGTAGATCCTATAGTTGCAAATGTAGGAACAGTTTCTAAAATTCCATTTTCTTTCATTGATGGTGAATAAGCTAAGAATGGTACATGTTCTCTTGTATGATCTGTTCCTGTATAAGTTGGATCATTTCCATGATCTGCAGTTATTATAACTAAATCATCTTCTCTCATTCCTTTTAAGAATTCTCCAAGTTTAACATCAAATCTCTCTAATTATTCAGCATATCCTTGTGGATTTCTTCTATGTCCCCAAAGAGCATCAAAATCAACTAAATTAACAAAGCATAATCCTTCAAAATCTCTATTTTGAATTTCTATAGTTTGTTCCATTCCATGTACAGAGCTTTTTGAACTATTTCCTTCTGTTATACCTTCTCCATCAAATATATCTTTTATTTTACCAACTGAAATAACTTGGTATCCATTATCCTTTAAAACATTTAATGCTGTTCTTCCATAAGGTTTTAAAGCATAGTCATGTCTATTACTTGTTCTTTTAAATTCGCCTTTTCTTTCACCAACATATGGTCTTGCAATTATTCTTCCTACCATCCATTCTGGTTTAAGAGTTAATTCTCTTGCAATTTTACAGCATCTATATAACTCTTCTAATCCAAAAGTTTCTTCATGTCCACAAATTTGAAGAACTGAATCTGCTGAAGTATAAACTATCATATCTCCAGTTTTCATTTGATGTTCTCCAAGTTCATCTAAGATAGCTGTTCCACTTGCACTTTTATTTCCTACTATTTTATGACCTGTTCTTTTTTCTAATTCATCTAAAAGTTCTTTAGGGAAACCTGTATCAGTAAATGTTTGGAATGGTGTAGTAATATGTAACCCCATCATTTCCCAATGTCCAGTCATTGTATCTTTTCCAGTACTTGCTTCTTTCATTTTCATTTGATATCCTAATGGTTTATCAATTGCATCAACATGCTTTATCTTGTGTAAGTTAGCTAATCCTAATTTTTGTAAGTTAGGGATTTTAAAACTATCTACTGATTCTGCAATATGTCCTAATGTATCAACATTTACATCTCCATATTGTTTTGCATCTTCTAGCTCTCCAATTCCTAGTGAGTCTATTACTATAGTGAATATTCTTTTATATTTACTCATCATATTCCCCTCCAAATCTTTTGTAAAATTTATTTTTGTTTATTTTCTTTTTCTTTATCTTCTTTAATTAAATTTCTAATACCTTCTATTACAACTTTAATTGCACTTTCAGTATCATGTACTATTGGATTTTCAAGTCCAGCTTTTTGTCTTTCTTGGTTACCTACTACTAAGAATGCCGCTCCAACTCTTACTCTTAAGTAACTTCCTACTATAAATAATGCTGCACCTTCCATTTCTGAAGCTAAACATCCACATCTTATCCATGCATTCCACTTATTTTCTAATTCATAATTTACAGGCTTAGTTTCTGGTGAATGTTGTCCGTAGAATGAATCTTTTGATTGAGCAACTCCTACATGATAATTTTCATTTAAATTTTCTGCTGCTTTTACTAATGCATTTACTATTTGTAAGTTTGCAACAGCTGGATATTCTATAGGTGCATATTCTCTTGAAGTTCCTTCAGCTCTTATAGATCCTGTAGCAACTACAATATCTCCACCTTTAACTTCCATTTGCATTCCACCACAAGTTCCAACTCTTATAAATGTATCAGCTCCACAGTTAACTAACTCTTCTAAAGCAATAGCAGCTGAAGGTCCTCCAATTCCTGTAGATGTAACACTTACTTTAACTCCATCTAAGTACCCTGTATAAGTAACATATTCTCTATTATCTGCAACTAGTTCTGCATTATCAAAATATTTTGCAATTTTAGCACATCTTTTTGGGTCTCCTGGAAGTATTACATATCTTCCAACTTCTCCTTTAGCTACGTCTATATGATATTCTTTCGCCCCTTCTGAATAAATCATTCCATTACCTCCTAAAATATAATAAAACAAGTTTAGAACCTGTCTACTAACTTGTTTATTTTTAATTTATTATAACATTTTTTACTCAAACTAGCAATCGTTTTCAGATATTTTTTATATTTTTATTGTTTTATGTGTTACCAATAGATTATAATCAACTTATAGAATTATAATAAAACTTGTATATAACTTGTTTATTTTAGAAAGGTGAATATAAATGGATAATATAAATTTAATTACAGATAAAAAAGAACCTAGATATGTTGTAGTATATGATAAACTTTTCAAAATGATAAACGAAAAAACTTTTCCTGAAAATAGCCGTCTTCCATCTGAACCAAAATTAGCTGAAATGTTAGGTGTAAGTAGGACTACTTTAAGACAAGCCCTTTCTTTATTAATAGATGATGGATTAGTTAAAAACATTCATGGAAAAGGAAATTATATTATAAGAAAAGAATCTAAAAAATCTAATGGATTAGAAAAAGTAGGTAATCCTACATACAAATGTATAGATTTATCTATTGATTCTGTTGAATTAGAAATTAGAATAGAACCTCCATCAGATTATTATTTAAATATACTTGGACAAAAAACAGTAGCTGTAGTTTGTGTAGACAGATGGTATAAAGCAAAAGAAGAGTATATATCTTATACTTTCACTATAATTCCTATTGAAACAATTGTAGATTTTAATCTTGATTTAAATAATAAAGATGAAATTTTAGAATTTTTAGAAACAAAAATTTATATGGATTGTTCATTTACTAATACTAGAATTAAGTTTTCAACTTCTGGAAATTTTACTGCTAATAATCATCCTATAACTTGCGATAAAAAATTTTATTTAATAGAAGAAGGTATATTTAAACATAAAGAGTTTCCAATAGTTTTTAATAAAGTTTATTTACCATTTCAACATTCATCTTTAAACTTAACTCAAATAAAATAAAAATCAGTTTAATATAAATATTAAACTGATTTTTTTATCTAACCTAAAGCTCTTTTATTTCTTTTTCTTTTATTTTTAAAATGTAAACTCATTACAATTACTAAAATAATAAATACAATTATTATTGAAATAAATATAAGCTTCCAGATAGTAACAACTTTATATGTAAGTGTCATAGTAGTAGTATCATTTAATTGTCCTAATTTATAATTCCATTTAACTTCATTTGGACTAACATGCTCAGTAGCATTAGTGCTAATTAGTTCTCCTGGGAACATTATTGTATTACTATATGGAATATTATCTATGTAATTTCTTTGATATTTTTCATTATATTTGTTTCTTAAATTAAAAATATTTTTACTAATAGTTATAGAAATATCATAGATAGATTCATAAAAATAATCTTTCTTTACAACTTTATAATCTAGCACTTTATAAATATTTTCATCTCCTACTAACTTTCCAGCATTATCAAAATTAATAGTTATTTCTTCAACATTCAATCCATTGCTAGTATATTTATTTACATCAACATTATTCATTTTTATATTTTTTTCTATAAGATCATTATTAATTTGATTTTTAGTTTCATCATCATATACAGCTTTTAAAATAAATTTTGCTTCACCTTTTTCATTTATATTTGTTCTAGTTGATACATTTATTTTTCCGCATCCAATAAAGCAAAATGATACTATAATACTTAAAATAAGAAAATATTTTTTCATTGAAACTCCTCCTAGCTTTATACCAGTAGTTTTTTCAATTATTTCTCATTTATACATAAACTGCTCATAAAATGGGGAAGGCCTACAGATTCTCTGTAGACCTTTGGTATATGGGGTATAATTTAAATCGACTAATTTTTACCCTTTATATTCTAACCACAAAAAAGCTACCCTCCATAGAGTAACTTTCAACATAAACGTATAATAATCCTGTTTAATACATTTATTTACAAAAAGTAATAATACTCTTTGGCAACTGGCTGACATAGTAAAAACTTTAGTCCCTATAGTTTTGCGTCCTTAGATTTCTCTAAATTTGCCTATTTCTTTCTTCTTCTAAATATTACCATAAAACGATGTTTTCATCAATACTTTTTTTAAAATTTTTTACTATTAATTTTTATTTTTTTATTTTAATAATAATTACCCTAAATTAAAGTTAATCTCTCACTTTTAAAACTTTTATAATAATCATTTTGTATTTTTATATCTTTACTACTGATTATTTTAAAAATAATTGTATTTAATATATATATATATAATAAAAAATAAAAGTGGCAAAAGCCACTTTTTATATTCTTTTTCTAATTACTCTTCTTTTTCTTTTTATAGTTCTCTATTATTTTTATATTTTGCTCAGTTAGCTCTACTTTTAATCCAAATGGATTTATATTTACACCTTTAACATCTTGAACCATATTTATTAATGTATCATAATTTAAAACGCTTCCATTCCACTTTTCTTTATCATAAAACTTTTTAAATTCAACCCAGTCTGTAAATGCTGGAATCCATAAAGCTCCTTTAGAATCTTCTAAAATTGCAAAATTAACTTTAGTATCTTCTTTTAATTCTACTTTTCCAACCCCTATATTATTTTCTTCAAATTTCATAGGTACTAAATATTCACCTTTAGATATTTCCTCCATCATTTTTTCCTCTAAAATTCTTATAACTCGTCCTTTACCTTCATAATTAGCTTTTAAATTAATTTCTTGGAAAAATTTCATCATAGAATAATTAAGTTCTGGATTTGTTACAGGTATATTAATTTTTTCTACTCTATCATAATTTATAGGCTTTAATATACTACCTGTTTTTATATCTACGGTATATTGTCCATTATCAATTACAGCAGCTTCTATACCTAATCTATGGAATTCTGCAAATTCATTTAAAACATCATATTTTTCTAATTTTTTTATTTTAAGTTCTAATCCATTTTTCATAAAATAATCTTTTGCATTCTGTGCATATTCTTCTTTAGAAAAAATCCAACTTCTTTTATCATAATCTACATGTGGATATCTTGTATAAACATTATAAGCTATATATAGTTCTTCTGATTCTCTAATCTTATCAATTATGCCTTCAAAAAATAGCTTTAATTTATTATCTAAATTGATATCAGTAAATTTATTTTCTTTTTTAAAATCTTGAGTAGTAAATATTAAATAAATTATTTCTTGTATTTCTAATTCTTTTAAATTATTTAAAGTAATATCTTCATTAAATAAATACTCTTTTTCTAACTCATCTTTTCTCTCATTATTCATAATAACAATCCCCCTTTTCTATATTATACCATTACAAAGTATATTTTCTATAAATAAAGCTCAGTTAAATTCTATTTAACTGAGTTTTATTTATTATTTCTTTTCTAATTTTACAGCAGTTCCATAACATAAAATTTCTGATAATCCTTGCCCTAATTCATTTGATTCATATCTTACTCCTATTATGCCATCTGCTCCCATTTCTTCTCCGTGTTTTATCATATCTTCAAATGCAAGTTCTCTTGACTCTTCACATAATTTTCTGTATATAGTTATATTTCCACCAACAAGGGTCTGAAGAGAAGCTCCTAAATTTCCAACTATGCTTCTTGATCTAACATTTATTCCTCTACATAGCCCTAAACTTTCTGTAATGTTATAACCTGGAATTTCAAATATTGTAGAAACTAAATTTTTATTCATCTCCTGTTTTCCTCCAAAAAAAATTATTTTAATTTATATTTTAATTCTGGTCTTCCTATATTTCCACAAGTCATTTTAACTTCTAATTTATTTTCATTTTCTAAGTAATCCATATACTTCTTTATTGTTACATTACTTATTTTTATTTTTTCAGCTAACTCTCTTAAAGTCCAAATCTCATCTTTATTACTTTCTAAAAATTCTATTATTTTTTCTAGAGTTCTTTTATTTAATCCTTTAGGTAAATTATTTTCTTTTCCATTTAAATTATTGTTTTGATTTAAAATATAATCTAAATCTTCTTGATTTAAGGATTTATCTTTTAAAAATACTTCTCTTTTCTTTTTATATTTTATTATTGAATCTTTAAATCTATCAAATTCAAATGGTTTAACTAAATAATCTACTATTCCTAATGAAAATGCCTTTTTTAATTCATCAACAGTATTTGCAGCAGTAACCATAATAACATCTATTACTTTTCCATTTTCTCTTAAAGCTTTTAATATATCTAATCCATTTTCCTTAGGAAGAAAAACGTCCATTATTATTAAATCAATATTTTCTTTTTCTATAATATCAAAAATTTCGTTTTTCGTTATTAAAGGCCCAAAAGTTTTTATCTCACCTATTTCTTCTAAATATTTTTTATTTATAAGTGCAACCATTGGATCATCTTCAACTATTAATACGTTTATCACTTATTATTCTCCTTTGCACATTGTTATTGTAAATATTTTTTTATCTTCAAACTCACTTATTTCTATATCACCATTATAAAGTTCAACTCTACTCTGAACTAAGTTAAGTCCTGTACCTCTTCCTTCTCCTTTAGATGATACCCCTGATTTAAATATCTTATCTCTAATTTCTTTTTTTATAGGTTTTCCATTATCAGAAACCTCTACTATTACTAAATTTTCATCCTCAAAAAGATTTACAAAAACTTCTGTAGACATTGCTTCAAAAGCATTTTCTATAAGATTACCTAAAATGGTTACTATATCATAAGAATTTATTATTCCATGTTTAGAGTATAAAAACGCCTCTTCTTCAAGAACTAAATTAACTCTTCTCTCTTTAGCTACTAGTTCTCTACTTAAAAGTAATGCACGAACATAATAATCTCCTATATTAGAAAATTTATTTGTATTATTCTCTTGAATTTCTTGAATTTTCATTATAAATTTTTTAGCTTCTTCATATTCTCCTATATGAATTAGCCCTAATATAACATGCATATTATTTTTATATTCATGTACATTTGCTCTTAAATTTTTTATTATTTGGTCTACACCAGTTATTTCTTTTGCTATTTTATTTATATTATTATTATCAAAAAGAGTTATTACAGCTCCTAAATGATAGTTGCCTTGACTTATGTATTTAATTGATACAAAGACTCTTTTACCTTGAATTATAAACTCTTTCATTTCAAAATCTTCTTTATTTTCTATGTATTTTTTTAATTTTTCAATGAATTTTTTTTCATTAAAATTTTCTATTATTTTATAGCAACTATTATTTATTTCTGTTATGTTATTATCTTTATCTAATCCTATTATCCCCTCTTCTACGGAATTTAATATTATATTTTTCTCATTATAAAGCTTAGCTATTTCATCTGGTTCCATATTTAAAATTTCTTTTTTAACTTTCTTTGCAAAGAATTTAGATATTATTATAGATATAGAAACTGCTCCTATAAATAACAGCAAATAATTAAGCTTAGTTTTATTATTCATAAGAGTTATTTGATCATAATATTTTCCCACCATAACAAAGCCTACTTGTTTCCCATTTTTATATATTGGTTGGAACCATCTAAGAGTTTCTCCCATTGAGCCTTCCATTATAGAAAAATAACTATCACCATGTTTTAAAACATTTGCTTTATCTTGCCCAATAAATACATCTCCAATTTGCTTTGGATCTAAATGCGAAAATTTTATTCCTTTCATATCTGCCACAACTATTATATTTACATTTTTAATATCATGTATATATAATTTCGTTAAGTTTTGTATACTTCCAGTAATTTTTCCATCTTCTAATCTGTCTTGAACTATAGGATTCTGTGCAATAGAATTTCCAACATTTTGTAAAGTAACTTTTATTTCATCATTCATATCAGATAATTTTGATTTTATAAATATTCCATATGAAAGAACTAATGGTATTAAAGTAATTACCACTGCCCAAATTATTATTTTTTTTTCAAAGTCTATTTTCCTTTTCATTTTCACCTCTATATTTAATAATAAAAATTTATTTTATAGACAAAGAAAGAGTATATTACAAGATACTCTCTTATAATATACTCTTTACTTATTATAATTACGCTATACTATTTTTACAAGTTCCCTTTTCTAAGTATTCTTGTAAGTTTTCATATGAAAATTCTATCATATTTGTTAAAGCTTCATCTGTATATGAACCCATGTGAGGAGTTATTAATACTTTTGGATAAAGATCTACTAATTTTTCATATAAAGGATTTTCTAAAGTTTGTCCTTTTAAATCTTTAAAGAATACTCCTGATTCACCTTCTAATACATCTGTTCCAAATCCACCTAATTTTCCTGATTCAATTCCTTTGATTATTGCTTCAATATCTTGAATCTCTCCTCTAG
Organism: Clostridium thermobutyricum; assembly: GCF_000371465.1. NCBI lineage: Bacteria > Bacillati > Bacillota > Clostridia > Eubacteriales > Clostridiaceae > Clostridium > Clostridium thermobutyricum. The sequence continues at coordinate 765,156 of NZ_KB850956.1, read as the reverse complement.
CTGTATTTATTAATATAGCTCCATCTTTCATTTTTCCTATAAACTCATCATTTATCATATGATAGTTTACACCTTTTATGTAAGGCATATGAACTGATATTATATCTGCTTCTCTTAAAACATCATCAAGTTCCATAAACTCTACAACTTTTTTTGCTTCTTCACTTTGGAATACATCATAAGCTATTACTCTTGCTCCTAATCCTTTAAAAAGCTTAGCTGTTGTAAGTCCTATTCTACCTGCTCCTAAAACTGCAACAGTACCATTTCTTACTTCTTTACTAAACATAAATGGATCTACAACAAAATTCTTTTCTCTTGTGTTATTAACTGTATAAGCTGTATGTCTTAATAACATCATAGCTAATGATAATGCTAATTCCCCTATAGCATTTGGAGAGTAACCTGGAACTCTAGCACATTTTAAATCTAAATCTTTAACTGCTTCTAAATCAACATGATCAAATCCTACAGTTCTAGTTAAAACATATTTTAATCCATTATTTTTTAGTAACTCTAAATTTCTTCTTGTAGCTTTGCAATTTCCTCTAACCATTATTGCTTCTGCTCCAATTGATTCTTGAACATTTTCATCATTTAATCCTAATGTTACTAACTTTATATCATAACCAAATTTTTTATTTATTTCTTTAAAATAAGGAACTTCTGTTTCTCTAACTCCATAACAAACTAATTTAATCATATGTTTTCCTCTCCTTGCCTAAATTTATTTATTAAAATATATGCATATTGCTAATTATTTGTAATATTACTATCCAAATTGGCATTGCTATTACTGCAACTACTGTTGATAAAAGTGAACAGTTTGAAGTAAATAATGCTTCTCTGTCATAACTTATGGCATAAGCTGCTGCAACTGTTGCAGTTGGAGCTGCCATCATTATTACTGTTGTTGCCATTGCTTCAAATGCAACTGGTAATATTCCTGTTTGGTTTAATATTAATAATAAAACTATATTTATAACTGGTATTAATATAACTTTTATTAAACTATATCCCCAAGCATCTTTTTGAACTACTGCTTTCTTAAATGGAACTTCAGCTAAAGTTGCTCCAATTGATAACCATGCAAGTGGTGATGCTAATGCTTTTAAGTATGTAAGTGGTTTATAAAGCCATGGAAGAGTTTGGTCAATTCTTAAAAATCCGAAATGTTGAACTTTTCCTTTTACTACAACATTAACTTGTGGCATTGAATCTTGGAATAACCAAATTAATAAACCAATAAGTGTTGCTAATATAATTGGATTTAAGAAAACTTCTTTCATGTTTTTCTTTAAGCTTTCTTTGTCCATTTTTGCTCCAGACATTTTTATAAATGCATATGAATATAAAAAAACTCTGTAAGCTATGTTAAATATATTTGCATACATTGTTCCTATTGCACCATAAACTGCTGCTACAATTGGTGTTCCGAAGAAAGTTGTTGAACCGAATATTGTTAATACTCTATAAACGTCTTGCTTGTCTCCCTTTACTTTTATGTAAATTATTTTAGAAATCGGTATTAATATTATATATATTACAAATCCCCAAATTAAAATATTTAGTCCTTGTTTAAGTTGATTACCATCAATGTTACTCATAAATGAAGTAAATGCTAACGCTGGCAATGAAACTGAAAGTACTACTTTTGTTAAAACTTTTGAAGCTAATGAATTGATAATTTCTTTTTTTCTTAAATAAAAACCTAGTGCTATAATTGCAATTGAAGAAAATATCGCTCCTAATATTGCTTGATCTGTTAATGTGCTTTTGATAATTTCTAGCATTAAAAGTCTCTCCTTTTGTATTTTTTTTAACATTCTTTTGTTATATTAGTCCCCCTGACTACAATTCAATTCTACAAGCTTGTCTTTTATTTAACAATTTATTTAAGTTTTTAAATAGTTATTTAAGTTATTTAAGTGAATATTTAAAAAAAAGCCTTTTGACCAGCTAAGTTATTTCAACTTGTAAGCTAGCCAAAAGGCTTTATTTTCTCTAATTCATTTTAATTAATGAAAAATATAATTCATTGTCAATTATTTCACCATTTCTTTGTTTTATATTAAGACAAACTTTGTTATTTATATATTCTTTTAAAGGGTCCTCTATAAATGTTAAATCTTGAAGATTAAATTCATTCCTTAAATATAAAAATAAATCTAGCTCTTTAGCTTTATTTATATATGATAATCTTTTTAATATACTTAAAACTAAATTTCCTATTAAATTATCTTTTTCTCTTCCTAAAATTATAGTATCTATATTTAAACTAAAATCTAATTCTTCATTTTTTAATAGTCCAAATAAAATAAGGCTTATATCAATAACTCCGCCTTTTTCTAATCCTAAAATTTTTATTTTTTCGTTTAATATAAAATATTCTTGTATTTTATCTTTAGATATAATTATACAATTATTCTTTATAAGCCTATTTTTTATATATTTATCTATAAAAGTATTATCTTCTAATAAAATTATATTTTTTATAGTTGACTTTATACTTAAATAATTAAAAATTTCTTCTATATAATCTAATTTTGATTTATCTAGATAGATTATTTCAATTTTAGAATTATCTATTTTATAATAATACTTTATAACCCCTTGTTCTAAACATTTAAAATTAACTTTTGAATTATTAAAAACAATACGTTCCTCTTCCAAAAAACTAATAATTTTTATATCCATAATAAATCAACTTCCTTTTAAACTAAATTTTCCACTATAAAGTAAGCTGATAGAATTTTATTTCCCCTAATTATCCAATATATTTATAAAATATATATTATTAAAAATCTAAGAGTTTTACTTTTATTTTTTTATATTTTATCCTTTTCTAAGGATTAAATTCACTTTTTATATTTAATATAAATTATAACATACGGTTATAATTTAAAATTATTATATTATTAATTAAACTTTATACTATCCAATTATTAATTTTTTCTTTTAGCTTTACTTCATCTCTTATATCTTCAAAATTAATTATTTTATATATAGAATTTTTATTTTTTATATTTTGAAGTTCACACTTTAAAATTAAATTATCATCTAAATCTAATTCTATATGATCTTTTATCGGTCCTTGTGAAATAGCTAAATATTCATAATTAAAATTTTCAATTTTAAAAGTATTTCCTTCTATATCTTTTAAATATTTATTTATATATATCCTTGGTAACTTTCTATTAGATAATTTATTTCTTTTTACTCTGTTAAATATATTATTATAAACCTCTTTTATTGTATTAGATTTTATCTCCTTAGCTAAGGTTGGCTGTCTGTCATATACTATACAACAATATTCTCTTTTATTTTCCTCTGTCATATTTGAAATTTTAATACTATATCTCCATAATTCGTTACATTTATTCACATGAACTACTTTACCAAAAAGTTGTGCTTTATAATCATCATTATATATTTCAACTTTTATATCTTCTTTATAAGGAATATAAAAAGGATATTCAAGTTCAATAGCCATTCCCCCCTCTGATATATCTACAGTTTTCCCTTTTATAACTTCTTTATCTAAATTCAAATTAACGTCTAATTTAGCATAATATCTCTCTTGATCTCTGTAATTTACACGACTTAACATAAATGCCACTGCCATTAAAAGGAAATAACTATTTAAAACTAACCAATAGACTAAAACTATTGAGCCTAATGACTTATGAATTATCATATCTTCTATACAATATATTAATCCAATTAATGTGCCTGTTAATAGAATTATATGAGGAATAGCATATTTAAATTGTGTATTTTTATTATCAACTTTTTTCTTACTTGTAACATTGAACTTTTTCAATTTAAATCCTATTGTTTCAATAAAAACAGGAATTATTAGATAAGGAAATATTATTGTATCTATAATATTGCTCCATTTTTGGTTTCTTATATTATTAGATAAACTTCGTATAGTTATATTGTATAGTATATATGATGGAAGCCATATAAATAGTAATTCTTTTAATGTGCATTTCACTATTACTAACCCAAATACTGTATATAATATCGGAGATAATATATATATAAATCTTCTAAAAAATGTCCACCAATATAAAAAACATGTTATATAACTCAATTTCGCTTTTATATTTAATTTACTCTTAAAAAATTTAAAACTTCTTATTGTTTGTATACATCCTCTAGCCCATCTTTGTCTTTGTTTTATCAAATTTTTAAAATCTATTGGAGCAAGTCCATTTGCTAAAGCTTTTTTTATAGCAAAACATGTATATCCTTTACTTTGTATCTGAATTCCTGTTGCAAAATCTTCTGTTATATTTCCTTCTACAATTCCACCAACTTCTTCTAATGCCTCTCTAGATATAACTGTATTAGATCCAGCATATATAGGAGTATTAGTTCTATTTCTTCCTACATTAACTTCTCTAAAAAAATAATCTTGCTCATTTGGAATATCTTTTTCCAAATATAAATTGTACTGAAAAAGATCAGCATTATAAAAACTTTGAGGAGTTTGTATAAATCCTATCTTATAATTTTCATCTATTTCATCTTTATTTCTATATATCCACTGTCCATTTTCTTCTTTCATTTTAGGTAAAAAAAAGTAAGGAACTGTTTCCATTAAAAATTTTTTTCTTGGTATCATATCAGCATCAAATGTAACTATAAGAGGTGATTTAGTTTTACCTAAAGCATTATTTATATTTCCTGCTTTTGCAGTCTTATTATCAATTAATCCAAAATATCCAACATTAAATTCTTTTGCTAATTCTTCCATCTCTTTTCTATTAGTATCATCACAAATATAAATATGAACTTTATTCTTATCTGGATAATCCATGTGTACACATCCATTTACAACTTTATAAATTATATTTTTATCTTCACTATGAGTTGCTATAAATACATCTACATGTGGATAATCTTCTTTTTTTATAATAGGAAGTTTAGGCTCTTTTTTTTTGCTTAAACTTTTACAATGGGAAAATGCTTCAAAAAATCCAACTACCTCTGAAACAACTAATAAAATCGCAACTATTAATGCTACTAGCCCATATTCAATTGGCAAAGTAAAAAATATACGCCATAATATATATATTCCAGCCGATATGGTCGCTAAAAAAAATAATATTTTTTCTTTTATTACTTTAATATTTCTCATAAAAATTCTCCATTAAATTACTCTCTTTGAACAATAATTATAGATAAAATGAAACCAATTATAAATACAATAGCTACAATATTTCCAATTTTAACTGAATCATCTCTTCCTAATAATACACTTTTTAAGCCTTCCTCTTGTTCATTCGTATCAAATTCTGAAAATTGATATAGTGAATCTAAATTTTCATCTAACCACTTTCCATGTTCTGATAAAGTAAATTTAACTTTATCTATTTCTTCTTTATAAGTTAAATATTTTTCATTAAGGTCATATTTTTTATTTAATTTTTCATAAAAATCTCCCCATTTATCTTTATCTCTTTTCTGAGCGTTTCCAATATATTTAACAGTTTCATCTATATAATTATTTATATTTTTTTCAGATAAAATCCCTTTCCTAAGCTCTTTATACCTATTAATTAATTTTTCAACAAAGCTTGAATCTCTAAGCAATTGTCTAAACCATGGTGCATCATGCATTGCAGTAGAATCAATTTTTAATTTTGTTATTTTATTATTATCTATTGCCATATCAAAATCCCAAACTGGACCCATTTTAATTTTTTCATTAACTTCTTTATACATATAAGTAGAATGATATCCAGAATCGTAATTTGCGAAAAATTCATTTATTATAAAATAATCTATAAAACTTTTTTCATCTATATATTCTTTATATTTTTTAAATTCTTTTTTATCATTTGAAAATAAAGATTTTTCCAAATTATTTATATACTCTTCTATATAATTTTTAGTCCTATCTGTAATGTCATTTTTATTTGGATATTTAACTTCTAAATATCCTGTTGTTAATTTATTTTCTCTTCCATAATTATTTAAAATAACAGCCTTCTCATCAAATCTATCTCTTCTTAATAAAAAAGATGACTCTTCAAATTTACTATCATATTTAGAAATATTTACTCTTTCTTCACTTCTTTTTATACTTTCCATAATAAGATATACTCCATTATAAATATAGTCATTATCTTCTTTGAAGAAAACTTCACAGAATCTAATATTAGGACTATATTCCATAATTTCTCCTGCTATATTAAGAGCCATATAATTTCTTATTAAAGATTGATCTGCTCCAGATATATTAAGTATCCATTCGCTTTCTTTCCCCATCCCCAAAATTTCTCTTTTCTTTTCTTTACTTTCTTCATCTAAAAGTTTAATCAAATATTGCTTTTTATCAAATCCACTAGATGTATTTCCTCTCATCTTTATTTTCATATTAGATTTAACATTTTCTTTGTCTGATAATGTATTTTCTTTTCCTTCTTCATAGATAATGCTTATATCACCAAGTGTATATGGATCTATATCTTCTTCTACATATCTTTCTTCTTCTATACTCCACTTAATATGATTTTTTATTTTCTCTCCTTTTGTATCTATAACTACTATAGGCATATTAGTTGAAAATTTTTCTATATCTATATTATCTGAATTAATTTTATTGTATTCAATATTACTTAAATGTTTATAATCTTTATGACTATGGATTCTATTTGATTTACTTGAATTTTCTAATTCATTAAATATTACTCCAATAATAATAGATAAAATTGCTATTATTATACTTATCCATTTCGTAGATATATTTCTTTTTATCATCTACTTACATCCTCATTTTGACAAACCAAATTAACAGATTCTACACCTTCTATAGCATATAAACCATCATTTATTGTTTTATCATTATTTTTAGATTTATCTATCATCTTTTGAGTTAGCTCATAAATATACTCTGTTCTTGTTTTACTAGTATTTTTAACTTTAATTTTTGATTGTCCACTGAAAAAAACTAACATTAATTTTTCTACTTCTTCTTCTATAGAATTATCTCCATGTATTATAAGTAAAAACCTTTCATTAGTTTTAATACATCCAAAAATAATTAAGAATCCAAATATTACACCACTGCCTATAAATGCAACTACATATTCTGAAACTCCACAGCATATTCCACAAACTATACACCAAAAAATATATACTGTATCTCTAGAATCTTTTATGGCTGTTCTAAATCTAACTATTGATAGAGCTCCAACCATTCCTAATGATAATGATAGATTATTTCCTATAACCTTCATAACCATAGTACACACTAAGACCAACATTACTAGTGATATATTAAATTTAGCACTATATACTGCTCTTGAATGTGAAAATTTATATGAAATATATATAATCATTCCTAAAATTAATGCAACAACAAAACTTAAAATTATGACTGATAAGTCCTCTGGTTTATTTCCATCAGACAAATATTTCAAAATTGTACTTTTCATATTATATCCCCCTTTAATACATAGTATTTCTACAATTCCAATATTTACTTATAGCACTTTCATCAGAATCTACTAAACAAAGTAGATCTTTTATATAACTAAATAAAAAATTATTGTATTTTACCTCTAAAACAGTTGAATCTAATATATTATTCAAATTTAAATTATCTGAAAATATATCAAATGACTCTTCTGTTCCTCTTATATTCTCGTCAATAGTTATTCTTATATTGTTTTCTAAAAGTATATAAGCATTTCTCTTATACTCAATAATGCATTTAGGTCTATAACATTCTAAAGACATAATTGCATATAATTCTTTAGCTAAATCATTATCATACTCCTTTAAAACTTCATATTTGCCTTTTATTAGACTTTCTCCTACCTCTTTACTTATCAATAATGAACTTTTACATTGAAGATCTCCTTTTTTTTCTTTTATCTCTAATTTTATAGTTTCAGTATCTAAATTATATGTCCTTATTCTTATTTTTCTTCTGTTTTCTAAGCCATTCTCTTTATCTAAAAAATCATTATTATAAATAGTATCAAAGTATAAAGATCTTATTATATATCCATCATTACAATTAAATTTGTCTTCTTTTAAAATATTAGGCAATAAGTTTTTTAATCTAAATGCTTTATCAATATCTATATAATATTTTTTTTCATTTCTAACTACTTTTAACTCTTTTATTTTCTTCACCCCTTCCATATAAAAATACAATTTAAAACTTAATCTTTATATATTATTATCAATCGTATTAAATATTCTTTTATTTTTAAATTTATATTTAAGCAATCTATTACTTTTATACTAAAAAAATTAAAGACTTTAAGATATAACTCCTAAAGTCTTTATACGTGTCTATATTTAAAATCCATTATTTTTAGAAACTTCACAAATCCATTTTCCTGATTTTTTTATAGTTTTCTTTTGAGTTTCTAAATCTAGTGATATAAATCCATATCTATTTTTGTATGCATTGCACCAAGACCAACAATCTATTGGAGTCCATGAATGAAATCCAAAACAATTTGATCCTTCTTTTATTCCTTCATAAAGATATTCTAAATGTTCTTTAAAGAATTCTATTCTGTAATCATCTTCAATTATTCCTTCTTCATTTACATATCTTTCTTCTCCCTCTACACCCATTCCATTTTCTGAAATAAACCAAGGTATATTATTATAATTTTCTTTTATATTTATTGATATATCATACATACATTCAGGATAAATTTCCCATCCTCTATAAGGATTCATTCTTCTTCCTGGCATCTCATAATTTTCAAAATACTTATCTGGCATCCATCCTTCTTCATTATTAAATGGAATTTCCCTCATCTTAGCTCTTCTTGGTTGATAATAATTAACTCCTAAAAAATCTATTGTATTATTTTTTATAATTTCCATTTCCTTTTCAGTAGCTTCCCATAAAACTTTATCTTTTTCTAAAATCTCAACTAATTCTTTTGGAAATTCTCCTTTTACAGCTGGATTTAAAAATGAATTATTAAAAAAGTTATCTGCAAATTTAGATGCCTCTACATCTTCTTTATTTTCTGGATCTCTTGGATAAGAAGGTGTTAGATTTAATATAATTCCAATTTTCCCATCTAAATCTTGTCTTCTATATTCTTCAATAGCTTTTGCAGAAGCTAAATTTAAATTAAATAAAACTTGAACTGCTTTTTTTCCATCTACAATTTGTGGATAGTGAAATTTATATAAATATTGTCCTTCCACAACTACTATTGGTTCATTAAATGTAGCCCAATATTTAACTCTATCTCCAAAAAGTCTAAAAGCCGTTCCTGCAAACTTTTTAAATAGTTCTACAACATGTTTTGATTCCCATCCCCCATATTTATCATAAAGTTCAACTGGAAGATCAAAATGATGTAAATTCATTACTGGAATTATATTATTTTTTATACACTCATCTATTACTTCATCATAAAATCTTATTCCATCTTCATCAGGTTCACCAGTTTCAAAATCTTTTATAAGTCTTGTCCATTGTATTGAAGTCCTAAAAGAATTTAATCCTATCTCTTTTAGCATATTTAAATCTTCTTTATAACTATTATAAAAATTTGATGCTATGTTAGGGCCCACTTTATTAAAGAAAATTTCTGGTTCTCTATCAAACCAATAATCGAAAACATTATCATGTATTTTATTAAATCTTCCTTCTGATTGTGGTCCTGAAGTTGCAGATCCCCACCAAAATCCTTTTGGAAATTTGTTTTTAATGATCATATTTTTCTCCCCCAAACTTTTACTAATTTTCCCTTTTATACTTTAATTATATATTTTCTCAAAAGTTTGTCTATACTTTTATCTTTAATAATTTGAGTAAATAAATCAAATAATTATAATATAAACCATCCAAATCTACATACATATTGTATATCTATATCTTAAAATAAATTACTTACTTAAATATTATGTTTAGATATAAATACAATTTTTTTAATTTACTCATTGTTCTATAATAAACTAAAAAAGGTGAAAAAAAATTATTTTTTAAACAATTTTTATATTCACCTTTACTTATATTTATTTTATATTTATTTTAACAAATTCATCTACTACTTTAGGATCAAACTGAGTGCCTGCGCACTTCACTAATTCTTTAAGTGCCTCATATTTACTAATCGCACTTTTATAAACTCTTCCTCTAGTCATAATATCATAAGCATCACATACACTTATTATTCTTGATAAAAGTGGAATTTCTTCTCCTTTTAATCCTAGAGGATATCCTTTTCCATCCCATCTTTCATGATGATATAATGTAGCTTCTGCTACTCCTTTTAATTCACTAGATGCTTTTATAATTCTATAACTTTTCTCTGGATGAGTTTTTATTATCTCAAACTCTTTTTCTGTTAATTTTCCTTTTTTCATTAAAATATCTTCTGGAATTCCTATCTTTCCTATATCATGAAGTTCTGCAGCAATTTTTAATTCATCTATTTGAGATAAATCTAATCCTAATTTTTCTCCTATTTTAACTGCATTTATAGCTACTCTTTCAGTATGATTATCTGTTTCTTCATAGGATACTTTAAGTGCTATTTTTAAAGAATTTAATATTGAACTTTTTATACTTTTATTTTGAAGTAATTTTTTTCTATAAACTTTATCTTCTGCAATTTTTAATACTTCATAAATATCTTCTTCTTTTTTATTTTTAACTGCTGAACCTAAAGAAATGCTTATATTAAATAATTTATTTTCGTATTCGTCACAACGTTTTGATATTTTTTTTATTACTTTTTCACAACTTTTTAAATCTGTATTAGGAAGTAAAATTGCAAATTCATCTCCACCAATTCTAAAAACTTCTAATTCACTAGCTTCTTTTAAAACTCTTGTTATTTGAATTAAAAGTTCATCGCCTTCTTTATGCCCAAAAGTATCATTTACTAACTTTAATCCATTTGCATCTCCCATTATAATTCCTATAGGAAATTTATTTTCATTTGAAAGTTTTTTTTCATAAGCTTCAAATCTTGCTCTATTTTTTGCACCTGTTAAGACATCTGTATAACTCAAATATTCTAATTTTTCTCTATATACTCTATCTTTTGTAACATCTAAAGCTCTTCCTATTACTCCTAATGGATTGCCATGACTATCTAAAAAAGGTATTTTTACTATCTCTTTATAACTTTTACTTCCATCTTCCTGAATAAAAGCCTCTTCATCATAAAAATGCTGCTTTGATTTTAGTACATTTTTATCAATTTCAATAAAATTTATAGCTTGCTCTTTATTTTCAATTATCTCTAAATCAGTTTTTCCAATAATATCTTCAATTCCTCTTTTTTTATAAAATTCTATACATTCTTTATTTGCATAAATATATTTTCCATCTATATCTTTATAAAAAATTATTCCAGGAAGTATATCTATAATATTTTTAGTTAAAGTTCTTTGATGCTCTATTTCACATTCTTTTTCTTTTATTTGTCCAATTCCATTAAATATTCCAATAATTCCTGCTATAGCAATAAGCTTTCCATTATCATCCTTAATAGGCGTTACTAAGCATTGCCTATAAACACCTTTATAATCTCTACTTCTAATTATAAATTTCCCTGTTTTTATAACATCATAACAATGTTCATTAATTCTACTACAACTATCTTTATCAAATAAATCTTCGTTTTTTAAGCCTACTATTTCTTCTTTATCTTTATTTATAAAATCAGCATATTTTTCATTTGCAAAAATAAATTTTAAATTTAAATCTTTTATCCACACAGGAAAATCAATATTTTCTAGTAGCATTTTAAATATATTTTGCATTTTTTCCCACCTTATTTATCTTTTGGCATTTAAACCATAATTATATTATATCAATTAATACATCTTTAACAAGGATTGACAATCATATAATTTTTTTATAATTTAGATAATAAATTCATACACAACAATTATAAAAAAATTTTAAATAATTATTTTTTGTTTTTATAAATTTAAATTCTATATTTTAATATCTACTGTATAATATAATTAACAACTATAAGGAGGTTTTCAAAATGCAAATTGCTTTAATATCTCATGATAAGAAGAAGCCTGAAATGATAGAGTTTGCTAAAAAAAATGAAAAAATATTATCTGATTTTCGTTTAGTTGCAACTGGAACTACAGGTACTAGAATAATGGAAAATACAAATCTTAAAATAAAACTTTTTAAAAGTGGCCCTCTTGGTGGTGACCAACAAATAGGCGCCTTAATTCCTGAAGGAAAAATTGATATGATTATTTTCTTTAGAGATCCATTAACTGCTCAACCACATGAACCAGATATAAGTGCTCTTTTAAGACTTTGTGATGTATATAAAATTCCACTTGCTACAAATGAATCTACAGCAACATATCTTTTAAAAGGTCTTGAATTAGATGAAATAACTCAGAGATAATATAAGAGGACTATCAATATTTGATAGTCCTCTTATATTATTTTATTATAAAGCTTCTTTTTCTATTTTAAATTTATAACTTATTTTTTCAAAAACTTCTATTATTTTTGGGTCAAAGCTACTTCCTTTTCCCTTTAAAATAATCTTAATTGATTCATCATGACTAAATGCTTTTTTATAAGGTCTTTTAGTTGTTAATGCATCATAAACATCTCCAATTGCCATTATTCTTGCACAAAGTGGAATTTCTTCTCCTTTTAGTCTATCTGGATAACCTGTCCCATCCCATTTTTCATGATGATATTTAGCCATATCTTTTGCTAAATATAAAAAACTTTCTCCATTTGATTCATCAATCATCTTTTGAAGTGCTAATGCTCCTAAAGTAGTATGTTGTTTCATAAATTCAAATTCTTCATCATCTAAAGAACCATTCTTAAGTAAAGTGGCATCACTTATTCCTATTTTCCCTATATCATGCAATGGTGCTGATTTAATTAAATCATATGCATATTCTTTTGTTAAAATATTTTCATATACTTTTTCTTCAAGTAAAGCTTCTGTTAAGATTTTTACATATTTCGCTGTTCGCTTTACATGCCCTCCTGTATTCTCATCTCTACATTCAACAAGTTCTGCAAGAGATATAATTATTACATCTTGTAATCGATTTATTTTTTCATCTAAATTTTTTCTACAGCTTTCCACTTCTAAGTATATTTTAATTTTATTTCTTAGCATTTGTTTTACAAATGGTTTTCTTACAAAATCTACTGCTCCAAGTTCTATTATTTTAGCTTCAATTTCATAGTTTACTTTTGACGTTAAAAATATTACTGGAATATCTTTTAAATTAACATTACCTTTTATTTTTTTTACAGTTTCGTATCCATTCATATTGGGCATATTTATATCAACTAATATTAAATCCACTTTATTATTAATTAAAAACTTTATAGCTTCTATTCCAGAATTCATTAAAGTTATTTTATAAATCCCCTCTAAAAAATTTTCTAATAGCTTTAAATTGAGAATATTATTATCTACAATTAAAATATGCTTCTTCATTTTTTTCCTCCCAAAACCTAACCTCATTTATAATTATACATTATTTTACTATTTTTTTAATATATTAAATTTTTTTATTTTAAGATTTATTTATAATTAAACGTAAATATTTTTAAAGAAGCATTTATTACTATAAAAATAAGTCTTTCTACAAAATTAATTCATAGAAAGACTTTATATAAATTTCAAATTTAATTTATTCTTTTACAAAATCTCTTAATTTAAAACTACCTAATGTAAAGAATACTAAAGACATTAAAATTAAAATTATAACTGGAATTATTAAATTTTCTGTTTCAATTATTTTTAACATCCAATAAAAAGGTGATACTATACCAACTTTAAAAATAGCTGGAGGATTTTTCAGAACGTCTATATTTGAATTAAATGTACCTAAGCAAAACATTATTAGAGAAAAAATCACCATCGCAAGACTTGCTAAAGTTATATTTCTTATCCATCTTGTAACTGCAATTATAATTGATGTTGAAACAATACTACTTAAAAATATAGTTAATATTCCTAAAGGTATATTTGAATTCTCAATTTTTAATAATTTAACTACTGTTACATATACTAGTGAACTTAATATTCCTTGTATTAAAAAACTAGATATGAAAAGACTTCCTAAAATTTCTTTATCTGTATTTGAAGTAGTAATCATTCTTTTTAATACATTTTGATTTTTTAAATTAATAATCTCTTCTGATATTATAGAACCACCCATGAACATAAAATAACATATCATTATTACATTAAATCCTTCATTTTGTTTATCATTTATTTCTTTTTTTTCAATTTCTGTTTTTATATAATTATCGTTTATTCCATTACTATTCCTTTCTTTTAAGCTATCTTTAATAAAACTTTCTATTATACTATCTGACATTAAAGTACCTAAAGAATCTTCTTTCTTATAAACCTCTATATTCGGAATTTCTCCTTTATTTAATTTATTTTCAAAATCATTTGGAATAACATATATACCTGTAAGCTCATTATTCTCAATTAATTCTAAATTATCATTTATTTTTCCCGTTAATTCTCTTATTTCATATCGTTCTTTTAGATTATTTATTAACTTTTCTGATTGAATAGAATTTTCATTATTTATTATTCCTATCTTGTCTATTTTTTCATTATCTGAACCATTTAAGAATAACAACATTCCTAAAGGAAATAAAATCAACATAAGTAGTATTGCTGGATTCTTTAATTGCCTTTTTATATTTACTAAAATAAGATTTAATAATTTCATATACTTCTCTCCCTGATAAACTTTACTTTCAATAATCCTATTAAAAATAATACAATTGATATTAAGAATGTAATTCCTATCAAATTTTCACACCCTTGTATGCTTCCATTTAAAACATAATATTCAAATGCTCTTTCTAAAAATTCCATTGGTGAAACTAATCCTAAGCCTCTTCCAATTCCACCAAATGCTTTTCCTGCAAAGATAAATAAAAGGAAAATTCCTATTCCAAATATATTAGAAAATTTCTTACCAAATAAAGATTGTAATGCTGAAACTACACCTACTACTAAAAATATTCCTGTCAAAATTAATATTAATAAATCTATTAAATTTCCATCAAATGCAATGCCTGATAATCTAAAGAAAAATATATAAATAAAAATTATTATGAATGTGTGTATTCCTGTTGATACTCCTTCATATAGATAGATTTTAGTTCTTGTTATTGGAAGAGAAATCAATCTTCTATATAAATTTTCACCCATCTCTTCTTTATTAGATTTATTTGTCATATAGATAAGTGAACTAATTATAAATCCAATCATAGAAGCTATTGTTTCTTTATAAAAATTTTTACTTTCTTGTTTTTCTATAATATTCGTTTTTATAACAGAAGAATTGTTTATATTAGTTATTTCTAAAGCTTTATTATTTTTTAAAGATGCATAAATATTTTCATGATATTTATCTAATACAGACTTTAAAATATTTATTCCATAACTATTTTTATTATCTTTTTGATTTAAAATTAAATCTCCACTCTTTAATGATAAAAGTTCATTTTCATATCCTTTTTTTATAGTAAGACTTGATTTAGCTTCAGAATCTATTTTTAAAAATTCTTTTAAATTATCACTTTCTAAGAATTTTATTAATTTCTTAGACATCTTACTATTATCTTCATCAATTATATTTATCTCCAATCTCTTTATGTCCATTGGATTACTATGACTAATTTCTTTTGTAAACCCCATTACTAAAGATAATATTACTGGAAAAATAATAAAATATGAGGATGTTACGATAATATTAGATGCTAGTCCCTTTAATGTAGTTTTTATATAATATAATAACCTCATTTTATTTCCTCCTAATCTCTCAAAGATTTTCCTGTTAAAGTTAAGAATATATCTTCAAGCTTAACTTCCTCATAACTTATCTTCTTTATATCTATATTTCTATTTTCTAATACTGAAAGAGCATTTCCTATTTTAAAATCTTTATCTATAGTTAATATAATTTCATTTTCTTTATCTAAGACATTTAATATTCCTTTAATTTCTCTTAAATCCAAAATAACTTCTCCACTTACTTTTTCTAATTCTATAGAAATTTTATTATTTGAAGAAACTGAATTTTTAATTTCATTTTTTGTTCCATAAGCTATTTCTTGTCCTAAATCTATAATAAAAACTCTATTACAAAGTTCCTCTACTTCTTCCATATAGTGAGATGTATAAATAACAGTTGTCCCCCATTCTTTACTTATTCTTTTTATAAATGTAAATATATGATTTCTAGATTGAGGGTCAATCCCAACTGTTGGCTCATCTAAAATTAAAACTTTAGGATGATTTAATATTCCAATAGCTATATTTAATCTTCTTTTCATTCCTCCTGAAAACTTTTTTACTTTTTCTTTTTTCTTTTCTGTAAGTCCAGATATTTCTAAAGCTTCGTTTATTCTTTCTTTTAATAATTTTCCTTTTAATCCATATAAAGCTCCAAAAAACTCTAAATTATCAAAAGCTGTAAGTCCCTCTAATAAAGCTAAGTCTTGAGGAACATATCCTATATTTTCTTTTGCTCTTATACTTTCATTTACAATATCATAACCACATATTTTTATTTCTCCACTATCAGGAGATAAAAGAGATGTAATTATATTTATTAAAGTAGATTTTCCAGCACCATTTGGACCAATAAATCCGAATATTTCTCCTTCATATACCTCAAAACTAATATTATCTAAAACTAATTTATCATCAAATCTTTTTGTTACATTTTTTATTTTTACTATACTCATAAAAAAACCTCCATAAATTCATCTTGATATTATAATAAGATAAATTTTGAAGGTTAAATATATATTAAAGTCATAAATTGAATGACTTAAGTCACTATTCCATTTTTAAATGCGAAAATTGCAATTTGAGTTCTATCTCTAAGTTCTAATTTTGATAATATGCTTGTTATGTTATTTTTTATTGTTCCTTCTGATAAAAATAATACTTCTGAAATTTCTTTATTTGTTAATCCATTTCCTATATTCTCAATTATTTTTATTTCTTTCTCTGAAAGAGAAAATTTTTCTATATTATTTTTAACTATATCTTTTCCTTTTAACATTTCAGTTGCCACATCAGGATGCACAACCATATTTCCTTTATAGGCTGCCTTTATTCCTTCATAAATAACATCATGAGAACTATCTTTTAAAAGATATCCAAAAGCACCGTACTTTAATGCTTCATTTATATATTCTTTATCCTTAAAAGTTGTTAAAATAAGAACTTTTATTTTTGAAAATTGTTCTTTTATAAGTCTTGTTCCCATAACTCCATCACAATCTTTCATTCTTATATCCATAAGAACTACATCTACTTCATTTGCCTTACAAAATTCTAAAGCCTTATATCCATTTTCTAAAGTTCCAACTACTTCTATATCATCAAACAATGATAACATTACCTTAAGTCCTTCTCTAATTAATTTTTCATCATCTACAATTAAAAGTTTAATTTTATTCACTTTAAACCTCCCTCTCTCTTGGCACAATAATTTTAACAAAAAATCCTTCGTTTAATTTTGATTCCATAAATACACTTCCGCCAAGTTCCTCAATTCTTTCCCTTATATTTTTAAGACCTAATCCCTTTTCTTCTATATTTTCTATTCCAATTCCATTATCTTTAAATGAAATTATAAATTCATCTTCTGTAAAATTCATAATAACTCTTATTCTATCAGCTTTTCCATGCCTTAAAGAATTTGATAATATCTCTTGTGTTATTCTATATAAGTGTGATGTTTGCTTTGAATTAAGTCCCCATTCACCTTTAGATATAGTTTCTTTTATTTTTACTCCAGTCATCTTTTCAAAATTCCTACACACTTCTTGAATTCTAAAAATTCCTTCATAAGAATGATATTCTTCTGGCTTAATTTCTCTTACAGCTCTTTTAACATCTTGAAAACTTTCATTTATAAAATCTCTTAAATTTTTTGCCATTATTTCTAATGTACTATTTTCTTTTTTAGCAACAGCTTCCATAGCTGAAAGCTGAATCATAGCAGTAGATAAAGCATGTCCAACACTATCATGAATTTCTCTAGAAATTCTATTTCTTTCTTTTAATAAAGTTAACTCTTCAATTGAAATTAAATATCCTTCTAATTCTTTATTAGCTTCTATAAGTTTTTCTTCTGATATTCTTAATTTATCATAAAGCTTTTGTGACTTTAACTTTGTATCGTAAAGTTTTTGTATGTAATTTAAAAGAATAAATAATACACCTATAACTAATAAATTAATTATTCCATTTTCAGTTCCTTTTGCTAATATTGGTGATATAGACATTACTAAAATAATAAATATAAAAATATTTTTTATTATTTTATTTTTCAAAGAAAATAAATCTATAACTATTCCAATTAGACAAAAAATAATATTACCACCTAAATTTAAGCAAGCTATAGGAATACATAAAAATTCTATAATAATTGATAAAGATATTTTTAAATCACTTTTTAAATAAAATAACCTTATATTATTATTTATTAAAAATAGTAATATAAAAACTAATCCTTTTACTTTTACTTCATTACTAAACATTTGAATTATTAAAATAAAAAAAGATAAATATCTTAATAAAAGTAACTCTTTACTTTTTCTCATAATCTCCCCCTAAAAAATAAATCCTACAGAGTAAAACTGTAGGATTTTCCTTTTTAAATAATATATACCATACCTTGTTAAAACAATTTTATCAAAATTTTAATCTACAGTCTATTATTTTAACTTATATAATAATTAAAATTTTATATTTAAAATGTTATGTTATCAGGATCTGGCCCAATTCTTTCACTAGTATTTAATTGTTTTATTTTTTCCATATCTGCTTCACTAAGCTCAAAATCAAATATATTTGAATTTTCTTTTATTCTTTTCTTATTTACTGACTTTGGAATAGTCACAACTCCC
Source organism: Clostridium thermobutyricum (assembly GCF_000371465.1). Lineage (NCBI taxonomy): Bacteria > Bacillati > Bacillota > Clostridia > Eubacteriales > Clostridiaceae > Clostridium > Clostridium thermobutyricum. Next base: position 746,231 of record NZ_KB850956.1, on the reverse strand, counting down.
ATTTGTAAATCCCATCTTAAAACTATCTGAGATATAGTTTTATTATATTTTTCTGCTAATTCTTTTAAAAGGTCTATTTCAAATACATTTCCTCTCATTAATGGTCCCCATGCTTCAACTTGTATTTTATTTTTTTTACAAAATTCTAATAATCCATCTTGAGGAAATCTTGGATGAAATTCTACTTGATTTACCATTGGAACTATCTCTGCTCCAGCTATTATTTCTTCTAAATGATGTTCTTTAAAATTTGAAACTCCAATTGCTCTAACTCTTCCTTCTTTATAAAGAGTTTCTAAAGCCCTCCAAGTCTCTTCATTTAATTCTTTTGGCCAGTGAATAAGATATAAATCTAAATAATCTGTGCCTAGTTTACTTATTGTTTTTTCAAAAGCAAATAATGTATTTTCATATCCTTGTTCAGTATTCCAAACTTTACTTGTTATAAAAATATCTTCTCTTTTTACGCCACTTTCTCTAATTGCTTTTCCTACACTTGCTTCATTTCCGTAAAATGATGCACAATCAATATGTCTATATCCAATTTTTAATGCATTTTTAACAGCCTGTACAGTTTTTTCTCCATCTTCAATCTTATATGTCCCAAAGCCTAATACTGGCATATAAACACCATTTTTCAACTTTACACTTTTATCAAACATCATTTCTCCTCCCTATATATAGATACATCAAATATATTTTCTATAATTTATAATAAATTTTGTTTACTTTTCTAAATTTATATATTATAAATAATTTTATACGTTTCCAAAGCTTTTTTCAATATTTTGTAAAAATTTAAAAATAAATTTTCATTTTAACCTCATTTACATAACATTAAACTATTTATAAATAACTTAAAATTAATTTATTTATAATTTAATATAAAAAGAACTTCTATATATTTTTAAAAATATTATAGAAGTTCTCTCAATATTAAATTATATTTAAACTAAAAATTTTTATTTAATCCCATATATTTTACATATATTATTTTATATTTTTATAATAATTAATTAAGCATCCTTCTAATAATATTTCTTTTTCTTCTTTTGAAATATCTTTTATACTTAATTCTATATCTTTTTGCTCTGTACTTTTTATTAATTTCGCAATAACAGTTTTATCTCCATTTAAAAGTTTAGACTTAATATTCTCTATATAAATATAATCTTCTTTTGAAAGTTCGGATATTAAATTTTTATCAGCAGTAAATGGAATTATGCCCCAATTTATTAAATTTGATCTATATCTTTTTGTAGCATACTCCACACATATATTTGCAAGTCCACCTAAAACTTTTTGGCAAGAAGCAGCTTGTTCTCTTGCTGAACCATCACCTGGTTTTACAGCATAAATAACACTACCAAATGAAGTATTATAAAGAAAATCTTCTACATTTTCTTTATTAACTATATTTATAACTTTTCTTAAATTATCAGTTATTTTTCCTTCTTTAATGAATTCAATTCTTTCTTTTTCTAAATTTTTCATTTCTTTTGCAATTGGTAAATACCCTGGATCTCTTCTTGAAAGAGTAAATTCAGCCATTTTAATTGGATTTGATCTATATGTTGAAGCTTCCCCTGAAGGAATCAATTCATCTGTAGTTGTAACTGGATCTTCTATTACTGAAGCTACCTTTAATAAAATATTTTCATTTAACCTTGTCATTTCTGGCCATTCTGATATATTAGGTCCTACTATTAATTTCTCATCTTTTTTTTCTTTTCTAAACCCATTATATACTCTGCTATAAGAAGAATCATCAAATGTATATTTTTTTTCAAATTCATCAAAATCTAAATCAGTAGCAGCAGTTAAAAAACCCCCATTTAATGATGTAGCTGCAATTGAACGCGCATCCATAAGAGCAACTGTAGCTATCTGTCCTTCACTAGGTTTTGAACCTTCCCTATTAGGGAAATTTCTTGTTGTATGCCTTATTGATAAAGAGCCATTTGCTGGCACATCTCCTGCTCCAAAGCATGGTCCACAAAAAGCTGTCTTTATTATTGCTCCACTTTTTATAAGTTCTATAGCACTTCCATCCTCCATAATTTTTGTATAAATTGGAGTGCTTGCTGGATATATATTTAAAGAATAATAATCATTAGTAAGTTGATGCCCTTTTAAAATTTCCATAGCAGCCTTAATATTCTCATACATTCCACCTGCACATCCTGCTATTTCACCTTGATCTACTTTCAATCTTCCATCTATAATTTTATTTCTTAAATTTACTTTTATATTAGAATTCATTATTTGTAGGTTAGCTTTTCTTTCTGTTTCCTTTAATATTTCTTCTAAATTGTCATTTAACTCTTTTATTGTATAAGCATTGCTTGGATGAAAAGGCAATGCTATCATAGATTCTATTTTATCAAGTTCAACCTTTACTAAACCATCATATAAAGCTAAATCCTTTGGTCTTAATTCTTTATAATCTTCTGGTCTTTTATGAATTTTAAAATATTCATTTACCTTTTCATCAGTACACCAAATTGAACTTAAACAAGCTGTTTCAGTTGTCATTACATCTATTCCATTTCTAAAATCCATTGAAAGATTTTTAATTCCCGGTCCTATAAATTCAACTATTTTATTTTTTACAAAAGAACAGCTAAAAACCTCTCTTATTATAGCTAAAGCAATATCTTGTGGCCCAATTCCTCTTTTAGGTTTTCCTTGTAAATAAATTGCTATTACTTCTGGTCTATATATATCATAAGTATTTTGAAGAAGTTGCTTTACTATTTCTCCTCCACCTTCTCCAATTCCCATTGTCCCAAGTGCTCCATATCTAGTATGACTATCTGTTCCTAGTATCATCTTCCCACAGCCTGCCATTACTTCTCTCATATATTGATGAATTACTGCTTGATTTGGAGGCACATAAATTCCTCCATACTTTTTTGCTGCTGTTAATCCAAATAAATGATCATCATCATTTAAAGTTCCCCCAACTGCACATAAAGAATTATGACAATTAGTTAAAACATATGGAATTGGAAATTTCTTAAGTCCACTTGCTTTTGCAGTTTGAATTACCCCAACATAAGTAATATCATGTGAAGTAAGTGAATCAAACTTTAATTTCAAATGTTTATTATCTCCTGATGTATTATGAGAACTAATTATTTGCCATGCTATTGTATTGTTTTTTCCTTCTTCATCAGAAATTTCATAATTAATATTATTTTTATCAAATTCTATAATTTCATTATTTAAAATCCAAACCTTATCTTTTATTAAAGTAACCATTTCATCACTCCAAACATTTCCACTTTCTTATTTAATTTAATACTATTACAGCTAAAAATATTCGTCCAATACATTATTTGAATATTTTTCATTCATTAAAGCTATAATGTATTATCTAATTGTATTGTTAAGTTTTATTCTTTAATGTATGATAATCTTAAATAAATATTTTAGGAGTTGATGATCTTAATGGATTTTAAAGAACTTCGTTATGTCATTGCAGTAAGTAAATATAAAAATATAACTAAAGCAGCTCAAGCTTTATACATATCTCAACCCTCATTAAGTAAATATATAAAAAATTTAGAAGATACTTTAAATATAAAATTATTTAATAGATTGGGTAATAGATTTGTATTAACTTATGCTGGAGAATGTTATGTAAAAAATGCTAAAGAAATTTTAATATTGAAAGATAAATTAGATTCTCAAATACAAGATATTAATGATCTCCAAAAAGGAAGACTTAACATAGCTTTTCCATACACAAGAGGTTCATATATGATTCCATCTACTATACCAAAATTTAAAGAAAAATATCCTAATGTAGAAATAAATTTAATTGAAGATTATTCATCTGATTTAGAAAGTCTATTGCTAAATGGTGAAGCTGATATAGCTATTTTAAACACCCCTATTAATAGTAAAGATTTAGATTATGAAATTTTAAGAGATGAGGAGATAGTTTTAGTAACAAGTTGTAATCATCCATTATGTAAAGAAGGCAAAGCAATTGAAGGTTTTAAATTTCCTTGGATTGATATAAGAAAATTTTTTAATGAAAGATTTATTCTACAATTTCCTGGTCAAAGAACACGCCAAATATCAGAAAAAATATTTAGTTATTATAAATTTAAACCTTCCGAAATTTTTCAAACACGAAATTTAGAAGCTTCTGTTAGGCTAGCAACTTCTAATTTTGGAGTTTGTTTCGTTTTAGAAAATCACCTTAAACATATGTCAATAGAAAATAAACCTTCCTATTTTTCTATAGGCAATAAAAATTCTAAAATTAAATTAGTAGTTGCTTATAGAAAAGGTTTCTACCTATCCAAATATGCAAAAGACTATATTGAAATAGTAAAAAAAATAATTTAATCTATTTTTTAATTTATAATAATTAATATCATAAATGCTTTATTAAAAAAAATCACACTATAAATTTATAGTGTGATTTTTGAATATTTTTATTACATTTTTTCTACTACTTCTATTCCTATTAATGCTAGTGCATTTTTAATTACTTGGCAACTAGCCTTAACAAGTGCAAGTCTTGATTGTTTTAAACTTTCATCTTCTAAGTTTAATACTGAATGTGCATTATAGAATTTATTAAATGCTTTAGCTACTTCTATTGAATATCTAGTTACTACACATGGTTCAAGTTTTTCAATTGCACTATGAATATTCTTTTTAAAGCTTTCTAATGTTTTTATTAATTCAAATTCTTCTTTTGAATTTAATTTTGAATAATCAACTTTTGAATAGTCTATTTCTCCAGCTCTAGTTAAAATTGAATTTGCTCTAGCATATGAATATTGAACATATGGTCCTGTTTCTCCTTCAAATGAAAGTATTTCTTTCCAATCAAAGATAATATCTTTTTCTCTTGAGTTTTTAAGATATGTGAATACAACAGCACCTATTCCTATTTTCTTAGCAACTTCTTCTTTATTTTCAAGCTCTGGATTCTTTTCATTTATAACTTCAAGAGTTTTTTCTACAGCTTCTCTTAAAAGATCATCTAATAATACTACATTTCCTTTTCTAGTTGACATTCCTCCATCTGGGAATTTAACTAATCCAAATCCAACGTGAACACAATCTTTAGCCCATTCTTTTCCTTCAAGTTCTAAAACTTTAAATACTTGTTTAAAATGAAGTGCTTGAGGAGTTCCAACTACATATATACTCTTATCAAAATTATAATTTTCTTTTCTATAATTTGCTGCTGCAAGATCTCTTGTAGCATAAATAGTAGCTCCATCACCTTTTAATACTATACAAGGTGGCATATTATAATCATCAAGCATTACAACTTGTGCCCCATTACTTTCAACAAGAAGATTTTTTTCTTTAAGACCTTCTACAACTTTATCCATTTTATCATTATAAAAAGCTTCCCCAGCTAATGAGTCAAATTTAACTCCTAAAAGGTCATAAACTCTGTTAAACTCTTTTAAGCTAAGTTCTCTGAATCTCTGCCATAATTCTGTAGCTTCTTTATCTCCATCTTCAAGCTTTTTAAAATACATTCTTCCTTCATCAACAAGACTTTCATCTTTTTCTGCTTCTTTATGGAATTTAACATATATTCTTAAAAGCTCATCTATAGGACTTTTTTCTAAAGCATCTAAATCAGCCCATCTTTTATATGCTGATATAAGCTTACCAAATTGAGTTCCCCAATCTCCTAAATGGTTTATCCCAACTACATTATATCCTTCTTCTTTAAATAATTTATAAAGAGAATTTCCAATAGCAGTTGTGAAAAGGTGTCCTACATGGAAAGGCTTTGCAATATTTGGTGATGAATATTCAACACAAACAGTTTTACCTTCACCTATATTTGAAGAACCATATTTATCTCCTTCATTTAAAACTGTTTCTATTGTAGTTTTAGCAAAAGAGCTTTTATCAACAAAGAAATTTAAATATGGACCTAAAGCTTTTATTTCTTCAAATCCTTCTTTGCTTAATTTTTCACTTAATTCAGCTGAAATCATATTTGGAGCTTTTCTCATTACCTTTGCTAATTGGAAACAAGGAAATGCATAATCTCCCATATCTGATTTTGGTGGAATTTCTATAAGTTTTTTAATATCTTCTAATTCTAAATCAACTTGAGTTTTTATAAGCTCAGCTATTTTTTGTTTATAATCCATTTTATATCCTCCTGTATTTTTATAATAAAAAAACCGCCTCTTAAAATTAATTAAGAGACGGATAAGTTCCGCGGTACCACTCTAATTGCACAAAATTTGTGCCTCTCTTTTTGTTAACGCAAAGATCTTTGCTTTGCGGCTATCCTTACTCATTTCAGGTGCTCCTCAGAGGCTCTCTTCACTTTATCTTTCTTATGGGCTTACACCAAATTCCCAATTCGCTAAAAGAATTTTAATAAAGTTACTCTTCTCGTCAAAGGATTTATTTAAATTTCTTTTGTTAATTATACACAATTTATTATCATAGTGTCAATAAACCCTTAAATATTCTTTAATTTAAATGTTTATTATCTTAAAAGGTGTATAATAATATAAATCGAAATAAAAAAACCTTTTGAGATTTATAGTAATTTATGTAATAAAAGGAGTAGTGTTATGAATAGAATAGGAATTATTGAAATAGGCGTAGACATTTTCAATTTAACTCTTACTGAAGTTGATGATAATGGCTATTTTAAAATATTAAATGAAATTCATTCTTCTGCTAAACTAACCACAAGTTTATTAGATAATACTAAATTATCTGAAGAAGAATTAAATGTAACCATTGCTAATCTTAAATCATTTAAAGCAATGTGCCAAGTATCTGGTGTTAAAACAATAATTGCAGTAGCAACTGAAACATTCCGTGAAGCCACTAACAGCTATCTTTTAGCAGACCTTATAAAAGATTTACTTTCAATAGATATTAAGATTCTTACTGTTAAAGAAGAAATAAATTATAATTTCTTAGCAGTATCACATAGTATTTATTTTGATAATTCTCTTTTGGTAAATATTGAGGGTTGCTCAACACATATCTCTTGGGTAAAGGATGGAAAAATTAAAGAAAGTCTTTCCCTTCCTATTGGTTATTTAAATATAACATCAAATTATAATTTAGCTGATGAAATTTCATTAGAAGATATTCAGCGTGCTGAAGAAGAAACTCTTCAAACATTAAGAGAATGTGCTTGGATTAAGGAAAATTCATTTGATTCTATAATCTCTAGTGATATTATAGTTCGTTCTTTAGGTAGAATAGATAGACCTAAAAAGAAATATCCTCTTGATGTAGCTCATAATTACGAAATGTATGATGTAGATGTTTTTAATCATTTTGATTTTTTAATAGGAAAAGACTTAAAATCACGTAAAACAATTGATGGAATAAAAACAAGAGAAGCTAATATAATCGTAGGTGGTACTCTTATATTAAAAAATATATTAAAGCTATCAAATATAAAATCTGTAATTGCTTCTTCAAATGGTTTAAGTGGTGGATTAATGTATGATTATATACTTAATAACTTTAATATTACTGAAAAAAATATGCTTGATTATTCTATTAATGGAATAATGGATAAACTTAATTTAAATAAATCCCACGCTCATCAAGTTTATTTTATTGCTAAAAAGTTATTTAAGGAATTAAAGCCTATTCATAAACTTGGAAATGAATTTGATGATATTTTAAAAACTGCTGCTCTTTTACATGATTGTGGTACTAGTATTGACTATTACAACCATCATAGACATAGTTTTTATATAATTTTAAGCTCTGAAATAAAAGGATTAACTCATAAACAAATGCTTATGAGTGCAGCTATTGCAGCATATCATAGAAATAACCAATTTAAACTTCCTTTATCTCAATACAATTCAATTCTTAATAAAACAGATCTTAAGCATATAGATTATATAGGAACTATTTTAAAAATAGCTGAAGGTTTAGATAGAAGCCTTGAAGGAGCAGTAAAAGACTTTTCTGTAATAATTAATTCAGATAAAGTTTTAATTTACTTAAACTCTAGAGTTGATTTAGAATTTGAAATAAATCAGGCAATGAGAGCTGCAAAATACTTTAAAAATCTTTATAAAAAAGAATTAGTAATTCAAAAATTTTAAAATAAAAAGCTACCAAATTTAATTGGTAGCTTTTATTTTATAATACTATAGTTAATATTAAATGTATAAACCAATTTAATAAGTCTAATATTAAACTAGCTGGTATTCTTATAATAGGTCCTGCTAAAAGAATTATTGCTATTAAAATAAGAAATTGATTCCTAAGCATAGGTTCTGCATATTTATAAAAGTTTTTTGGACTTAAATCTCTAAAAATATTAAAACCATCTAATCCTGGTAAAGGTAATAAATAAAATACAAAAAGACTAACATTTATAGTTATAACATATTTTGTCATTTGCATAATAACAAACATTATTGTTCCAACTATATTAAATTTAAAAGCTATTATATTAAGAATAGCTAATACAATAGATGCTACAAATGCAACCCCTAAAGTTGCAAGTGGTCCTGATAAACTTACCTTTAAATCATCTTTATAAAAATTTTTATATGCTCTTGGATCTGTTTCAACAGGTTTTGCCCATCCAATTCCAAAAACTAATATTAATAATGTTCCTATTGGATCTATATGTGTTAAAGGATTTAAATTTAATCGTCCTTGCATCCTTGGTGTTCTATCTCCTAATTTATCCGCCACTCTAGCTTTTGCATATGAATGGAAAGTAAATGCTAAAAGTATAGCTGGTATTGAATATATTATTTCTTGTATACTTCTTATCATTCAAAATTCTCCTTTTATCTTATATTATTTTCACTATTATATCATAATAAATATATCATTGTATATAGTATTAATTACTTTGTAAGAAAATATAAAGCACCTTTTAAGGTGCTTTAATTTTATTATGCTGCATTTAAATGTTCTTGATTTTGAGAATTTCCTGAACTAGGTTTTGCTGATGTCCCAGAATTATTTTCATTAGAACTTCCTCCTGTTCCATTTTGGCTTCCTCCTGAGGATCCCCCAGTATTTCCTGTTCCATTTTGACTTCCTCCTGTAGATCCTCCAGTATTTCCTGTTCCATTTTGGCTTCCTCCTGAGGATCCTCCAGTATTTCCTGTGCCATTTTGGCTTCCTCCCGTAGATCCCCCATTATTTCCTGTTCCAGTATGATTTCCTCCTGAGGATCCTCCAGTATTTTCTGTTCCAGTATGATTTCCTCCTGTAGATCCTCCATTGCTTCCTGTTCCAGCATGACTTCCTCCTGAGGATTCTCCAGTATTTCCTGTGCCAGTATGGCTTCCTCCTGTAGATCCTCCAGTATTTCCTGTTCCATTATGACTTCCTTCTGTAGATCCCCCAGTACTTCCTGTTCCATTATGACTTCCTCCTGTAGATCCTCCAGTACTACTTCCATAACTATTATATTCATCCATAGGTTCATAAGGGCTATTAACTTGATTTGCTCCTCCTGAATTACTATCAAAATTATGTCCATAATATTCTGTATTAATTTTATCTTTCCACTCTTGAATACTATAATTTTCTGAACTTGGTTTTATATCTTTATAAATAAAATCATTTAAAACTTTACTATTTTGCTCTTTATCAATTAAAAGTACCCAACCAAAACTTTTATAACTTGGTGAAGATTTAGATAAATCTTCTAAAGGTAATCTTAGTTGTTCAAAATCTAAGCTTGGGAATTTAGATGCTGTATATGCATAATTTAATAAAGCAAATGGTTCTATATTAGTTTTTATATGAGGTAACATTTCTGTCATAAAAGAAGGATATTTAAGTGGACTTACATCTTTAAACTTCTCTGCTATTATACTTAATACTCTTCTTTGTCTATCTGTTCTTTCATAATCTCCATTACCAGTTTTTCTTATTCTCGCATAAGATAATGCTTGTTGCCCATCTAATAATTGAACTCCTGGATGAACTATTTTAGGAGATTTTTCTTTAGAATCATGCTGTTCTCCTATATATTTATTTAATTGATCAATTTCGTAATCTTTTATATCTACTTCTATTCCACCTAAAATATCTATAATTGATTCAAATCCCCAGAAATTAACCATTAAATATTTATCTAAATTCATAGAAAAATTCTGATTTATTGTATCTATTAAAAGTGGTACTCCTCCAATTGATAAAGCTGCATTTATTTTATTTTCTCCGTGACCTGGTATATCCACAAATGTATCTCTCATTATAGAAGTTAACTTTATCTTTTTTATATTATTATCAATAGTTAATATCATTATTGAATCAGATCTTGCTGGCTCGTCTAAACTTCTAGCATCTGTTCCTATTAATAATATATTAGTTATTCCATTTACCTCTTTAAAATCAACATTACTACCTTTAGGTATATTATCATTACTATATATTTTATTTCTTATATATAAATATCCTCCCCCTACTAAAGTTATTATAATTCCTATTACTATCCCTACTATTATTAATATTTTTTTCAATTTAGTCTTTTTTATTTTTTCTTTTTTTTCTTTCCTACTCATCCCATCCTCCTAATCTTCAGTTATACATATTATTTAAAATTTATACATATTATTCATATTTTAATTATAATAAATTATTTTTAATAAAACCAGTATATTTTTTAAAATTTATTTATTATACCCTCTATTTATGGTTTTTTTATATTATATATTTACGCATTTTGTTTAAAATATATTTTTTTTGTCATATAATAAAATTAGTATTTTACAAGCTGGAGGAAATTATTAAATGAAAAATAAGGTACTTTCCTATTTAAAAAATAGTGATAATTATATTTCTGGTGAATCTATTAGTAAAAATTTAAATATAAGTAGAAATGCTGTTTGGAAGCATATAAGTTCACTTAGGTCTAGTGGATATATAATAGATAGTGTAAGAAATAAAGGATACAAGCTTATATCATCTCCTGATATATTAGATACTACTACTATAACCCCTTATTTAGAAACTGAATTCATTGGAAAAACTATTTATTCTTTCAATGAAATATCTTCAACAAATACTTATGCAAAAAAATTATGTAAAAACGAAGTAATTAATGGAGCTGTAGTTATATCTGAAACCCAAAATTCAGGTCATGGTAGATTTAATAGAGTTTGGATTTCTCCTAAAGGTGGGATTTGGAATTCAATTATACTCTCACCTAATCTTGAACCTATTCATGCTCACAAAATAACTTTAATAGCTGTAGTATCTATGTATTTAACTCTAAAAAAATTTAATATAAATACTCAAATAAAATGGCCTAATGACCTTTATTTAAATAATAAAAAAATCTGTGGAATCCTCTCAACTATGAATTGTGATATGGATAAAATAAATTATTTAATTATAGGTTTAGGATTAAACGTTAATATAGATAAATCATATTTTGAAGAAAATACTCTTACAACAGGAACTTCTTTAAAAATTGAATTTAACAAAACCTTTAATAGAAGTGAAATTATTGGAACTTTCTATAATATTTTCGAAAAATATTATAAGAATTTTGAAAAAACATATGATTTAAAAGAAGTTGTATCTATATGCAAAAATAATTCTATTATAAAAAATAAAAAAGGCTTTCTAGTATCATTAAATTCTCGTGAAGAAATAACCTGTATTGATATAAATGATAATGGTGAACTTATAATAAAAAACTCAAAAGGAGTAATTAGACCTGTTTTAAGCGGTGAGGTTACTTTTAAAAACTTATAAAAAAATGTATATCTCAAAAACTGAGATATACATTTTTTTATAATAAAACTATTCCATTTTCACAACATGCATTTATATTTTTTTCATCCCATACAGATGATTGAACTTCTCCTATATGCGCTTTTCTTAAGAAATACATACAAATTCTTGATTGACCTATTCCTCCACCAATTGTATATGGAAGCTTTCCTTCTAAAAGATCTTTGTGGAATTTTAATTTTTTTCTTTCTTCAGCTCCAGCAATTTTTAATTGTCTCTCTAAAGCCTCTTCATCAACTCTAACTCCCATTGATGATAATTCAACAGCTCTGTCTAATATATCATTCCAAAATAAAATATCTCCGTTTAATGACCAATCATCATAGTCTGGTGCTCTTCCATCATGTTTTTCTCCTGATTTAAGCTCTCCACCAATTCCAATTATAAATACAGCTTTATACTTTTTACAAATAGAATCTTCTCTTTCTTTTGGAGTTAATTCACTATACATATCCTCAAGCTCTTGTGATGTTACAAAATGTATTTCCTCTGGTAAAAGATTTTCTATCTTTATTAAATTTTCATTTACAAAAGCTTCTGTTTCTTTAAATACTTTATAGATTTTTTTTACTATATCTTTTAAAGTTTCTATGTTTCTATCTTCTTTTTTTATTATTCTTTCCCAATCCCATTGGTCAACATAAATAGAATGCAGATTATCAAGTTCTTCGTCTCTTCTTATTGCATTCATATCTGTATAAAGTCCATATCCTTCTTTAAATCCATATCTTGAAAGACTATTTCTTTTCCATTTCGCAAGAGAATGAATTATTTCAACTTCTTTTCCTGTACTTAAAACATCGAAACTAACAGGTCTTTCTATTCCATTTAAATCATCATTTAATCCTGAATCTTTATAAACAAAAAGAGGTGCTGAAACACGAAGAAGATTTAATTCTTCTGATAGCTTTCTTTCAAAAAAATCTTTTATTGCTTTTATATTTTTTTCTGTTTCTATTAGTGATGTACTTTTATATCCTTCTGGTATTATTATTCCATCTATAATCATAAAATTGCCTCCTTAATCTTTTATATTATTATATATAACTCTAAAACTTTTTTCAAAAATTATATTCACTATATTTAATATATTTCATATTTTTAATTTAAAACATTTACTTTTAATAAAATATCATTTCAATGAACTTTTCTTGATATTTTTCCTACTTATAATTTATTTAAAAATATAATATTAATATAAATACTATATTTTAAATATTAATAAAAAAACTTTCTCAAAACGAGAAAGTTTTTTCACTACAAAAATATTTGTTTTTCCAAATTATATATTGCATTTATCTAAATGCCCTTTTAAAATTTCTGCTGATTTTCTTAACTTTTCTTCTTCATCTTTTGATAATGGAATATCTATTAATCTAGTTGCACCTTTGCTACTTACAACAGTTGGTATAGCTAAATACATATCACTTATTCCATATTGACCTTCAAAAAGTGTTGAAACAGTTAATATACTATTTGAATTTCTAAATATAGCTTCAACTATATTATTTACAGCAAGTGCAACTGCAAAATAAGTTGCTTTCTTTCTACTAATTATTTCATATGCTGCATTTTTAACATCATTTTCAATAACTCTCTTTATTTCGTCATCCCAATCAACTTCAGCATGCTCAGCATAAAGGTCTATTTCCTCTCCTGCCACTCTTGCATTACTCCAAGTTACAACTTCACTATCTCCATGTTCTCCTATAACATATGAGTGTATATTACCATTATTTACATTTAGATATTTACCTAGAACATATTTAAGTCTTGATGTATCTAAAACAGTTCCTGAACCTATAACTCTTTCTTTTGGGAATCCTGATAATTTATAAGTTATATGAGCTAAAACATCTACAGGATTTGAAACTACTAGAAGAATTGAATTTGGGCTAAGTTTTGCTATTTCTGGAACAAACCCTTTAAATATATTGTAATTTTTTTCTATTAAGTCTAGTCTAGTTTCTCCTTCTTTTTGTCCTGCTCCTGCTGTTATTATAACTATATCTGAATCTTTAGTTTCTTCTAATGATCCGGCATATACATTTACTGGTTTTACAAATGAAGTTCCATGAACTAAGTCCATTACCTCTCCCATTGCTTTATCCATATTTATATCATAGATACAAATTTCTGTTGCTATTCCACTATTCATAAGTGCGAAAGCTGTAGTAGCTCCTACGAATCCTGCTCCTATTATTGATACTTTTCTTTTTCCTTCTACTAACATGATTTTTCCTCCTCAATTGCTATCTTTTGTAGTATTTAGATTATACCCTCTCTAATGTTAATTTTCAACTTTAATTCTTATTAGTTTAATCAGATTTAATAAGAATTAATCTTCTTACTGTTATTATGTAGATTTTAATGTATAATTATAATATAAATTTTTTTGGAGGCATAAAATGAAATTACTTTTTTTCGATACAGAAACAACTAGTATTAGACCAGGACATATATGTCAATTAAGCTACATAACTGTAGATACATCTACTAAACCACAAACTACAAAAGGGAAAAATTTCTTTTTTACAGTTGATGAAATGGATGAAGGAGCTGAAGCAGTTCACGGCTTTTCTCTTGAAAAACTTTATGAGCTTTCAAATGGAATGTATTTTGATGATTTAGTACAAGAATTTGTGGATGACTTCTTTGAAGCTGATTTTGTAATAGGCCACAATGTAAATTTTGATATAAAATTTATGCAAAGCGAACTTCTTCCTATGGGTGCTGATTATGTTCCTAAAGATACATTCTGTACAATGGGATACTATAAAGATATATGTAAGATTTTAAAACCAAATGGAACTTTTAAAAATCCTAAACTTGAAGAAGTAGTTAAATTTTTAGGAATAACTGATGAACAAATAACTAAAAAAGCAAATGAACTATTTGAAGGTAGTGGAAATTATCATGATGCTAGATTCGATACAGCTGCTACTTATCTTTTGGTTATAGAAGGGTTAAAGAAAAAAATAATTCCTCATGGATACTTTACTAAAAAATTAAATTATAAGTAGTAATTCATACTTTCTATTTCTTGTAATATCCACTTAAGTAAATTATAATTAAATTAAAGAGGGTTTACAGGGAGGTAATTTTATGAATTATCAAAAAAAAACTGCAATGTTTTTTATTATTAGTATAATATGTTTAACATATGTTTTTTACTGCTTTACTAATAGTATTTTAGCTGGATTAGTCATATCAACTTTTGTTTCTATATTTCTCTTCTATGATCCGAAGAAAATAAAAGAAAAAAGAGAAAAAGAAGCAAATGAAATATAATATTAGTATAATTTAAAGGGATTAAGTTTATTTTCTTAATCCCTATTTTAATAATTCTTCGTATTCTTTTATCTTTTCTTTATCCATACCTTTAACACCTTCTAATGGATATTTTATTCCCATAGTAGTATATTTATTTACACCAAGTAAATGATATGGTAAAAGCTCTATCTTTTCTACATTATTTATTTTTTTAATAAATTCTTTAAGTTCTAATATATGTTCTTCTCCATCTGTAAGATTAGGTACAACAACATGCCTTATCCAAACTTTTGTATTATTTCTATTTAAAGCTTCAATAAATTTCAATGATTCATCCATTTCCATTAAAGTTACATTTTTATATCCTTCTCTAGTTACATGTTTTATATCAAAAAGAACTAAATCTGTATATTTTAAAATTTCATCATACTCTCCAAGACCAACACCTGAAGTATCTAAACATGTATGTATTCCTTCTTCTTTACATCTTTTTAAAGCTTCTATTAAAAATTCTGGTTGTCTTAATGGATCTCCACCTGAAAAAGTAACTCCTCCACCAGATCTTTCAAAATAAGTTTTAAATCTCTTTATCTTATTTACTATTTCTTCTGGAGTATATTCTTTTCCTCCTTCAGTTACCCATGTATCTGGATTATGGCAATATTTACATCTTAATGCACAACCTTGCATAAACACTATAACTCTTATTCCTGGTCCATCTACAAGTCCCATTGATTCAATTGAGTGTATTTTACCTTTTAACATTTAAAATCCTCCTAATTCTATATTTTAAAAATATCCTCTACCTTATGGTAGAGGATATTTATATAATTATAAGCTTTCGTGGAAAGTTCTGCTTATTACTTCTAATTGTTGATTTCTAGTTAATCTATTAAAGTTAACTGCATATCCTGAAACTCTAATAGTTAATTGTGGATATTTTTCTGGGTGATCCATAGCATCAATTAAAGTTTCTCTATCAAATACATTAACATTTAAGTGATGTGCACCTTGTACAAAATAACCATCTAAAATTGAAACTAAGTTATTTTTTCTTCCTTCTTCTTCTTTACCTAAAGCTCCTGGAACAATTGAGAAAGTATTTGATACTCCATCTTCACAAGTTGGATTGTATCTAATTTTAGCAACTGAGTTTAATGATGCTAAAGCTCCATTTTCATCTCTTCCATGCATTGGGTTAGCACCTGGTGCTAATGGTTCTCCTGCTTTTCTACCATCTGGAGTTGAACCTGTTTTCTTACCATAAACAACATTTGAAGTTATAGTTAATATTGATAATGTGTGTTTAGCATTTCTATATAATGGATGTTTTTTAAGCTCTGTTGAGAACTTTTCAGTTAAATATACTGCTAAATCATCTGCTCTATCATCATCATTTCCATATTTAGGGAAATCTCCTTCAATATTAAAATCAACAGCTATTCCTTCTTCATTTCTTATAGGAGTTACTTTTGCATACTTGATTGCACTTAAAGAGTCTGCTGCTACTGAAAGTCCAGCAATACCAAATGCCATTAATCTACCTACATTAGTATCATGTAAAGCCATTTGTCCTGCTTCGTAAGCATATTTATCATGCATATAGTGAATTACATTCATTGTATCTACATATAGCTTAGCAACATATTCTAAAACTTTATTGTAGTTAGCTCTAACTGATTCAAAGTCTAAAACTTCATCTTGAATTTTTTCAATTCCTGGAACAACAAGAGTTCCTTTCTTTTCATCTACTCCACCATTTATAGCATATAATAATGCTTTAGCAAGATTTGCTCTAGCTCCAAAGAATTGCATTTGCTTACCAACTTGCATTGCTGAAACACAACAAGCTATAGCATAATCATCTCCATATATTGGCCTCATAACTTCATCATTTTCATATTGGATTGCATCTGTCTTAATTGAAATTTCTGCACAATATGTTTTAAATCCTTCTGGTAAATTTGGAGACCAAAGAATTGTCATATTTGGTTCTGGAGCTGGTCCTAAATTAATTAATGTATGAAGATATCTAAATGAGTTTTTAGTAACTAATGATTTACCATTAACCCCCATTCCTCCAATTGATTCAGTTACCCAAGTTGGATCTCCTGCAAATAAATCATTATATTCTGGAGTTCTTAAATGTCTTACAAGTCTTAATTTAATTATTAATTGATCAATTAATTCTTGTGCTTCACTTTCAGTTAAAGTTCCAGCTTCTAAGTCTCTTTCTATGAATATATCTAAGAAAGTACTTGTTCTACCAAATGACATTGCAGCACCATTATTTTCTTTTACTGCTGCTAAATATCCTAAATAAACAAATTGTACTGCTTCTCTTGCATCTTTAGCCGGTTTTGATATATCTATTCCATAAGTTAATGCCATGGCTTTAATTTCAGCTAAAGCTCTAATTTGCTCACTAACTTCTTCTCTTGATCTTATTAACTCATCTAGCATATCCCCAGTTAAGTTATCTAAATCTTTTTTCTTTTCTTCTACTAAGAAATCTATACCATAAAGAGCTATTCTTCTATAATCTCCTATGATTCTTCCTCTACCATAAGCGTCTGGAAGTCCTGTTAAAAGACCTGCGCTTCTTGCAGCTCTAGTTTCTTTAGTATAAGCATCAAAAACTCCTTGGTTATGAGTTTTTCTATAAGCATTAAAATATTTATCTATATTTTCATCTAATTCATATCCATATTCTTTTAATGAAGTATGAACCATTCTCATTCCACCAAATGGATTTACTATTCTTTTTAATGGAGCATCTGTTTGTAAACCAACTATTACTTCATTATCTTTATCAATGTATCCTGGTTCATAGTTATTGATTCCTGACACTTTATCAGTAGCAACATCTATTATACCTTTTTTTATTTCTTCAACGATTAAATCGCTTGAAATTTTCCATACCTTTGAAGTTTTTTCTGATATAGGTGCTAAGAAACTTGAGTCCCCTTTATATTCTTTATAGTTCTTTTGAATAAAGTTTCTTACATCAATTTTTTCTTGCCAGCTACCTGACTTAAATCCATCCCATTGTTTAAACATTAATTGTCGCCTCCCATATATTACAAATAAGTCTATGAGTAAACGTGTCTGATAAAAATTTCAATTCAAAGAATTATTTTCCATAAACTTTTTTCATTAACAAACACTTTGTCCCACAAATCAATTTTAAAACAAAAATAACAAATTGTAAATTTATTTTTACAATTTGTTATTTTTTTTCAACATTCCTATTTATTTTGATCCATATTCTTTATAATAGGCATCTATTCTTTTTAATATTTCTTCATCTAATACTTTCTTACCATCAATTTCTTTTTCTGAAAGATACTTTATTACTTCTTTCATTGTAACTATTGCACAAGTTTTAAATCCAAATTTTTCTCTTATTTCAGATAAAGCAGATTTTTCTCCTTTTCCTCTCTCCATTCTATCCACAGAGATTATAAGACCTTTAACATATACATCTCCTTGTTCTTTTAAAATTGGCATCGTCTCATATATTGAAGTTCCTGCTGTAGTTACATCTTCAACAATAATAACTTTATCTCCATCATTTATTTTTCCACCTAAAAGTATTCCTTTATCTCCATGATCTTTTATTTCTTTTCTATTTGAACAATAATCAACATCTATATCATAAAGATTTGAAAGAGCTATTGCTGTTGTTACTGTTAATGGAATTCCTTTATATGCTGGTCCAAAAAGTAAATCATATTGGTCTCCAAAATTTTCTTTTATCGCTTTTGCATAAAACTCTCCAAGTCTTTTTAATTGACTTCCTTTTTTATAATTTCCCGTGTTTACAAAGAATGGAGTTTTTCTTCCGCTTTTTGTAACAAAATCTCCAAATGTTAATACTCCACACTCAATCATAAAATCTATAAACTCTTTTTTATAATTTTCCATCTTAGCTCCCTCCAATTATTTTATTTATTAAATAATTCCTATTATTTCATTTATATCTTTTATTCCTTCTTTTATTAAGAAGTTTTCAATTCCTTCAATTATTTCTTTACCAGCCATAGGATTAGTAAAATTTACTGTCCCTATTTGTATTCCAGTAGCTCCAGCCATCATAAATTCTATTGCATCTTCCCATTTTTCAATTCCGCCTAGACCTATTACTGGTATATCTACTGCTTTAGACACTTCATGTACCATTCTTAATGCTATTGGCTTTATAGCTGGCCCTGAAAGTCCTGCATAAACATTATTAAATACTGGCTTTCTATTTTTTATATCTATTGCCATTCCTTTTAATGTATTTATAAGGGATAAAGAATCTGCTCCTGCTTCTCTACATTTAATAGCCATTTGTACAATATCTTCTGCATTTGGTGAAAGTTTTACCATAAGAGGCTTGTCTGCTATTTTTTTTATTTTACTTACTACTTCATAAGCTACTTCACTTTTTATTCCAAAAGCCATTCCACCTGATTTTACATTTGGACATGATATGTTTAATTCAATCATATCTATATCAGTTCCTCTTAATTTTTCAATTGCCATTTCATAATCTTCTATAGTTCCTCCACCAACATTTGCAATTATATTAGTTCCTAACTTCTTCATTTCTGGCAATTCATATTTTATAAAGTGGTCTATTCCTGGATTTTGTAATCCAACAGAGTTCATCATTCCACTTGGAGTTTCATATACTCTTATCCCTGCATTTCCTTCTTTAGGATTAATAGTTAATCCTTTTGATGAAATTCCTCCAAGTATTTTTACATCATAGAAATTATTGTACTCTTGTCCAAATCCAAAAGTTCCTGATGCACCTATTAATGGATTTTTAAAATCTACTCCATTTATGTTTACCTTTAACATTTAACCACTCCTTTTAAAATTCTACATAATTTCCATCAAATACTGGCCCATCTTTACAAGTCCTTTTAAATCCTTCTTTAGTTTTACATGTACATACTAGACATGCACCCACTCCACATGCCATATGCTTTTCCATAGAAATAAAAACTTTAGTATCTTTTTCTTTGCATATTTCAACTACTTTTTTCATCATTATTTCTGGCCCACAACATAAAACTAAATCATATTCTTCTGGTTTTAAAAGATCTGTCACAAATCCTTTATGTCCTACACTACCTGTATTTGTTGAAATATTAATTTCATCTACATATTCCTTAAATTCATCTAGAAGATAAACTTCATCTCTAAATCCAGCATATAAATCTAATTGTTTAGCACCATTTTTATTTTTTATCTCTTTTGCAACTTGAAGCATTGGAGCTATCCCAATTCCTCCTCCAACTAAAGCAACTTTATCTAAATTAAATTCTAAATCAAATCCATTTCCTAAAGGTCCTGTTAAAGTAATTTTTTCTCCTTTTTTCATAATTGAGAAATCTCGTGTTCCTTCTCCTACCACTGCATATAAAAATATTAAGTTTTCTCCTTCTTTTTCACATATACTTATTGGTCTTTGAAGAAGTTTATTTTTACATTTAAGCATATAAAATTGTCCTGCTTTTATATTTTCTTCTTCTTTTACAACCATTTTATATATTCCATTTTGTATTTCTTCGTTACTTAATATTTCTACTTCTTTGAATTTCATTATAAATTCCCCCTGTTTAATACAGCCATTTTTATTTCATCTCTCATTCTTATTGCCTCTTGCCTAGCACATTTTGCATAGTCTTTTTCATCAGCCCCATTTTTTCTATATGCAAGAAGTATTCCTCTTGAAGAATTTACTACTCCTCCATTTCCATTATTAAGATACATCGCTACATCTTCTGCTTTTCCTCCTTGAGCTCCATACCCAGGTATTAAAAAAAACATTTCTTTTAAATATTCTCTTATTTTTGCTCCTTCTTCTATATGAGTACATCCAATTACTCCTCCCATTGGTGTATATCCGCATCCACCTATAAATTTCATTCCTAAATCTAAAACTTTTTTTCCTACAACATCATATACATTTTTCCCATCTTTATCTTTTATATATTCAATATCTTTTGCACCTTCATTAGATGTTCTTACAAGACTGAATATTCCTTTATCACCTTTTTCTATATATGATATATAAGGCTCTATACTATCCATTCCCATATATGGATTTAATGTTATAAAGTCTGCTTCAAAATCTCCTTCAAAGTGAGCTTTTGCATACATTTTAGCTGTTGCAGCAATATCTCCTCTTTTTATATCTGCTATTGTTATTAAATCTTTTTCTTTAAGATATTTTAATGTATCTCTATAAGCTAATAATCCTTCAATTCCTAATGCTTCATAATAAGCTATTTGCACTTTAAAACAGCTTGCAACATCTTCAGTTGCATCTATAATTCCTTTATTAAATTCAAAAATAGCTTCTCTAGCTGATTTACTATTCTTTATAAATTTTGGAATATAATCTAGCGAAGTATCAAGTCCTACACATACTACTCCTCTTTCTTCTACTCTTTTATATAATTTATCAATAATTCTACTTCTCATATATAACCCTATCCTTTATATAAAATTTCACCATTTTTTATTGTCATTTTTACTTCACCAAAAAACTCCATACCTTCAAAAGGTGTATTTTTTCCTTTTGACTTAAAATTTTCTGAATTTATTTTCACTTTTTTATTTAAATCTAGAACAACTACATCTCCATCCATTCCTATGCTAAGCATTCCTTTATTCATTTTAAGTAATTCTGCTGGATTCTTAGACATTAATTCTGATAACTTATTAATTCTTATAACTCCGTCTTTAACTAACTTTGTATAACATATAGGAAAAGCTGTTTCTAGTCCAACCATGCCTGGTGCACCTTTTTTCTTATCTTCTTCTGTATGAGGAGCATGATCTGTTCCTATACAATAAACATCACCATGTTTAATTGCTTTTAAAAGAAAGTCTACATCTTCTCTCTCTCTTATAGGTGGATTAACTCTATAATCATTTATATCTTTTGTTAAAGCTATGTGATGTGGTGTTACTTCGCAAGTTACATTTACCCCATCACATTTTCCATCTATTATATATTTCATTGCTTCTTTTGTACTTACATGACACATATGAAGTTTTGCTCCTGTAACTTTTGCAAGAGTTATATCTCTCCATGTCATCATATTTTCTGCAAGTCTCATATCAACTCCTGAAAATTCTTTTGTTTCCGCATGAGACATTACAACCCAATCATTTTTCTTTGCAATTTTCATAGCATCCATCATTATTTTTGAATCCGCTACACCAACTCCATCATCAGAAATTGCTTTTATTCTCTTATCATTTTCAAAAGATTCTAAATGCTCAATAGTTTGTCCATCAAAATTCTTAGTTATAGTTACACATTGATGAATATCTACTAATCCTAATTCTGATGCTTTTTCATTTACATAATCTAATACTTCTTTGCTTGAACAAATAGGTTTTGTATTTCCCATTAAACAAACTCCAGTATATCCACCTTTTAAGGCTGCTAATGATCCTGTTTCTATATCTTCTTTATAAGTAAAACCTGGATCCCTAAAATGTGCATGACTATCTATAAAGCTTGGCATTACAACTAATCCATTTACATCTATAGTTTTTACATCTTCTTTTTCTATATCTATTCCAAGCTCTTTTATTTTTCCATTCTCTATATATAAATCTCCAATAAAGTTTTGATTGCAATCAATTAAGTGAGCATTTTTTATTAATATATTCATCCTAAGAATCCCCCTTATAATCTATTTATATGGTCACAATATTCACATCTGTAATTTCCTTTTTCTTTATCTACTAATATAAAGCTTTGAGGAACATATCTCTCATCTACAGTTATGCAATTTATATTTGTACATTTCATTTTATTTATAACTTTTGTAGGTAATTCTGGTCTGAATTTATTTTTTATCTTTCCATTCTCTATTTCATTTATTGTTATATTAGGTGATATCATAGCTAGAATGTCATAGTCTATTCCTTCTTTTAATTCCATTTTTATAATATCTTTTTTACCCATTCTAAGACTTTCAACATTCATTATTAAAGCTACATTAAGATTTGTTTTTTCAAGTTCTAATTCATTAAATATTTTCATTCCACATCCAGCTTTTATGTGATCAATTACAATTCCATTCTTTATAGTTGTTATTTTTAACATTCTTCCACCCCCAAAAGCTTACATATAAGAGCCATTCTTACATACATTCCAAACTCGGCTTGCTTAAAGTATGAAGCTCTACTATCATTATCTACTTCCATATCTATTTCATTAACTCTTGGAAGTGGGTGCATTACTATCATGTCATTTTTTGCTTTATCCATTTTTTCCATATTTAATATATAACTATCTTTAAGTCTTAAATATTCTTCCTCATTAAAAAATCTTTCTTTTTGTATTCTAGTCATATAAAGTATGTCCAATTCTTCTATAACATCTTCTAAAGCTTCTACTTCTCTAAATTTTATATTATTTTTTTCTAAAACTTGTTCTTTAATATAATCTGGAACTTTAAGCTCTTTTGGTGATATAAGAATAAATTCATTTCCTTCATATCTAGACATTGCTTTTATAAGAGAATGTACAGTTCTACCAAATTTTAAATCTCCACATAATCCTATAGTTTTATTTTTTAAATTTCCTTTTAGATTTTTTATAGTTAAAAGGTCTGTTAATGTTTGAGTGGGATGTTGATGCCCTCCATCTCCTGCATTTATTACTGGAACTTTTGAATAAAGACTTGCTACTCTAGCAGCTCCTTCTTTTGGATGTCTCATTGCGATAACATCTGAGTAAATTGAAACCATCTTTATAGTATCTGCTAAAGTCTCTCCTTTTGATGCTGAACTTGAATTTGGTTCTGAAAAGCCTAATACATTTCCTCCAAGTCTCATCATAGCTGATTCAAAGCTAAATCTTGTTCTTGTACTAGGTTCATAGAAAAGTGTGGCTAAGATTTTGCCATCACATATTTTAGAATATTTCTTAGGATTTTTTATTATTTTTTCTGCTAAACTAAATATTTCATCTAGTTCTTCCACTTTAAAATCCATTGGATCAATTAAGTGTCTGTTTATTAACATTTCTATCACTCCTTTTTAACCTCTCAGTGTTAAAATTAAAGGTATTTATTTTATTAAAAAACGCCTTCCTTTTGTAAGGAAGGCGTAGTAATTCCACATTAAAAGATTCTATCTAACTTCCTTACTCATCTCTCGGATGAACTTAAAGGTTTTTTATCTTTTCTGTAGGATACCATGTTAAACATAATATGTCAATATTTTGTTTATATATTAATTTTCAGTTTTTAAATTTTCTTTATTATTTTTACTATTAATTATAGCTTTTATAAATAATATTAAAAAATTGATTATTAAATAAGCTATAACAACAGTTGATATTACTAATTCTGCAATTCCTGCTCCTCTAAGAATTACACCCCATGTACTATATCCCATAAAATCTGCAAAGTTCGCTACTCTTAAAATAGCTAAATTACTTATTGCAAGAGGGAAAGTAAATGCAGCTAATATACCATCAAATTTTTTATTGAAACATCGTGGCATTTTTACATATACACATATTAAATTAAAAATTGATGTTACAAATAATACACCTAATAAATAAATATTAGGATTATCTGTTAAAGCAAAATATCCTAATATGCAAAGGCTTGCTGGAGCTGCTAAAACTCCAATTGTAGCCATGTCATTTTCTTTAATATCTCTTCTTTTAAATAATCTATAAAGTACAAATGGCCAAGCCACAAAATACAGCACTAGTCCTACTAAAAATAATATTTTTGATACAGTAGGATATCCCATATCTTTTCCTGCAATAGTTCCTGTTATCATTCCAACTAAAATAATAAACCAACTTGGAAATAAATATTCTAATTTAAAATTTCTTGCTCTAAAACCTAAGAATATTAGGAAAATGGCTGCATGTACTACTACAGATATAATCCAAAGTACTTTTCCTAATAAAGGTGAAATACTATATGTAGATGCAGATATTAAAAACAATGTCATATCAAAAGTTGGATAGAAGCTTCCTGCTATAGGATTTTTAAGTTCTTCTACAATTTTGTTTGGATAAAATATTCCTCTTAAAACCATTAAATAAATTGCTATTATAGCAAAAATTAATGCTACTGATTTTATATATGTAAATCCTAAATTATCATAACAATTGCTTAAAGTTATGAATCCTAAAGCTGTTCCACACATACCTATTGGATAGTTTTCTATTTTTCTTAATAAACTTCTCATTTGTTACCTCCTATCTGTTAATTATTTTAAACTATTATTATAATTTTTTAAAGAACATTTTTATTAAAAAAAATAGATACAGATAATTTTATCTGTATCTATTTTAAATTAAATATATTTTAATTCCAATTATTCATTATACTATCCCAAGCCATCTTTCCACATTTAGCTAAGGTAACTGTCCCATATACGCTGTTTGGAATATCTTGGGACAATACTGTA
Source organism: Clostridium thermobutyricum (assembly GCF_000371465.1). Lineage (NCBI taxonomy): Bacteria > Bacillati > Bacillota > Clostridia > Eubacteriales > Clostridiaceae > Clostridium > Clostridium thermobutyricum. The sequence continues at coordinate 720,734 of NZ_KB850956.1, read as the reverse complement.
AATACAAAATTTCCTTTAGATAATTGTATTAAAGCTGTATCATTCTCGACTCCTTTTTTATCTCCAGTCTTACTAGAAATTTCATATTTTAGATCATCTGGAATATATAAAGCAAGTTTATTTTTTATTTGTTGTCTTCTTAATATATCTATAAGCATAGTACTATTTTTCTCATTTAAGAATGTTCCATTATAAAGATGTTTCCAAATGATTCCTAAATCTTTAGATGACGTAAAGTTTTCAATTTCTACTTTACTACGCTCATCAGCCGTCTTTCTATTTAAGACAGTATTTTTTAATCCCATTTCTTTTATATCTTTATTTATTTTATCTATACCTACTATATCTATTATTTTATTAGCTGCTGTATTATCACTCTGTATAAGCATTGCAACTAACAATTCAAATATAGTATAATCTCTTGAATTAAATTCATGAATAATTCCAGTACCATAAACTTTATCATCTACATCTATATTTACTTTATCTAAAAAAGTTACATTGCCATCTTCAACATCTTTTATAAGTGAAACTGCAATAGGTAATTTCATACAACCTGCACTTACCATTTGAACGTTTTCATTGTATCCATATGTGAAGCCACTAGATAAATCTTCAAAATAGAATGAATACATACCAATTCTTGATTCTAAATATTTTTTTATCTCCTTCATAATACCCTCCAGCTCTAAAAATTATCTGTCCTATATTTATTATAACATATTTTCAGAAATTTTGAACTATTTAAAAAATTTGTTATATAAAGGCAAGAGTTTTAATCTTGCCTTTTTTATATATTATGATATTAATCTCCAAAAGAAATTCCTATTGCTTTTGCAGTTTTTACAAGTTCACAATCTTTTTCTACATTTTTAGTTTTTTGACCAATTACATTTTCTAAACTATCATAAGATAATTTATCCCCTTTTAAGCAAACCATATTTCCAAATAGCCCTTTTTCAATTAATTCTACTGCTCCAACTCCATATCTTGTTGAAAGTATTCTATCATAAGTTGAAGTATTTCCACCTCTTTGGACATGTCCTAAAACTGTACATCTAACTTCATTTTCTTTTATTATTTTCTCTAAATCTTCTGCAAGTTTATTTCCTATTCCACCTAATCTTATTGGATCTGGGCTATCTTCTACAATTTTAGATACCACTACTTCTCCATCCTTAGGCTTTGCTCCTTCTGCTACGGTAATTATAGTAAATGGTTTTCCCTCTTCTTTTCTTTCATTTATTTTATCTACAATTTTATTAATATCATATGGTATTTCCGGAAGTAATATTACGTCAGATGAACCAGCTATACCTGATTCTAATGCTATCCATCCTGCTCCTCTTCCCATAACTTCACATATCATTATTCTATGATGAGATTCTGCAGTTGTATGTAGCCTATCTAAAGCTTCAGTTGCAACATCTATTGCAGTATTAAATCCAAATGTAACATCAGTTGATGCTAAATCGTTATCAATAGTTTTAGGAACTCCTATAACTTTTATTCCTTTTCTTGAAAAATCTCTAGCTGATGTAAGTGTTCCATCTCCACCTATTACTACTAATACATCTACACCTTCTTTTTTAAGATTTTCAACTGCGACATCTGAAACATCTTTTTTAACTTTAACTCCATTTTCTTCAACTTGATAATCAAATAAATTATCTTTATTTGAACTATAAAGTATAGTTCCACCTCTATGAAGTATTCCTGATACATTTTCTAAATTAAGGTTCACAAAATCATTATTATAAAGACCTCTATAACCAAATTTATATCCGATTACTTCTAATCCATGATTTAAGATAGCAGATCTAGTAACTGCCCTTATTACCGCATTAAGTCCAGGACAATCTCCACCTCCAGTTAATAGTGCAATTTTTTTTACACCGTTATTCATTCTACAATTCCCCCTTATACCCAACTGTTTTTCAAATATTCTGACAATTGTTTTTAAAAATTTTAACTATTCACCACATATAAAATTTGGTAATTTTAGAAAAATTTTAATTTTTATTCTCTTTTTATAATACCATATTTATCCTTTTTATAAAAGTTATTTTTTACTTTACTCTTTATATTTAAATATTATTTTTCTAAACACTTTTACAACTATTTTCCAATAGTTTTCTTAATAATACTTATAACTTTTTTTCTTGAAAATTATATGTTTTATGTTTTATAAATATTCATTTTAAATATAAATTGCTTTAATTACTAATTTTTTTATAAAAAAATAAATCTAGTTAGATAAACTAACTAGATTTATAAATTAAAGTGCTGGTAAAGTTATAATCTTAGCAAATACAAGAGCTGCAAGTAATATACCAACTATTATTCTGTAAATCGCAAATACTTGCATTGGTTTCTTCTTTAGATAAGAAACAAACTTATCCATAACTACTAAAGCAACAATAAATGCTACTACAAATCCTACTGCTAAAGCAATCCACATAGAAGTATTCATTATTGAAAAATCAAATTTAAATAAATCTAATCCTGTTGAACCAACCATAGCTGGAATTGCTAAGAAAAATGAAAATTCTGCTGCAATTGGAGTTGATAATTTTGCAATCCATCCACCCATAATAGTTGATGCACTTCTTGACATTCCTGGCCACATTGCAAAACATTGAGCTATTCCTACTATAAGCGCTTGCTTTGGAGTGATTTCATCTATATCTCTTGCTTCTGGTTTCTTTTTTCTATAAATATTTTCAATTATTAAAAGTAATATACCACCAACTATAAATCCAACTATAACAGACTGTGGATTGAAAAGTCCTTTTATTGCATCATGAAGTAAAAATCCAACAAATGCTGCTGGTATTGAACCAACTATCACATTTATTCCAAATCTAAAACCTGTTTTTCCTTCTCTACCTTTTGTAAAGATATATTTGAAGAATTCTACTATACTGCTACTGATTTTTTTCCAGTATAAAACAACAACTGCAAGTATTGCCCCTAATTGTATTACTACTGTAAACATATCAGCAAATTCTCCTCTAAAATCTATAAGGCTTCCTGCTAATATCATATGTCCAGTAGATGATACAGGAACAAACTCAGTCATCCCCTCTACTATCCCAATTACAATAGCTTTAAGTATTAATATAAAATTTATCCCCACTTATTTTCCCCCTACTTAATTTTTTATCTGACTATTAAATTATAATTCTTGAACAAAATCTTGTCTATATTAAATAAAATTTCAAATTATTTTTATTAATTTAATATTTATTTTTCTCTATTTATTTCTATTGTTGAATTTATATCTTTTCCATTTTCTGAAATTTGAATTTTATTTAATCCTTTTTTTAAAATTATTTCTGTATATGAATCATTTATATCTTTAAATTCACCATCATCTAACTTTAATTTATATTTTTTAATCACTTTTCCATTCTTAAATGAACCAAGAATAAATTTATTTTTTTCTATATCTAATTCTTCTTTTGTAAGATTTTTATCATCTTCATCCAAAGCTTTTTTCATAAGAATTATATAAGTATTCTTGTCATCTTTTTTATATTCATTCCATGGTGATTTCTCATATAAAAATCCGTTTTCAGTAAATATTGTAGGTGGTAAATATTCTCCTTTTGAAAGTAAATCTATGTCTTTATTACTTTTAATATATGTTATAAAACAATTACTCTCTTTTCTTTCTACTGTATTATCTATTGGAATAGTATAAGAAGAAAGATATTCTTTTATATCTCTTTTATAATCTTTACTTTTATAATTACCATAAAAATGATAATCTTTTCCCTTTTCCTCTAAAAGCTCTATAGCTCCTAAAGGCTTATCACCCTTTTTCAAATATCCTCTTTTCTCAAAATCAATAAGTATCCATTTATTAAACTCGGGACTCCAATATTCGACTACATAATATTCTGGATTTTTTTCAAATTGAGGTTTTTCTTTTTTAAATATTCCTATTCTACTTTCATATCCTAATGCTAAAATCAAATCTCTTTGAATTATTGCTGAATCCCTTTTAGATATTTTTCTTTTATTTGCAGACTTATTAGTTAAAATATCATATCCATTTAAATATTTTGTTTCCTCAATATCATCACAATCACCAATATTTTTTAATATATCTGTTGTTTTTAATATTTTATCTAATTCATCATCTTCCTTATTACTAATCTCTTTTACAGAATAAGTTTCTTCTAATTTAGTTATTTTCTCATTAATTTTTGTTTTATCTCTTATATGCTCATAAAATATTTTTATGCTTTCTTCATTATATAAATTATCAAATTTAGTAACCTTAATTCCTTTCTTATCTTCAAAACTATTAAAATATATAACTCCTAATGCTAGAATGATTACTACTAAACATATCTTCCTTATTTTTTTTCTCATATTTTCTCATCCCCCAATAAAGTTTTTATAAAAATAGGGCTATTATTAAATAGCCCTATTTTTTACTTTATAACTTCATTTAAAATTTTATTTTTTTCTTCTTCTATATCTGGTACATAACTTTTTAGTAAAGTAAATTTTCCTTTTAATTTATACTCTCCTAAATAAGCAGGTATCAAGAAACTATCACCTTTTTTAATATTTAAAACTTCTCCATTTCCTTCTACTACTCCAGCACCGTCTACACATGTAAATAAAAAGAATCTATTTCTATCACTTTCTTCAATTACTTCTTTATCTATTTCATATTTTTGAATTGTGAAAAATTCTCCTAAACAAAGAATAGTTTTATCATATCCTTCTTTATGAATAGTAATACCTTTAATATTTTCACTTTTTAAATTAAAGTCTATAACATCTAATGCTTTTTCTACATGGATTTCTCTTCCTCTATTATAATCATATACTCTATAAGTAGTATCACTATTTTGTTGAATTTCAGCTATTACTACACCTTCACATATAGCATGAACTAATCCACTTTTTACATAAAACATATCGCCTTTTTTTACATTTATCTTATTTAGATATGGACTTAAATTTCCATCTTTTAATGCTTGTTCAAAAATTTTTTTATCACAATCTTTAGTACCAACAATTAATGTTGCATCCTCTTTTGCATCTACAACATACCATGCTTCAGTTTTTCCTAAATCATTATCTTTCACTGCGTATTCATTATCTGGATGAACTTGTACTGATAACTTATCATTTGAATTTATAAGCTTTATTAATAAAGGAAATTTTCCTGTATTTAATTTGTCACCTAAAACTTCTTTGCCATATTTATAAATAAGCTCATCAAATTTCATTCCTTTAAGTCTTCCATTTTCTATAACACCAGTACCGTTTCTATGACATGCAATATCCCAACTTTCTCCTATAAGTCCATCTGGAACATTATCTCTAAAATTTTCAAAATCTCTTCCCCCCCAGATTTTATCATAGTATAAGTTTTCAAATCTTATTGGATACATTACTATACACTCCTCTTCTTTAACTGTTTAACAATCTCTACCATTAACTATATTATTTTTTCGAATATTTTTTGTTATTTTTAAGCTAAAATTATATTAATAGTTCTAAATTTTCAATTTCAAAATTATCACTATCTGAATTTTGTACTTCTTCATATGTTTTATTTATAAGAGATTGATTTTTAAGTATTGTTTCTTTTAATTTTAATTCAACATTGTCATTTATCATATCTTTTGCTGAATCAATATTTTCTTTTGCTCTAAATATATTTTTTTCATATCTAGTATAATAAACAGCAGCATTATTTAATGCTTTTATATTATCATTATTTAATTCATATGCTTTTCTAATATTTTTTATAGCTTCCTCACTATTTTCAGTTTCTAAATAAATTACTCCTAAGAAATTATATAAATCACTATTTTCTTTATCTATATTTATTGCATCTTCTATTGTATTTTTTGCTACAGAAACATCTTCAAGATTGGCTTCTAATATAGATTTATTTATGTGATTACTAGCATTATAAGGTTCTAATTTACTCGCAATTTTATAGTAATTATAACTAATTAAAAGTTCTCCTTTTTCTTTATAATAATTAGCTATTTCTTTTATTAATTGAACACTATACGGACTTTTTTCTAGCCCTTCTCTTAAATAAGTTCCTATAGAATCTGCTATATTATCACTATTTTTAAGAGCCTCTGAAAATAAAACACCATATGCTTTTCCAAAATTTTCATTAAATTCTATTGTCTTATTTCCATAATGAATTCCATCTTCTATATTTCCATTTTTTATATTCATTCTTGAAAGAACATATGCACCACCATAAGTTTCATTGTACTCTTCTTCTATCTCTTTTAGCAAGATACTACTTCTACCTTCATCAGAATCTTTTTCACTTACTTGCAACTCTAATACTTTCTTTAAAAGAGATTCATCTTCTATTTTATTTATTCTAATTATTGAATCATCATGTAGCTTTTCATCATATAAATTTATTTGTGCTAAAAATATATTATTTATACTATCCTTTTCATTTTCTTCTAAAAAATCTCTTAAATTTTTATTTTCACTATGTTCCTTTAATATAGCTAAAATATTTACATTAGTATTATCTTCTTTATATGCTATTTTTAATAATTCAATAGCCCTTTTATAATCTCCTGAAATTAAGTATAATTCCCCAAGTTCACTTAATTCATAACTATCTTTTTTATTTATATCTATTGAATTTAAAATTTCTATAGCTTTTTCATACTCTCCATTAGCCAAATAAGCTGTTGCAAGAGTTTTTTTCAAATTTTCATTATCACTATATTCATCTAAAAGTAATTCTCCAAATTCTATTCCTCTTGAAACTTCACCATTCATAATATATGTAAAGCTTATGTCATTAAGCAGTTTAGCTACTTCCTCTTTGTTTTTTAATTTTCTATTTTCATCTAATGAAATTCTACTTTGAATATACGCCTTTTCAGCTAAAGAATTAGACTCTAATATATCTCCTTTCACTGCTTGAATTTTACTTTGTTTCATAAGTGAAATTGGCCAATCTTCTTTTTCTTCTTTCTTCTTTAATTCTTTTATTGCTTCATCGTAATTTCCTTCATAATAATTTCTTTCTTCTTCATTTAATACTAAATTTGTATCCTTTACATCCTCTGTAGAATAAACTTTACATATATAAGCAGTTAAAAATGCAAATATACATACTCCTGATATTGTAAATACACTTTCTAAATACGGCTTTTTCTTAATAAGATTTTTATAACCCTCTATAAAATTACTCATAACTCCCCCTATTTTCTCCTTATATTATTCATATTATCAAAATTTTGTTAATAATTCTACACTTAATAAGTTTTTAATGTTTATTTTAATTGAAATCTATATACATAAGAGTTAATATATATTTAGATTTTAAAAAAATAAACATATTTTTTTATTATTAATGGTAATACTTATTAAAGTAAGGACGGTGAATATTATTAATATAAAATCTATTATAAGCATACTTGCAGGTAAATTAGTTCTTTTCCTATCAAAGAACTTTTTAAAAGGTGGAAGTACTTTTCCTGGAAGAGTTGCTTTAAAACTTGATAAAAAAATATTAAAAACTGTAGCTAAAGATTATAAAGTTGTACTTATTACAGGAACTAACGGAAAAACTACTACAACTAGTATGATTTATAACATATTAAAAGAAAGTGGTTGTAGAGTTATTACTAATAATACTGGTGCTAATATGTATGCCGGAATAGTTGCTTGTTTTGTTGACAATTTTAAATTTGGTAAATCAAATAAAAGAGCTTTTGCAATAATTGAGGTTGATGAAGCCAATGTTAAATTCATAACTGAACATATAAAGCCAGAACTTCTTACTATCACTAACCTATTCCGTGATCAATTAGATAGATATGGTGAAGTTTATACAACTCTTTCAAAAATAATGGAAGGTATAGTAAAAACTCCAAAAACAAAACTTATTTTAAATGGTGATGAATCTCTTTTAGGAAATTTAGATATTCCTAACGAAACTTCATTCTATGGATTTTCTGTTCCTGTAAAAGAGGGAGTTAAACTTGATGTAAATGCAGATGCTAAGTTCTGTAAGTTTTGTAAAGCTCCTTATGAATATAACTACATAACTTATAACCATCTTGGAGATTTTTATTGTCCTAGTTGCGGATATAAACGTAGTCCACTTAAATATTCAGTAAAAGAAATATTAAACTTAGAAACCGATAGTTCAGAGGTTATGATTAACGAAGATATTGTTAAAATAAGCCAAGCTGGTGTTTATAATATTTATAATGGGCTTTGTGCATATTCTATGGCTAAAGAATTAGGTATGCCAACTGAAGCTATCCTAAAATCTTTAAGTAAACAAGATTCTAGCTTTGGTAGACAAGAAGTTATAAATATTGAAGATAAACAAGCTAAAATTATACTTGTTAAGAATCCTGCTGGATATAATCAAGCACTTGATACTCTTTGCTTAAACAAAAAAGATTTCTCATGTCTTTTCATGCTAAATGATAACTATGCAGATGGTAGAGATGTTTCTTGGATTTGGGATGTTGACTTTGAAAAACTTAATACTCTACCTATAAATGATGTATTTATTTCTGGAATGAGAATGTATGATATGGCAGTAAGACTTAAAATTGCTGGTTTAAATGAAGAAAACTTTAAAATTGAAGCTGATTATGAAAAACTTACTGAAATGATTAAAGCTTCTAAAGATAATAACTTCTATATTCTTGCAACTTATACTGCTATGATAAATTATAGAAAGTATCTTCACTCAAAGGGATACATTCAAAAACTTTGGTAAGGAGAAGATTATATGGAAATTAATATTTGTCATCTTTATCCTGATCTTTTAAATGTTTATGGAGATGTAGGAAATATACTTATTCTTAAACAAAGAGCTGAAAGACGTGGAATAAAAGTAAATATAATAAACACTTCTATCAATGATGATTTTAACGCTGATAATTTTGATATTGTGTTCTTTGGAGGAGGTCAAGACTATGAACAATCTATAGTTTCTGATGACTTAAAATCCTCAAAAAAAGAAGAGCTTAAAAGATATGTTGAAAATGGAAAAGTACTTCTTGCTATTTGTGGAGGATATCAATTACTTGGAAACTATTATAGAGCTCCTAATGGTGAAAAGCTAGAAGGCCTTGGAATATTAAATATTTACACAGAAGGTGGAGACACTAGATTTATTGGAAATACAGTTATATATAACGAAGAATTTGATCAAACTTATGTAGGTTTTGAAAATCATTCTGGTAGAACATATATAAATGATTTAAAACCATTAGGTAAATGTGTTGAAGGTTATGGTAATAATGGTTCTGATGGGTATGAAGGATGTATTTATAAAAATACTTTCTGTACTTATTTCCATGGATCATTACTTTCAAAAAATCCTGAATTAGCAGATAAAATTCTTTCATTAGCTTTAGAAAAAAAATATGGTGAAGTAAAATTAGAAAAACTTGATGATACTTTAGAATTAAAAGCTAAAGAATATATAATAAATAGATTTAAAGAAAAAAAGTAGATTTTTAATCTACTTTTTTTCTTTATAAACTCTATTTACTACTTTTGTATGTATTAAATAATCTATTTCATCTTCAGTTATTTGGTCTAAAGTTTTGAATTCATAACCTTTACTCTTATATATATTTATTAAATCTTGAAGAGACATAACTGTTGAATCTTTAGCATCTGTATCATGCATAAGTACTACTTCTACTTTGTATTTTCCACAATTTTTTTTAAAATTACTTTTTAATTTGTTTGTTGATACACTAACAGCTTCTGCATCTCCTGAATCAACATTCCAATCAATATAATTTATTCCTTTATAATCAAGTTCTTTTAAAATGGAATTCTTAATATTAAAATTTGAAACTTCATTTGTTGCTCCACCTGGTAATCTTACAAATTTAAAATCATAATCATTACCTAATATATTTTTCAAATTATCTTTGCAACAATTTAAATCATAAAAATAAGCATCTTTATTTTTATAAATTTGAGAATAAGTATGAACATTACAATGAGGATAAATTCCCATACCACTCTTTTGTAAATTCTTTAAATTCTCTTTATATTTAATTGCATTTTGCCCTACAACAAAGAAACTTCCTTTTACTCCATTTTTATTTAATATATTCAATACACTTGCTGTATTATTTTTTGATGGTCCATCATCAAATGTTAAATAAACTGTCTTTTTTATTTCACCTCCAAATGCAGTTATATTATTAAATAATGTTAAAATTAATGGCAAAATTGCCAAAACGAATAAAAACTTATATAATTTTTTCAAAATACCACCCTCTCTGTCTTTAGTTTGCCTAAAATGATAAATTTTATTAATAAATTGTAATAATTATATTATTTTTTCGTTATTGTTATTGTACTTTTTAAATGTTATACTCATTTTATATATGTCCCAAATAAAATTAAATGAGATGGAGAGATTGCTTTGACGAAAACAAATTTTTTTTCAAAAAAGAATTTGCTTATTAAAACGATAGCTTTAATTTTTATGCTATCATTTTTCCTACCTTTTTCTAATATTGCTAATGCTGATACTCCTACAAAAATATCAACTGAAACTACAACTAATGATGTAGGTCCAAATTTATCAGCTAAATATGCAATAAGCATGGACTTAAAAACAGGGGAAGTTATTTATTCAAAAAATGCTGATGCAAAAGCTTATCCTGCAAGCTTAACTAAGCTTATGACTGCATTACTTTTTGCAGAACATGCTAATAAAACAGATGAAATTACTTTTACTAAAGAAGCTTCAATTCAACCACCTTACTCATTACATTCAAATTGGCCTGGAGTTAGTATTACTGTTGGTCAAAAAATGTCTGGTGAGGATGTTATGAAAGCATTACTTATGTTTTCTGCAAACGATGCAGCATATATGATAGCTGATTATGTTGGGGGAAATTCTAAAAACTTTGCTAATATGATGAATGAAGAAGCTAAGAAATTAGGTATGAAAGATACACATTTCGTAACTGCTAATGGTCTTCAAGATGCTGACCATTATACTACAGCATACGATTTAGCAATTCTTTTAAAAGCGGCATTTGCCAATCCATGGGTAAAGGAAACTATGGAAACAAAAAATTCTAGCATAATGATTAATGGCAAAAGAGTTGATTTAGTTAACAGAAATGAACTTCTTGGAAAAGATGGGAATATTGCTGGAAAAACTGGTACAACTAATGATGCTGGAAACTGTTTAGCTAGTGTTTACAATAGAGATGGTAGAGAAATTTTAGGGATAATATTATTCTCTAATGATATGCATACCCCAGATAATAGATACAAAGATATGGAAGCTATGATGAACTATAGTTATTCTGCAAAGCCTGAAGTATTTATTAAGTCCGGACAATCTATTAAAGATGTAACTTTAAAGTATAAACTTTTTGGATTCTTTGGTCCTACTAAAGAAATAACTGTACCAGTTACTGTAGACCAAGATGTTATGATGTACAATAATAAATTTAACAAAAACCATACTGACATAACTTTCAATAGCAACGGGGACAGTGCTTGGAAGGCATCTTCAAAGGATAGTTTAGATTTAACTCTTGTTTCTGGTCAATATAAAACAACAGTTAAAGGGTCAATTGGTATATCTAAATTTGATTTAATTAAAGCTAACATATTTGTTTACTTAGGTGTACTTGTGGGTATAGCTTTAATAGTTTTAATAATTTTATTTATTATTAGAACAATAAATAAGAGACGTTCAAGAAGAAGCCGTTATTCTTCTTATTCAAATTATAGAAGAAGATATTAAAATAAGCAGCAAAATGCTGCTTATTTTATTTTTCTTTTTTTCTTTGAATTCTTTTTTGAAATACTAGAACTTTTACTTTTATTTTTTAAGTTATTAATCTTTTTCTTACTATTTTTTTCATCTTTAGATTTTTTCTTTGAATCTTTTTTATTATCTTTTTCTTTTAATTCACCTTTAGATTTTTTTTCTTGATTTTTAATTTTTAGAGTTTTTTTCTTCATAACAGAATATCCAAACTTCCCAATTGAATTTTGAGGCATTTTATAATATTCTCCATGACAATATGTAATTAAATCACCTTTTTCAAAATGTATTTTACCTTTTTCATCCATAAGGCTCTCATCTATATGAGAACTTAATACATCAGCAATTATCATATCATGAGTACCTAAAGGAACTATACTTTTCACTTTGCATTCAATTGATATAGGGCATTCATTTATGTAACTTCCTTCGATATCATCACAAGGTATCATAGTAAATCCCATTTCTTTTATCTTATCATTTGTTCTTCCACTTCTAACTCCACAATAATCAACTTTCTTAACCATATCTGAACTTGGTATATTAACAACAAAACTCATAGTTTCTTTTATATATTCATAAGATAATCTACTAGGTCTTACTGATATTGATAACATTGGAGGCTTTGTACATACTGTTCCAGTCCAAGCAACTGTAAAAACATTTTCCTTTCCCTCTTTATTTTTAGTTGAAATCATAACAACTGGTACTGGGTTTAAAACTACGCTTCCCTTAAATTTTCTTTTGCTCATAACTTGACTCCCATTCTTTAAACTTATCTACATTATATCCTAAAACTGCATCTTTCCCATTTCTAACTATAGGTGATTTTATAAGCTTTGGATTTTTAAGAAGTATTTCTTCTTTCATCTCAGCTGCTCTTATTTTATCTAAATTAGATTTTTTATAGTCCTTTGCATTTGTATTAATTAAATCATTTATTTTTATGCATATTTTAATATTATTTAATTCACCTTTTGATATTCCTTTTTCATCTAAATCAATTAATGAATATTTTATTCTTCTCTCTTTAAAATATCTTTCAACCTTTTTTGTATCAAAGCATTTTTTTCTTCCAAATATCTGAATGTTCATTAAAACCCTTCCTTTTCAATAATTTTTATTAAATCTGTTGGATTATCAATAAAATAATCTGGATTTACTTTTTTAAGTTCATTTATATCTATCATTGTATAATTTACTCCACAAGTTTTAACTCCAGCATTTTTACCACTTAATAAATCATAAGGACTATCTCCTACCATTATTGCCTCTTCTCTTTTTATTCCTAATTTCTCTAAAGCATAAATAACAGGTTCTCCATCTGGCTTATGCTTTTTAGTGTGCTCTGTACTTACAAAAATATCTATATATTTCATAAGATTAGATATTTCTAATCCTCTTTTAGCTACATCCTCTTTCTTAGAAGTTACTATACCTATTTTCATTCCATTCTCTTTTAAAAATTTTAAAAGTATTTCTGTTCCAATAAAAGGTCTGCAAAGATCATCATGAATTTCTAAATTATATTTACGATATTCTTTAATAAGATTTTCTATTTCTTCTTTATTTTCTGTTATTTTAGAAAAAGACTCTTCTAAAGGTCTTCCGTAATTTTCTCCTATTTTATTTTTATCAAAATTTAAATTTAGTTTCTCATTAAATATATAATTAAAACTTCTATACACTAATTCATTTGTATCTAAAAGTGTCCCATCTAAATCAAATAAAACAGCTTTTATCATTTTATCACCTCGTAATATTTTTCTTTTATATATAATATCATATTTTATAGGAAACTTCTTTCGATGTATTTTCCAATATTAGGTTTGTACATTAATTATTTTTATTATATAATTTACAATAAATTAAGTTTTTGTGAACTTTTTTAACAAGGAGGGTTTATATTGGAAATTTCTATTAACAAAAGAGACTATTTCTTTGACACTTTAAAAGGATTTCTTATTATAGCTGTCATAATAGGTAACACTTTAGAATTAGCCTCTCCTACTAATGTAAATGTACATTATTTTATATTATTTTTATATATGTTTCATATGCCTGTATTTACTTTTGTTTCGGGATATTTTTCAAAAAGAAGTAAGCGAACTACAATTCAAAAAGTTAAACACATATTTACCATATATGTACTAGCCCAAATCCTTTATGTTGCATATTACAATTATATACTTCACGGAGAATTAGATTTTACTTTACTTGCAACACAATGGACATTCTGGTATTTATTATCTTTAACCGCTTGGTATATAATTTCGGATTATATAAAAAATGAAAAATTATGGCTTATAGGTTCAATAATATTTTCACTTGTAATAGGTTTTGATACTAGTGTAGGAAGCAATGGAAGCTTTTCTAGAACATTTTTCTTTCTTCCATTCTTTATCGCTGGTATGATGTTTAAGCGTGAATATATAGAAACTATAAAAAAATATAGAAATTACTTATTAACTGGATCTATTATCATATTAATTATACTTTATTTCTTACAAAACTATATTCCTGTAGATTTACTATTTGAATATACAAATTATGAGCATTTTATTGATTTAGGACTTTTTCCTTTATTTTGTAGAGCATTCCACTATATTGGTGCTTTTTTACTAGGTGGGTTTTTAATTTCAATAATACCACAAAAAAGAACACCACTTTCTTCACTAGGGAAAATGTCTCTTTATATGTATTTATTTCATGGAACTGTAGCTAATACTATGTTACCATATCTCAATTTTAATACTTTATTTAGCTGTATATTATCCTGTGTAACAGTAGTATTAATTTGCATTATAATATCTATAGGAATTCAACATTTAAGTAAAACTATAAAAGAAAAAAATAAAGAATTATCTAAATAATATATTAGATATGCATAAATTGATGCATATCTAATTTTTTTATTTTAACATTTTGTCATTTGATGTCATATCATAAATTAAAATTAATTATTATAATAAGGATATGTAATATGAAAAAGAAAATAAAAATTTTATCTACTCTATTAGTTTTAATAATGTCTATAGTTTTTATAGGTGGTTGTTCTAATAATAAAACTTCTTCTAAAGAAACAGTTAGATTAAATGAAGTTGTTCGTTCTGTTTTTTATTCACCTATGTATATAGCCATAAATGAAGGATTCTTTGAAGAAGAAGGATTAAATATAGATCTTTCTACTGGACAAGGTGCTGATAAAGTAATGCAAAATGTCCTTTCTAAAAATGCTGATATTGGTTTTTGCGGACCTGAACAAATAATTTATATTTATAATCAAGGTCGTGAAGATTTACCTGTTCTATTTGCACAACTTACTCAAAAAGATGGGTCATTTCTAGTTGGAAGAAATGATAAAGATTTTAAATGGTCTGATATAAAAGGAAAAGAAATAATTGGTGGAAGACCTGGTGGTGTTCCTGAAATGGCTCTTGAATATGTTATGAGAAAAAATAATATTAATCCTAAATCAGATGTTAAGTTACTTACAAATCTAGATTTTACTGCTACTGCAAGTGCTTTTAAATCTGGTACTGGAGATTATGTTGCACTTTTTGAACCAACTGCTTCTATGCTTGAAAAAGAAGGAAATGCTAAAATAGTGGCTTCAATTGGTGAATCTGCAGGAAATATGACTTATACTTGCTTTTTTGCCTCTAAATCTTATATGGAAAATAACCCAGAAACAATTCAAAAATTTACCAATGCTATAGCTAAAGGACAAGAATGGTTCCATTCTCATTCATCTAAAGAAATAGCTGAATCTATAATCTCATTTTTCCCTGGTACTGATATGGATATAATGATAAATGTTATAGATAACTATAAGAAAATTGATGCTTTAGCTAAAGATCCTAAAGTAAGTGAAGAAGGATTAAATAATCTTATAGATGTAATAAAATCTTATGATAGTAACCTAATTAAAAAGACACCTGCTTTCTCTGATATCGTTGATAATACTTTTGCTGAAAATGTAAAAACTGATTAATAACGGAGTTTTACATGAGTTTATTAAAAATAGATAATATAAAAATGCGATATCATTCAGAAAAAGGCGAAATAGAGGCAATCAAAAATATTAGTTTTACTGTAGATGAAGGAGATTATATATGCATATTAGGCCCTTCTGGATGTGGAAAGTCTACTTTATTAAATATAATGAGTGGACTTTTAGTCCCATCTGAAGGCTCTATACTATTTAATGATAGTCCTTTAAAAAATAATTTAGATAAGATAGGATATATGTTTCAAAAGGATCATTTGTTCCCTTGGACATCAGTATTTAATAATATTACTTTAGGTTTAAAAATTAAAGGAGTATTAAATGATGAAAATATATCTTATGTAGAGAGCTTAATAAAAAAATATGATTTAGAAAAATTTAAAGATCATAAACCATCTGAAATTTCTGGAGGTATGAGGCAAAGAGTAGCTTTAATTAGAACTCTAGCTTTAAAACCTAGCATTCTTTTCTTAGATGAACCTTTTTCAGCTCTTGATTATCAAACTAGGCTAAATGTTTGTAATGACATTCACGAAATAATAAAATCTGAAGGAAAAACAGCTGTTATGGTTACTCATGATATAAGTGAAGCCATTTCAACTTCGGACAAGATTATATTACTAAGTAAAAGGCCTGCTTATATTAAAGAAATTATAGATATTTCTTTTGATAAATCACTTACACCTTTCCAAAGAAGAAGCTCATCTGAATTTAAGAATTACTTCAATCATATTTGGACTGAAATGGAGGATTAAATTATGAGCAACGAGCATACACTTTATTTACAAAATATTAAAAAAAGAAAAAGAAAAATAACATTTTTTAGATGCTTAATTCTAGTCATAATTATTTTATTTTGGGAACTGTTTGCTAGACTAAATATCATAGATCCTTTCCTTACCTCTTCACCTACTAGAATGGTCAATTCATTCTTAGAATTTCTTAGAGATGGAACATTATTAACTCATATAGGAATCACTTTATATGAGACTATTTTAGGCTTTCTATTAGGTACTTTAATAGGAACTTTAGTAGCTATATTACTTTGGTGGTTTCCTAAAGTATCAAAAGTATTAGACCCATATTTAGTTGTTTTAAATGCATTGCCTAAAGTTGCACTAGCACCTATTATTTTATTTTGGATTGGTAACGGAACTTCAGCAATAATTGCTATGGCATTATTGATATCTATAGTAACTACAATTTTAAGTATATTAACTGGATTTAATGAAATAGACCCTGAAAAACTTCTTTTAATGAAGACATTCCAAGCTTCTAAACTTCAGATAATAAGATATTTAATATTACCTGCTTCTGTTCCTGTGATAATATCAACATTAAAAATAAACCTTGGATTATCTTGGGTAGGTGTTATAATGGGAGAATTCTTAGTAGCTAGAGAAGGACTAGGTTTCTTAATAGTTTATGGTGGTCAAATATCACAATTAGACATGGTAATGATGAGCATTGTCATTTTGTCAATTATCGCTTTTCTTATGTATAAAGGAATTAGCATTTTAGAAGCATATTTTGTGAACAAAAAGTAAATTATTTTTCTTAACTCTTTTTCTCTATAACCCTCTAGATATGGGGGTTTTCAGAGTTTCAATAAAAAGATTACATCGTTTTCATGATGTAATCTTTTATTATTGTCATTTTTAGTTTATTTACTTAGTTAACTTTAAGTGATACAGTATTAATGAAATTATAGTAAAGGAGGAACAGCAAGTGAAACTATTTAGAGAAGCATTAATAATTTTAATATTATATATTATTGGTGAAGTAATTACTGCTGTAACCCATGTACCTATCCCTGGGAATATAATTGCAATGATTTTATTATTTATAGCCCTTTGCTTAAAGATAATAAAACTTGAGCAAATAAATACAATAAGTAATTTCTTCCTAGACCATTTAGCTTTTTTCTTTTTACCAGCTGGGGTTGCCGTAATGAACTCTTTCGGTTTAATAAAAGCTAATATTGTTCAGATTCTAATAGTTTGTTTAGTAACTACTGCTGTAACAATGACAATCACTGGATTGGTAGTTCAAGCTATTGCAAATAAAATGGACAAGAAAAAACAAAAGAATTTAAAAGAAATTAAATAGGCATACTAAAAAGGAGTGTAAAAAATGTCAACTATCTCAAATATCATTATAAATAATGCTTTATTTGGTATTGTTATATCACTTATAGCATATGAGATCGGTGTTTTATTATATAGAAAAACAAATTTACCAATATTCAATCCTTTGCTAATTGCCATAATTTTAGTAATAGGATTTTTATTAGTATTCCATATAAGTTTTAAAACTTATAATGATGGAGCAAGATTTATAAATCTATTTTTAGCACCATCAACTGTAGTATTAGCAGTTCCTTTATATAAACAAATTGATAGATTAAAGGAAAATGCTATTCCAATATTTGTTGGAATTATTTGTGGAAGCGGCGGAGGAATAATATCAATATTATTACTTTCACACTTTGTAGGATTAGATAAAAAAATGATTGCCTCATTAATGGCTAAATCAGTAACTACTCCTATAGCAATATCAGTAACTGCAGAGCTTCACGGTTTAGTTCCTGTAACTGTTCTTGCTGTTATTACAACTGGTATTATAGGTGCTATAATTCAACCTTTTATCACAAAAATATTTAGAATTAAAAACAAAATTGCCGTTGGACTTTGCCTTGGTACTTCATCACATGCTGTTGGTACAACAAAAGCATTAGAAATTGGTGAAACTGAAGGTGCTATGAGTTCCCTTGCCATTGGTGTTAATGGTATAATAACTGTTATATTAGCTCCAATTATTTTCTCAATTGGAATGGCGATTTTTGCAATTATATAAAATTTAAATTACATAAAAAAGACCTATGAAAGGCTAATTAAAAACTATCCTTTCATAAGTCTTTTTGTTTTATTTATTTAATAATTCTTCTACGTGTCCTTTTACTTTTACTTTTCTATAAATATCCACTATCTTTCCTTCTTCATCAATTATGAAAGTACTTCTTTCTATTCCAAAAACTTTTTTTCCGAACATATTTTTTTCTTTCATAACTCCATAAAGATTACATACTTCTTCACTTTCATCAGATATTAAAAGAAAAGGTAATTCATATTTCTCTATAAATTTATTATGTGATTTCAATGAGTCTCTACTTACTCCTATTATAACCGTATTCTTATCTATAAATTGCTCATTATATTTTTTAAAATCTTGAGCCTCTAAAGAACATCCTGGAGTATTATCTTTTGGATAAAAATAAAGTATAACTCTTTTCCCTCTATAATCACTTAATTTGTGCTCTTTTTCATCTGAACCCATAGCTTTAAACTGGGGTGCCATATTTCCAATTTCTAATATTTTGTTTTCCATAATTTTCTCTCCTAATCTCTCTTAATAATAATTATTATATAATATTAAATGAAGATTTGCAAATATCAGATAAATTTTTCCATATTATTTGAAATTATAATTTATATTAAAATGCTTTCAATAATTGTATCTATATATTTTTTACCTAATAAAGAAATATTAAATTTATTATTAGAAAAACACCAAGACGCCATAAACCCTCTAATTCCGCTCTCAATAAATAAAAATGCTTCATCAATACTTAAGTCCTCTTTAAGTACATCTTGATCTTTAGCCTCTAAAATACACTCTTTTAATATAGATGAAAACTCTCTTTTTTCAAAATGTTTGCTTTCACCTTTTGTGCATTCATTTAAATTCATAATATAAGATAAACATGTTAATTCATATCCTATATATTCAGCAAATTCTAATTCTAAATTTAAAAATATTTTTATTTTATCTTTAATAGATAAAGTTTTTTTATTTAATTTTGAAAATCTATCATTAATATAATCATTCATATTAATATAATAACTTTCTCTTACAATATCTTCTTTAGATTTATAATGAACATAAAACCCACCTTTAGAAACTCCAGATTCTTTACAAATTTCACTTACAGTTACATCATTATATCCTTTTTGTTTAATTAATCTAACAGCATTTTTAAAAATCTTTTCTTTAGTTAATTCACCTTGTCTTTTTCTAGATATAGATTCCATCTTAATTCTCCCTTTAATAAGCTTGCTTGACATTTATTTATAAAAAGTATATTATATAGTGACCGCGGTCACTATATAATGATAATATATTTTTAGGAGGTTTACAAGTATGTTTATTATAAACTTAACTTATAAAGTAAATTTGGATATAATTGATAAAAATTTAGAAGAGCATATAAAATATTTAGATAAAAATTTTAAAGAAAATAATTTTTTATGCTCTGGAAGAAAAACACCTAGAAATGGTGGAATTATACTTTGTAATAAAAAAAATAAAGAAGATGTTATGGAAATAATAAAAGAAGATGTGTTCTTTAAGAAAGATTTAGCTGAATTTGAAATAATTCAATTTACTCCATCAAAGTGTTCAGATAAATTTAAAGCTATATTATAAATAATACATTCATAAATAATGAAAATATATATTTAATTTATTTATTAATAAGAAACCTCAATGAATATAAATTCATTGAGGTTTCTTATTAATCATCTATACTATACTCTTCACCAAGTAAAGTTTTGTCTAATCCTATTCTTTGTTGTTCTTCAGTTGTTCTTATGTCTAATACTTTGTCCATTATTTTTATAACTATGAAACTTACAACAAAAGCATAAACTGAAACAAGTACTACACCAAATAATTGGATAAGGAATTGATGTACACTTGCATGTACTCCATTAACTAAGCTATTTGCAAATACACCAACAGCAAGAGTTCCTAGAACTCCTCCCATACCATGAGTTCCCCATACATCTAATGCGTCATCCCATTTCATTTTCTTTGCAAATTTTACACAAGCAAAACAGAATATAGCTGCTACTGCTCCAATAATAACTGCTGAATCAGGAGTTACATATCCTGAAGCAGGAGTTATTGTAGCTAATCCTGCTACTGCTCCAACAAATAATTCTAATAAAGAGAATTTTTTAGTTTCTATATAAACTATTATTGTCCAAACAATCATAGAAGTTATTGCTGCAACACCAGTATTTGTGAATGCTATAGAAGCTAATCCATTAGCTGCTAAAACTCCACCTGAGTTAAATCCAAACCAACCAAATAGTAATAAAGCTGTACCAATTGCTACTAGTCCTAAATTAAAAGGTGCTTTTCCTGAAATAACTTTTCTTTTTCCAAGAATAAAAATTGCAGCAAGTCCTGAGAATCCTGCTGTAGCATGGATTACTGTTCCTCCAGCAAAATCTACGAATCCCATTTTAGCTAAGAATCCGCCACCCCATACCCAGTGTGCAACTGGGAAGTAAACTAATATCATCCATACTATAAGGAAGATTACCCATCCTCCAATTTTCATTCTGTTTGCCATAGCTCCAGTCATTAATGGTAGAGTTATTATAGCAAACATTAATTGATACATAAAGAATAATAAAAATGGTATAGTTGAACCATATTGTGCATTTACATTAAAAGTTATATTTTTAAATCCAAAATATTGAAGTGGATTACCTATAATTCCGTGTATATCTTTACCAAATACTAAACTAAATCCTCCAAATATCCATAAAAGTCCTACAACTCCTATAGCTAAGAAGATTTGTAACATTATTGTAAGTGAGTTTTTCTTTTCTACTAGTCCTCCATAGAAAAATGCTAATCCAGGAGTCATTAGAAATACTAATATAGTAGAAATAATCATAAATGTTTCATTACTATGTATAATTTCGTTAAACAAAAAAATCATCCTTTCTTCTATATTTTCTAATTTTTAAGTTCATTGTTATATGTCTATAGTTAATTAGTATTAAATGCTTAAAAGCATTTAATACTATATGTAAAAATTAAATTGCCATATCAGTTGATATGGTAATTTAATTTTTAAAATCTTATTTCCAAATGCTTATTAAGATTAAGAATCCTGGAACCCAAGCAGTAAATATACCTTCAATGATACTTAACCAAGGTGTAAATTTACCAAGCTTTTTACCCCAAAGTGTTTCTATTGGTGCTGTAACCCATAGGACTCCCCATGCCCACCAAATAATAGCCATAAGAATGTTCCAAATTCCGCCTTCTCTCCATTGAAGTACACCAGCTGGAATAGTAGTAATTGCAACAAATAATGAATACCATGCAAATGTTCTATTATCAAGGTCAAATATTGAATTAATTCCTACAAATAAATATGTAAATCCAAATAATAATCCTGTTCCATCTGCATAAAATGCTGACATATTAGTTCCACCTTGAGCTTGTGCAATAAGTAATGAACCAAAGTTCATAACTATTGATAATGCTCCTGTGAATATATTCATTACTGCTGTTGATTTTGGTGGTATTTTTGTTAAAGTACCTATACCATTTATCATTAAAACGAATCCTACGTATAAAAGGACTGCTCCTAACATAATAATTCCTCCTTAAATATTAAATTTTAAAATCCAAATATAATTTCTAAATTAAAGGTTATTATAATAACCTTTAATTTAACTAATATTTTCTTATAACTAGTGGAATTGAATTAAATAATTCTTTTCTCACATAGTCATGACAAATACTAATAACTTTTTCTATATCCTGAGTCATATTTCCAATAACTCTAAGAATAAATCCATTAACTTCTAATGAAGAAACTCCAAAGTTAACATCAAGATCAACATTTTCTAATTCTTTTCTCATTTCTTCTATGAATTTCTTATCAATCTTTTTGTCTACTACTAATAGAGTTCCAAAATTTAAATATCCTTCTAAATATCCAATATGACTTATATCATATTTAGCTGGCTCCATAACTAGATTATCTAATAAAACAAGTTCTCCATTGTAATATAAATTAGTCTGTAACTTTGCTCTATCATATTTAAAATCTTGTCCATCTGGAGACCATCCAGAAGTTATACCATCTGTATAAATGAATGTTGAAGTTTCATCCATATATATATTATTTTCTTGCTTATATTTTGCATCTTTATAAAGAATAACAGGATCAGTTACAAATTCTAATATACTATTTTTATCTAGTTTTATATTAGTTTTTTGATATGTTTCAAGCTTATTTTCACATTTATAGATTTTAGCTGATGCTTGAGTTGTAACTATAGCTCTAGCATTTTCTTTAACTTCTATATTGTTTAAGAATTTCTCACCTTCAACATATCCTCCACCTATTTGAATTAAGAAATAAGTTGATATTTCTTCTCTATCTAAATGAAGTGTTGGTGAAACTCTCATTACTCCATCATAAGCTCTTGTAGTTGTTATTGTCTTATTTCCGCTCTTAGCTAAAACTAAATCAATATAAGCATCATAATTTTCCTTATTTTCATGTTTTGTATTTATTGACTTCATAAGACTACATTCCTTCTAAAAGGCAGTTTCTTTTTATCCAATCAATAACTGAATTTAATCCGTCATCAGTTTTTAAGTTTGTAAACATGAAAGTATTTTCTTTTCTGAAGTGTAATGTATCTTGTTTCATTACTTCTAAATCTGCTCCAACATATGGTGCTAAATCTATTTTATTTATTATGAATAAGTCACTTTTTATCATTCCTTGACCAGCTTTTCTAGGAATTTTTTCTCCTTGAGCTACGTCTATTATGTAAAATGAAAAATCTACTAAGTCTGGGCTGAAAGTAGCTGCTAAGTTATCTCCACCACTTTCTAAGAATATTATTTCTAAATCTTTAAATTTATTTTTTAATTCTTCAATTGCAGCAAAGTTCATTGAAGCATCTTCTCTAATAGCAGTATGAGGACATCCTCCTGTTTCAACTCCTATTACTCTATCTTCTGGTAATACAGAATTTTTTACCATGAATTTAGCATCTTCTTTTGTATAAATGTCATTAGTTATTACTGCACATTCATACTCTTTACTCATTTGTCTAGTTAGTCTCTCAATTAAAAGTGTTTTACCACTTCCAACTGGTCCTCCTACACCTATAACAACTGGTTTCATAAAATCACTACCTTTCTTTTTTTATGACATAAATAATCTAAATATTAATGTTTCATGTTGTATTTGAGCTAATTCAATACCTGGTACGTTAGCTCCAAACATGTCTTCATCTAATTCATTAATAATTTTTGTAAGATTATCAAAGCTTTCTGAGCACTCTTTTAAAAGTATTTGCCCATCCTTTTGTCCTAAAGGTATTGTTCTAACTGCATTTTGTATTAAAGTTGAGGCAGTGCTATACATATAGTACTGTATAGCATCCTCACACTTTATTTCTAGCTCATACATAAGCATTCCAAATACTAATGCTGGATGACCAAAAGCTTTTCCTTTATTGATTTTCTCAGAATATTTTTTTAATAAATTAGAATCATATAGATCTAAAAATAAACTTAACATTCTCTTAGCAACAAGTTTATTTCCGTTTCTTGTTTCATATGCCATACATTGAACTGTTATTTTTCTATCTAATTCTAATATTTTTTTAGTATCTTTCTTTTTTAAGTATTCATATAAAAACTTAATTGAAAGACCATCACTATACATAAACTGATTCTTAAAAAATGCTGTTATCCAGTATCTAAAAGTTTCAGTATTTTTAATTCTATTGTCTCTAAGATAAGTTTCCATTCCATAAGAATGATTGAATGATCCTATTGGGAAGTTAGAATCACAAAGTTGCATTATCTGCAACACTTTTAAATTAGTGTTTGTGTGCGAAGTCAACATGCTTAAATGCCTCTTTTAATTCTTTATTTTCTCTTGAGAAATCTATTCCTCTTAATCTAAGATCTTCTTCAACAACATAGTCATATTGGATTATCATTTCTCCATCAATAAATTGAGCAGGTAAATGTTTGTTTCCAATATAGTGAGCTATTTTTCCCATTTGATTCATATCTTTTGGTTTTATTACTAAAACATCTTCTGAATTAAATTTTACAACAACTACATTGTATCCATCATTCATTAGAATATCTCCATCTCTAAGTTTTTCACCTTGTGAAAGTGAAATTCCATAATCATTTCCGTGATCTGAAGTAACTCTAATTATTCTTTTTAGCATTTCTTCATTATTTAGATATACCTTTTCCACGTGGCATCCATCTACATTAGTATTTTCTACATTTCCTAATACTCTTTCAAAAATCATTGCTTTTCTTCTCCTCTCTTAGAATAAGAAGTATCTTTGAGCTAAAGGTAATTTATCTGCTGGTTCACAAGTTATTAATTCACCATCAACTTTTACGTCATATGTTTGTGGATCAACTTCTAACTTAGGCATTTCCCCATTAAGTTTCATATCCTCTTTAGTTAAGTTTCTTATTCCTTTAACAGGTAATACTTCTTTTTGTAATCCTAATTTTTCTTTGATTCCATGTTCATAAGCATATTGAGAAACGAATGTTATACAAGTGTTTGACATTGCTTTTCCATAAGCTCCAAACATTGATCTTGGAAGTTCTGGTTGACAAGTTGGAATTGAAGCATTTGCTTCTCCCATAATTGAGTTGTTAATCATTCCACCTTTAATAACCATTTTAGGTTTAACTCCGAAGAATGCTGGTTCATAAAGAACTAAGTCAGCTACTTTACCAACCTCAACAGATCCTACATACTCACTTATTCCTTGAGCTATAGCAGGGTTTATTGTATATTTAGCAACATATCTCTTAACTCTGTTGTTATCAGAATTTTCTTTGTCACCTTTCATAACCCCTCTTTGAACTTTCATTTTACTAGCTGTTTGCCAAGTTCTAGTTACAACTTCACCAATTCTTCCCATAGCCATTGTATCTGAACTCATCATACTGAATATTCCCATATCATGAAGAATATCTTCAGCAGCTATAGTTTGTTTTCTTATTCTTGAATCAGCAAATGCTATATCTTCTGGTACTTTAGCATCTAAATGGTGACAAACCATTAACATATCTAAGTGCTCAGCTATAGTATTTTTTGTATATGGTTTTGTTGGATTTGTTGAAGCTGGTAAAACATTTGGATATGATGCCATTTTTAAGATATCTGGCGCATGTCCTCCACCTGCTCCTTCTGTATGGAATGTATGTATTACTCTTCCTTCAATTGAATCTATAGTATGTTCAACGAATCCAGCTTCATTTAAAGTATCAGTATGGATTGAAACTTGAACATCATATTTATCAGCAGCTCTAAGTGAATAATCTATTGCTGATTTTGTAGCTCCCCAGTCTTCGTGAATTTTTAATCCACAAGCTCCAGCTTCGATTTGTTCTCCATTAACTTCTACGTTAGCTCCACTACCTTTTCCTAAGAATCCAATATTTATTGGTAGTGCTTCAGCTGATTGGATCATTCTTTCTATATTCCAAGCACCTGGAGTACAAGTTGTAGCATTTGTTCCATCATTTGGACCAGTTCCACCACCGATTACAGTAGTTATTCCACCTTCTAATGCAACTCTAACTAAATCTGGACTAATATAGTGTACGTGTGTATCAATTCCACCAGCAGTTAAGATTAATCCTTCTCCTGCTAAAGCTTCAGTACTAACACCTACTATGAAATCTACATTATCCATTCCTAATGGGTTTCCACCTTTTCCTATAGCAGCTATTTTACCATCTTTAATACCGATATCAGCTTTATAAATTCCTGTGTAGTCAAGAATTGTTACTCCTGTAATTATTAAGTCAACTACTTTAGGATTTTTTCTAGTTTCAATAGAGTTTTGTCCCATTCCATCTCTTAGAGATTTTCCTCCACCGAACTTACATTCATCTCCGTAAACAGTTAAGTCTTTTTCTATTTCTATAAAAAGATCAGTATCTGCTAATCTTATTTTGTCACCTTTAGTTGGTCCAAATAAATCAGCATAGCGTTTTCTATCTATTTCAAAACTCATTACTTTCTTCTCCCTTCATCTAAGTATCCGTCTACTTGGTTATTTAATCCGTATACTCTTCTAACTCCGGCAATATCAATTAGACTAATTTCTTTTTCATCACCTGGTTCAAATCTAACTGCTGTTCCAGCTGGTATATCTAATCTCTTTCCGTAAGCTTTTTCTCTATCAAATTTTAATCCTGTATTAACTTCATAAAAATGAAAATGTGAACCAACTTGAACCGGTCTATCAGCTTCATTTTTAACTTTTATCTTGATAGCTTCTCTACCTTCGTTATATTTTATAGTTCCTTCACCTAAAATTATTTCACCTGGTATCATAATTTAACCTCCTTACTATTATTGAATTGGATCATGTACTGTTACTAGTTTAGTTCCATCAGGGAAAGTTACTTCTACTTGAACTGTATGTATCATTTCTGGAATTCCTTCCATTACTTGATCTCTTGTTAAGATTTTTCTTCCTTCGTCCATTAGATCAGTAACACTTTTACCTTCTCTAGCACCTTCCATTATTTCATCTGTTATTAAAGCAACAGATTCTGGATAATTTAGCTTAAGACCTTTTTTCATTCTTCTTCTTGCAACTTCAGCTGCAACAACGATCATAAGCTTCTCTTGTTCACGCATTGTAATTCTCAAGAACATCTCCTCCTAACATTGTTTGATTACAACTTTGATTATAAACCACTAATATTTAAAATTTAACTATCAAAAAATTTTTTATAAAATTTATAACATTTTATATTTTACGTTCACATTTTACTGATTCGTCATTTTTTTAAATTTTCTAAGTTTCATTTTTTTCCATAAAACTTCTAACATGTTGTAATATAAAGCTTTGTATATAATGAATAAAATATTAATTATTATATTTTAAAATTTTACGTTTAATTTTTATTGTATTTTTTAACTTTAAAAGTATTTTTTAGAAAATTAAAATAAATATAAAATCCTATTTTTTATCAAAACATATATATTTTTATTCCATTTTTTTGATATTTTCTTAATATTTTTTTTATTTTTTTTGTACACTATTTACATATTGTACTTTTTTTTAGTTCTTTTTAGCAGGTTCTATAAAAATATTCATAAATTCCAAGCTATTTTTAACAACTTGATATTGTATTCAATGCTTGACTTACATATTATTTTTTTGTATTGTTAACCGGTTTACCTATTTATCAAAAAAAATGATATATAATGATAATTTTCAATTTTAGCTATATAGTTTTTTTGATATTTATTATCAGATCAATTTTACTCTCTATTCAATACTTACTTTTATAAATCTAATTTCATTTTTTTATTTTAAAACTCAACTGTATTTTTACTATATATGTATACATCACTATATTAATCTT
This sequence comes from Clostridium thermobutyricum, assembly GCF_000371465.1. Classification (NCBI taxonomy): domain Bacteria; kingdom Bacillati; phylum Bacillota; class Clostridia; order Eubacteriales; family Clostridiaceae; genus Clostridium; species Clostridium thermobutyricum. The sequence goes on along the minus strand of NZ_KB850956.1, from coordinate 692,655 downwards.
TTATTTCTATAAGTTTTCTTATTTTTTTATCTTTAAATCCCCTATTGTAAATGGTATTTAAATTTAATGACTACTTATACACATTTAATTTTATTTTATAAATATCTAGATATATCTTATAAATTATTTCAATTATTATAGCTTGTATATTGTGATGAATTTACTTATAATTTTTATAATACTAATGAAAATTTTAGGAGTGTGATGATACTTGGACTCTAGTTATACCGGAGAAATTATATTACTAATCGTATTTCTTATTCTTTCAGCTTTTTTTGCTATGGCAGAAACATCATTAATGTCTCTAAACAAAATAAAAATTAGACATATGGCTGATTCTGGAGTAAAAAAAGCAAAGCTTGTTGAACGTTTAATAGAAAATCCTAATAAACTTCTTGGAGCTATCTTAATAGGAAATACTATTTCAAATGTTGCTACTTCTTCTATAGCAACATCATTATCAGTGAAACTTTTACACGGTAGCGATACAGCAGTAGCTATATCAACTGCTATTACAACTGTATTAGTACTTATTTTTGGTGAAATAACACCAAAAACTATTGCAAAACAAAAATCTGAAAAAATATCTTTAAGAGTTTCAAAACCTATAAATATGTGTGTATTACTTTTTAAGCCTTTTGTTATTATCTTCACCTTTATTTCTTCTATCTTTATTCGTTTATGTGGAGCTGATCCTAAAGCATCCGAATCTCTTTTAACTCAAGAAGAACTAAAAACAATGATGGATGTTAGTGAAGAAGAAGGTATTTTAGAAGATGTAGAAAAAGAAATGATATTTAATGTTTTTGATTTTGCTGATTTACATGTAAAAGACGTTATGATTCAAAGATTAGATATAACTGCTATTAATAAAAACAGTAGCTATGAGGAAGTTTTAAAAGTTATAAAAAATGATCAGTATTCAAGAATTCCAGTTTATGATGAAAATATAGATAATATAATCGGAGTTTTAAATGTCAAAGATCTTATAATAAATGATGATATAGATAAAGATTTTAATCTTACTAATTATATTAGAGAAGTTCTTTTTACATTTGAATTTAAAAAAATAGCTGAATTATTCTCTGAAATGAAAAAAACTAGAAATCATATGGCAGTGGTACTAGATGAATATGGTGGCACTGCTGGTATTGCTACTATAGAAGACCTTATTGAAGAAATAGTTGGAGAAATTGAAGATGAATATGATCAAGAACATAATATGATGACAGCTATAAAAGATAATGAATACATAGTTGATGGTAGTGCTCGATTAGATGATTTAAGTAAATTTATAGGAATTAATATTGAATCAGATGAATTTGATTCAATAGGAGGGTTAATAATAGAAACTATTGGTGGCATTCCTAGCCCAAATGATAAAATTATAATCAATGGAGTAAAATTTATAGTCGAAAAAGTTGATAAGAATAGAATTAAAAAAGTTAGAGTTTTAACTCATAATTTAACTATTGAACAAAAATAAACACACCTTAATGGTGTGTTTATTTTTTATTTCTTTTATTTTTATTTTTGACATATTATAATTTTCTTGCTATTTTCTTTATAAAATACATATTTTATTAACATATATTTTGTTAATCATATATGAATATTAGGCATTTGATTAATAATTTGGTAAAATTCGCTTTGATTTTTATAATGCTAAAATGCTTTAAACTTAGTTAAATCAATACATACACATAAATAACTAATATTAAAAAATTATTTTTACATGAGAACTTATTTTTTTATTATAATATTCTCAAAGTGACAAATTACTTAAAAAGATAAATTTATCAATTAGCACTTAAGTAACAACTCACCTTAATACTAATTATATGCTAAACTACTTTAACTAATATGTTAGAAAAGAAGGTGAAATTTCAATGATTAGTAAAAATAATCAGAGAAAAAAAGAGTTCAATCAAGAGTATTTCAAAAAAATAACTAATGAGATTCATTGTAACAGTGAGCTGTCTAATGAGGAACTTTTTAAAAAGTTTAATAGTTCTCCTAATGGATTAACTAAAGAACAAGTAGATAAAAATATTTCTACTTACGGAAAAAATGATACTAGAGATGATAAGAATGAACCTGTTATTATTCAATTTTTTAAGTCATTTCTTAATGCATTTGTTTTTGTATTAGTTATTATCGGTATTATTACATATTTGACCAGCATTGCTTTTGTTCCAAAATCTCAACAAAGTTGGTCACAAATCTATATTATAGTTGTCCTAATTTTAGTTAGTGGAATAATTACTTTTACTCAAGAGTTCAGATCTGAAAAAGCAGCAGAATCTTTAAGGAAACTCATTAAAAGTACATGTTTTGTTAAAAGAGATAATAAAAATTTCTCAAAGATAGATACTAAAGATTTGGCTGTAGGTGATATTGTAAAATTACAAACTGGTGATATCATTCCAGCTGATTTAAAAATTCTAGAATGTAAAGACTTTTTTGTTAGTCAATCTACTTTAACTGGTGAAGCTGAGCCAATAGAAAAACACATATTAAATCACAGCAATAGTTCTGAAATTGGTGAATACACAAATATTTGTCTCCTTGGTACTAATGTTGTTAGTGGTACCGCAACTGCAATTGTTATTGGTACTGGCGAAAATACATATTTTGGTGCAATGCAGGATTCTCTACAAGAAACTGATCCTGAAACAAACTTCGATAAAAGCGTAAAAAAAGTTTCAAAAATGCTTTTAAAATTTATGGCAATAATGGTTCCTTTAGTTCTTGTTATAGATTGGTATCAAACAAAAAGCTTTACAAGTTCTTTAATGTTTGCTGCATCATTAGCAGTAGGCTTAACACCAGAAATGTTACCTACTATAGTTTCTGAAAACCTTGCAAAAGGTGCTGTTAGAATGGCAAAGAAAAAAACTGTTGTAAAGAAAATTGGATCAATTCAAAACTTTGGTTCATTAGAGATACTTTGTACAGATAAAACAGGAACATTAACTGAAGATCATATTAAAGTTGAAGAATGTATGGACATCTCTGGAAATCATTCAGATAGAGTTCTTAAATATGCTTATATAAATAGTGTAAGTCAAAATGGATTACAAAATGTTATAGATTTTGCAATAATAGAAGCTGCAAATGAAAGAAATTTTGATAATACAGTGAAAAATAAAATTAATAAATTAGATGAGCTTGCTTTTGACTTTAATAGAAGAAGAATGTCAGTTCTTATAAATGAAAACGATAATAATACTCTAATTACTAAAGGTGCCTTTGAAGAAATGCTTCAAGCTTGTAAATATGTTGAAATCAATGGTGAAATTTTAGAAATTGATAATAAGGTTATACGTAATTTAAAAGAAAGAGTTGATTATTTAAATTCTGAAGGTATGAGAGTTATTGGAGTTGCTAAAAGAACTTTAGATAAAACATCTCTTACTTTAAAAGATGAATCCGAAATGACATTAATTGGATTTATAGGATTCTTAGATCCACCTAAAGAAAGTACAAAAGAAGCTTTAGAAGCTTTAAAAAATTATGGTGTTGATGTAAAAATTTTAACTGGTGATAATGAAGTGGTTACACAAAAAGTATGTAATCAAGTTGGTTTTGAAATCACTGGAATTTTACTTGGTAATGATATTAAAAATATGACTGATAACGAACTAAGAAATGCAGCTTTAAAAACTAATGTTTTTGCTAAATTAAATCCTATTCAAAAAGCAAGAATTGTACGAGTATTAAAAAATGCTGATAAAGTTGTTGCTTTTATGGGTGATGGTATAAATGACTCTATAGCTCTAAAAGAATCTGATATTGGAATTTCAGTTGATACTGCTGTTGATATTGCTAAAGAATCTGCAGATATTATATTATTAGAAAAAGATCTTATGGTTCTAAAAGAAGGTATAATCGAAGGAAGAAAAGTTTTTGCAAATACAACTAAATACTTAAAACTTACTGCAAGTTCAAACTATGGAAACTCTCTTAGTGTTCTTATGGCAAGTATTTTCTTACCATTTGTTCCTATGCTTCCTATTGAGCTTCTAGTTCAAAATTTAATTTACGATATTACTCAAATTTTTATCCCTTGGGATAATGTTGATGAAGAACTTATTGCTAAACCTAGAAAATGGGATTCGAAAGAAATAGGAAAAATGATGATTGTTTTTGGTCCTACCAACTCTCTATTTGACCTTATTACATTCCTTACAATGTGGTTTATCTTCGGTTGTACAACAAATGCTACAGCTCCATTATTCCAAACAGGTTGGTTCATAGAAGGAATCTCAAACTCTGTATTCGTTCTATATGCTTTAAGAACAGAGAAAGTGCCTTTCTTCCAAAGCAATCCATCATGGATATTTAACTTATCAATTATTGTAACAGTTATATTTGGTTGGGCTCTTCCTTATTTACCTATAGGACGTGCAATGGGTATGGTTTATATAACTCCTTGGTATCTTGTTTATATCTTTGTATTAATGATAATATTCTGTATGTTATGTCAATTTACTAAAAAGATTTATATGAAACGTTTTAACAGACTTTTATAATATTACTTAGGAGGTAAAAAAATGAGTACTTCATTATTTATTCTTGGTATTGTAGCTTGGTTTATTGCTTATCTTGGATTACCAGCTTTGATACTTATAAAAAAAGATTTATAAACAAAATGTAACTAAAATCTAGAGATGTTCAAATTCATCTCTAGATTTTTTTAATTCTCTTTTTTAGATTTTATCTCTACATATTGATTTATAATTATATATTAAATCAAATTTTAATATTTTTCTTTTAGAATATCTTTCCATTACATTTATATTAAATAAAATTTATACTATCTAGAAATTAATAAACCACAGGTTTTAAGCACTATAATACTTAAAAAGTCCATTTTTAATTCTATATTTTTTACTATCTATAAATTTATAAAAAATATATACTAAAATAAAAGAACTATAAACTCTTTAATTGTTTTAAGATTTTATAGTTCTTTCTCTATATAATTCTATTTATTTTTAAAACCACTAATTTTGAATCAAACAAAAAACTTTTTTCTCACTTTATTAATATTTTTTATAAAAATTCAATTTTCCAATTAAAGTACCCTGTTTCTTTATTTAATTCATATCTAAAATAAGCTGAAAAAGTATTTCCTTTTTTACTTTTTAAATTTCTAAAACCTACTTTTCCGTTTTTAAGTAAAAGAGCTACCATTTCTTTTGAAACAGTCTTTCCAAAAGAAGAAATATATTTATCATCTTTCCAAATTGTATATTTACAACCATTTTTCCAATTTGAACATCCAAATCCTTTTTCACCTTCAATAACTGGATTACCACATATAGGACAATTCCCTATACTTTCTTGACCTTTCTCTAAATCTACTTTAAAGTGTTTTAGCATAGAATTGTCGTTTTTTATTTTATTTACTCCTTCTATTGTAAAATCCTTTATAAGTTTTAAGAAATCTTCTTTTTTAAACTTTCCTTTTTCTATATCTGAAAGAGTTTTTTCAAGTCTTCCTGTATATTCAAGGTCTAAAAGCTCTTTAACAGGAAATATTTCTACCATAGTCCTTCCAAGCTCTGTACATGTAAGACTTTTTCCTTTAGTTGTAATATATCCAACATCTTTAAGTTTTTTTATAGTTTCTGCACGAGTTGCAGGAGTTCCTATACTAAATCCACTTAAAATTGAAGCCATCATTTCATCACTATTATTTTCTTCTTTATTTTCATCCTCTGGCTCTTCTTTATCTTTTTTAATATTTTTTCCGCAAGTTTCCATAACTCTAAGAAGGGTTTTTTCAGTATGTTTTTTAGGTGGTTTTTTAGTTACTGAAGATACTTTACTAGAAACTACATCTATTATATCTTTTTCATTTACCATAGGAAGTATAGTATCCTTGCTTTCTATTTTTTCTACTACCTTCCAACCCTCAACAAGTTGAATTTTTCCTTTAGATATAAATTCACCCTTTAATTCTGAATCATTTATTTTGGTTACTATTTTACTTTCTTCATATTCAGCTACAGGCATAAATTGCATTATGAATCTATTTTTTACTGCATTATATACTATTTTTTCATCTGCACTTAACCCATTTGGCTTCATATATGTTGGAACTATGGCACTATGGCTTTCAACCTTTTTATTATCAAATACTCTTTTACTTTTAGTAAATTTTATTTGATCTTCATAAGGTAATCCTTTTTTTATATTTTCTAATACTTTTTTTGTTCTATCTACTAAACTTTCCTCAAGCGCAATACTTCCTGTTCTAGGATATGTTATAAATTTCTTTTCATAAAGACTTTGAGCTACTTTTAAAACTTTATCTGAAGTCCATCCTTTATATTTACTAGTTATATGCCCTTGTAAATTTGATAAATTAAAAAGAAATGGTGGATAATCTTTTTTCTTTTCTGTTTCTTTTAAGACTATAGTTCCACTTTTTCCTTCTAGCTTTTTTCCTATAGCTGCTAAATCATTTCTATTTTCAAATTTTTCAGAGTTATTTTCATAATATAACCCTTCAAATTCTTTATTTTCATTAGTTTTAAATTTTGCTACAAGTTTATAATAAGTTGTTGCTTTGAAGTTTTCTATTTCTTTATCTCTATCATAAATTATTTTTAAAGTTGGAAGAAGGACACGACCTATATTCAAAATTTTATTATCTTTATTTAATTTATATCTTATAGTAGATACAGATGTTAAGTTTATTCCTATTATCCAATCAGCCCATTGCCTCCCAATTCCTGCATCCTGAAGGGATTGCATTTCTCTATTATCCTTTAAATTTTTCATTCCTTTTTTAACTTCAGTTTCTGTCCACTCATTTAAAAGAAGTCTATAAATAGGTTTTTTTTCATTAAAATAAAGAAATATTTCATCACCTATTACCTGTCCTTCATTTATACTCACTTGTCAAGATGTAACTTTAAAATTTTCTAAGTATTTTAGCCACCTACACGTATTTTTTATAAAAAGTTAAATTTACACAACTAAAATTAAGTCTCTAATTTTAAATACCTTTATTTTTTACACACTATTTATTCTAAAATTCTAACTTATCTATTTCTTTTTATCTAATTTTTTATATAAAATCATATTTAAATAAGACACCTTCATAGGTATCACTATCTCTTTATTATCATATAACTCAAGTTCAACATTAACTGTTTTCATTTTCAAATTACTTTTTATATGATTACTATCAATACAATAACACGTTTCAAATTCTTTCATAATATTTTCAAAATTTATTATTTCTCTTTTTTTCGCATATCTAAACATAGCTGCACAGTTTAAACAAGATACTAAATATATATATGGAGTTTCTTCACTATCTGTTTTAAATCTATTAAATTCCATTCCTGATAATGCTGTTAAATGCCTTTCTCCACAAACTGGGCAATTATATCCATATCCCTCCATTAAACTTGAGTCAGTTAACTCAAATTTTTCACATAATTGTTTTAAGATTTCTTTATCCCAAATACTTTTTAATTCTCCTTCTCCTTTTTTTATATTCTCTTCATGAAATTCAAAGAAAACTCCTTCACAATATTTCGGATGTCCACTTTCATTTAATTCCTTTGGATTTTTTGCTTTTTCCTCTAATTCATTAAAATAGTTTTGTATTTCTTTCTTTTGATAAGTTTCCAATTTACCATACTCCACTTCTAAAGCTTTTACTATCATAGCAGATTTATTTTCTTGAAACTTAAGTAAATATTTTATTTCTTCTGTTTTATTATTTTTTTCATCAAATTTAATAATTTCTTCTTTCATATTTTTACTTTTAACAATAGCAAACTGATTTAAATCTATTTCCTTTTTATCTGTAATAGTATTATTTAAAAAATCTTGTAAATCTTCAAACTCTTTAAAAAATTCACTTACATTTCTCATTCCATCCTTTAATACTATATACCCTTTTTTCATCAACTTACCAAGATTTTCGTCACCAGTTAAGTATTTATAGCATGAGAGAAATTTCTCAAGTGTTAAATCAAATGCTTTGTCATTATCATTTACTCCCCATGCATAGGACTTTCCAAAGCATTCATTTAAAATTCTAGACATTCGTAAAGCACTTATAAACTCCTTCCCTTGATTTAAAAAAGAATTCATAAATTCTATTTCTATCTCTTTATTTTCACTTTCAAACATCGTTGTGTTTTTTATTTTATTATTTTTGCTCTCAATATTTTCCCATATATTAGAATATTTTTTATTAGATACTATGCAAAACTTACAATCTTTCAATTCATAAATATTTTGCTTTTGATTTTGATAATTTTTGATTTTGTTATTTAATTTTTCAATATAACTATTTTCTAATACAAATATTTCTTTATTTTCTAATACAAATATTTCTTTTTCTTTTTCTTTGACAATTTTAAATAAACCTAGTAATCTACATAACTCTACTAAATGCTCTTTTTCAATCTTTTGATCATCTAATAAACTATTAATATCTTCTAAAAAATATCTTTTAATTTCACTTTCATTCTCAACTACTCTAGTCTCATTATTGATTTCTATAAATTTTTTCTCTTCTAACTGTAAAATTTCAAATGATATTTTATCTATCTTTCCATCTTTAAACTCTATTTTATGTTTTAATCCTAAAAATAATAAATACTTTATATATTTATCTCGGTTTTCTATTCCATTTGGTATTTCCCAATATTTCAATGTATCTAAACTAATAACTTTTCTAATATATTCAATATTTATATCTTTATCTTTATAACTCTCCCAACCTTTTAATGATAAAGTATACTTATTAAAAAATTCTTTAATCTCTTTTGGACAACTTTTAGATTCATAACATGTAGCATCTCTTTCATAAAATTTAAATGTTCTTCCAATAAAGTCTTTCATAGTTGATTCATCTATCCCGCACTCTATTAACTCATCACTTAATTTATTAAAATATTTTTGTAAATTGTATTCAGATACCCCATAAATATCCTCCACTTTCTCTTTTAAACCTTCAATTTTATTCTCTCCTTCATATATATATATTGAATTCTCTTTATCCTCTATTTCTCTCTTCTTTGAATGAATAAATACTTCTTTATTCATTTCATCTATTATATAAGAATAGCTCACTAATTTAAATCCATTACTATCTTTTATACACTCACAAGGTATAATTTCTATAAAATTATGTTCATTATCTCCCTTTATTTTATTTGAATCTAACAAACTTATGATTATTTCTAGTGTATTTTTATCTTCCGTTTCTTCCCAATATTTTTTTATTCCACCTTGTTCTTTTACAAAATCATATACATTACATTTTAATTGCTCAGAATTTTTTTTCAAATCATAAATTAATTTATTCCATTCAGTATTTTTAGGTATGTTAAATTCAGTTCCAGCTAAATTAATAAACTTATATATCCTTTCATATTTATTTTCTTCATACTCTGTTTGGCATATCTTATCATTATTATTGCTCTCTACTGAAACAAAGTATATATCTTTCATTTTAAAAAAAGAATTTTTATTACTTAAAATAACTTCCTCATTTTGAATTTTATTATAAAAATCATTTAATTCATTACTATAAAATTCTTTTTCTGCTTCCTCTTTTGTCGGGATATACTTATATAGCTGTTCTCTTAATTGTTTTAGTTCGTTATTATCTTTTAATTCACTCATATGTGTTTCAATTACAGCCTTATATGAATTCAATAGAAATTTCGCTAAATTATTTTTTACCTGCTCATTCCATTTTGAGTCTTTTTCAAAATCATTAGCTGTAATGTTTCCTCTACTTGCTGTTAAATGAACATCTAAATTAATAAAAACTGGAAATTTAACTTCTATAGTAGTTGGCAAATATGAATATATCTTTCCACACTCTATTTCATCTTCAATAAGTGGAAAAGCAATTTGTGTTGATCTTTTAATAGTATCTATTTCCCCCAACTCACCTTCTAAATATTTCCATCTTGATAAAATTGCTTCTTTTCCAAATTCCATATTTTCTGTATATATTATATACTTTTTTTTATCAATTTTAGCTAACGCAAATTTATCATTTATCTTTTCTTTCTGTATGTTTATTGTTATTTCTTCTTCTCCATTTTTTTCATTTACATAACTAATCTTTTTTATATTTTTCAAGAATATAAATGGATTTGCAAAATCTTCACAAAGTATATTATCTTTTAACCACTCATTAATTTGTTCTAAAAATTCTTTTTTTTCTTTTAAATCATCTTTTAAAACTAATGTTAATTTTGTATTCGAATTTTTTCCGTTTTCTATTCCTACCTTTGATGGCTCCAATATACTAATTAAATCATTAGGATCCGCTAGAATTTCAAATGAAAAATACTTACTTTTAACTTTAATTTCTTTTGCTATTGCAAATATCGATTTAAATCCAATTCCTTTTTCACCAATACTAGTATCCCTATCTTCAACCTTAGCCTTTTTACTGCTATTTCCTACTGATGTAATAGCAAAAAGATCTGAAAAATTAAATCCTCTTTCATCATACTCAAAAATAATATTAGATTCTTTATCTAATGTTATTTTTAAACTATGTTCACTACCTCCTTTAGAAGCATCATCAGCATTTTGTATTAACTCTAAAAAGAAATGAAGTGAGTCTTTGTATATATCTTTTATAAATAGATTCAATGTGTTTGCAGTACGATTTTCCGCATCATTTTTGTTACATAATATCTTATATTTCCAAATAGCTTCTAATATCCCTCTTTTTTTCTCATCAGATAATTCATTATCTTTCATCAATTTTTTATCATATTCTCCTAATACCTTTAAAATCTCATTTAATTCTATTTCAGTTATATCTAGTACTTCTGCTAAATCTTTACGTGCATCTTCATAAGATCCTTTAATTTCTTCTCTATTAATTAATATTTCATTATCCACAATATCCACCTACTTATTGTTATATATTAAATGACTGTTTAACGTTCCACCATCATAAACATACTTTAAAAATTCCCTATTGTTTTTATCACTATTGATAGAAATTCCATCCTCTTTTTCTTCTATTGAAATCTTTTTTTCTTCTAATAGTTTATTCGCTCTTTTGTATTTATTTTTATTTTGTTCCATATAAATTTTCTCAATAGATTCAAATGTACTTATTTCCTCACCGTACATACTCTTAAACACCTCAACAACCTTATCTTTAGCTATCACCTCATCACTTTCTATTGTTTTTCCAATAGTATCTATGATGTTATAATATATTCCTGTACTCTTTTTTATCTCTTGTAATTTATTCAGCAAAACTGAATAAATACTATTCTTATATTTTTTTAGTATATTTATATCATTAGTTTCTATATATTCTTTAATTTCTTCATCACTAGGATCTACATTTTCTATGCAAAAGTTATAAATAAATAAATCGGGCTTTTTAACCTCGAATCTATCAATACGCCCCTTTCTTTGAGCAAGTTGAATAGGATTATATGTTAAGTCGTAGTTTACAATAGTATTGCAAAAATCCATATCTTGACCTTCACAAGCTACATTAGTAATTATTAATACATCTTTTCCTGATTTAGGATTTTTAAATTCATTAAACCTTTTCCATTTTTCACTTATATCTATTTCTCCATTAATTAATATAGAATTATCAATATTATCATTTAGATAATGTGCAGTTTCATTAAAATTTACAAATACGACTATTTTCTTATAAAATTCATGCTCACTATCCTCATTTTTTAAACTTTTCAACTTATTTTCTTCAATTATCTTCTGTAACGCCTCAAATTTATAATCTTTCCCATATATATCTTCATTTACTAGTTTTTTAATATCTATCAAAACATCATTAATTTCCTCATTACTAATAATATCCTCTATCTCTATATTCTCATCACATATATTTTCTAAAAATTCATCCCAATTTTCAAAACCATACTCGTCAATATCTTCTTTATTTAACTTAGATTCTAAGATTAATTTTTTGATATCGCTATGTTCAAGGTTTAAAAATCCGTCAAAATATTTCTTTGCTGCTTCTACTGAGCTTCCTATCATATTAAACCCAACAAACTTTCGCAATGTGTTTCTACCATTAAATATTTTCTCACAAATTTTAATATAGTCTTTTAATCTATCATTTTGAATAAGTATATTATTAATATGCCATTTAACTTTTTCTTTCCTCATCTCTTCTTTTAGAGTCCTATTAAAATAACAACTTTCTATTTCAAAAGTAAAATCATTTTCATTTATATTATTTTTTCCAAATAACAATTCAATTTGTTTATTTAAATCCTTATCTCTTCCACTTAAAGGTGTTGCAGAAAGTAATATTGTATATTGACTTTCCTCTCGAATCTTCATAATCTTCTCATGTCTTGCATTACTTACATTATGGGCTTCATCTATAATTAAAACCCCTAACTCTACCTCCTCTATATTTTTACAATTTGATATACTATCAAATGAAATAATTGATATATTGCTTGATTCTTTCATATCTTTAATAATCGTTGAACTTAAACCAAAAAACATATTTAAAACTTCTTGCCATTTCTTACATAACATATTCGGGCAAATTATTAGTATTCTTTTTCTTAAGTCAATTCTTCCTGAATAAAGTAACTCACTTAAAATAATACCCGTTTCAAAAGTCTTTCCAACTCCAACCTCATCCGCAATATATATACATTTCTCTTTGTTTTCATCACTTATTAAATTCAAATAAGGCTTATATTGAAATGGTTGAAACGTAATCATATCATTATAAAATGATACTAATTCCTCATTTTTCTTATCATGTTTTTCTTTATTTTTTTTGGTTATTTTTTTATATATTTTAAATTGTTCACTATTTAATACATACTTTTTTTCTGTTTCTTTATCTTTAACTTTATAATTTCCCTCTTTACTATCAAACTTAACCTCATAATTTTGATATAGCTCTTTATTTTTAGAATTCATTTTTACCTCCATTTACTTAAATATATTATTTTTAAAAATATAACTACTTATATCCACGTTCTTTAAATTAGAATCTAAAAAAGGATAGATATCTCTATCCATCCTTTATTATATTTTATTATCTATATTTTCCTTATTAATCACCTAGATATTCATATAAATTTTCCATTTAAGATATCTTTTTCTATATATATCAAATTACTCATCATAAAATATTTATTTTTATCATTTGATTCTATTTAATTATTTCTAATAAAAGGTTTTTTACCCTCTAACCACTCATCAAATTTAACATATTCATCTTTATTATTATTTACCCATAAACATTCATTTTGTTTTGTATCCTCTGTTAGAGTAATGTAACTATACAATCCTAAATACTCCGTTCCATTATACTGCTCTGAACTATCCGGCCTACTTTTTACTGGTAATATTGCAACTTTATCTTTTAAGGCATCAAAATACCCTAACTCCCATGGCATCCAATTAGACTTTTGATAATTTTCTGTTGTTGCATAAAATAGACACTTGCTCTGTTTCATTCTTATTCTTAACTGCTCTGCTGTTTCTGATGTAACTTGTGTTCTGTCTAAAGACTTATCCTCTATCCAATCTACATATACCGAATAACCTAAACTAATTAAATCATCTCTAATCAATTTAATATGCTTGGCATCTAGATAACTATGAGATAAAAATATATCATATGTTTTTGAGGCATCAAAAGATTTATTTAAACTACTTAACTCATAACTTGCAAAACTTTCTGTAAGGCTTTTACTATTCGCTCTCTTCTCTAAATCCTGTATATTAAAAAACATAACTATACCACCTTCTATCTACTTGCTCTTTGTGCTGCTTCTTCTATCCATTTTGACATATTTTCTCTTCCATTATCACAAACCCAATCATAGGTTTTATATATTTCTGATAGATATACTCTTCTACCTTGGTATTCATAATAAATATTTTCAAAAGGATTTTTCCCCTTGTAGTCAGTTTGTCCATATTGATTCTTGACATTATGTATATATATACCTATAACACCATTTCCTTTTGCAAAGCTCTTCTTTATTTCATACTCTACATACTCTCTAGTCGATGTCTCTGCTCCAATAAGTACAACTGTAACACTTGTTCCTTTCATTTGCTCATCAATCCAATTACAGATATGTGCTTTTCCTTTTAGTTTTACTTTTTCCCATTCTGCCTTATCAATAAACCCTGAATCATCACCTGTAAATCTTCCACTATTTCTTACTTGTCCTGCTCTCCATGCATCTCTTCCAAAATGAAAGCTAAAAAATACTTTCCTCATAAATTAAAACACCTCTCTTAAATCTTTTATAATACTACAAACTGAATTTATAATATCTTCATTATTAGAATTTTCATCTCCTAATACTTCAAAATACGCTTTTAAATTTCTATGTTCACTATAATATTTCTCAAAGTTAGTATTAACCTTTTCCCATAGTTCCTTACTTGCATATCCAGTTAATCCTATTGGTATAACCTTACTTCCAATTAATAATGATTCTTCAAATTCCTTTAACACTCCATCTGCTACAACAACTTCACCATTAACAATCTTATTACCTAATACAAATATAGTAATTCCAGCCTGCTCTACTAGACTTTTTCTATACGATTCCCTAACTAAATTAAATTCTTCATCAGTAATATTCTTTGTTGCATATAAAGGAAATGGTCTGATTATCATATGATCATCTAAGTTTCTTGTATTAGTTTGATATACATTTTCTAGAACACCATTTATTACAGCACTTCCTATTCCTTTTCCATATCCAGTTACTATTTTAAATCCGCTTTTACTAATTTCTCTACATAAATCATGAATAAAATCTAAAGGTTGTATCATTTCATCTTTACCTTTCAATTTTATATTGAAATTTTCAAATTCGTCAGCACTTCCTGATATTAATACATTATTTCTTCTATACATCCTATCTATATATCTTAAAATTTCTGTTATATCCTCATATTCATCAACCAATACTGGGTGAATACAATACCTTTTCAAATCTGCACACTTTAACCTTTGTTTTAATTCGGCATATTTAAACTCTTCATCTGGATTTTGGCATTTTTCAAAATCCTTAATATTTACCTTCTTTAGAAAACAATAATGTTTTCTCCCATTTCCCTCTAATAAAATTCTTACTTTGCTTAAGATATACTCTAAATTAGGATCTTCAAAACTAAATCCTATAAATAAAAATGTTTTTGATATTAGATCCGCTTTCAAGTTCAATGTAAACAAGTGATTTTTAGTTTCATAAACCTCATAGTCATCTTTAATAAGTACAGCATTATTAGCATCATTAATATCACCATGCATTTTATAGATAACAGCATCTCTCATACTAATTATTGTTGATAAGTCTGCTAATGTCTTCTTAACATCTGGATTCTTACCATATTTAATTAAGGAATCTTCTATTAAAGAGTCATAATTAGTTGTCCAATATGTTTTTATAGGTAATAAACTTAATATTTTATGATTTTCATTTATCTTATTACTTGAAATAAAATTATTTCTAATCACCTCTGTTAATGGTTGCCTTGAACCATCTTCATTAAAGATGTATTGTGCTAAAGTTACTAAATCATCTTCTTTTTGTACATCTAATCCTATTCTTCTGGCAGGCTTTTCTAATAGCCCCTTCCAATCTACAAAACCAACACCAGCAGATAAGCCTGCTCCTGCAAAGATTGCTGCACTTCCTTGCTTTAATTGCTCTATATAATCTTCAATAAAAGCATAAACTTCTCTTTTAAATTTCATTAATAAATCTACCTTCTTTCCAACTAATTATCTGTATTTCACTTAAAAAATAATGAAGATTTAAACTCTTCACTATTTTTTTCTTATGTTAGACTTCTTTTATTATTGATTCCATTAATCTATTACTATAATCTTTTTGGTTTTTAATTTTCGTTTCTAATTCATCACATAATTTCATTAATGAATCTACTTTTTCCACTATACGTTTTTGTTCTTTTAATGGCGGAAGTTGAATTATAATCTGCTCCCATTTGCTTTTATTTATTATTGGGGTTGCAGAACCAGTTGATAACTCTAATATTTTATTATAAACGTTAATATTAGATAATAAATAATGTACAAATTTAGAATCTATGTTAGCCAACGGAGTAATAGCATTAATTTGTTGATTACAACTACAATCCATTGAAGTATAATAATTTTTTCCTATAGATCCTCCAATGCAAACCATCATTACAGAATTTTTTAAAATCAACCTTCCCTTTGTCAATCCTAATTCTGTTAAACTTTCATTTTCATAATTAATACCTTTTTCACTAATATCAGCAGGTTTTATAAATGGAACTGTACCATTAAAGTACTCTTCATTTTTAGTTGATGGTGTTGTTCCTGTTTGAGTAATCCCCAATTTTCCCACTCTAGTCCAAGCCCAACCTTTAGGCAATTTAAAAGGCTTTTCTTCTTCACCTATCTCCCCTAAAGGCTTTTCTTTCTTTATTTTCTTTTCCTTAATTAATCTTTCCTTTTCTTCTCTTATCTTTGCTAAAAGAACTTCTGCTGGTTCATCATTTGAATCTTGTGGTACTAATTTCCCTTGTACTGCTAATTGAAGTATACAATTTTTTAGTTCTTTAACCGCATTATCTCCTAAAGATAAATCCTTAAAGTTTAATAATATAAATTTTAAGGTTTCTTCTAATTCTTTAGAAGTAGAAACATTACCTACGGCGTTAAATATGGATTTAGCACTTAACTCTCCATAATAAACTTTTTTCTCTAATGCTTTTTCTAACTTATCGCAAAAATTCATTACTAAATCAACTTTTTCCACCATACGGTTTTGTTCTTGTATAGGTGGTATAGGTATTATAAACCTATCTAATACAGACTTGTTAACATTACTAATATTAGTACCTTCAGTAGTTTCTATTATATCCTGCCTAAATTTTTGTACAAGCATATTTATATATCTACTATTTATACCTTGATATGGTCTAATAATATATAAAAATGCTCCTACACTAGTGTCCTCAATCTTATTACTAATAAACGTTGATTTCGCTATTGAACTTTTTGTTCCTGATGATGCAACCATTAACGTATCACCTTTAATAATATATTGTTCTTCTTTTATTATACCTTTAGGAATATATATATTATCTGAACAAGTTAATTTACCTGTCTTTGAATCAATATTACCGCCTCTTAAAATTAACTCATATCCATACTTTTCCTCATTAATTGCAACATGCTTTTTATAAGTCACTCCTTTAATGTTTCTTACACAATTTGCAAATCTACTCCATTCCCACCCACTTGGTAATTTATAAGGTTTCTCTTCTTCGCTTATATCCGATAGAGGCTTTTCTCTCTTTATTTTCTTCCCTTTGATTAATATTTCTCTCTCTTCCTTAATCCTATCCAGTAAAATACTCGCTGGTTCATCATTAGAATTTTGTCGCACTAATTTTCCTCTTACTGCCAAATCAAGTATTATTTCTCTTAACTTTTTAACCTTTTCCGGTCTATCAAAGATGGTTTTAAATTGTTCTAACATCATATCCATATTAATTACCACCTAAAATCTTTGTTAATTCTTCTATAAGTTGATTTTGTATTTCATCAACTTCAGCCTTTGCATTATTATATTTCTCTATCAATGCAACTGGATCTCCTAGATCTTCTTCTTCTTTATTTGGATTTTTAAAATCTAAGTTATAATTTTTATTTTTGATTTCTTCAATAGATATCTTCCAGGCATATTCATTTTCTTCTCTATTAATCCACCATGATTTTTCTAATTCAAATTCTTCACTTCTTATTGGCTTTGTTTTTGTATAGTTTTTATATCCTTCTGGTAATGGATGCTCAAAGTACCATACATCCTCTGTTGCTTTTCCTTTTTCAAAGAATAAAAGGTTTGTATTTATTCCTGTATATGGAGCAAATACACCATTAGGCATTCTAACTATTGTATGAAGATTAAATTCACTTAATAGTTTTTCTTTTATTTTAGTTTTAACCCCTTCACCAAATAGGAATCCATCAGGTAATACTACACCTGCTCTACCCTTATCACTTAGTCTATACATTATAAGTGTCATAAACAAATCTGCAGTTTCTTTTGTTTGAAATTGTTGTGGGAAATTACTTAATACTGTATCTTCCTCAATTCCACCAAAAGGAGGATTCATTGCTATAACATCTATCATTTCTGTTGGTTTTAAATCACTTATATTTTTCATAAGTGAATTATCATGTTTTATTTGTGGTACATCTATATCATGAAGTATTAAATTGGTAGTTGCTAAAAGGTGTGGCAATGGTTTTTTCTCTATACCTATAATTGACTCACCTAATAACTTAATATCTTCAACTGTAGTTTGTTGAGTTTTCATATATTCTATAGCGCAAGTTAAGAACCCACCTGTTCCACAAGCAAAATCAGCAACCTTTTCTCCTAACTTAGGATTCAACATATCTATAATGAACTTTGTAACTGGTCTAGGAGTATAGAACTCTCCTGAGTTACCTGCACTTTGTAAATCTTTTAATATATTTTCATATATATCATTAAATAAATGCCTATCCTCACTAGCAGTAAAATCTATTTCATTTAATTTATTTATTACTTGCCTTATTAATGCTCCTGATTTCATATAGTTATATGAATCCTCAAATATAGCCTTAACTAAAAATGATTTTGAATCTGAATATTGAGTTAACTCAATTTCTTTTAATTCTTTAAATAATTTATTATTAACAAAATCTAATAATTCATCTCCTGTCATTCCTTCATCATCATCGGCCCAATTACTCCATCTTAACTCTTCTGGAACAATAGATGTATAATCATCACTATCTAATTCCCATTCTTCTTCCTTAGCATCAAATACCTTTAAAAATATCATCCAAACTAATTGCGATATTCTTTGGGCATCTCCATCTACTCCTGCATCCTGACGCATTATATCTTGAACACTCTTTATTACACTTGTAATTTCCATTTTCTAATCTCCTTGTTAAAAAACTTTAGTCATTATATTTAGTATTAAATATCCCTATTGCTAAATGCTCTAATTTTTTATGTTTATTTTCAATAATATATCTTATTGTACATTTTTCTTTTATATACTCAATTGACTCCTGAACGTCTAATTCCTTATCCATCATTAATTTTTCTCTAAATTTTCGCCCCGTTCCCTGTTGCAAATACTGCATACATCTTTCCCTAATGGTTTGCTTTTCCCCTCTACCGGCTTCGCCAATATACACTAAACTTTCACAGTCATATATAAAATATACCCCCTTTCTCTTTTGGTAACGTGCTAACATCTTTAAAAGAACTTATCTCTGATAAGCTCTTTTCAATTAATTGCTTTAATTCATTTACTCCTTCAGATTGTATAAAACTTAAATACTCCATTTATTTACCTCAACTTATTTTATTATGCGATAGTGTATAACTCACTAATTAATTCTTTTATCACCTTTTCGTATTCTTTTTTTCCACCAAATACTTTTTTGACTATTTCTAATTGACTTCCTACCTCTCTAAATTCAGGTAATTTTAATACATTGATATCTTCTATATTTTCAATTCCCTCATTAGCGTACTTATCAAGTAATTTATCTAAAATAACTCTAGCCTTCTCATTATATTTCCCAAAATAATTTCTCTTTTTAACATTGTTGGCTCTTTCTCTTCTTGTTAATGGGGGCATATCATAAGCGATATGACATACTAAATCAAATATATCCATATCTTTTCCTACATCATCTATTAAATCTTCCAAGAATATACCTTCATCTTCAAAATGCTTTTTCAACTCATTCTTTTTATCAGTTTCACTCCAAGTTCTTATAAACTGATCTAGAGTATTAAACTCTTTTCTTATATTCTTTTTTGAATAATCTTCAAGAGATTCAACTATTAGTTTACCATCTGCTCCATAATAATGTGCCCTACGATTTATTATCTTTACTTCTACATCATCTATAATATATTTATTTACTTTATCATCTCTACCAAATGGATCATTTATAAAATCTGCACCACCACGTCCATTATCATCATATTGTTCTTGATAATCTATATCATTATTACCTGATATCTCGTCAAACCCTTCATCATCTTCATTTGGTATAGTATTAGTATCTGTTTCTTTTATCTTTACAGGTTCCCCATCAAAGTCTTTATCAACAAATAACCTAGACACATCTCTAAAATCTATCAAAGTAAAATACATTTTCCCATAATCTTCTCTTATTCTAGTGCCTCTACCGAGTATTTGTTTAAATTCTATCATTGAGCTTATTTCTGAATCTATAACTATAAACTCGCAAGTTTTACAATCTACTCCAGTTGTTAATAATTTACTTGTAGTAACTAATGTAGGATATTTTTCTTTTGGAGTAATAAAATTTCGAAGTTGTGATTTTCCTTCTTCATCATCTCCAGTAATTTTCATAACATACTTGTTGTTTTGTGAGTATAAATCTGCATTCTCATTAATCAATGCAGTTCTCATTCTATCGGCATGATTTATATCTGTACAAAAGAATATTGTTTTTGCCATTCTTTTATTATTTTCTTTTAAATAATCTGATACAAATTTGGCTACAACTTCTGTTCTCTTAGTTAAGATAAGATTTCTATCATAATCTTTTCTATTATAAATCCTATCCTCAATAACATTTCCATACCTATCTATTTTTCCCTTTTCAGGTCTATATCCTTCTAAATCCCTATCTATTGCAACTCTTATAACTTTATATGGAGCTAAAAAGCCATCTTCTATACCTTCTTTTAAAGAATATGTGAATACTGGTTCACCAAAATAATCTAGATTAGAAACATCCTTAGTTTCTTTAGGCGTTGCTGTTAATCCTACTTTAGTTGCAGATTCAAAATAATCTAATATCTCTCTCCATGCTGAATCTTCTTTTGCACTCCCTCTATGACACTCATCTATAATTATTAAATCAAAATAATCTCTACTATATTGCTTATATAACTTCTTTTCTTCTGTATCCCCAGTCAAACTTTGATAAAGAGCAAATTGAATCTCTTTAGATTTATCTGCTGTCCTATTCTTTATTTTATTTATATTTTTTACTAATGGTTTAAAATCTCCAACTATAGTTTGATCTACTAATATATTTCTGTCTGCTAAATATAATATTCTTCTCTTATTATTAGACTTAAATAACTTATAAACTATTTGAAATGCAGTATATGTTTTTCCAGTCCCAGTAGCCATAACAAGTAACACTCTGTCCTGTCCCTTTGCAATCGCTTCAACAGTTCTATTTACAGCAATACGTTGATAATATCTAGGTGGAAAGGTATCTTGATCATAGTAATAATTATGAGTTACTATTTCTTCTTGCTCTTTATTGATGCCCTTATATTCTTTATATCGATTCCATAACTCTTCTGGTGATGGAAATTCTTCTAATGTTAACTCTCTTTCAATAGTTCCTTCTGTTTTAGTTCTATCGTGTTCAATAAATCCATCTCCGTTTGATGAATAAATAAATGGTATATCTAAAATATTTCCATAGTTTAGACCTTGTTGCATTCCAGCATTTACAGAATGCTTATTGTCTTTCGCTTCAATAATTGCTAAAGGTAAATTATCTCTATAATAAAGTATTATATCAGCTCTTTTTCTACTTCCTCTACTAACCATTTTCTTTCTTACAATTATTTTACCATCTGTGAAACTTATTTCTTGTGCTATTTGCTCTTGATTCCATCCCGAATCAATTATAGCTGGCAATATATATTTAGTTATAATGCTTGTCTCACTCAAACTCTTCTTATTCACTTTATTCCCCCTATAAAAATTTATTATTTAAAATGATTTTCTCTTATTTAAATTATACCTTATAAATTTTAAAAATGCCTCAAAGAAATTAAAAATTCCATTTTGAGACATTTTCATACTAATTCATTCATCATAACTATATTTAAATATACTTTTAGTGATTCACACCATTTTCCTCTAAAATATTATTTAATATATTGCTAATTTCTATAATTTTAATTTTATTATTATTTAAATACCTTAAATAATGCTCTCCATTCTCTGTACAAAGTTCCAATTCAATACCATCAATTAAGAATTTTCTACTTTTCTCTTTAATATCTATCTTCCAACAGACTATGTAATCAAAAGTTTTAAATGGATGTTCATGCTTAAATATATTACTTAATAAAAATTCTATTTCTACTAGAACTACATTTTCTTCCTTATCTAGACATATTAAATCAGTTGTAGAGTTTGTTGCATAATGCAATATACTATCTATGTATCTAATCTTCTGCTTATACTTTGAATTACTAAGTAATATTGCAAATAATAATGCCGTTTGATCTTCATTATCTGGGATTTTTCTAAGTGCTATATCATTTATATCTATATTTTCTAATTCATCATATGTTTTAAGTCTTTTATTTAAATTATCAGTTTTGGTGTTTATTAAATATTGTATTTCTTCCTCTTTCCTCAACTTAAAATATCCATTTTCAGCTAAAGGAATTATATCTTCATTTATTATTTTTTTCGCATTATCAAATATCCATTTAACTTTTTCACTATCTCTATTACATATATTATTTCTATCTGCTGTTAAATCAAAATTTTGAGAGTTCAATAACAAATGAAAATGATGAAAATTTTTATTTTGTATAAGATTTGATTTTAAAACTGGTATAAAGTCTTTAGCTAAATATATACCAAATCTAGTTTTATATCTTTCTCCAGCCTTTAATCTTGATATTTCTTTTCTACAATTTATTCCTGATATAGTTCCATACAGTTGAAATGAAACATATTCTCCATTTATATTCGTGCTTCTGTGATATGGTCCAAAATGTCTGCAGTAATTAACTGACTTTTTATAAACTTTTTCTGATTCATCTTCTTTTGGGTTCTCTTGTGGTTGAAAAAATTGATGTGTTCCTGCTAATTCTTCTTTAATCCCTAATATCTCATCATTTATAAATATCCTTGGTGCTATTTGCATATTTTTTACATAACTATTTAACTCTACAAAGTTAGCAAATATATTTTTAAAACTTCCTGCTGCAGTAAACCATAAAATATAATCTTTAACTACGTAAAAATTAAATAGTTTTTCAGGATTATTTATCAAATAATTTTCAATTTTTATTTTAGTTCCACTTTTATAAACTTTTTCTTCTGTGAATTCTAGTGAATATTCAGGTAATTTTTCCTCTTTTAAGCTCCTCCATGGACTCTCCATAAATGCAAATATACTTTTATAATTTAATTTATTAGTTTCTACACTAAGACTATCACATCTAAAAAATATTTTTGTTCCTAGTCCTTTTTCCCCGATATTTTTTTCTCCCTTTTTAGAATCTCCTAAATTAAAGAAAGTTTTAATCTCATTCTCATCCATTCCTCCTCCATCATCTTCTATTTCTAATGAGAATTTTCCCTTTTCATTTCTATATATTCTGATAAATATATTTTTAGCTTCAGCATCAACAGAATTGCTTATAGCTTCACGTAGCACTTCTAAAGGATTGACCATATTTTTAACTATTTCTCTATATAAAGATATATCTTTTACTACAGGTACAAATATTCCCATAATTATTTTCACCTCTTTCAAAAACTTGTGTGTTACACAACTTTTATTATGTACTTTTTACTAAAATTAATACATAAATGAATTGGAGTATTAATTATGGAAAATAAAAATATAATAGGTTTAAATATAAAATTATTAAGAAAATCATTAAATATATCTCAAAAAGAGCTTGTTGCTAAACTTAACTTACAAGAGATCCACTTAGATGAACCAATGCTGTCAAGAATAGAGAACTGTAAACGTCCACTATTTGACTATGAAATTCTTGCTATTGCTAAAGCATTAAATACCTCCATAGATACACTTTTTAAATTTTAGAAAGGTGTACTATTAACTTATTAAATAACCTTATATAAAAAAAGATATCATAAGCTCTTCTCATGATATCTACTAAAATATATAATTTCTATCTTTTATATAAACTCAATCTTCCAATTAAAATACCCTGTTTCCTTATTTAACTCATATCTAAAATATGCACTAAAGGTATTTCCTTTTTTGCTCTTTAAATTTCTAAATCCTACTTTCCCATTCTTTAAAAGTAAACTTACCATCTCTTTTGATACAGTCTTTCCAAATGAAGTTATATACTTATCATTTTTCCAAATTGTATATCTACAACCACTTTTCCAATTTGAACATCCAAATCCCTTTTCTCCTTCTATAACTGGATTTCCACAAACAGGACACTTTCCTATAGACTCTTGACCTTCCTCAAGCTTAACTTTAACATTTTTTAATGCTGATGTATCATTCTTTATTTTATTTACCCCATCTATAGTAAACTCTTTAATAAGATTTAAAAACTCACTTTTTTGAAACTTTCCTTTTTCTATATCTGAAAGTGTCTTTTCAAGTCTTCCTGTATATTCAAGGTCTAAAAGTTCCTTAACAGGAAATATTTCAACCATTGTTCTTCCAAGCTTAGTACATGTTAGGCTTTTACCTTTTGTCTCTATATATCCTATATCTTTAAGTTTTTTTATAGTTTCTGCTCTTGTTGCTGGAGTTCCTATACTAAATCCACTTAATATTGACGCCATCATCTCTTCACTATTATTTTCTTCTTTAGACTCATCTTCATTTTCATCTTTACTATCTTTTTTAAGTTTCTTACCACAAGTCTCCATAAGTCTTAAAAGCGTTTTTTCTGTATGTTTTTTAGGGGGCTTTTTAGTTACTGATGAAACTTTACTACTAGCTACATCTACGATTTCATTTTCTTGTACATTTGGAAGCATTGTATCTTTACTTTCTATTTTTTCAACTAATCTCCATCCTTCAACTAATTGAATTTTTCCTTTAGACACAAACTCACCTTTTACTTCTTCACATTCTACTTTGGTAACTATTTTACTTTCCTCATATTCAGCTACAGGCATGAATTGCATTATAAATCTATTTTTAACTGCCTCATAAACTATCTTTTCATCTGCACTTAATCCATTCGGCTTCATATATGTTGGAACTATAGCACTATGGCTTTCAACCTTCTTATTGTCAAATACTCTCTTGCTTTTAATAAACTTTATCTGTTCTCCATATGGAAGTCCTTTTTTTATATTTTCTAATACCTTCCTAGTTCTATCTACCAAACTCTCCTCAAGTGCCATACTTCCTGTTCTAGGATATGTTATAAACTTCTTTTCATAAAGACTCTGTGCAACCTTTAAAACTTTATCTGATGTCCATCCCTTATATTTACTAGTTACATGACCTTGCAGATTTGAAAGATTGAATAAAAATGGTGGATAATCTTTTTTCTTCTCTGTTTCTTTTAAAACTATTTTGCCCTTTTTATTTTCAATTGCCTTTCCTATAGCTGCTAAATCATTTCTATTTTCAAATTTCTCTGAATTATTTAGATAATAAATACCTTCATATTCTTTATTTTCTTCAGTTTTAAAATTAGCTATTAGCTTATAATATGTTGTTGATTTAAAGTTTTCTATTTCTAAATCTCTGTCATAAATAATTTTAAGTGTAGGTAATAATACTCTTCCTATATTTAAAATTTTTCCATTTTTACTTAAATTATATCTTATCGTTGCAACTGACGTAAGATTTATTCCTATAATCCAATCAGCCCATTGTCGTCCTATTCCTGCGTCCTGAAGTGATTGCATTTCAGAATTAAGCTTTAAATTACTCATTCCTTTTTTAACCTCATCTTCTGTCCACTCATTTAATAGGATACGATATATAGGTTTCTTTATATTATAATGCATGAAAATTTCATCTGATATTACTTGACCTTCTCTATCGAAATCTGTTGCTGATATAATACCATCCACATCTTCTCTATACATTAATGATTTTATTATCTTTAATTGCTTTGCTGCACCTTTATCTTCTATATTTTTATTGATTCCATCATTTTTTACTTTATATTTAAATTCTTCAGGAATAAATGGGAATTTCTCCATTCTCCATCCCTTCATATTTTCATCATAATCCTTGGCATCATATAGTTGTAAAAGATGTCCAAATGCCCAAGTGATTATATATTCCTCTCCCTCAAAATAACCATCTTTTCTATTTTTTATCTTAAATGCATCAGCTATATTTTTTGCAACAGAGGGTTTCTCAGCTATTACAACTTTTTTCATTATCAGCCCTCCTTAATATTAATTATCTTAACTTTATTATTTTATATGATTTTAATTCATTATTCAAATTATTAATCGTTATCTGCTTTTCTTTGACAACATTCCTTAGCTTTTTATTTTCTTCTAATAATTCTTCAATAGTTTTTTGATATGTTTCACTCTGCATTCTAAGATCAAATACATCAATGATATTATCTATAACTTTATAATATTCTTCATTTAGATCTTCTATATTTTTTTCAAGCTTTTCAATCTTATTTACATTCAGATAATCTTTTTTATTCTTTATTCTATAGTTTAAAAACTTTAAAAGATACTTATCTAAATATATGCTCTTTCTAGTAATCCCCAACTTTTTATCATTTGCAAAAAAGCTTATATTAATTTCATTTTTTTCAATATTTTGTACTAATTTTTGATTTTCTAATTCAACATTATTGATAATCTCTTCAGCCTTTAATATTCTATCAAGACTTTTCTGTGGAATTTCTTCACCACTGAATAATTCTCTTAGGATTTCGTCCATTCTTGCACCTCCTTTTTTATATTATCAATATTACGAATTATATTTTCTATTTTTTTATTTTCTGCAATAACTCTATTCATCCCTTTTATATTCAATTCATTTTCTAATAATTTTATCTCTTTTATTAATGTTTTATTTAAAAAATATTTTAAGTTTTTTATCTCCCTATTTAACTCAAACTCTAATTCTTTATTTTTTTTCACTATTTTCTCATTGTGTTCTATCATTAATTTTTTCTGTAAAAACCTTTCATAATTTAAATCTATAAATTTAAAAGTTTCTAGTTGTAATCCAATATAATAATTTTTTTCCTCTGAGTTAAAATACTTTCTTTTTTTACAAACTCCACTGATTACTGCTTTTACACAGGCTCCAAACTCATTTTCAACTATATTAGAATTTGTTTTTTCTAACATCTTCAAAATTTTTGTTATATCTGTTTTAATATTTATATTTCTCTTTTTTAAAAACTTATTTATTTTCTTTATTTTTTCATCTAAGTTCTTATCTAGCAAATTATTTTTTAATTTTTCATCTATATAACCTTTTTCATCTGTTATAGAATTCAATATCTCAATATTTTCTTCCATCTCACTAATCTTTTTTTCATTTTTTATATATTGACATGTCATATCTTCATAAATATGATTCATATGTTCTCTTATAAAATCCAAAGGTATTCCTTTCTTATACATCTTCGAACATACAGTTACTCTAAATCTATGAAAATTAATCAATGGAAACTCCTTTTTACTAATCTTCTCAAAAGCTTCTAGCTTTTTCTGCCCTCTGCCACAATATTTTTCATACCTTGTTTGACTTTCAATTTTAAAACAAGGTATCTCATTTTTATTTTTCTCATGTATCTCTTTAAACTCTTCATAGTGTCTAATAAAAAACCTATTTAAATACTCTTTAAGTGAGCTTGTATTCATAATTTTCTCATAGGTAGTATCTCCTATAAAAAGGAATTTTCTCAAATCACTTTCCATTTCATTTATAATTTTTTCTGACAACACATTTTTATACGTACTTGGAGTTATCTTATCAAGTTCAATTCCTTTTTCCTTTGCCATTTTTCTATATTTTTTCAACCTTACCTCTATGCGCATTCCACTAATTAATTCATCTACTAATACCTCTGCTCGTCTATACGCCTCATAACCTAATTCCGTCAAGCAGCAATAAGTCTCACGCTTTTCACTAAATTTATTTTCACCTTTTGTTGAAATAAAATTTAAATATGCAACTTTATTTTTACCTACCTTAATCTCCTCTACCTTCCTCCTTTCTAATAAACATAATTCCTCTATTCTCATCCCAGTTTCAGCCACTATAATTAACAAATTACAAAATATTCTATTTGTTACTGATATCTGATTATTTTTACTATCCTCTATTGCTAGTGAAACCATCTTATTTAAAAATTCATCAGGTATATACTCACTCACTACTTTATCCATTTTAAATTTTCTATAGTATTCCCTTTTCTTTTCTATGTAGGTTACTATTTTAGAATAGTCAATCTCTTTAATTTCATATATTAATTTAATTAATTTTATAATGCTACCTAAAAATCTTTCTAAATAATTATACTTACATCTTTTCTCTTTCTCTAAAATATATTTTTTCAAGAATTCTTCATCAATCAATATTGGGATTTCTATCCCTAATTTAATGCATTCATTACTAAAAGTTTTCATTATATCAAAATCCTTATGTATAGTTTGAATTTTATTAACACCATATATAAGTTCTTCTAGTATTACTAATTTAATATAGTATAAAAACTCGCTATTTATATACTCAAAATTAAACTTATATGCTACGGATTCTCTCTTTAGTGTGTTAAGCCTTGAAAAATCCCATAATACTCCATCAAATTCAACACCTTTAAGGATATTAAAATTACTTATCTCTGCTGTATGTTTTTTTAAATTTTCCTTTATTTCCTGTGACTTTTTAAGTATATTAACATTATCAATTGTGATGTAGCTCATTGCTTTCTCCTTGTTCTAATTTCATAATTTCCGTTATATATTTTGTCAATAATTTTTTTTCATATAATCTTTCATCCTTTATAAACTTATTATTAGTTTCTTGGATTATCCTATCACATTCTTTAATTTTCTCTATAAATGCATTTTTTCTATTTATAAATGTTATAAAATTCTTACAGATTAAACATTCTGCTAAATCAAATACACATTCATCTTCAGAACATTTTCCTAAATTATCTTTTGCTCCTTTTAATTTAGATTTTTCTTCATTAGCAAGAATCTTTCCTTCGCAGCTAACATCATTAATCATAATTCCAAACATACTCTCTGCTATCAGTTCAATCCTATTTCTTTGTTGATAATACTTTTTTATTGTTTTTACTGAATCATTTGTAATCGCTTTAATTTCATTAAAGCTTAAATCATTTTTTCTTGCCTCATCACAAACTGTATTCATGTAAGTATCTCTAATATTTTGCACTGTATAGTTCTTTTTATCTAATTTTTCATTTAAACTTTTAATTATTTTTTTAAAATACTTTAAAAAATCTATACGCTTAAGACCTCTTTCTATTCTTAAATATTCTTCAATAAAAATATAATTTGCTAATTCTTGTTGTTTACTATACTTGTCTGTGATTTCTATAGCTTCTAAAATCAATTTTTCTATTTTTTCATTAATTGGAATTCTTATTTTTTCTTTTCCTCCGATTTTAGGAAAATAATTAACATATGTTTTTTTATCTTCTTTATAAAGACAATCTCTCTCTAAATTTAATATCGCACCTATTCTTAAATTAGAATATATGCAAATTTCAAATGCTATTGTATAAATTCTCCCATTTTCATATTTATCCTCTAATCTTAAAAAATCACCATATATTAATTTTAAATCATTATCCGTAATAATCGTTCCACCTTTAGGCTTTTCTAGATTTTTCAATGAAAATATATCAAATATTTTTTCATCTATTTTATAATATTTTTTATTAATTTTTAAAAACTTTCTTAACGCTTTTAATTTTCCTTTTAACCCATTTAAATTCTGTGTTTCTCCCTCTAAAATTTTTCTATACATATATGCTTTTTCTAATGTTATATCATATTCCCTATCTTTGCATATATATTCTAAAAATTTATATATTTCTTTTAAAGAGTGTACCTTTGTTCTTAAATTCCCTTCATTTTCCCATATATACCTTTTTACTGCTTTTATATAAACTTGACTTATATGTTCTAAATCACAAAATAATATTTTTAAATTTGCTGAATCAGAAGATCTCAATGAATATTCATTAGGAATTATGCAAAACTTATTGCTAGAAAACTCCTTTTCAATCGGTGTATAATATATTGGTTTAAATCCTTCTCTTAAAATCTTTGCAATCACTTTAGTTCTAAATGCTTTTTTTTCTGCTTCTTTTAAATTCCAATTCATCCATCTATACTTCTTATCTTCTATCAAAAAACGGAAAAGTATATATACATAATTGCACATTCTATTTTTTTCTACATTACACTTTTTTCTTTGAAGCTCTAAATATATTTTTCTTATAATTTCAAAATTAATTTCTTCATATTTTACTATTTTAAACCTTCTTAATACTTCTGAAAAATAATAAAAAAATCTTCTTAACTCTTTATTTGCAGCTCCTTCTACATTATATTTATTATAAAAATCTATATATATTTGTTTTAATAATTCATTTTCAGTATTACAGTTTATATTTATTACTCTTCTCTTTACTCTTCTATATTCTCCAACAATCATATGGTTTATTTTCACATTTTCAGGATAATCATCTAAGTATTTTTCTCCCCTATCCTCTTTTCTCATTCTATTCTCTGCTTTAAAAAATCTAGTTATTTTTTCATCATCTACTATCGCACTATACACCCTACATAAAGTCTTTTTATAAAATACACCACCTATCTCTCTCTCATCAGCTTTCCATATTCTAATTTGTTCTTTATTTAAAAATCTTTCTACTAAGGAAATTCTATTCTCTAAAAAAATTTTTTATCTATATTTTGATTTCGAGTCATGCTCTCCCATGAGAAATCTTCCCGTCTATATTCTTTAACAATATCAGTTATAAAAAATAGCATAATCAATTCTTCATTCCTAAACATTCCGGTCTTCCCATCTTTACTTAGCTCTATAAAGATTTTTTCAAGAATTGTTTGTGCCTCCTTACTCTTTACCATTCCTATAATATTCATCAGTTCATTTTCCATAAATTCAATTTTCAACATTCTTATCTTTACTCCATACTTTTTTCTATTGATCTAATAATAATTTCATTTTCATGTAATACATCATCTTCTGTTGGATTAAAATACTTCTCTGTAGATGATAAACTTCTCTGCCTTAACTTTCTTTTTATAAATAATGGATCTTTCCCCATTCTTCTTAAATTCATCGCATATCCATGTCTAAATCTATGACTTAAATTTATTCTCTTACTTCCTCTATCAAGTATAATCCCACATTCCGAATAAATTTTTTTCAAACTTTTATTCCATCCACTTGACGATAATGCTCCCCCATTTTTATTTAAAAATATATAATAATTTGCTTGTTTTTCTTTTAGCACTGAATCAGCTATTGAATTCTCCATTATATTTTTTAATTTTATTTCACTAACTGTAAATATATCTCTTGAATCATCGATATACTCTAGTATTTCCTCTCTCATTTCTTCACTAATATATATTTCATGAAATCCTCTATCCTTCAATTTATACATTTTACTTTTATAATCTTCCTTATCTTCTGGCATAAAGCACGTCTTAGCTTTTTGATACTCCTTATCACTTATTCGATTACGTAAAATAATTTTCTTTTCCTCTATATCTTCAATTGTTAATCCTAGCACTTCCCCTAATCGTAATCCATATAAAAACATTAACTTAACCATTATCATATCTCTTCTTACATATAAATTATCTATTTTTTCATCTAAATGTCTAATAATTTTTTTATATTCTTCTACTGAAATATATTTTGGTGCTGTATCAATAAAACTACTATTTCTATTTAAATTGGTTTTATATTTTAACTCTATTTGTTTTCTATTCTCAGTAAAAACATTTATTGCATCATATAGATATTTATTTTTTATCTCCATATACGTACAAAATCTTCTTATTGCACTAAAATATAAATTATGAGTTGCAATACTTCTTGTCTTTATATGTTTTATTGATTTACTATTTCCTGTCATTGAAATACCTAAAATAAAATTGCTCAAATTTCTCAAGTCGTTTTGTGTAAATTCTTCTAACTCTTTTCCTACTACTTCTTTAAATTCATATAAAATTTTGAGTGCAGATTGTGCTTGTTCTCTTGCATTTATAGATTTTATATTGCATTTGTAATTTAGATATATAAATACTTCCTCTATAACCTTTCCTTTAGAATCTATCAAAAAAAGATATTCCTTATCTCTTCTTCTCCTTTTAACTCTTTTTATATCTATTATTTTTATTTCAATATTATTTACTCTAACTACATATCTATTCCATTTTCCTTTTATTTCCTCTGCTATTTTCATTTAATATCCTCACCTCTTTATTTACTCATTTTCATAAGTAAGTATATCAATATTTTTATATAAAAAAAGTTATACTTTACTCATCCTCCTAAGTAAGTATAACTTCACGGTCAAAGTCTGTTGCTGATATTATTCCATCTACATCTTCTCTATCAATTAATCCTTTTATTATATCTAATTGTTTTTTTGCTCCTTTGTCAGGAATAGATTTATTTATGTTATCGCTTTTTATTTTATACATAAAAGTATCCGGTATAAAAGGGAACTTCTCCATTCTCCATCCCTTCATATTTTCATCATAGTCTTTTGCATCATAAAGTTGCAAAAGATGACCAAATGCCCAAGTTATTATGTAATCTTCACCTTCAAAATATCCATCTTTACGTCCTTTTATTTTAAAGGCATCTGCAATATTTTTAGCTACTGATGGTTTTTCTGCTATTATAACTTTCTTCAAATTATCAGCTCCTAAATATTTTTCAAAAAATAAGGCCCTCTTAAAAATTAGAGGGTCTTATTAAAATTATACTATTATTTTTTTAAAATTCCAAATCTATTGATTACATTTCATTTAAAAACCATACTCCAAAGTTTAAATATCCTGCAAAAATAGTCCAAAGTAAATATGGCAATAATAATAATCCTGCTAATTTATCAACTTTATAAAATTTAATTATTGTAATTATTATAAAAATAAATAATATTATTAGCTCTATGAATGCTATTCCATATAATCTTAAACCAAAAAATAATATTGGCCAAAGTAAATTTAACAATAGTTGAACTCCGTATATAAAAATACTATTGCTACCTTTTCTGGTTATTTCTTCTTTCATATAAACTCTATAACAAGCTATTCCCATTAATAAATATAGAATTGGCCAAACTACCGCAAAAATCCATTCTGGTGGTGATAAAGGAGGCTTTTCTAAAGTAGAATAGAATTCTCCCATGTTACCGCCATTAATAAGTATTGATAAGCCTGAACCTATAAAAGGAATTACTATTGATATTAATAGTGGTTTTAATTTAAATTTTCCTTCAACTTTAAATATGTTAGTCATTTTTTCTCCTTAAAACAATTACTTACATATTATTCTATACGTTTTTTTATTAAATTATTCTTTAAATAACATCAGAAAATTCAATATTAACTTTTTCTTTTAAATCGTTTATTGAATAATCACTTGTGTAGTCAACAGTTAATCCTTCCTCTATAGGAAGTTCTATTATAAAGATATTATTAGCTTTATCCTTAGAATGAAATCTTAATGCCCCAGAATGAGCAGATAACAATTTTCTTGATAAATATAATCCTAATCCGCTTCCTTCATTTTCTCTAGTTAAACTCTTATTTATTTTAGTAAACTCATCAAATAAATATCCTTCTTCTATTTTATTTATTTTTTGCCCATTGTTAGATACTATTATTTCAACTTTTTTGTTAGTTTTTGTTATATCAACTTTTATTTGTCCATCATATCTATTTTTATTTCTATGTTTAACACTATTTGATAATAAATTTAGAATTACTCTTTCAATAGCATCTCTATCTATATTTAATGGAATTTCTTCATGAGTAGAGTCAAAAATAATACTCATATTATTTTCCTCAATACAGTTTATACAGCTTGTAACAACATTTTCTACTACTTCAACAATATTAAAAACACCTTTATTTATTTTAAAATAACCTTCTGAAAATTTATTTGCATCTATAAAATTATTTATAGTTCTTATAAGTCTTAAACAATTTTTTTTAATTTTTTTATTACTCTCTTTAACCTTATCAAATTCATTTTTTTCTATATTTATTTTATTTAATTCTAAAGCTACATTTATTATATTTATTGGTGTTCTAAGTTCATGAGAAATATTGGCAAAAAACTCATTTTGAATATTTTCATATCTTAAATATGATTCATATTCTCTTATTTTTTCTTCATATATTTTTATATCTGTAATATCCTTCATATATATCATAAAAATATTTTCGTCAATTTTAACTGTATATATTTCTACATATATCCAATCATTTTCTACATATATTTTAGCTCGTTTCTTATTTCTTTCAACCCATTGTATTTTCTTAAAAAAATTTTTTTCAGAAAAATTTTTATTATCTTCTATTCCTAACATAAATGTAGCACTTTTATTAGCATATTTTATTTTTTCTCCATATAATATTATTCCGTCATTAAAATCATCAATTAAATTATAATATCTTGTTTCCTCATTACTTTTTTTTGCATCAAGAATGTCCATTATATATAATCTTTTCTGTAATTCCTCTAATATTATACCCTCTTCTTTTTTATTATCTTTAATTTCATTTTTCATACTAAATATTTCTAAAGAATATACATTTTTTGCTATCCCTTCATAAATTACAAAATAAGCAATAGTTTGCAAGCAATTTGGTAAAATATATGTGTAATTATCAAATATTAACATAACCAATGTAATAATTCTAACTGCTGCAATAATTATTAAATATATATTTATATATTTTTTTTCAATATTATCTTCTTTTCTAATCAAAAAAAATAAAAATGTAACTAATGCAATATTTAATATCAATACTATATATTTAATCTCGAACTTTCTAATAAAATATATAAACCCTAAAGTTATTAACATAACACTTAAATATCCCATAAAAGATTTTAAATTAGAAAATTTATTTTTCATAAAAAATATTGCTTCTATAACTATTAATAATTCTAAAGTTACTAAGCAACTGGTGGTATATAAAAATAAATCTGCTTCTATATCTCTATATACATATGTTCCTAAAAATATATTTGAATATTCTAATATCCCAATTGATATAAACCCAATTCCTAAATATTTATAAAAACTAAAGTTTTTTCTAAATACAGTTAATAAACTTAAAGCTATTGCAATGGATCCACAAAAAATATCTGTTAGCTTTATATATAACCATATTTTTTCATTAAAATTAGATATTATAATAAATATCAAATGAATAATAAAAACTATAACTCCAATAAAAAATATTCTTTTATACTCTCTTAAATAATTCATTTATTTAGTTCTCCCTAATAAATCTCATAACTATTTCAGTTCCTACCCCTTCTTCACTCTCTATAGATATTTCTCCGTTTTGTGCCTCTATTAAATTCTTTACAACATACATTCCTATTCCACTACTTTTTAATATTGCTTTTTTTGTTTTTTTATCTTTTGAATATCTTTCAAATATCTTATCTAAAAATTCTTTTTGTATTCCAATTCCAGTATCTCTAATAATTATATATACATAGTTATTTTCAGTTTTTATATCTACAAAAATTTCTCCTATCTCTTTATTATATTTGATTGAATTAGATATTAAATTTATTATTACTCTTTCCATAAAATCGTTATTAAATTTAATATAGATCTCTTCTTCATCTGTATCAAATTGCATTTCTATATTTTCTTCTTTTGCATAACTTACAAGACCTGAAAATACATCTTCTACAAAGTAGACTATATTTCCCTTTTTTAAATTACATTTTAAAGCTCCTGAATCTATTTTGCCAACATCAATTATATTATTAGTTAACCTTTTTAATACTAAATAATTTTGTTTAGAAATATTCATATGATTCTCTAATTCTTTTTTATTTCTATTATTTATAAATATATCTTGAACTTGTGCAGAAGAATATATTACATTTATAGGAGTTTTTAAATCATGACTAATATTAGATAAAAAGCTTCTTTTTATATCCTCTTGAAGTTTTTTTTCCATTATTCTATTTTCTATATTTATATATTTTGTTCTCGATGTCATATCAGTTAATATAATTATAGCTTCCCCTTGTTCTAAACTCTTATCTTTTATTTCTATAGTTACTTTTTTATTATTTTTCTTAATTATACCAATATTACCTTTTTCATCTAATTTTTTTATATTTTTATCATCAATTATTTCTATTAATTTATAAAAATTTACCCCAACTAAATCTAAAAATTTTTCCTCATCAAATAAATCTAAACACTGTTTATTTGCATAAACTATATTATTTTTATTCAAGTTTACTATTAATGTTGGGACTGGTATATTTCTAAATAAACTTTTAAAAGTTTTTTCTATATCATTTATAAAAATTCTATTTGACACAATTTTTTGATTTGTTAATTTTAAATCTTCATTTAGATAACTTATTAATCCTATTACTTCTTTAAGTTCATTTTCAATTTTTCCATAAGGCAAATTAATTATTTTATATATTAAGCACCCCATAAGTAATGATTCTGTTAATATAATAAAATATTGCAATAAATATAGTAAAATTCCATTATTTATACATATATAATTTAAAATTATGATTATATTTCTAATTAAAAATAAATTTAGATAATTTTTTATATAATTTATATTATAATCATTTTTTAATTTTGGAGTATCTAATTTTATCTTGATAGCATATAATGTAATTATTAATGTAAAAATTAATAAATTTTTAATCTCTTTTAAAATTGTTAATCCCATAACGATAATTACTATTATATATATATTTTTTTTTGTTTTATTCAAATTATTTAAATACCTATTTATAATATCTATACCTATTAATACAATCATACTTCTCAACATATGAATAAAATATTGATTACTAAATTTCCATACATCTTCTAATATAATTTTATAAATATTAGTATAAGACATTATAATAAATATGACAGCTACATATTTATAAAATTTATGCTCATATACTTTTTTTATTGAAAAAACTAATAATATTATTACTAAATTAATTATTAAATAATATGCCTCTACTATACTTTTTATATCTATCTTTACATAATTTAAAGAACTTATAATAGTTGCCAATATACATATACAAAATGCAAATTTATAAAAATAGACTTTATTAATATAAATTAAATCAATCTTCTCATTATTCTTTTCCATACAACCCTCCCTCTATAATTTTACTTTATTTTACTTTATTTGTGAAGTTTTCAATTTATTGTTGGAATATTAAATAAAAAAAAGAAGTTACTTTGTGTAACTTCTTTTTTTTTAATGTTCTACTATTTCACTTTCAGCTAATTTTTTTATAAATTTCTCACTTGCTTTATTAAGTGGCTTTTTAAGTATAGCTCCAATTACAATACAAGGTATAATTAAAGCTGCTAAAATAGCTAAATCTTTCATAAATAAATCTTGAACTCCACCTGCAACTAAATATCTCATTCCATCTATAGCATATTTAAATGGTAAGAAAGGATTTATTCCTTTAAAGAATCCTGACATAACTTGAACTGGGAATGTTCCCCCTGATGCTGCAACTTGAAGTACTAAGAATATTATACATATTGCTTTACCTATATTTCCAAATACAGATACTATACTATAAATTATTGTTATAAACACTAAACTTATAAACATACCTAAGAGTACAAAGCCAAATTTATTTAAAACATAAGTTTTCAGTATAAATATATCTCCCATTGTTACCACAAATCCTTGTAATATTCCAATAGATATAAATGTTAGATATTTTCCAAAGAATACTTCATGAGGTTTTATGTTTTCTTTTTCTTTGTCTATTCCTTTAACTGATACAGTTAAAATAGAAACAAGTATTAATCCTCCAACCCATAATGAAAGTGTAGTGTAGAATGGAGACATAGCTGATCCGTAATTAGGAATTTTAAATAATCTATTTTCTTTTATATTTACTGGATTTCCTAAGAAATTACTTTCACTTTCCCAGTTATTAGTTAAAAGACTTAATATACTATCTACATTATCCCCTTTATCAACTTCTTTTATTTTTCCTACTATTTTACTTAAACTTTTTTGCATTTCTGGATAATTATCCTTTAATTTCTTAAGTTCAGTATTAGATAAAGCTGTTCCTTTTTTCAATAATCCTAATGTTTCTTTTACTTTTGGAAGAGCTTCTTTTGTTTTTTGGATTGTTTCTTCTCCATTATTAGCTAAAGTTATTAAGCTATCCATACTTTCATTTATTTTTGGTAGTATTGTGCTGTCATAACTATTTAAAATTTCATTTATTCCACTTGAAACATTTTTAAGCTTACTTTTTAATTGTTGTATATCAGTAGCATTTATTACTCCATTTCCATTTAGAGTATTTTCTATACTATTTATTACATTCATAGTATTATTTATTTTATCTTTTAAGTTGTTTAATTTTCCTATAGTTCCATCTAATTTTCCATTTTGATTTATATTGTTTAGTAAATTAGATAACGTACTTACTATATTATTTGCTGAATTTAATCTATCTTTTATTAAACTTAAATTTCTTATTATTGTATCTTTATCTACATTGCTCTCTATTGAATCACTAATTGTTAAAGTACCATCAATAAACTTTTTAGCTAATCCTAAATCTTCTTTTACCATTGGTGATATTTTATTTATAGCTTGCTTAGAATTATTTAAGAATGTTTCACTACTATTTAAAACATTATCTGCACTATTAAGAGTTTTTTCTAAACTTGGTACAATAGCATTTACTTTGTCTATCATTTGATTTACTGTTATTGTTCCGTTATAAGCTTTATTTATTAAATCCCCAATTTTATCTGAATTATCATTTAAATTATAAAGAAGTTTAACTGAATCTTGTATTTTAGGTCTTTCATTTATATATCCAAAGCCTATTTCATTAAATATTTTAAATATTATTCCATTTACAGTTTTAACAATTGTACTATCTACATTTTGTTTTAATGTTTCTACACCTTTATCTGTTATCTTTGGTGCTATTGCATTAGCTGCCTCATTTACTGTATAAACTAAATCCGGTCTTTTTATGTCTTTTGAAGTTAAAGAAATTATATCTTGTGAGAAATCTTTAGGAATAGTTATACTCGCAAAATATACTCCTCGTTCTACTCCATATTTAGCCTCTTCACTTGTAACGAAATTCCATCCTAAGTTATCATTTTTCTTAAGTTCATTTACAAGTTCATCACCAACATTTATATTTTTATCTTTATAACTTGCTCCTGTATCTTCATTTACTATAGCAACCTTTATCCCCTTTGTGTTTCCATAAGGGTCCCATGATGATTTTATATTAAACCATGCATATAATGAAGGAAGAATTATCAAACCTATTACAACTACTAGAGCAACCCAATTGGTAAATATTTTGACTAAATCTTTTTTATAAATTTTAAAAATATTTTTCATTTATTGTTTCCTCCCCATAATCTATGAACTTATTATAACATTTTTATGACCAAAAGTCATTTATTTTTTATAAATTTT
Source organism: Clostridium thermobutyricum (assembly GCF_000371465.1). NCBI lineage: Bacteria > Bacillati > Bacillota > Clostridia > Eubacteriales > Clostridiaceae > Clostridium > Clostridium thermobutyricum. The sequence continues at coordinate 653,091 of NZ_KB850956.1, read as the reverse complement.
TATTCATCTTAAATTTATAAAAATATTTTTTACATAATAAAAAAATCTATATTAAAGACTCCTATAAATAGAATCTTCAATATAGATATATTTTATTCTACATCTCTATAAGCAAGTAATGCATTTAAATTATCAAATGAATATACTTGCATTGTTTTTTTATCTCCATATCCACCATAAAGCTTACTCTTTTTATCTAAAACTTGATAAGCATTAAGTTTTCTTAGAGCTAGAGTGTAAAGTTCTTTATTATTTTCTATTTCTGCTATTTGTAATAAGTTTGCATATATTGATGTTGATTGAATATCAGATGTCATTTCCCCTGTAGCATCATTATAAGAAACATAAATTGCTCCATCTGTTTTAAATTTATCTATTATCCAATTTAAACTTTCAGAAATATTTTGGCCTACTTCTGCTTTATCTAATAATATTATTGTATTTAAAAGCATATCTACATTTTTATCATTATCGTATTTTTTAGTTTTTATATCATAATATTTTCTGTATAAAGGAACTTTATTGCTTATAAATCCTCCATTTAGTATTTTCTCTGATTCAACTCTAATACTTTTCCATTTAAAATCTATATTATTTAAATATTGTAAAGCTTCTAAATCAATATAGCAAAGAGTTACTTTATCACTATTAGTTTGACCATCATTAAAATCAACGAGAATATTTTCTGTTCTTAATTTTCTATATACTCCATTTGCCATTTCTATAGCATAATATCTGTATTTTAAATTATTCCATTTTTCTCCTCCCATAATAAGAGCCTTAATTATTCTTAAATCATCTATAGTTGCTGATACAGTAGATCTTTTATCTCCATCAACTCTCCAACTTATAAGCCCATTTGATAAAAGCATATTATTCTTTATATATTCAAATGTCTTATTGAATCCTTCTTTATCATCTCTTTCAAGATAATATAAAAGCATTAATCCTTCTGACTCAGATAAAACAGAATCTCCCTTTGTTATATCACCGTCATTTTTTTCATTAAGATAATTAGTTTTTATTCCTCCATTATCTGTAGTCATATGATTTTGTATAAAATCATATAAAATCTCTTCTCTACTAGTTGGAGCGCCATTTCCCCAAGTTTGTATTATCTTTACTGGAATAAAATATGGAAGTAATGCTTTTACCCCTATCAGTACTATTAATATTAAGGCTAATCCTAATCCTACTCCTAGCTTTATCCCCATTTTCTTACCCATTATATTTTGCTTTACCTACTAATAATAACTTACTTATTAAAAGGTAATAGCTCCACCTCCTCTATATAAAACATATGCTATATTTATTAATTATATAGTCTTTTATATATTTTATAATAAATATTTACTTTATCTACGTAATGTTTAGTTTCTTTAAAAGGAATATAAGTTAATTTTTTACCATCACCTGAATATTCATTATTTTTAAGCCATTTATTAACATTCCCTCTTCCTGCATTATAAGCAGCTACAATTAAATCCCTATCCCCATCAAATTCTTTAGACAAATTGTTTAAATACCAACAAGCCATTTTTATATTAGTATTTTCATCATATAAGTCATTTACATTAAAATTTTCCATTTTCATTTGTTCTGCTATCCAAGTACCAGTTTCCTTAGTTATTTGCATTAAACCTACTGCATTTTTATGAGAAGTTGCATCAGGATTAAATCCGCTTTCCGCTTTCATAACAGAGAGAACAAACAATGGATCTAAATTATATTCCTTACTATATTTGATTACAGCATCTTTATGAGCATATGGAAAGAAATAATCTTTTATAAGGATTCTTCCACCTATAATAACAATAATTAATACAATTATTGCTATTATCCACTTTTTTAATTTCATTAGTCTTCCCTCATCCTTTACAACATTTCTTTAAAAAATGTAATTATATCTTCTACTTGAACTCTTGTATTTTCTAAATCTTTATTATTATCTATAATTATATTAGAAAATTCACGTTTCTTATCTAAAGACATTTGCGCGTTTATTCTATTCAATGCATCATTATTAGCCAATCCATCTCTAGCCTTTATTCTTTGTATTTGTGTTTGTGTATCTGCACTTACCAAAACAACATAATCCATTTCTTCATGTAACCCAGTTTCTATTAATATTGGTGCATCAACTATTATTAATTGGTTTTTTTCTTTTTCTAATCTTTCTATTTCATTGTGTATTTCTTTTTTTATATAAGGCATTACTATTGATTCATACTTTATACGTTGCTTTGGAAATTTAAAAATATGGTTTCCAAATTCTTTACGTCTAAAGTCACCTCTCCAATCAAAAAAACCTTCTCCAAATTCTACTCTTACTTTATTTAATATTTCAGGATATTTTTCAAGAACTTCTCTTGCTATTATATCTGCATCAACTATTTCTATACCATGCTCTCTAAATATAGCAGAAACAGTTGATTTTCCTGTTCCTATTCCACCTGTAAGCCCTATCTTAAGCACTTTTAAGTCTCCTCTCTACTTCGTATTATACCATGTAGTTCCAGTATTAGAATCAACTTCTAATGGAACTTTTAACTCTAATACATTTTCCATTTCTTCTTTTACAAGACTTTTTACTTTTTCTAACTCATCTTTCTTTACATTTAAAATAAGTTCATCATGTACTTGTAAAATTAATTCACTATTAAGCTTTTCATTTTTTATTCTATTATAGACATTTATCATTGCAATTTTTATTATATCTGCTGCACTTCCTTGAATAGGTGCATTCATTGCAAGTCTTTCTCCTAAAGCTTTAACTATTCTATTAGAAGATTTAATTTCAGGTATAAATCTTTTTCTATTTAAAATAGTTTTTGCTATACCAGTTTCTTTTGCTTCTTCAACTACATTATTAAGATAATCTTTTATCTTTGGATATCTATTAAAATATATTTCCATATAGTTGCTTGCTTCTTTTTTTGTTATTTTTAAGTCTTGAGCAAGTGAAAAATCACTTATTCCATAAACTATACCAAAGTTTACAGCTTTAGCTCTTGACCTCATAAGACTTGTAACTTCTTCTATAGGAACATTAAATACCTCTGAAGCTGTCTTTGTATGGATATCACTATGGTGTTTAAAAGAATCTATCATATTTTCATCACCACTAATATGAGCTAAAACTCTAAGCTCTATTTGTGAATAATCAAGAGATAATAATATATCATCTTTCTCTTGAGGTATAAATATCTTTCTTATTTCTCTTCCCATATCATATCTTATTGGAATATTTTGAAGGTTTGGTTCTGTACTTGAAAGTCTTCCTGTTGTAGTAACAGTTTGATTAAAGTTTGTATGGATTCTTCCATCATGATCTATTAACGCCTTCATTCCTTCCACATAAGTTGAATATATTTTACTTATTTGTCTATAATAAATTATTTTTTCTATTATAGGATGGTCATCTTTAAGTTTATTTAAAACATCAACATTTGTTGAATATCCTGTTTTAGTCTTTTTTATTACTCTTAAATCAAGCTTTTCAAAAAGAATAACTCCTAATTGTTTTGGAGAGTTTATATTAAACTTCTCTTCTGCTAAATCATATATCTCTTCTTCAGTCTTATCTAATTCAGCTTTAAATTTAACTTGAAGTGAATCTAAAACATCTCTATCTATTTTAAATCCTACATTTTCCATATCAGCTAATACAAACATTAATGGATGTTCTATATTATAGTAAAGTTCTTCCATTCCTTCTTTAGCGATTTTATCTTTTAAATCCTTTTCTATTACTTTTAAATATGATACTCCATTTAAAAATCTATCTTCTGGTGTTTCACCTTTTATTTCTTCAAAAATTGTAAAAGCTGCAACTTTATCAATAGAATAATCACCTTTTGAAGAATCGATTATATACGCTCCAATTGCTGTATCAAAATTAAATCCTTCTATTTTTATTCCATTATTATCAAGAATTTTTATTAATGCCTTTCCGTCATGAATAACTTTTTCAATATTCTTATCCTCAAAGAAGCCTTTTACCCACTCTAATTCTACTGAATTATTTAATTTTACTACTTTATCTTCTGCAAATAGATATAAGTTATTTATATTTCTTTCAGAATTTAAAGGAGTGTGAATTTCAGAGTAAGTTATATAATATTTATTATATTTTTTTAAGAAGTCTTTAATCTCTTTTTCTTCTTTTAACTCTAAAACCTCAATTTCTTTCTCTTCTTTTTCTTCTTCTTGAACTAATTTGTTTATTATATTTCTATTCATACCAAGTTTTAATAAAAGTTCTTTTGCCATATGGTTATTAGGCTCTTTTTCAGCTGTTATTGCGTCCATTATTCCTGTTATAGGAGCATTAACTTCTATTGTAGCTAATCTCTTACTAAAAATCGCTTGTTCTCTATTTTCTTCTAAGTTTTCTTTTAATTTTTTTCCTGCTATATTAGGTATATTTTCTAAAACAGCTTCAATAGAACCATATTCTTTAATTAATTTAAATGCTGTTTTTTCTCCTACACCAGGAACTCCTGGTATATTATCTGACTTATCTCCCATAAGTCCTTTTACATCTATAAATTGTGTTGGAGTAACTCCAAATTCATCAATGAATGCTTTTTCATTATATATTGCTACTTCTGAAACACCTTTTTTAGTTATAACTACATTTATGTTATCTTCTGCTAATTGAAGAGCATCTTTATCTCCTGTAACAACAAATACTTCTATTCCATTTCTACATGCTTCTTTAGCTATAGTTCCTATTAAATCATCCGCCTCAAAACCATCTAATTCATAACAATCTATTCCTAAATAATCTAAAAGTTCTTTTATAATTGGAAATTGTTCATAAAGTTCTGGAGCCATTTTTTTTCTTCCTGCTTTATAATCTTTATATTCCTTATGTCTAAAAGTAGGAGCTTTTTTATCAAAAGTTGCAATTATATAATTAGGATTTATGTCTTCTTTCATTTTTATTAGCATATTTATAAATCCATAAATAGCATTTGTATGTATTCCTTCGCTATTTGTTAATGTTTGTGGAATTGCAAAAAATGCCCTATTCATAAGTGAATTTGAATCTAATATCAATAATTTTTCCATTTTTTCCTCCAGTTATTTTTTCTCTCTTTTCATAATTATAACATTTTATAATTAAATTTAGTAACGTATAGTTTACAATAGTTAATTATATTTCCATATGTACTAAACTTTATTTTAAAATATGCTTAAATCTAATTCATTTGATAAATCTTTTAAAAGCTCTATTCCCGCTATACTGTTTCCTTTTTCATCTAATGCAGGACCATATACACCTATTCCCATTCGCTTTGGAACTGCACCTAAAATTCCTCCACCAACTCCACTTTTAGCTGGTATACCTATTTTTACAGCAAATTCTCCTGAAGCATCATACATTCCGCAAGTTACCATTATAGTTTTTGCTATTCTACAAATTTCTTTTTCTATTAATATTTCTCCACTCCATGGTATAACACCATCATTTGCAAGAACAGCCCCTAATCTGGCTAAATCTCTAGCACTTCCTTCTATTGAACATTGTCTAAAATATAAATCTAAAATTTCTTCTATATTACCTTCTAATATTCCATTACTTTTCATGTAATATGCTAAAGCTCTATTTCTATCACCAGTTAATTTTTCTGAAACATAAACTTCTTCGTTAATTCCTATATTTTCATTGTTCGTTGCTTTTTTCATAAAATCAATTAATTTTTTTAATTTTTCTTCTTCAGTTTTTCCTTTTATTAAAGAAGTCGTTACTATAGCTCCTGCATTTATCATTGGATTATATGGTCTCTTAGTATCTTTTGTCTCTAAGTTAACTATTGAATTAAACCCTTCCCCTGTTGGTTCTACATTAACCTTTTCTAAAACTTTTTGGTATCCATTATCTTTTATAGCTAACATTAAGCTAATTACTTTAGATATACTTTGTATTGTAAAAATTTTATCACTTTTTCCTGCTGAAAATTCTTCTCCATTAAGATCTACGATAACTATTCCTAAATCTTCTTTGTTTGCTTTTAAAAGTGCTGGTATATATGAAGCTAGTTTTCCCTTATTCCCATATACTTTATTTTTTTCTATTAATTCAGTTAATAGCTTATTCAAATTTAGCACCTCATTTCTATTAATTAAAACATTATTATTAAGTAAATATATTATATTACTTATTATGTACGCATACAATAAATATGTTTTCAAGTTGTTTAAACTTTGTTATCCATTTACTTTACTATATATGGTAAAATAATTTTATTATATTAATTTGGAGGTATTGACATGATTAATAATTTTGACAATATGATAGAAAAATATGCAGATTTAATTGTAAAAAAAGGACTTAATATTCAAAAAGATGGTTTATTATTTATAAATTCTCCAATCGAATGTGCTAGCTTTGCTAGAAAAGTTTCAGAAAAGGCATATAAAGCTGGAGCTAAAGATGTTTATATAAATTATGGAGATGAAAACTTTTCTAAAATAAGATTTGAAAATACTTCTATGGAGACATTAAAAAATGTTCCATCATTTGAAGTTGAAAAATATCTTTATTATCAAAGAGAAGGTTCATCATTTCTTTCAATCTCTGCAAGTAATCCTGAACTTCTTAAAGATATAGATTCAAAAAAAGTAGCAGCATTTTCTCAAAGTAGAAGCATAGCTTTAAAAGATTATTATGCAAAAGTTATGAATAATGAAAATGCATGGTGTGTTGTTTCCTTACCAACTGTAGCTTGGGCTAAAAAAGTATTCCCAGATTTATCTGAAGAAAAAGCAGTTGAAGCTTTATGGGAAGCTATATTTAAAATTGTTAGAGTTGATCTAGAAGACCCTAATACTGAATGGACAAATCACTCAAATAACTTAAAAGAAAAAATTAAATCTTTCAAAAAATATAATTTTAAAACTCTTAAATATTCAAATAGTTTAGGTACAGATTTAGAAATTGAATTACCAGAAGGACATATTTGGTGTGGAGGTTCTGATTTTACTTCTGAAGGATTAGAATTTATAGCTAATATCCCTACAGAAGAAATATTTACTTTACCTAAAAAGACTGGTGTTAATGGAATTGTTTATTCAACTAAACCACTAAATCATAGTGGAACTTTAATAACTGATTTTTCTCTTACTTTTAAAGATGGAAAAATAGTAGATTTTACTGCAAAAGAAGGCTATGATTCTTTAAAAGAATTAATAGAAACTGATGAAGGTTCACACTATTTAGGAGAAGTTGCTCTTGTTCCTTATGATTCTCCTATATCAAATTCAAACATTCTTTTCTATAATACACTATTTGATGAAAATGCTTCATGCCACCTTGCTATTGGTCGTGCATATGGAAGCTGTATTGAAGGTGGAGAGCAAATGAGTGAAGAAGAATTAGAAAAACATGGTGTTAATGATTCTTTACAACATGTTGATTTTATGGTTGGTTCTAAAGATTTAAATATAATAGGAATAACTCATTCCGGAGAAGAAATTCAAGTATTTAAAGATGGAAACTTTGCTTTTTAAAACAAAAATGATGTGAGATTATCTCACATCATTTTTATTTTTCTTCTATATTTTCCAATTGTGCACTTTCCTTTTCAATAGCAATCTCTTCTTCTGAGTTTTCTAATACTTTTTTAGGTTGTGCCTTTAAAACTTTTTCTCTATGCTTTTCAATCTCACTTTCAAGACCATTTATAAAAGTTCCAAATCTTCGTCTTACAGTTTTCTTAAAAAGTACTTTTTGTATTATAGTATTAATAATTTGAAATGCTCCTGGAGTTTCTTCAGTCTCTTCAAGAGTTATTTTTGTTCTATCTTCTCCATCTTTTTCAAAAGAATAAGTTGAAATATACATCATTTTATCTCTTACACTTGTTATTTGATATTTTTCATTTAATTTATAATCAGTTATCTCAATTCTAAGAGTTCCTGTTTTAGCTGAATATGTTCCTACTTGTTTTATAACAGCACTTCCTATAGGATCTTTTTCATTAAATTTTGGAAAATCTCTTTTTGCAGTTCTTATAAAAACTTTAAAAACCTCTTCTACTGGATAATCTACTACAGTTGAATTTATAAATCCCACCTATAATCCCTCCTATTATTTACTATTATATAATTATTTTAACATATAAAGGTATTTGTTTTCTATATTTTTAAAACTTTATGTTTTTATTATAATTTATGTAATATATTTAAATAGTTTTCTTATTACATATAATTATTTTACTCAAAATACAAGGGATATAAGTTCTACTTATATCCCTTTTAAATTCATATAGTTAATTTTTAATTATTATTCATTTCCTACTCTGTTAGCAGCTATAACGAATGGAGTCCAGATTAATACTGAAAGAAGTAATAATGCTGCTGAAAGGATACCTGCTCTTATATCTCCATTTGTAGCTAGTACAGCATGGAACACTGGTGGTGTAACCCATGGAAGTTCTGCACAAATTCTAGATACAAATCCTGCTTCCGTTACCATATAAGCTATTGCTATACAGATTGGTGGTGTAATTACAAATGGTATAAAGTAAATTGGGTTTAATACTAGTGGTAAACCGAATATTACTGGCTCATTAATATTGAAACATCCTGGTGCTATAGCTAATTTAGCAAGTTCTCTTGATTCTTGTCTCTTAGAGAATATGAATATAGCTATTAATAGTGCTAGAGTACCTCCTGATCCTCCTGGCATTGCATATACGTCAACAAAGTTTCTTGTTAATGTATTAAGTGCTTGTCCTCCAGCTGTTACAGCATCAATATTATCATATAATGCTGGTTTATATAAAGTATTTAATGCTGGTTCTACCATGTTTAATCCATGTAATCCAAAGAACCATAATAATTGTGATAATAAAATTAATATTATATAAGTTACTGGTGATTGTCCAAGTGCCATTAAAGGTTCTTGAATTGTTTTTTCGATAAATACCTTAAAGTCCATTCCTGTAAATGCTAAAGATAATGAATGTACTAATCCTGCTAATCCTATTACAACGATTGCTGGTATAACAGCTGCAAATGCTTTTGATACAGCTGGTGGCACTTGCTCAGGCATTTTAATAACAATTCCTTTTTTAGTAAGATAAATAAATAATTGCCCTCCTAATAATGCTACAAGCATTGCTGTAAACATGGCAGTTGAGTTAAATGAACTATAGTTCATAACTCCCCACATACCGCCTGTTATTGCTTCAGTTGCACCTTCTGGAGTTACTGAAACATTAGTTGAATCTGGAACTAATGTTAAAAATGCTCCTAATGAAACTAAAGCTGTTGCAAATGGGTCAATATCATAAGCTCTTCCTAATGAATAAGCGATAGCTAATACTATGAATAATGACGTTAATGCAATAGTTCCCCACCACATGTTACCAAGTATAGGTACTATATATTTTGTTAAAAATGGTTGGATATTTTGTGCGTATGCATCAATTTTGTTTAATTTTTCACCAAATACTGATGTATCTCTTACAAGTGCGTTTAAAAATAATGACCCCATGGCTCCTGCCATTGCCACTGGTAATGTTGCTATAAATCCGTCTCTTAAAGCACATAATTGCTTTTGGCGACCTAGCTTTTCAGCTATTGGCATAAGAAATTTTTCTAAGCCAGCCGCTAATTTGTCCATAAATTTCATTTTAGTTCCCCCTATATACATTTATTTATATGATTATCCTTTACATTGAGAAAGTGCCGTCCTCTTTTTATAAAAGATATACATACCCCTTTTTGTTTATTCCCGATCTTTAGTTAAATTTAATTTAAGTTATCCCCTTAAAATTCTACTAATGACTTTGACCATTAAATCTTAGTATAATCTAACTTAAGTAAATTTTTACTAAAAATATATAAATATGAGAATAAATACTTGAAACCTGTTAAATTATTTTTACATGTTAACCTAACTGTTTCCTTATTTTTTATATTTATATTTAAAATATTACTTTTAGCACCAAGTGCTCTAATATATATTTCATGATTACCTTCTTTTAACTTTAATACCTTTCTTGTATCATCCCTTATAAAGTTAACCTTTTTTCCATCCACGTAAATTCCATAATCAAGTAATCTAAAAATTTCTCTTCCGGGTCTAGTTAGTATAATGTCTCCCATATGTCACATTTATTATTTTATATAAGGTTTTAATTGCGGCATTATCTTTTCCATATTTTTAAGACCAAAATCAACTGGCTTTATTGTTATATATGGAATCTCAACTGTTTCTAATTCAGCTTTAAGCTTTTTCTCTACTAACATTAATTCTGGTGATATAATTGCAACAGTAATATCACCTTTTGAAATAGCTTCTCCCATTGTAGCTTCAGTAGCAAAAATCCATTCAACTGGATTATTATTTTTTTCTGTATATGCCATAGCTGCTCTTTCGAAAGCTTTAGATTGTCCAGTTCCTTTTGATAATACTAATATTTTATTCACATTCCCATCTCCTTTTAAATTACATCTATTTCTCCTTTTAAATTATATCTATTTGAATTATATGTTTTAAAAAAGTTTTCATGAATACTTTATTAAACTTATTAAAATATTATCATTTATTTTATAATTTTTACATATTTTGCATTTCCATTGTTTTCTCTTATAAATTCGAAATCATTTACAATTTTGTTACTTTTTGTTTACATTTATATTCTATAATATTTCCCTATAAATGTAAACAATTTTATTAACATTTTTTTGATTTTTTTCTTTTTTTATATACTTATAAAAAAAAAGAATTTGACCTCATTAAAAATATTATATATTATTCTTAATGAGGCCAAATCAAAACCTTATTTTTTTATGACTTTATAGTATTTTTTCTAATTCATTTCTTATTTCCTTTATAAATTGAAAACTATTTAATACAAGTGGATTTTTATAACTTGTTATTAAAGCTAAATCTTTTGTCATCTTACCATCTTCTATTACTTTAATTGAAGCTTTTTCTAATTTATTAGCAAATATTATTAATTCTTCATTCTCATCTAATTCTCCACGCTTTCTTAAAGCTCCAGTCCATGCAAATATTGTAGCAATTGAATTAGTGGATGTATCTCCTCCTTTTAAATATCTATAGTAATGCCTTTGAACTGTTCCATGAGCTGCTTCATATTCATAATTTCCTTCTGGAGATACTAAAACAGATGTCATCATTGCTAAAGATCCAAATGCAGTTGCTATCATATCACTCATAACATCTCCATCATAATTTTTACATGCCCAAATCATCCCTCCATTAGATTTAATAACTCTTGCTACAGCATCATCTATTAAAGTATAAAAATATTCAATTCCTAATTTTTCAAATTTCTCTTTATATTCTTTATTATATATATCTTCAAAAATATCTTTAAAAGTATGATCATATTTTTTAGAAATAGTATCTTTACTTGAAAACCATAAATCTTCTTTTATATCTAAAGCATAATTAAAACAGCTCCTTGCAAAACTTTCTATAGATGAATTTAAATTATGCATTCCTAAAACTACACCTTCACCATTAAAATTATGAATTAATTCTCTAGTTTCTTTTCCATTTTCATCAGTGAATACTAGCTCACACTTTCCTTTTCCTTCTATTTTCATTTCAACATCCTTATATATATCTCCATAAGCATGTCTAGCAATTGTTATAGGTTTCTCCCAATTATTAACGTATGGTTTTATATTATTAACTAATATTGGTGATCTAAAAACTGTCCCATCCAAAATAGCTCTAATAGTTCCATTTGGACTTTTCCACATTTCTTTTAAATTATATTCTTTTACTCTATCTGAATTTGCAGTTATTGTAGCACATTTTACTCCTACTCCATATTTTTTTATTGCTTCTGCTGCCTCTATTGTTACTTTATCTAATGTTTCATCTCTATGTTTTAGCCCCAAATCATAATATTCTGTTTTTAATTCTATAAAAGGTTCTAATAAATCTTCTTTTATGCTCTTCCATAGAATTCTTGTCATTTCATCTCCATCCATTTCAACTAATGGTGTTTTCATTTTAATTTTAACCATAAAAAAATACCCCCAAATCTTTTAATAAATTTAGGGATATTATACATTATTTGTAAATATTTTTCAATTTTATATGCTTTATTTTATTAATTCAATATCTATACCTTCTTCTATATGTCCACTTTTTAAAACACGTGCAAAAGTTCCATATACTGGCATGATGCATCTTCCTACTCTATGAAAAATCTCGCATTCATTATGGCATTTTTTCCCTATTTGAGTTACTTCTAAAATAGCATCACCTACTTGTAACTTTTGTCCAATTGGTAATTTATCTACTTCGATTCCTTCTATAACAAGATTTTCTCCAAAATCTCCAAAAACTACATTTCCGCCTTCTTTATTGAAGTCATTTATTTTTTGAACATCTAATAAGCTAACTTGTCTATGCCAATTTCCACCATGGGCATCTCCTTCTAAGCCAAAGTTTTCAATTAAATTTATTTCGCCTATTCTTTTCTTAGCTGTTCCTTTTTTTTCACTTTTGCATATTGCTACTATTTTTCCCATACTAGCCTCCAATTTCGTTCATATTTCTATTTTCTTCATTAGAATCTTGTTTATTAAATAAATACATTTTAGGTTTATTGTAGATTCCATTTTTTATTGTTTCTAATAGTTTTTCTTCTTTACCTTCTCTAATAACTTTTTTTAAATTTATATCACTTTTCCAATTTAAACATTTTTTAAGCATTCCATCAGTAGTAATTCTTATTCTATTACAGTCCTCACAAAAACAGTTACTCATTGCGCTTATGAATCCAATTTTCCCTTTATAATCTTTTATTTTTATATATTTTGCAGGACCATCTTTTTTATTTCTTTCTAAAATTACAGTTTCTAAATTATTATCTTCTATAATTTTCATTATTTCTCCATTAGAAACACCTTTGAATTTTTTACCTTCTCCTATTGGCATAAGCTCTATAAATCTCAATGAAATATCTCTATCTTTAGTAAAATTTATTAAATCTATAATCTCATTTTTATTTATATCTTCTATAACAACAGTATTTATTTTTATTTTTATACCTAACTTTAAACTTTTTTCTATACTTCTAAATACTTTATGTATATCTCCTCCACGAGTTATATACTTAAATTTTTCTTCATTTAAAGTATCTAAACTTATATTTAAACTTTTTACTCCATGACTATGTAAGAATTCTAATCTTTCTTCTAAAAGCATACCATTAGTAGTTAATGCTATCTCTTCAATTCCATCTATTAAATATATTTTTTCTATTAGCTCATTTATATCTTTTCTAACTAATGGTTCTCCCCCTGTCAATCTAACTTTTCTTATTCCAAGTTTAGCACTTTCTTTAACTATTTTATATATTTCATCATTATTTAAATTTTCTTCTTTTTCAAAAAAAATATTTCCATCACTAGGCATACAGTAAATACATCTTAAATTACATTTATCTGTAAGTGATATTCTTATATAATCTACTGTTCTACCATACTTATCTTTCAAAAAATTCACCTCTTATTAGTAAAAAAAGTCTCCACTTTTTCCACCTGTCTTACTTTTTAAGTGTACATCTGAAATTGTTATTCTTTTATCTACAGCTTTACACATATCATAAATAGTTAATGCTGCTATAGTAACTCCTGTTAAGGCTTCCATTTCAACACCTGTTTTTTCACTTATTTTAGCCATTCCTTCTATTATAATAGAATTATTTTCATCATCTATTTCAAAATTTATTGAACAACCATTTATCATTATTGGATGGCACATAGGAATTAAATCTGATGTTCTTTTCATTCCCATAATACCTGCAACTCTAGCTACTCCTAAAACATCTCCTTTTCCTATTTTACCTTCTTTTATTAATTCTAAAGTTTCCTTACTTACCTTTACTTTTCCTGTTGCTATTGCAACTCTTTTAGTTTCTTTTTTATCTGTAACATCAACCATTACAGCATTACCTTCATTATCAAAATGAGTAAATTTACCTTCCAAATTAAACACCCTTTCCAAATGAACAATGTGGGAATGTACAAACTTTACAATCTAAACATTGACCTCCATGCCCAAGCTCACTAATATCTCTTCTTTTTAATTTTTCATCTGCTAATATTCTAGGAAGAACTATGTCAAATATTGTTCTTTTTGAATACATTACACATCCTGGAAGACCTACTATTGGTATATCTCCATAATAAGCTAAAAGAAACATAGCTCCTGGAAGAACTGGCGCACCATATGTTACTAATTCTGCTCCACATTCTTTTATTGCTGTTGGAGTTATATCATCTGGATCTACTGACATTCCTCCTGTACAGACTATAAATTCTGCTCCAGCATCCAAAGCTTTATGTATTTCTCTTATTATATCTTCTTTTTTATCATCTACAATTGCTTGATTTACTAATTCACAACCATAATATTCTATTTTTCTTTTAACTGCTGGTCCAAAAGCATCTTTTATTCTTCCATGAAAAACTTCGCTTCCAGTAGTTATCATGTGAACTTTCTTTCCTTTTATTTCTTTTACTTCTATTATCTTTTCATTTATAAGATTTTCTGCTTCTATTATTTTCTTTTCATCTATAACAAGAGGAATAACTCTAGTTCCCCCTAATAATTCTCCTTCTTTAACTGGAGTATTATTATGAATTGTCGCTATTATTATTTCTCCTAAATCATTTATGTCTAAAAGCTTTTCTTTATTTATCTTTAGAAGCCCATTTCTTTCTGCTATAAAATTTATTTTTCCTTCTTTTATTTCTCCAAATTTTATTCCTTCACCGCATACTAAATTTTTTATTCTTTCTGCTGCATCATTTTCATGTAACATACCTTCTTTGGCTTCCCAAACATAAATATGTTCTTTTCCTATTGAAAGAAGTTCATCTATATCTTCTTCTCTTATTATATGACCTTTTTTAAAGGCTCTTCCTTTAAATTCTCCTGGAACTATCTTCGTTATATCATGACAAAGAACCATTCCTATTGCATCTTTAACATATACTTTTTTCACTTTTAATCCCTCATTTCATTCTTTTAAGTATAAAATTATAAGATAAAGTTAAAGCAACAGATATTATAACTATACAAATTAAAATAATTGTGGCAATCTCTCTATTATCATTTTCAATAGCATAATACATTGCCATTGGAACAGTTTGTGTTTCTCCCGGTATATTTCCTGCTACAAGTATAGTAGCTCCAAATTCTCCAAATACTCTTGCTATAGAAAGTATTACTCCAGTTAAAATTCCTTTTTTACTAAGTGGTAAACTTATTTTTCTATATATTTGTGCTTTTGAAGCTCCCATCTCACTAGCTGCCCATTTTATATCCATATCAACTCCTAAAAGAGAAGTTTTTATACTTTGATACATTATAGGCAATGAAACAATTATTCCTACTATAATTGCTCCAATTATAGTAAATATCACTGATACATTAAAGCTTTCAGAAAGAAACTCTCCTATTGCTCCACTTTTGCCAAATACTATAAGAACTATATATCCTATAGCTGATGGCGGTAAAAACATAGGAAATATTATTAAAGTTTCTAATAAGCTTTTCCCCCTACTTCTTTTTTCAATTAATACATAATTCAATAAGATACCTAATAAAAGACTTATTGAAACTGCTACAAATACAACCTTTAAAGAAACTATAAAAGCATTTAAAATCAATTAATTTTCCTTAAATCCGTATTGCTCAAATACTTTTTTAGCTTCTGGGCTTTGTAAAAATTCTAGTAAGGATGTATCATCTTTTTTATTTTCGCTATTCTTTAAAATAACTAAATTATATTCTATTTTCTTATGCATATTATCATTTATTTCATAAACTATTTTTCCATTTTTTAATTTATAAGCATCAGTTTTATATACAAAACCATATTCAGCATCTCCACTTTCAACATAGTTTTTTACACTTGTTACACTTTTAGCATAAACAAGTTTATTATCTACTAAGTTCCATGAATTTGCTTTTTCTAGTGCTTCTTTTGCATATGAACCTGCTGGTACTGTATTTATTTCTCCAATTGCTATCTTTCCTTTTGCATCTTTAAGCTCATTTAAATTATTTAACTTTTTTGTATCTTTTCCGCCAATTACTACTAAAGAATTTTCTAGGAAATTATAGCTTTTATTTTCATAAACAAATCCTTTATCTATTAATTTATCTGTGTTCTCTTTATTTGCTGAGAAAAACATATCAACTTTTGCTCCATTGGATATTTGTTTTTCTAATGTTCCTGAACCGCCTACATTTAATTTAATCTCTATACCAGTTTTATCATAAAATAATCCTTGTATTGTTTTCATAGGCTCTTCTAAACTAGCTGCAACACTAATTGTGATTACTTTTTTATTATTTTTATTATCATTTTTTTCACCACATGCAACTAGCCCCATAACAGCGCCCCCTAATACTATTATGGAAATAAGTAGTTTTATTTTCTTGCGCATTCTCCTGTTCTTCCCTTCATTATGTCTATTCCATGCTTTATATCTTCTATTATATAATCCATTATTTCTCTACATGCCTTTGGACTTCCTGGCATATTTATTATTAATGTTTCACCTCTTATACCAGCTGTTGCTCTTGAAAGCATTGCTCTCTTAGTTAAAGTTAAGCTATATGCTCTTATTGCCTCTGGTATTCCTAATGCTTCTCTTTCTATAACTTCTTTTGTCGCTTCTGGTGTTATATCTCTCTTGCTAAAACCAGTTCCCCCTGTTGTTAATACAAGTTCTAATTTTAAATTATCACTCATATTTATCATTTCTTCTTTTAGCATTTCTTTCTCATCAGGAAGCATTACATATCTTTCTACTTTAAAACCATGTTCTTTTCCAATCTCTTCAATTACTTTTCCGCTTAAATCCTCTCTTCCTCCTTTATATCCTGTGTCACTACTAGTTATTATTCCAAGTGTATACATAATCTAAACAACTCCCTCCTTAAAGGCTATTATAATATCAGCTAACTTTTTATAATCATTTCTATCTATAACCTTTATATTATCTATATTAAGCTCTATATCTGAGGCTACACATATTAAATTTTCTTTTTTAGTTATAATTTTAGTACTTAATTTTGAATTATATACTTCAATTTTTTTTAAATTACTATTTTTATAACCTTCTACTATTATAAAATCCTTATGTTCAAATAAACTAATTACCTCTTCTAAATCGAGCTCTCTTTCAATAAATATTGCCGTTCTTCCTTCTGAAGTTATGCAAATTTCTTCTGCTCCTGCCTCTCTATGCTTATATGTATCTTTACCTTTTTTGTCTAAATCTAACTTATGGCTATGATGCTTTATAGTTCCTACACTAAATCCTCTAGACTTCAATTCTTTTATTATCCCAACTATAAGAGTAGTTTTACCTACATTAGAACATTCTCCTACTACATTTATTACATTTGCCATTTATTTATCCTCTTTCAGTAAATTATTATAATCTTCTACAGTATTTATATTTATAAAATTATTATTGTCTTCTATACAAATAAACTTTACATTTAATGTTTTTATAAATCTTCTTAGACTATAATTTCCATCATCTATAGTTTTTCTAATATCTTTTAAAATTTTCTTTTTATACACTCCACAAAAAGGCTCTATTTCTCCATTAACAAGTGGAATTAAACAATCTTCTTCAAAATTTATACTTCCTAATTTATTTAAAATATCTCTATTTAAAAATGGCATATCACATGAAACAATAATACTTTTTTCTTCTTTTATTTCATTTAAGCAAGAATAAAAACCTCCCATTGGTCCGATATCTTTTATTATATCCTTTATAATATGGAAGCTTTTATATTCATTATCTATCCTCTCATCATTAGAAGATATTATTATTTCACTAAAATCCTTTAATGCTTCAATTTCTCTATCTATAAATTTTTTATCTTTAAATTTTAACAATCCTTTTGGATTATAATTCATTCTACTGCTTTTTCCACCTGCTAATATTATTGCTGAACATTTAATCATAACTAAATTAAAACTGAAACTTTAGTCCCTGCTTCTAATGTTTCATTTTCCTTTACTTCTAAAATTGCGTTACTATTTATCATAGTGTGAACTTGCCCAGGACTTTGATAAATATTATTAATTGTAACATTATCATTATTATCTATATTTACTCTTAAAAATCTTCTTTTTTTACTTTTCTTCTTAAAATCTTCTAATAAGATACCTTTATGCTCTTTTAACATATCTTCAGTACAATTTATCATTTTCAATAAAGCATCACGACAAAGAAGCTCAAAAGTTGTTGCACTTGCAACTGGTGTTCCTGAAAGTCCTATATATAATTTTTCCCCTTTTTTGCCCACAAAAAGTGGAGAACCTGGCTTTATATTTACCTTCCAAAATAAAATCTCATACCCTAAATCTTTAACAACTTTTTGTACTATATCTTTTTCTCCAACAGACACTCCTCCAGTAGAAATTATGATATCTGTTTCTTTTTCTAAACTCTCTATTCCATTCTTTAAGCTTTCTTCATTATCTAAAAGATTATCATTAAGCTTTGCTATAAGATTTAACTCATTTATTCTTGAAGCTAAAAAGGGACCATTGCAATTATATACTTTTCCTTCCTTTAATGCTTCTCCTGAATTTTGAATTTCGTCTCCAGTATTTATAATTCCAACAACAGGTCTTTTATAAACTTTAACTTTTTCAATTCCAAGAGATGATATTGCCATTATTTCTGAAGCTTTTAATTTTGTTCCTCCCTTTAAAATTATATCATCTTTTTTAAAATCTTCACCTTCATAAATATAATTATCAAAAGCTTTATGTTTTTTGAATATTTTAACAAACCTATCTTTTTCTTCTGTATCTTCTTGTCTTACAACACAATTACATCCATTTGGAATTTTTGCTCCAGTCATTATTCTTATACATTGACCTTTGCCTACATTTTTTTTAGATACCATTCCTGCAAATATTTTATCTATAACTTCAAACTCTTTATAATCAATTAAATCTTCTAATTCTTCCCCATTTAAAGCATACCCATCTAAAGGTGATTTTGGAAAAGGAGGATTATTTATTGGTGAAATTACATCATCATATAAAGTCCTATTTAAAGCTTCATGTAAAAAAACTTCTTCTGAATCCTTTTCCTTTATATTATCTAAAATTATTTTTTTTGCCTCTTCTAAAGAAATCATTAATTTCCCTCCCATTTTTAATAAAGCTGTATTACATAACCTAATATAATACAGCTTTATTTCTATTTATTTTATTGTTATAAGTTTATAAAATAGATATATTTAAATATTTAGCAAATAAAACCTCTTGAGTCACCAAAATTCTATATCACTTATTATAAAAATTATTTATTAATTATTTTCACATCATATCCTAACAATTTTATCACTATATAATTTAATTGACAAATTTTATTTAAATTATAAAACAACCAAAAAAATATTTAGTTTATTTAATAATCATATTTTATATTGTTTAAATTTTGATAAATGTTATCTTAATATTACTATCTTTAATATACATTAAATGTGATATAAATCACATTTCATTTAAATTTATTATACATTTTGTAAACAAGTGTGATAATCGTCACATTATAAACCTTCTCATAATTGTTATAATTATCACAAGCTTATTAAAGAAAGGATGTGTTTTTTTTGGATTCTATCTCAAAAAGACCTAAAGCTAGTGGAACTGTTAAAATATTAGCCTTGTGTGGTTTTGTATTTTCACTATTTATTCTTTATTTAATTAATATACTTTAATATGAGGTGATTTCTTTTGAAAAATGGATTTTTTAACATTGAATTAAAAGACTATCCTATTGGATTTATTGGGACATGTCTTGGAGCCGTTAGCTTATCCAGTGTTTTTGCTAAACACGGTTTTCCAATTATACAAAGCATATTTGTATACATAAGTTGCTTAGCTTTAATTGTAGCTTTAGCTAAGGTAATTCGTCATCCAAAAACAGTTTGGAGCGAAATGAACAATACTATTTTAATGGCATTATATCCTACATCAACAATGCTTTTAATGAATATAGGTGTTTATTTTTTAAAATTTAATTATTCATTAGGACATAGTATTTGGATGTTTGGACTTTTACTTAATGTCTTTTTTGTAGTTTTCTTTTTAATAAGACACGTAATTATAAAATTTGATATAAATACAGTATTACCTTGTTGGTATGTTTTACTTGTTGGTATTTCAGTATCTTGTACTACAAGTGTACCAATGCACGCTACTAAATTAGTAAAACCAGTTTTTTATTTTGTAGTAATGTCATTTTTAACATACTTACCTGTGGTAATTTATAGACTTTGTACTGTAGAAGTTCCAGATAATCAATATCCTTTAATAGCAATATTTGCAGCACCTGGATCACTTTGTACAATTAGTTATATAACATTATATAAACACCCTAATATATACATAGTAAGCTTTTTCTTTGGATTAACTTTACTTGCAACTTTATATGATTATATAAACTGTCCTAAGTTTTTCTCTATAAAGTTCAATCCAACTTTTGCAGCCCTTACCTTCCCATTGGCTATATCTCTTGTAGCTTCTGTAAAGGTTAATGAATATCTAGTTAAATTTGGATATATAACTTATGCAAATATAGTTAAGGGAATAGCCGGAATAGAGTTTTTTGTTACTACAGCAATAATAGCTTTTGTATTCTACAACTTTATAGTTAATTTTTTCTTTAACATACCAAAAGCTAAATTTACAAAATAGACTTTTAAATTAAATAAACTCTACCCTCCTTTGAAAGCGTAGAGCTTTAAATATTATATATATACAAAAAAGAGATGCTTAAGTTAAGCATCTCTTTTTTATTTATATAATTTAGCTTCCTTAATAAATATACTCATGTTATTATTTATAAATTTATCTCTATGACAAATGAATAATAAGTCTCTTCTTATATCTATTCCTTTAACAGATATTTTCTTTAATATTCCATACTTTAATTCTCGTTTTATACACCTTTCAGAAACACATCCTATTCCCATTCCACTTTCTACACTTCTTTTAATAGCTTCTGTGCTTCCAAGCTCCATAAATATATCAAATGGTATATTCTCTTTAATCAATTTATTTTCTATTATTTCTCTAGTTCCACTACCTTTTTCTCTCATTATTATAGATAATTTCTTACCATCTTGTATTGTTTCTATATTACTTTTATTTTCACATATAAAAACAAGATTATCTTCCCAAAATTTTTCAACATTAATTTCATCAGAATGAACATTTCCTTCAACAAAAGCAAAATCAATTTCATTTTTTAAAATTAAATTTTCAATATTTTCTGTATTATCAATAATTAAAGAAATTTTTATATCATTATATTTATTATGAAATTTTTTTATTATTTTAGGCAAAACATAAATCCCTATAGTAGTACTTGCCCCAATCTTTATTTCTCCACTCCTACTTTCCCTTATACTCTTTATTTTATCTACACCCTCTTCATAAATATTAAGTATTCTTCTTACATAATTTAAATAAACCTCACCTTCATTAGTAAGTTTTATTTTTTTTCCTATTCTATCAAATAACTTAACATCTAATTCAGCTTCTAGCTCCTGAATTGCTTGACTAACTGAAGGTTGACTAATATATAATTTCTTTCCTACTTTTGTCATATTAAGTTCCATTGCTGTTTCATAAAATATTCTAAGCTTTCTAAAGTTCATATGTCCCTCCTAATATTCTAAAATATGAATAAAGGTGAATAGACTAATTTCTCTATTCACCTTTTTAATATAAAAGATAATCTTATTTATTATCTACATCTTCATAATCAACATCAATAGCATTACTTGTATCAAAATCGTCATCTTCTTCATAAGAATCTACATTAGAATAAGTTTGATTATTGTAGCTATCTTTATTATAATAATTTTCTTCTCTATATTCACTTGTCTTATTAGTCTTCTTTTTAAATTTAAAAATAAGCCATATTATAAATCCAATTACTAAAAAATATGGAAGTAATCTTATTAAAAATCTAACAATTAGAATAATTATCAATATTGTAATTACAGCGTATAAAGCTCCTTTAAAGTTCTTATTCATATTCTCATTCCTTTATTATGTAATATATTATTATTATACAATAAAATAAAGTTCTATTCAAAGCATCTAATCTTTTATTATATTTAATACCTTTATTAAAGTTATTGTATAACCCTTTTGTTTTATACATATTACACCTATATATAAATTTTGTCAATAAAAACAAATTTATTTTAATAATAATTAAAAAAGTCCTTCTTCAATTTGAAAAAGGACTTTTTAGTAGTTTTAACTCTACTATATTTACTAATTGTAAAACTTTTTATTATAAATTTAATTAAGCTCTTTTCTTTTTTCTTCTTGCTATAATTGGAAGTATAAAACCAAGCCCAATTAATATAAATGGTGTTATTACATTTAATATAAGTTGGAACCACCATCCTGAAGTATACACTGGTATTCCAGAAGGAACCATTCCAAATATACATGCAAATGCTGTAAATGCGAAACACCAAACACCAACTATTAATCCTATAGTATGATTTTTAATAAATTTATATTGTGAATCATATTTTCCAACAGCCTTCTTAATTGCAATATATGCTAAGAATACCCATAAATATCTAAGTGGCATAACTACTGCATTAAGTCTTAATAACCAATTGAATAATTCATTCATATTTCCAATTCCTAAAGCTGGAACTATTATTAATATACCAACTAATATAGCTGTCATTAAGTAACCTCTTATAGGTGCTCCATGTTTATTTACTACAGTTAATCCTTTTGGTACAAACTCATCATCTGTATCTGCAAGTAAAACCTTTAGAGGAGCATCAATTGAGAATATTAATGCTGAAACTTGTGCAAGAACATTTGCTATTGCATAAATTATCATAAGTACATTTCCAATACCATAATATTGACCTAATAATTTAAATGCGTAATATTGCCCATTCATCATAAGATCTTTTGGAATATTATTTGCATCAAACATCATTCCCATTGCAACTGAACCTAATATTGCAGTTACTCCAACCATTATAGCTAATAAAATCATTCCTAATGGGAATTCTTTACTAGGGTTTTTTGTATTATTTACATATGGTGAAATTTTTTCTGAACCACCTACTGCAAATACAAGCATTGAAATAGTTGTTAAATACATAAAATTAAATTTAGGCATAACTGTATGAACAGAAACATCAGTAGTTGCTGGATGTATTCCTCTTATAAAAGGTGCTCCAAGCATTAATAGTATATATAAAATACCCATTACAAAAGTAGCTGTTCCTGCTATTGTTCCAATCTTCTTTAATGAATTCATTCCTCTTGAAGCAATCCATAAGAAAAATAAGAATATTGCTAAAGATATTAATTGAGCAACTAAAGGATTCATACTACTATAGAATGTACCATCACCTTTAAATACCCATCCTAAAGCAACTAAAACATATTGTGGCTTTTGTGCTAAATAAGGAATATGTACAACCCAGTATGTCCATCCTGCAAAATATGCAAGTCTTCTTCCCATTGTATTTCCTATCCAACTACTTACTCCTGCTTTACTATCCTTAAATACAGAACCAAGCTCTCCAACCATTAACGCATATGGTATAAAATATAATGCTAATATAAGAATCCATGATACTATAACTTCTAATCCTTGATTCGCAAAATTGTTAACAACATTACCAAAACCAAATACCATTACGAAGGCCATGAATGCTAAATTATACCATCTTAATTTCTTTTCTTCATTATCTATCATTTATTTGTCCCACTTTCTTTTGTATATATTCATTTACCCTTAATATTATTTTATCAATTTCTACATAATTCAGCAACATTTTGTTAATATATAAATTATTTTTTCTTATTTTAAATTTTATTCGAATTATATCTTAATTTTTTTAATTTCCCCCTATTCTTTTTATCATTATATTAACTCTGATCATTTTATAACTTATTAAAAAATAATAAACACAAAATCTTTACAGATTTTGTGTTTAATCATATCTATTTTATAAAAAATTTCAGAATAAAAATAACTCCAATTATTACAGTTGTAAGAGTAACTTGTTTCGCTTTTCCAGTCCCTACTTTTAAAACTATATATGATATAACTCCAAATATTATTCCATCTGAAATACTATATGAAAAAGGCATCATTATTATAGTTAAAAAAGCTGGAATTGATTCTGTAAAATCTTCTAAGTTTATTTCTCTAATTGGCTCAATCATAAAAAGACCAACTAATATTAATGTTGAAGCAGTAACTGCTGAAGTTATAACACCAAATATAGGGAAGAAAAATAATGAAATTATAAACATAATTCCTGTAGTAACTGCTGTTAATCCAGTTCTTCCACCTTCTGCTACTCCTGATGCACTTTCTACAAAAGTACTTACAGTACTTGTTCCAAGACATGCTCCAATTGTTGTTCCAATAGCATCTGATAAAAGTGCCTTTTTAATATTTGGTACTCGTCCATTTTCATCAATCATTTTAGCTTTTGTAGCAACTCCAACAAGAGTTCCTATTGTATCAAATAAATCCATAAATAATAAAGTAAATAGTACAACTACCATATTCATTGATAATACATCATGCCATTGAAAATTAAATAAGCTATGTGTAATTGAAGGTGGTGCACTAACTATAGCTGTAGGAACTTTAGTAATACCAAAAGGAATTCCTATTATGGCTGTTAAAATCATTCCAATAAATAATGCTCCTTTTATTCTTCTTGCTAAAAGAATTCCTGTTATTAATAATCCAATAATAGCTAAAAGTCCTGGTCCTTTAACCACATTTCCTAAAGCAAGAATTGTTCCACCATCTTTTGGATGCACAACTATTCCTGCTCCTTCAAGTCCAAGAAGTGCTATAAATAATCCAATCCCTACTGATATTCCTTTTTTTATACAATCAGGTATTGAATTAACTATAGCTTCTCTTACGTTAAATAAAGTTAAAAGGATAAATATTATTCCTTCTATGAAAACAGCTGTTAAAGCAAATTCATATGAATATCCCATTTGTAAAACTATAGTGTAAGCAAAAAATGCATTTAATCCCATTCCTGGAGCCTGAGCAAATGGTAATTTTGCATAAAACCCCATAATTAAAGTTGCTATAACTGCAGAAACAGCTGTTGAAGTAAATACTGCTCCACTATTCATTCCTGCTTCTGAAAGTATTGCTGGATTTACTATTAAAATATAAGCCATTGTCATAAAAGTAGTTACCCCAGCTAATATTTCAGTTTTAGTATTAGAACCATTCTTAGTAATTTCAAAATAGTTATCTAATAATCCATCTTTTCTAAAAAATTTTTTCATCATATCACTCTTTCAAATTTAGTACTAATTTATAATAAACTATTTTCCTTCATATTTCTACACTTATCCGAATATTTTTTATAATTTTATTTAAAATATTTACTGGAAATTAAAAAAATCCGTATATTATTCGTGTATTTAACAACTAATTATACGGATTTGTGATAACTTTTTATTTGATTGTAACTTTTACTTTTTCTATTCTTCTTTCTTTAATTTCTATAGCTTCTAAAATAAATGAATCCATATCTAATACTACTTCTTTATCATAATCAGGAATTTCTCCTATTTTTGTTATCATAAATCCATTTATAGTATCATAATCTCCTTCTTCTAACTCTACATCAAAAAATTCATTAAACTCATGAATAGTATATGTACCTTTAACTATATAATTTTTTTCATCTATTTTTCGTATATTAGGTTCTTCTAAATCATATTCATCTTCAATGTCACCCATTATTTCTTCAATCAAATCTTCCATAGTAACTATTCCTGAAAAACCTCCATATTCATCTATAAGTATAGCCATATGATTTCTAGTTTTTTTAAGTTCTTTGAAAAGTTCATTTGTTCTTTTATTTTCGGGAATAAATTTAGGTGCCTGAAGTATTTTTCTTATATCTATATTCTCAAATCCAACTCTTTTAGCTTCAACTAAAAAGTCTTTTAAGTAAAGTATACCTATTATATTATCTATTTTCCCTTCATATACAGGAATTCTAGAATATTGGAGATTAAAAATTTGCTCCATATATTCTTCATATGTATCTTCAATATTTATCATATAAGTGTCTTTTCTTGAAGTCATTATTTCTTTTGCCATAATGTCATTAAATTCAAAAACACTATCTATCATTTCTCTTTCTTCTTCTTTTATTGTTCCATATTCTTCTCCCTCTGAAAGCATTGCTCTTATTTCCTCTTCGGAAACTTTTTCTTCAATCCCCTCTTCATCATTTTTTGTTAGCTTTAAAACAACTAAAGCTGAAAAAGAAAGAATTTTTATAAATGGTTTTGCAATTATAGAAACAAAATAAATAATTCTAGCAGATGAAAGAGCTTTTTTTTCTGATTTTTTTAAAGCAATTCTCTTTGGTACTAATTCACCAAAAACTAATGTAATATAAGACAATATAATTGTAACTCCGATTAAAGAAATCTGATTTATATATGGAATATTATATCTACTTAATATTCTAGATATTTCTGCTGATACTCCTGTAGCTGCTGATGCACTAGAGAAGAAACTTGCAAAAGTTATTCCTACTTGTATAGTAGCTAAAAAACTACTTGGTTCATTCATTAATTTTTCTAAAAGCTTTGCTCTCTTATCTCCTTCTTCACTTAACAATTTAATTTTTGTTTTATTAACTGAAACTATTGCCATTTCAGCTGATGAAAAGAAAGCATTTATTCCTGTTAATATAGCTATCAATACCAAATCTGGAATAATACTTGTTAAAGTAGATGAAGTCATATATTTTCCTCCTAAAAATCATATAAAAAAATACCTTGTATACACTAATAGTATATACAAGGTTACTATATTTAAACTATAAAAGTTTTATTCAATATAGATTATTTACTCATTGCTTCTTCTACAGCAACAGCTACAGCAACAGTAGCTCCTACCATTGGGTTGTTACCCATTCCGATAAGACCCATCATTTCAACGTGAGCTGGAACTGATGATGATCCTGCGAATTGTGCATCTGAGTGCATTCTTCCCATAGTATCTGTCATACCGTATGAAGCTGGTCCAGCAGCCATGTTATCTGGGTGAAGAGTTCTTCCTGTTCCACCACCTGATGCAACTGAGAAGTATTTCTTACCTTCGTTGAAACATTCTTTTTTGTATGTTCCAGCAACTGGGTGTTGGAATCTTGTTGGGTTAGTTGAGTTACCAGTTATTGATACGTCAACTCCTTCAGCGTGCATTATAGCAACACCTTCTCTAACGTCATTAGCTCCATAACATCTTACTTTAGCTCTTTCTCCGTTTGAGTAAGCTTTTTCTTTAACTACTTTTAATTCTGAAGTATAGAAATCAAACTCAGTTTGAACATAAGTGAATCCATTGATTCTTGATATTATTTGAGCAGCATCTTTTCCAAGACCGTTTAAGATTACTCTTAATGGCTCTTTTCTAACTTTGTTTGCTTTTTCAGCTATTTTGATAGCTCCTTCAGCAGCAGCGAAACTTTCGTGTCCAGCTAAGAATGCGAAACATTTAGTTTCTTCTCTTAAAAGCATTGCTCCTAAGTTTCCGTGTCCTAAACCAACTTTTCTGTCATCAGCAACTGAACCTGGGATACAGAATGCTTGTAATCCTTCTCCGATTGCTTCTGCAGCATCAGCAGCTTTTTTACATCCTTTTTTAATTGCTATAGCAGCACCTAAAGTATAAGCCCATCCAGCATTTTCAAATGCGATTGGTTGAGTTTCTTTAACTATAGTGTATGGGTCAATCCCTGCTTCAGCACATACAGCTTTAGCATCTTCTATTTTTTCCATCCCATATTTCTTAAGAACAGGAACGATTTGATCTATTCTTCTTTCATAACTTTCAAATAATGCCATGATAAAATTCCTCCTTACAATCTCAATTTAATTATTCGTGTCTTGGATCTACTAATCTAGCAGCATCAGCAACTCTTCCGTATTGTCCAGATGCTTTTTCCATAGCTTCGTTAGCGCTCATTCCTTTAGCAACGAACTCCATCATTTTTCCTAAGTGTACAAACTTATATCCAATGATTTCATTATCTTCATCTAAAGCAATTTTTGTTACGTAACCTTCAGCCATTTCAAGATATCTTGGTCCTTTAGCAAGAGTTCCGTACATAGTACCAACTTGTGATCTTAATCCTTTTCCTAAGTCTTCAAGACCAGCTCCTATTGGTAATCCTCCTTCTGAGAATGCAGTTTGAGATCTTCCGTATACTATTTGTAAGAATAATTCTCTCATTGCAGTGTTTATAGCATCACAAACTAAGTCTGTGTTTAATGCTTCTAATATAGTTTTTCCTGGTAATATTTCTGAAGCCATAGCAGCAGAGTGAGTCATACCTGAACATCCTATTGTTTCTACTAATGCCTCTTCTATTATACCATCTTTAACATTTAAAGTAAGTTTACAAGCTCCTTGTTGAGGTGCACACCAGCCCACTCCATGAGTTAAACCTGATATATCTTTTACTTCTTTTGCTAGAACCCATTTCCCTTCTACAGGAATTGGTGCTGGACCATGGTTAGGACCTTTAGCGATTACACACATTTCTTGAACTTCTGTTGAATACATCATATTCTTTTTCTCCTCCCTATTATTAGATTAATAGACCTTTTTAAAATCTATATTTCTATCTAGGTCAAAAATTGCCCCACCGGGTAATTTTATCCTACACTCATTTTATCAAAAGTAGTAGAATCAAACAACCTTATTTTAAAAATTTATAAATATTTGTTTTTAATTATTTGTATTTTTATTTGAATTAACTTATTTATTCTGATATAATATTTTAGTAAGTTATTTATATATTAAGTCACCATGGCGGAACTGGCAGACGCACATGACTCAAAATCATGCGGTTTTACCGTGTGGGTTCGATTCCCACTGGTGGCACCAAACAAATTACAATAACCTGTTAACTATTGAAAACACTGGGTTTTATAAGTTAACAGGTTTTCTTTTTTATCTAAAGTAGTGCAACGGTAGTGTAACCTCATAAAAATTAATTTTATTTACTTTAAAAATAAAGATACCAACTCCCCTAAAAAGAGTAGCTGGTAAATCTCTATTTATTAAATTCCAACTCACTACCTGTGGATTCTATAATTATTTTTTAATTGCTATACAATATAAACGTATAATTCTATTTCATCACTATTTTCATCCACCTGTATCATAATATCATTTACATATCCATGCAAAAAATCATCTTTACTTTTATAAAAATTAACTTCCATTCCTTTCTTAATTAAAGGCATTATCTTATCTAATTCCTCTATATTTTTTTTATATCTTACGTCTCCGTCTTCACTGCAAAATAAAACTCTCATATTTACCTCCTTTTACTTATAAATTCTTTCATTAAATTATCGTATCTATATTATTTATCTTTAATATAAGATTATAAAATAATTAATATAATTTTGTATCGTATAATTTACGGGCGTGTATAAGTTATCCATTTTTTATTTTTATCCATAAAACTTACATCAATCTATAACTATCTTTATAAAAACCATAACCCCTCTTATCCCTTATAATTAAATATATTTTTCTACATAAATAAATAGTTAGTACTATATTTGAATAATACTAACTATTATATGAGTATTCTTTATAAAATTTAATATAACTCTTTACCATCTTCCCATCTTTTTAATTTTAACATTGCATTTTTATATTCTTGTCTTAATAGTGCATAACTCTTATTTAAATCTCTTCCCAATCCTAACATACTTTTAAATATATAATCTAAATCCATATATCTCTTATATATTATTTCTCTTTCTGATTCATTTAATATTAGTAGTCCATTCTTAATTTTCTGTTGATAGTAGCTAAGCTCATTGACTTCTTTAGTTATCAATTCAACTCTTTCCTCATCATAATTAAAAACATTTCTTTCTTGCTTTAAAGTCATTATCTTAACTTTTCTAGCTTTATATGTTTGTAATAATCTTTCTATACTCATCATATAGTCAGCTCCTTGCGAAATAATCTATTGACTTTATAATAAGCTTTAATTGCAATAAATTTTACTATAATTTTTATGTATTTTTTAATTTGCTTCTATTTTCTTTTTGTTCTTATTATTCGTACACATTTATATTAGATTATTGGACTTTATATTTAAATATTAAATATAGCCTAATCCCTTTCTTTTCAATACTTTATACTCAATTTTAAATTAAAATTATAATCCAAAAATACTTGTTTTTTCACTATACGAATTATTATCCTAAATATAGAAATTCTTATAATATTAATCCTATTCCCATAGTAAATATACTTCTTTTACCTACTCTTTTAGTATTATTTATGGTATTTTTCCTACAAAACAACTTATTAGATTAATTCTCGTCATAAGTACGAAAACTATTATCTTATACTATTAATTTATTACATTAAACCAACAATATTCTGATAATAGAAAATTCCACTTTTCCAATTTATATGTAATCTTAAATTTAAATTGATTTAGCCCTGTCCAAAATTGGACTGGGATAAATATTCTATACATAAGATTCTAATTAACGGTTCTTCAAAAGAACCCTTAATATGCATAAGTAATTGTTATCAACTCTTTTTATATTCTCATTGCATAAAGAAAAGAGGCTATTTATAAATAACCTCTTCTCTACACAAAAAAATTTAGTTTAATACAATTAGTTTTAGTTTGGACTATAAATATAGTATAATATTAAACAATCTATTTTAAAAAGCGATTTAATTTATTATTTTAATAATAGTAAACTGATTATTATTCTTTAATAAAATAGATAATAATAATTTTCTTAAATAATCTAAATACACAATTACACTTTTAAGTATTTTTTTCATATTTTTATAATAAGTTTCCGATAAAATAACCCAATTCATTTTATTTGCCTTCGATACCATGTCAAACCCTCAATATTATGTTGAACCATAAACAGAACAAATATTCTCATATTTAAAACATAGAATTTTCATTAAAATCTTTTTAATTTTTTTCTAGCGAAATTTGTTGCATAAAAATTGCCTGCTGAATATCTGTTCGTGCTAGTAATTTGTTAGCCTGACGGTGATATCCTGATTTACTTTTTTTATCTTTCAAAAATGCAATTTGATAGGCTTCACTTTTATTAGAACACTTTAAATGAGAAAATTTAAAAGAAATTTATGAAGAATAAAATCTGAACGGAGTAATATTCCGAACAGTCCAAAACAAAAATTCGGATATGCACAGTACAGATATACAAAAACTAAATAATTCAAGTTAAAAATTTATATGTCAAAGATATTGATTTTAGAAAACATAAACGTTAGTTATTGTAATACAATAAATAGGAAATATGACATTTGTCTGAAATACAACATTATTAATTCAACATAAAACAATATACAATATAATGTGTTTTTAATTTGAAATTTAAAGTGTTATAATTAAATTAACCAGTACTTTCGTTTTTCATAATTGTTTAATGGTGGCACATTTTTGCCACCTTTTTTATATAAAAAAATATAACAAATCAAATAAGTGTAATCTTTTAAAACATTTGCTCATTACTATTTTTAAAAATTATGTCAGAGTATCTTATCATTTTTTGACTTTTAAAATAATAAAAAATCAACTAAAAATACAATTAGAATTATAAAACATTATATATATATATATAATAAAAGTAACTAAAAATTATATTTAGTTAAAACAAAAAGAACCCATAAAAAGGGTTCTTTTACAATAATGTTTGCTAAACAATGCTTTTACATCTAAAATTGGTATTTATATTATAACATAATTGTATATAAGTAAAAAGAACTTAATATAGATTAAGCTCTTTTTATAATTATTTTAAATAATGAATAAAAGTAAATAACAATTACATTATATCATATTTATTTATAATAAAAAGAACCCGTAAAGGGGTTCTTTTTAAAAAATAATTAATAAAAAACACTAACTTGATTAAACTAAAAAAACTTACGAAAAACTTATTTATATTATATCATATTTTATCATAACTATAAAGATTTCTTTTTAAATGTAAAAAGAGCCTATATAGACTAGACTCCTTAAATTATTGAATAAAATTTTAACATTAAAGTACATACAGAAAGTGTTTTATTTTTACAAAAAAAATTATATCATATTTTAAGCATAAATCAAAAGAGCCCTTATAAAATAGTTATCTCAAAATTTAAACCTTATTTTTAAATCTCAAAAGTGAGTGAATTAATGTTGTTATATTGAATAATATATATATTATCAATAATATTATTTTTAGCTTACTGTAAGCTTTTAAATATTCTTTGTATATATAAACATATCGTGCGGAAATTTCAACTTAACAAATTTCATTTTAGTTAAAATATAAATCTTTTATTTTTAAACATTTTTTAGAAATTTGTGAATTTATTTTTTTTATTCAACCATAGGCTTATTAAAAATTACTAAAACATTGTTTCTTATATAAATATTATTATTGTATTTTTATAAAATACAAACTTATCTACTTTAATTATCCAAGTTTACAATAATATTACTTGATGAATATTATAATTTATGCTATTTTAAAATTAAATTTTTTACATTCCATATACATTAAAATACCAGTGCTATTTTTATTACATTGGTATTTTTAATGTATATTGATAATTAGTATATAAATTTATATTATTTATAATAATTTTAATTACTTACACTTATAGAACTGTAAAAATTCATCACAGTTAATTAAGCTACTTAATGAAGCAGTTAAAAATTTTCTATTAATTATGATTATAAACATCATTATTTGAAATTTTGTTTTTATATATAGTAGTATGTTATAATCTAAATACATAACATTACACTTTTTTACAGATATTCTATTAAATATTTGTTTCCTTTTATACTAAAAGAGCCTTTTATAGGCTCTTTTTATTTACAAATAAACATAATATAGTACAATTGTAGATTTTATTTCATTTAATTTTCATTCCATTTAATTTTTTATTTATTTTTTTATTTTTTAATAGCTTTTAAGATAAAGAAAGCCTTGATATTAAAGGCTATTTTTACTTTAAAAAGGTTAAATTTACTTTTCATTTTAAATTTACTAATTATTAACAAAAATAAGTAAAATAGGTAGTATAATAATTATAAAAGTTATATACTTTTTTCTATTCACACACTACTTAAAAGAGTCCATCCCCCTGGGCTCTTTTTATATTCTATAGTAAAAAAGAAGAGGCTTAACCTATAAAAAATAATTCTATAGAACGTTCTCAAGCTTTTCTTTTACCTCATTTATTAATTTCATTTTATCTCCATTATCTTTAGTTAAATCAGGGTGATATTTTTTAGCCATTGCTTTAAATCCTAACTTTATAAATTCTTTTGCAATATCTTTTGTAGTGTCATCAAAATTTATAGAACTTATATCACTACTAAATCTACTAGAATATGAATTATAATGCTCTCTATATTCCTCATACTCTTTTTGTCTCTGTTTATACTCTTCCTCTTGCTTAAGTCTATCTTTTTCTAAAATGCCTTCTCTAATATCTAAAAATTTATCATAAATTAAATCTTCGACCTTCTCATTTAATATATTCTTTTCTTTTAAAATTTTGTCCAAATGCTTAACTATATAACTTATTTTAATTTCCCTAAAGTCCTCTTCTTGTAGTGTCATTATATATTTATCACTACTTTTAACTTTTCCAGTCTCTTTATCTCTATGTCTCTCACATAAATAAAATCTATATGTATTTCCAAAACTGTCTTTACCTTTTTTAACTGAACAAAACATATATTCACTCCTTTATGTAGTGTTATTTACTAATTGCCACTACATTTTATATTTTAAAAAGAAGAGGCTTAACCTCTTCCAATTGTTATCTTAATTCCTTTTGTATTTTATTTTGTCTATGGAGAAGCTCCTTAATTAGTAATTCTTGTTTTACAGATTCTTTTATTGATTCTAATATTCTTATAGAATCATCATTGCTTAATTGTTTATTTTCATCTAATATTTTATAACTTAAGTTTAAGTTCATTTTTTTTACTCTCCTTAATTTAATATGTTTAATATTTTAAGTAATTTTACTTACGAATTCTTTAACTATAAAAGTAATTTTGTTTCATATTCATTTAAAAAACTTAAATTAGTTAATCCTGCTTTTACTCCTTCTTTAAAGTAATATTCAGATAAAATCCCCATAATATCACTATCAACCATTATCAAATCATCTAAATAATTAATCCCCTCTTTATCTAATAAAGATTGTAATTTATTTATTAACTCATCTTGATTATTTTGAGATATTCTATAGTCATCTGATTCTAAATTTAATGCTTCTCTCTCACGATTTTGTATATGTCTATATTCATTTTCTATAATATTTCTCATTAATTTTACTTGTTCTTTAATATTCATTTGTAATTCCTCCAATTTTATCTACTTGATATATTAGAGATAATATGTTACCTTCAAATTGCGTGATTTTTGGTAACATATTACCTTTTGCTAATGTATAACCACTGAATATACATTAGCTTTTTTTATTTTCTAAGTGCTTCTATTATTTGCATATGTCATTTCTAAGCGTATATTACGCCTGTAATGATGTTTTACTATATCCTTAGTCTTTTTATATTACTTGCTATTTAAGCCTCTTTAAATTCCTTATATAAGCTTAAAATCTCTATTAAATTTCTTTATTTTATAATCTGATTTTTAAATTGCTCAAATTTATCTCTTGATAACATACCTCTTAAACTTGTCCCTTGACAATTTACAGGTGTACACATTTCAAATATTCTGTCATTTATTCTTTTATGATATCTTTTTTTAAAATCTTCACCACTTAAATTAGTTGTTATTATTAAAGGTTTATCACTTCTATATCTAGTATCTATAATTTCATATAGCATACTATTGGACCACTCTGTTAATTGCTCTGTGCCTAAATCATCTATTATAAATAAATCACTATTTTTTATCGCATTAAGTAAACTATTTTCATTAGCATTATTTTGTGAGTTATACGTGTCTTTAAATTGCCTTAATAGTCCATTTATTGAAACGCAAATAACTGAATTTAATTGTTCCATTAATGCATTAGCTATACATGTAACACCGTATGTTTTTCCTACTCCAGGATTACCAAACAATAGCATTCCTATATTTTTCTCTTTATTTTTTTTAAACTCATCACTATATCTCTTACATATTTTCATTACATTTGAATCTTTTTTATCTGAATTATTAAATGTGCTATTTTTAAATCTTGAATCTACCATACTGTGATTTTTTAATCGGTCAATATATATTTTTCTTTCTTCTCGCTCAATTCTCTCTTTTCTAGTCTTTGATTCTGCTTCTTGTAATGCTCTATCTTTCTGAATACACTCACAAGGTTTATCCATTAGTTCTATTTCTTTACTCATTAAATATATTTTTCTATAAATTTGTTTTCCACCACACTTAGCACAAATTTTTTCAATAGTTCTGCTTGTATTAATTGATTGCATTTTACACACTCCCTTTTTTATATCCTCTAATTTATCTTAAAACTATTTTTCCAATACCAATCATATTCATCCTTTTCAGATTCATCATGTAGTTTATTTGAATTACAATTCTTATGACTAGCTTGTCCACTATTATACTTTTGATAAAGAGTATCGAATTTCTCTCTTAATTTCTGTGTA
Source organism: Clostridium thermobutyricum (assembly GCF_000371465.1). NCBI lineage: Bacteria > Bacillati > Bacillota > Clostridia > Eubacteriales > Clostridiaceae > Clostridium > Clostridium thermobutyricum. The sequence continues at coordinate 617,285 of NZ_KB850956.1, read as the reverse complement.
GATAATATATTACTTTTCCAAAAGTTATCTTGTTGAGACCATTTGATAATATTCTCTATATCCTCATAGCTCCTATTATCTTTTCTATGTAATAAATCAATATATTTACTCCAACTTTGTATATTTGCATTTCTACACCTTGAATTACTATCTCTTTCAAGTATTAAATCTCTAAGTAATATACTTAACTTGTATTCTTTACTATCTTCTGAATACTTGTTTTTTTTAATTTTATTACTAGATATAACCTTTAAGTTATTTTCTAATTCTTTAACTAACTCTAATTTATTTAATTTACTATTTTTAAGTTTTAATAGTTCCTTTTCTATTAAGCTTTTAGAATAATTATTTAAAATCCTATTTTTTATTATTTCCTCTTCATCTATTTCTTTATTATTTTCTAATAGTTCTTTTTCTACTTCTGATGAAGAATAATATATATTATTATTTAGTATTGTTTTATTAGTATTATTAGAGTTAATTTCCTTAACTACCTGTGGTAAATTATTTTTACTACCGTAGTTAAATTCCTTAACTACTTGGTTAATATTTTTAACTAGGTGGTTAAAATTTTTAACTACCTCATAGGAGTTATTACCATAATCACCGTTTAAAGATTTATTTTTAGTAACTTTCAAATATCCATTATCTTTTAATTTTTTTATTTTCTTAACACATGTCGGTCTACTAATACTTAATTCTTCACAAATTCGAGTTATTGACGGATATATGTTATCTCCATAACTTAAAAAGTTAATTAAAATCATTTTTTCGATACAATCTAACTCTTTATGTTTAATTAGTTTATTAGATATTTGTGTAAAATTCTCCATTTATTAATATCACCTCTTTTCTCATACTATGAAGAGGTTTATTTAAATGCTATTTTAAAAGCCATTGCGCCTTTTAAACTCGGCTCTTTATTAAGCTCCCTACATAGCTCTATATACTTCACAAACAACTTTAAACTCATTATAAGCACCTCCTAAAATGTTTCTCCTATATGATTAATTATCCATTCATCTATTAATGAGCCTACTACCATACACTTCTTACCAAATCTAATTACAGGGAATCCCTTAGTATGTGCTAATTCTCTAAGTTTTCTCTCACCTATTCCTGTTAATTGACTACATTCTTTTATTGTTATTAATTTCTTTTCTCTAGTAATTTTTTCAATATGTTGTTTTTGTAATTCTGTTACATCAACCATTTAAATCACTCCTCTTCATCTGTAAAAAATAATTCTTGAACTGTTGTGTCTAGTGCTTTTGCTATTTTTATCATTAAATCTCTTCTGGGCTCAACTTTCCCCTTTTCAATTAAACAAAGATATTGTGGAGTTATTCCTAATTCTTTAGCAAAATCTTTTTGTTGAATATCTTGTTTAACCCTTTCACTCTTCACATTAAATTTAAGCATTTTATCACTTCCTCATCGTTTTGTTGATTTGTTTTTTTATAAATTCGTTTATTTTATGTTTTACACTTAAATATTACCATATATTTTTAATTAGTCAACACTTTTATGAATTATATTATTATTTAATTCAACAAATTATTAATTTATGATATAATTATATATATAATAACGAAGGGAGTTGTTTTTTTTTGAATTTTAAAACAAGAATAAAGGAATTAAGAGAATCTCGTGGATTAACCCAAAAAGAACTTTCCGAACAATTAAATGAAGCTTTTAAATTAGATAAAGTTTATCCACAAACAATATCATATTGGGAAAATGGTAGAGAACCAAATTTAAATATGTTACTTAGATTAGCTCAATTTTTTGATGTATCTACAGATTATTTATTAGGAAATACAGATAAATTAAATATGAGTGAAATTTCTTTTGATAATAATTTTGAAACTATATTAAACAAAAGCAAACTAAACTCTTTTATAGAAAACCTTCCTGATAATCTTAAAACAGCTTTTTATGATATGTTTAATGATCATATAAATTCATTAAATTTAAGTGATGGAATGAGTTGTGTTTTTTATCCTGATAACCATATTCGCAATTACGATTTAGATTATATGTATATTGTAACTCGTATCTCAAAATTAATTAGTAATTTTGAATGTAAAATTATTAGTTGTTTTTTGGAATTTAATTCTAATTTAGATAATCAAATAGTACATGAATTAGATTTTGAACGTTGCACTAGAATGAATTCAATTTCACTAGAAACTGTATGTGAATTTACTAATTTATTAAATGAATTTATTAAATTTTACATATACTCATTAAACAACTCTATATCTAATTCAGATTATGAAAAAGATAATCCAATTCTATTTTTTAAAAAAGAAATTTTTGATTTATTAAATCAAAAAGAAAAAATTAATTTTAAATATACTAATAAAAAAAATTTATCTGAAAATAAATTATGAATTTAAAAAGTCTAATTATTATAACTAAATATAATAATAAATTTATATGATAACATTTTACCTCGCTTAAAAAATAATAAACTAAAAACTTTTATAATGGTAGTAAATAATATTAACTACCCTTTGAGACATAAAAATAATTGAGTCAGCGGAATTTTCCGCTTACAGTATTACTTTTAATATGGAGCTTGTAGTTAATTATTAGAAGAGGTGTAGGACTCGGTAAAATTGCGGTGTCATTAAAAGTGTACACAATTATATAATCAAAATTGTCGCTCATTTAATACCCAAGAAGAGGATTAATTCTAAAGTACGGGATTCGTACTTTAAACAAGTCAAATTATATTATTAAATAAATAACAATTAGTAGTGATATATATTTAATGTCACTACTAAATTTAAAAACTAATTATTTTTTTATTTCCAAATTAAGGATAATACAAAACACGATTTTCTTTTTATCCTCTTCCATATATTAGCTTTTATAATATAAAAAACTTATTAAATATTTGAACTAGGTACGAAATTCGTACTTAGTTATTAGTAGATGTAAAATTACACGACGTGGAAAATTACACTAGGTTCATAAACAAACAAAGGAATTTTTCCCTAGGTTGAAATAATTAATATACTTTCTAAGTGCTCCATAGGAACTTAGAAATTTTTAATATTAGCTAGGTGTAAAATTATACTTTATTTCAGATGTCGATTTAAACGACTTCCGAATTTATATAGGAATATAGTTATTATATATAAATTAAATACCTCATATTTTGGGAGGTACGAAATTCGTACTTTGTAAGTAATTATTTTATATATAAAGTGAGTAACTAAAAATAGACTATTTTCTAAATCTTTCAGAAGGGTTTAGAATTTATTTAAAATATTTCACCCATAAGTGAATGAAAAATAATTGTATTGATTATATGTAGTAATTTCATAATTTTAGTAACTTAGAAGAGGATTTTTATAAGTTTAGGAAAACGGGAATTTCCCTTTATCCTATTTACATAATAAATACAAAATTTATAAAATTCTTGATTGTACCTAAAGTAGCTTTAAACGACTTCTGGAATTTAGAATCTGTTTAAATCGATTTATAAAACTGAACCGATATTAACGGTTGAATTTTTAATAATACATAAATAGTGGTCCTCATTAAGAGGAGCCTACATAAAGAGGGTTCGTCATTAGGACGAGCCTATATAAATAATTACTCAAAATAAAATATAGTTTATATACGATTCATATACAATAGGAATCGTTATTTATATATTAATTAATAGGGGGCGTATATTATGATGTGGCGTTCTAGAAATGATATAGGAGCTTGTGGCTTCGCTTTAACTTTACTAATACTATTAATTACAATATTACTAATTCTTATTGGTGGAATTACTTATATTATATTTCTAATATTTTTTTAATTTTTATTATATGTTTTTTTATTTAATGTAGTGTTATATATCTTTTAACACTACATTGTTCTGTAATTAACTTATACAAATTAAAATAATTATATTTAAATTGAGGTGATGTTAATGGCTAGAAAAAACGCAAATGGAGAGGGATCTATATCTAAGTTTACTAAGAATGGTATTACTTATTATAAAGGGATTTTAACTATTGGAAGAAATGAAGAGGGAAAATTAATTAGAAAAACTTTTAGTTCTAAAAAAAGACAGGAAGTCTCTGAAAAAATGAATGATTATAAAAATAAAATGCTTAAAGGTGAATTGTCTACTAATGAAAATATAACATTAGCTGAATGGTATCATACTTATCTTTTTGAATTTAGGAAAAACGATTTAAAGCCCTCTACTTTTGAAAGATATTATAGTATATATAAAAATTATATTTTAAACAGCCCTATAGGCTCTATAAAGCTTATTAAACTTAGAGCAATAGATTTACAACAATACTATAATAAATTGCTTACAGATGAAAATAAGACACCTTCTATATTAGCAACAATAAACAAATATATAACAACTATATTACATGAAGCTGTAAGACAAGATATAATCAAAAAATCATGTGCTAGTTTAGTTAAACTTCCTAAAGTTGAATATAATAGTGATTATTCTGTTTTATCTCTATCAGACCAAAAGAAATTTATTGAAGCAATACAGGGGCATAAATTTAAATGTTTATTTCTAATGGCTCTTGGTACAGGTTTAAGAGAAGGTGAGCTTTTAGCTTTAAAATGGAATGATATTGATTTTAATAATAATACTGTTACTGTTAATAAAACTATAAAAAGAGTTCCTTTTATCAATCCAGACGGCTCTAGAACATATAAACTTATAGAGCAATCTCCTAAAACTAAAAATTCAATTAGAACAGTACCTCTTCCCTCAAATTTAATTAAAGCTCTTACAGAACATAAATTACAGCAAAATGTTATAAAAATTAAGAATAGAGATATTTACCACGATATGGATTATATTTTTGCAGATAATTACGGCAACCCATTAGAAAATAAAAGACCAAATAGGAATTTTCAAAGTGTATTAAAATCTATTAATATAACTCCTATTAAATTTCATTCTCTAAGACATACTTATGCTACTAGACTATTCGAACAAAATGTACCTATAAAGACAGTACAAAAGCTAATGGGACATAAAGATAGTAATACAACATTAGATATTTATACTCATGTTATGCCAGAAGAGAAAACAAAAGCAGTTGATAAATTGAATGATTTATTATGTATATAAAAAGTGAGTGATTAAAGTCAATATAATATTTTTGCATTTTATTATGTAATATTGCTTTTTATGACTATTTATTCAAAGTTAAAAGGAGCTACCTTATAAAAAGTAACTCCTTTTAAATATACCAAGTTAAGCAAAAATATTCACACCACTTTTGATATAAAGTGATAATTAAATAATAATATTTATTTCATTATTTTAAAAGTAATTTAATTTCACATTTTTATATCTATATAATAACGTTTTATATGCAACATTATTTTTTTTAAATTCATAATAATATTTTAGTAGTTAAATATGATTTAAACTATTTTTCAAATATTTTTATTATCTAAAAATCCCCTTGTTCAAAATACTCTATATTTTATAATTATTAAAATTAAAAATATAATTATCCAGTTATAATGCCCTATTTTCAATCCTCTTCAAACTTTAAAAGTAGTGTAACGGTAGTGCAACCCACATAAAAAACTATAATATTTTATGCAATTTTATTACAATAAAAAAAATTAAAATGGCTTATTTACTGGGTTTAACGCAATATACAATTTTATTAAAATGCTAGGAACCGAATCCCACTGGTGGCACCATAATTTTATAAAAGTTTTTACTCTATCAATATATATTGATAGAGTTTTTTATTTTAAACTATTAAATTTACTCCTTTTTATATAAATTTATCAATTTACCCTAACTATTGACATTAACTAATAGCTTAATTTAATATAAATTTTGTATATATATATAATATATATTACATTTTTACAATTAGGGGGAAAAATCTTATGATTATTTGGAGCAGATATGGCATATTAGCACCTGTAGCTGCTATTTTAAGTCTTGCTTTAACTGAAGTTTTAGTTAATTTATCTCTTAAAGATGAATTATACTATCAATCACATGGATGGCCTAAATTTGTGGCACTTGCCATTGCAGGATTAATATGCTTTTTCTTAGGACGTATTCTTAATAAAGAATCGAAAACATATATAGAAAAATCAACTGGAAAAGAAGTAGTATTAAAAAAATCTCACACATTCTTTTTCATAGATATAAAATATTGGTCTTACATATTTCCTATATTAGGAATAATATATTGGATTACAAATAACTAAAATTATATTTAATATAAAAGAGCTATTGCAAAATTAATTTTAATATTGCAATAGCTCTTTTATTGTCCATAAATAATTAAATATCTGATTTTTAAAATCCATTAGTTTTATTTAAAAATATTTGTATGTAAATTTTTTAACAACAAATAATATAAATAAAATTATTTATTATTAACGGAGGATAAAATGAAGGATTTAAAAAGAAAAAATTTAATAATTACTGTATTAGCTATTTTATTCTTATTTATATCAATACTCGTCTTACTAAATTTTAAATATAATATAAATAAAGACAAACCTTTAGAAACTTATAATGTTGATACTAGTTCTACTAATTTAAAAAATTTAAACAAAAATCAGGATACATCTAACTCAAATGAAACTAATCAAAATAGAGAAGATATTATATATGTCAATAAATCAAATATCATTCCAAATGCTATAAGTTATGCTGTACCTGCTAATCAAGTAGCTAAAATGTTAACTTCAGGAAGTAAAAATAATCCTGAAAAAGAAATATTCTTAACTATTGATGATGGTCCAAGCAAAAACACTCCTAAAATATTAGAAATTCTTAAAAATAATGGAGTACATGCTACCTTTTTTATTTTAGGTAGTAATTTAAAAGATTCAAAGGAAAATCAAAACTTTTTAAAAGAAATATATAATAGTGGAAATGCAATAGGAAATCATACATATTCTCATGATCTAAAAAAGATATATCCTAAAAATAATGTTGATACAGAAGTTTTTATAAATGAGATAAAAAAAGCTAATGATGTAATGAATAATATTTTAGGTAACAATTTCTGTACTAAAGTATTAAGAATGCCAGGTGGCTATATGTCAAGGGTTTATTATAACGACAAAAACTTGAATATTCTAAATGAGGACTTATCAAAATACGGAATTATATCAGTTGATTGGAATGCAGATTCAGAAGATGCTATAACTAAAAATATATCTGCTAATAAAATATTAGATAATGTAATTAAGGAATCTGTTAATAAATCAAAAGTAGTTGTATTGATTCATGATTTGCCTGAAAAAACTGTAACATTAGAAGCATTACCAAAAATAATACAATATTTTAAAGATAAAGGTTATAGCTTTAAAGTAATATCTAATCCAAATTAACTTAAGTTTATTATTAATAATTTTATTTAATATTATATTTTTAATTTTATTAGGCATTTCGTAATATTATCTTTATTTAATCTAAAAAAGATGCACCTTTTAATGATGCATCTTTATAATTTATTCTTGTTGTTCAGCTTTACTTTCTTTAAATTCCATTATTTCTTCCATGTCTTTTATTTTAAATATTTCAAGTCCTGTTTTCATATCTGTTGTAAGTGCATTTAAACTTTCTGCAGATCCAGCTACTTCTTGACTTGCAGAATTTAATTCTTGAGATGATGCTGTAACTTCTTCTGAAGTTGCAGATATTTCCTGAGAAATAGCTGACACATTATCTACTCTTTCTAATATTTCGCTTTTCTCTTTTATTATTTTTCTAAATGCCTCTGTCATAGCTTCTATTTTAGGTACTACTTCATTAAGAGATAATGAAATATCTTCAAATACCTTAATAGAACTTTCTATTGTTTTTGTTTGTCTTGAAAGCTCATCATCCATAACAGCAGTTCTCTCAACTAATGAATCAGTGTTTTTTAATATTACTTTTACTGTATTACAAATATCTGCTGTAGATTCTTTACTCATCTCTGCAAGTTTTCTTATTTCTTCAGCAACTACTGCAAATCCTCTACCAGCTTCTCCTGCTCTTGCTGCTTCAATTGCTGCATTTAATGCTAATAGATTAGTTTGTTCAGATATATTATTTATTAAATCTGTCATTTCATTTATATTTCTTATTTTATTTGAAGTAATATTTATAGCATTATTAAATCCATCAAACTCCTCTTTAAAATTTTCTATATTTTTAGTTAATATAGCTAACTCTTTATTACTATTTTTAGATTTATTATTTATTCTTTCTGACATATTTGAAATTTCAGATATATCTTTACTTACTTTTTCAATATTTTCACCAAAAGATAGCATAGACATAGATATCTCTGATAAATCTGTTGCTTGACTTGTTGTTCCCTCAGTTACATCTGCAATAGCTAAAACTATTCCTTCTGTTAATTTTGAAAGTTCATGTGCAATTTCTGAAAGTCCCATTGCATTCATATCTATAGCTTCTGCGTTAAATTTAACATTATTTATTATATCTCCTACAGAATGTTGAGTTTCTATTACACTATCATACATTTCAGATATTTCTATTAATTCTTTTTCATCTACAACTATATTTTCTTTAAAATCTCCTTCTGCAAATCTACGCACTTCTTCTTTAAAATCTAATATTGGCTTTGTTAATTTATTTCCTGTCTTAGTTATTATTTTTATAATAATTATTAAAGCTACTATTAAACATATAATAGTTCCTAATATAACACTTGTTAAATCTTTTATTAATGCTGAGTTACTAATTTTGATTCCTATAAATAAGTCTGTAGATTTAATAGGTGCATATACTAAATAATTTTTTTCAAATCCTTTTCCACCATATTTTATATTACCTGATTTTCCTGCTTCTAAATCATTCAGTACTGATAATCTTATATTCTCACCTTGTGTTTCTTCCATTTCAGTAAAAATATTATGTTTTTCTTTTACATTTGAACTATTTTCTGATCCTACAGCTAGTCCATTTTCATCAAATATATATATATCTCCAATTTCACTTATACCCATATCTTTTAATATGTATTCAAAATCATAAGCATTTTTTTCTGCTATTATCCCACCTCTAATTTTCCCATTTCTTACAATTGGTGTTCCTACAACAATAGGTAATTCTTCTTTTTCAACATTATTTTCCGTAGTAATTAAGAAATTATCACCTTTCATTAAATCTTTAAAATACTTTTCATTTTTTATATTTCCTGATTTTCCTTTAGCTGAAATTATAGTTCCATCAGCCCATACAAAAGCTAAATCCAAATATCCTAACTTTTTATTTTCTTTTTTTAGGTAATCTAACTTTTCTTTCATATTTGAGTCATTTGTAAAAATTTCTTCACTACCCACTAACTTAGTATCATTTTTCATTTGATTTACAGTTGTTTCTATTCTTATTGCAGTTAACATACTAATTTTATTTAAATAATTTCTACTATTAGTAATTAATGAATTTCTAGAAATAAAATAAATTATTCCAACTGAAACTACTATAGTTACAATAATCATTGGAACTAAGCTTCTTATCATATTATTCTTTATACTCGACTTACCCTTTTTCATTATTATACCTCCAAACATTATTAACTTTTAGTTAATATTGTTAATAAATATTATAATATATTTTGGAATTACAAACAATATTTTGAAAAAAATAAACATCTAGAAAAAAGATGTTTATCTTTATCTTAAAATAGTTCTCTATATACATGAATTAATAAATATATAAGTAAAATACCTACAAAAATCCACATTATTTTAACTAAAACTCTAAACTTTCCTATTCTATTTTGCATTTATTTAATTATCCCACTATACATACGAATCAATCCTTTAAGAAATTTAACTGTTTCCACTGGTGCTTTTCCTATAGATGTTTCACCTGATAATAGAAATCCATTTACATTTTTATTTATTAAATTATAAATAGAATCAACTTCTGAAAATTCTGGTCTTCTTCCTTGTTTCATACTATTTAAAATATGAGTTCCTATTATTATATCCTCTACTTTTCTATCTTCATTTATTTTTTTTAAAAGTTTATTTTGATATATAGGAGCACTTAAAAGATTGGTTTCAGGAATTAAGTCACCCCTTCCTATTACTATTCCATCTACTTCTTTTTCTATTTCTTTTGTATTTTTTATTCCTCTTGGAGTTTCTATTTTCCCCCAAATTTTAGGATTATATTTATCTGATTTATTTTTTATATATTCTTTTACTACTTTTATGTCTTCTACTTCCTCAACAAATGATTGGCATATTATTTCTATTTTTTCTTCTATACACCAATCTAAATATACTTTATCTCGCTCTGTTATAATTCCTTTCTCTCTCTCTAAACTTTTTATATTACAACCTTTTCCGCCTCTTACTATTCCTCCTCGCTTAACAATAGCTTTAATTCCTTTTTCTGTATATTCTATTATCTTGAAATGCATAGTATTATCTTTCATTGATATGTTTTTTATATTTTTTTTATTTATTAATTCTGAATTTAAGTTTAGTGGTATAAGTTTTCTTTTATTATAATTAGGTACTTTATATTTATCTTCTCCACAAATTAATATTTCTTCTCCATTGTATATTTTATATATATAAGGCAGTCTATCAGATATTCTCACTTTTCCACCTGACAAATCCCCCATTATATGTATTTTTTCATTTAATTCTTTAATTATTTTTTTTATATTAGTAAAATCTTTTAGATTTCCATGTGAAAAATTAAATCTAAAAATATCAACTCCATTATTTATTAATTCTTTTATTACATTTTTACTTATACAGCTTGGCCCTATTGTTGCGATTATATGCATATTACCACTCCTTTAAATAAATTTAGGCTGTCTTTTTCTTATTTTTAAGACAGCCTTATTTAAAATTTTCCATATTAATTACACTTCTCCATTTCAAAGATATTCTTTATAACTCTTTTTAAACTTTCTTGAAATCTAACTTTATCTATTAAATTTCCTTTAATTATTAAACTTGGAGTTTTTATATTTTTTAATAAATAAAAGCTCTCTCCTTTTTTTAAACTTAATATTTCTTTTCCATATTCTAAACCTAAGTTATCATAAATATAATTTGAAAAATATTCTCCTAAAAAAGTATCATCATAAAAAATAGATAACTCTTCTTTTTTCTCTGTATTGCTTTTAAAATAAATTCCTATATATAAGTCTAGCCTAGTTGCATTTGCTAACATTGTTTTTTTATATATTTCATAACCTTCATTTTTATGTTTATCTATTGACATATCAATTAAAAAAAATTTTTCTTCTCGTATTTTTTTAACTATAGATTTAGCGAATTCTCTATTGTTGCTATCTAATCCTATCTTCAAAGTAATCCCTCCAGGATTTTGATTAATATACTATATTCAAAAGTTTGTAAAAAGGTTCTATTCTAAGAAAAAAAAGAATATTAATTAATGTATAAAAGGGGGTGTCTTTTTGAAAAAGTTATTTTGCTCTTTATTTTTCATAATAATTATTTCTCTTCAAGGGTGTAGTGATGATTTTACTAGATACATAAACTTAAAAGATAATACTAGTAAAAATTATTATTATAATGAAATCATAAAAAAGTTTTCTTCAAATGAGCCTTTTGAATTAGAAGTTTTTGATAATAATTTCTATAAAACTTTTAAAGTTGAAGATGAATATAAAAATATAATCACTGGATTTTTTAATTCTTTAACTTCAGATAACTTTATAGATCCTATAGAAAAAAAAGCTGATGAAAAATTATTTGAAATAATTATTAAATTTAAGTCTGAAACTTATTATGTAACTATTATTGATGAAAATTCAATTTATATATCTCCTTATGATGGATATATTAAAAGTGATTTTATAGATATGTCTAAAATTGATAAGAACTATAACCTTTATAGTTTTTGTAAATTCATAACAAATAAAAAAGAGCCTTTGTAAGGCTCTTTTTTTATTTATTTACTTCTTCTAAAAGTTTAAATACTCTTTTTTTAAGTATTGGATGTAATTTATTTGGAGCTATTTCATTTAAAGGTTCTAAAACAAAGCTTCTTTCTTCCATTCTTGGATGAGGTAAAATGCAATATTCATCATCAGATATTAAATCATCAAAGAATATAATATCTATATCTATTATTCTTGGTCCCCATCTCATTTCTCTTTTTCTCTTCATCTTAAGTTCAATTTCTAATAATTTCTCCATAAGCTCTTTTGGTGAAAGAATAGTTTTTATTTTTAAAGCTCCATTTAAAAATTCTTCTTGATCTAAAAATCCCCATGGCTCTGTTTTTATAAATGTTGAAACTTTTTCTACAAAAACTCCATCTAATTCATCTATCATTTTTACTGCTTTATTTAGGTTTGCTTCTTTATCACCTATATTGCTTCCTATTGAAAGATAGCTTTCACTCCATTTTCTATTTACTTCTATTGCAGCATATTTTAAATGTCTTCCTATAGGTGCCCAAGGTTTTTTAACTTTAACCTTTACTTCCTTAACCATTCTATATTTATAAAGTATATGTTCACTTACTTTTTCACCTAATGTTTCTATTAAATCAAAACATTCTTCAACACAAATCTTTTCTATTTCATGACAAAGCTCCCCATAATGAACTGAAGCTGTTAAATCATTTTCTTTTCCTGCTTTTGATAAATCTAAACTTAATTCTATATCAAATATAAACTTTTGTCCTAATACTTTTTCTTCCTTAAAAACTCCATGATTACCAAATATCTCAACGTCTTTTAAATATATTTTATCCATATCATCCCTACTTACTTTTTAAAATTGAATCTGTCATAACACAAACTCTTTTATTCTCTTTTATATCATGAACTCTAATAAATTCGCAACCTTTTGTTATTCCTAAAACTGTTGTTGCTAATGTTCCTTCTAATCTTTCATCTTTTGGTAAGTTTAAAGTTAAACCGATCATTGATTTTCTAGAAGTTCCTAAAAGTATTGGAAAACCTAATTCCTTTATCTTTTCTATATTATTCATAACCTTTAAGTTTTCTTCTAAACTTTTTGCAAAACCTATTCCTGGGTCTAATATTATATTTTCTCTTTTTACTCCTGCATCAATAGCAATATTTATGCTCTCAATTAAATCTTCTTTTATATCTTTCATTATATCTGTATACTCAGCATTATCTCTATTATGCATTAATATACATGGTACATTTTTTTCTGCACAAAGCTTTGCCATATCTTTATCTTTTTTAAATCCCCAAATATCATTTATAATATCTGCTCCTGCTTCTATTGCAGCTTTTGCAGTTTCACTTTTATAAGTATCTATAGATATTGGAATATCAAATTTTTCTTTTATTGCTTTTATAACAGGAACAACTCTATTTATCTCTTCTTCTGCTTCTACAACTTCAAATCCCGGTCTTGTAGATTCTCCTCCAATATCAATAATATCAGCACCTTCTTCTATCATTTCTTGGACTCTTTTTAATGCTTTTCCTAACTCATTAAATTTACCACCATCTGAAAATGAATCTGGAGTTATATTTAAAATTCCCATTACATATGTTCTTTCTTTTAAATCAAATTCCTTATTTCCAATTTTCATTATACATCTCTCCTTTGATTTTAATATTTTATAATCATATTCTTTTTTTCTTTATTCCAATAACATTCTTTTTCAGCTTTACAACTAAAGCACTCTCTAGAAAGTTTATCACTTTTATATATTATTTCTATAAGCTCATCTTGATCTTCCTCACTTCTATGAGCTTCTATACACTTATAAATTAAACTTTTTTCTTCTTCCGTATAGCTAGTTTCTTTTAAAATCTCTTCACTTAAAATTAAACTTCCTTTATGATGTGGGATTCCTTGTTTATATTCCAGTACTCTTCCTATATCATGTAAAAGACCTATTGCATAAATAACATCTTTAGACACATTTAAATTATTTTCTAATACCTTTATATATGCAATCCTAGACATACTTAAAAAATGCTCTAAATTATGTTTGCAAAATTTTCTGTCTTTTTCTATCTCTTCTAATTCCTTTAATAGATTTTTATATTTATTGCTATTAAAAATTTCATTTATCTTGTCCATATTTTCCCTACTTCATAAGCTCTAACGCTTCTTTTCTAAGGCCCTTATCTTCCTTTAATATTCCTCTATATGTTGTAGTTATAGTTTTTGTTCCTGGCTTTTTAACTCCTCGCATAGTCATACACATATGCTCACCTTCAATCATTACAATAACTCCTTTTGCCTTTAAATGTTTCATTATATCATCAGCAATTTCAGAAGTTAACTTTTCTTGAATTTGTGGTTTTTTTGAATGGATTTCAACACATCTAGCAAGTTTAGAAAGTCCTGCAACTCTTCCATTTGGAATATATGCTATATGAGCCTTTCCAAAGAAAGGAACTATATGATGCTCACACATAGAATAAAAAGTTATATCTTTCTCTATTACTAAATCATCATTTTCAACTTTAAATGTCTTTTCAAAATATTCTTTTGAATCTCTATTTATTCCTGAAAAAATTTCTTCATACATTCTATATACTCTTTCAGGAGTTTCTATAAGTCCTTCTCTTTCAGGATCTTCTCCTATCCCTTGTAAAATTAATTTTACACCTTCTATTATTTGTTCTTTATTCATCTTTTGACTACACTCTCCTTATTCTCTCAATATATTTTTTTAAAACTAAGCTTGTTATCTTTTCATGACTAAAAGTATAATCATCTATCTTTTTTATTTTCATTATTCCTATTATACTATTTGTCATGAAAATTTCATCATAATTTTTTAAATCTTCTACCTTAATATTTTTTAATTTTACGTCAAATTCTTTTAAAATAAAATCTCTTATTGTCCCATTTAATAACCCCTCTTTTAAATCTGGAGTATATATTTTTTCATCTTTAACAAAAAAAATATTTCCTGTTGATGTCTCACAAACATTTCCTTTTTCATTTATAAATAAACAGTCATTAAATCCTTTTTCTAAAGCTTTTTCTCTTTCTAATACATTTTCAAGATAATTTAAAGATTTTATCTTATGTATTATAGAAGTAGAATTTCTAAAAACATTACTTATAGTTAAATTGAATCCTTTTTCATAATCTTCTTTTTTATAAGGAATATTTCTAGTTGTAAATATTATATTCTCTTCAGTTACTACAATTTTAAGAACACAGTTTTTTAAATTTTGACTTTCTATAAGTTCCTCTAAATTTTCTTCTAAAGGTGAAAGCTTTATTTTATTTAATCCTTCTTTAAGCCTATTTATATGAAATTTTAAGAATTCTGGTTTTTCTTTAATTAAAATTGTTTCAAAAAGTCCTCTTCCAAAAAAAATTCCTGAATCTTTAATAAACTTATCTCCTTGATATATTATTTTTCTCATCTTAAAGCCTCCATTAAAGCTTTTGCCTTTTGAAGAGTTTCATAATATTCATCTTCTTCTAAAGATTCATAAGTTACTCCTCCCCCTACTCCAAAATAAGCAATATCATCTTTTTTAACTATTGTTCTAATTACTATATTAAAATCACTATTTCCTCTTAAGTCAAAATAACCTATTGATCCTGTATAAAGATTTCTCTTAAGTCCTTCTAACTCCTCTATAACTTCCATTGCTCTTATTTTAGGTGCTCCAGTTATAGAACCTCCTGGGAAACACTCCTGTATACATCTTACAGAGCTAACACCTTCTTTTAATCTTCCTTCTATCGTAGAAACTAAATGAAATACTGTTTCATATTCTTCTATTTTAAAAAGTTCAGTTACATTAACACTTCCCTTTTCACAAACTTTACTTAAATCATTTCTCTCTAAATCTACTATCATTAAAAGCTCTGACTTATCTTTTTCACTATTTATCAATTCATTTCTATAAAAATCATCCTCTTCTTTATTTTTTCCTCTAGGTCTTGTCCCCTTAATTGGTCTTGTATGGACTAATCCTTCTTTAACTTGTATAAATCTTTCTGGTGAAGAGCTTATAATTTCAAAATCTCCATAATTAACATATGTAGAAAAAGGAGCTCCATTTATACTTCTTAAATTCTTATAAATAGAAAATCCATCTTTATTACAATTAGAAATATATCTTTGAGTCATATTTGCAATATAAATATCTCCTTCTCTTATATAATCCCTCATTTTTTTAACAGTTTCTATATAACTCTCTTTAGTAAAATTACTTTTAAACTCTATACTTTCTTTAGTGCTTTTATAATTTTCAAGCTTAATACTTTTAAATATTTTTTCCTCTAAGTCAATTAAACTCTTATCTATTCTATTTTCATTTTCTCCAATTGCTGTAATAAACATTTTTTCATTTAAATGGTCAAATACAACTATATTTTCATAAAGATAAAATCTCATATTAGGTATATCTATATCTTGCGTACTTTTATCAATTATTTTTTCTAAAATTCTTCCAGTATCATATGAAATATAACCTATATACCCTCCAATTAAAGGTATATCACTTTTTATATCTATTTTATGTATTTTAATTCTTTTTTCTAATTCCTCAAAAGGATTTTTTTCAGCTATTTTATCATCATTTATATAAGATGTTTCCCCTCTAACTTCAAACTTTTCTATAATATTTAAACCTATAAAGGAATACTTTGATAGCTTTTCATCTTTCTTTGAACTATCTAAGAATATAGCTCCCTCTTCTTTTAATTTCTCAAAAACTTCTATAGAGCTTAAACATTTATCTAACTCTTTTATCTTAATTTTCATTTAAGCTACTTCCCTTCTTTACATATTTCAATAAATTCTTTTAATACAGTATGCCCCTCTTCTGTAAGAACAGCTTCTGGGTGATATTGAACTCCATATATTTTAAATTCTTTATGCTGAATTCCCATAATAACTCCATCTTCAGTTTCAGCTGTTATTTTTAAACAAGATGGTAATGTTTCTTTATCAATTATTAAAGAATGATATCTAGTTACATTAAATTCTCTTTTTGTATTTTTAAAAATTCCTTCTCCAGTATTTTTTATTTTAGATATTTTTCCATGCATAGGTATTTTTCCTTTTATTATATCTCCTCCAAAAGAATATCCTATGCATTGATGCCCTAAACAAACTCCTAAAATTGGTTTTTCCTCTTTAAAACTATTAATTATTTCTATTATTTCTTTTGAATCTTTCGGAGCTTTTGGTCCTGGGGAAATAACAATTCCATCTGGATTTAAATCTCTTATTTCTTTTATACTTATTTCATCTCTTCTAAAAATTTTAATCTCTTCATCTAATTCTTCAAAATACCTAACTAAGTTATATACAAAGGAATCATAATTATCTATCATTATTAACATTTAAACTCTCCTTTATTTTATATTTTCAAAAATTATACCATACTATAATTTCATTATTTATAAATATTTTTTATAAATAAATATATTTACATAATTTATGATAAAATATTCTTAATATCTAAATTATATCACTTGATTAAAGAAAGGAGACTTTAAATGTTAAAATCAGATTTTCATGTACATACTACATCCTCTGATGGGGTCTTATCTCCTACAGAAGTAGTAAGAAGAGCTGCTAAGAACGGAGTTAAATATTTAGCAATAACTGACCATGATACTGTTTTAGGCATAGATGAAGCTTTAAAAGAAGCAAAAAAATATTCAATTACTATAATACCCGGTATAGAACTTTCAACTAATTTCAAAAATGAAAGTATTCATGTTTTAGGATTTTTCAAAGATGAATCTTATAAAAATCCAGAACTTATAGAAATATTAAATGAAATAAAAACTAGAAGAATTAAACGTGCTAAAGAAATGGTTAAAAAATTAGAGGAGCATTTTAAAATTAAAATATCTTTTGATAATGTTTTAAAAAGAGGAAAAGATGTTGTAGCTAGACCTCATATTGCAAAAGAAATAATTGATTCTGGTTATGATTATTCTTTTGACCATATATTTGATAATTTTATTGGAAAAGATATGCCTGCATATGTTCCTACTAATAAATTAAGTACTGAAGATGGAGTAAAACTTCTTCATAAATTTAATGCAATTGCTATTTTAGCTCATCCAGTTTTAATAAAAAACTCTAATATAGAAGAATTTTTACCTTTTAAACTAGATGGAATAGAAGCTATTTATTATCAAAATAAATCAGAAGATGAAAAACACTTTTTAGAATTTGCTAAAATTCATAATTTATTAATTACTGCTGGTTCAGATTGCCATGGAGATTTTAAAAATGATGCTAGACATGGGGATATTGGAGATATGAAATTGCCAGAAAAAGACTTAGAAAAAATATTAAACATATTAAATTTATTATAAATTAAAAGGTGCTAATGCACCTTTTTTATTCTATTTCTTTTTTATTTTTTATATTATCATCTAAAAATCCTTTATTCTCAGTGGTTGGATTATTTAAAATTCCTGCCATTACTAATATACTTAAAATAGCAGTAGTAATTTGAGTATACTCTTCTGGTATTATATAAATTCCAAATTGTTTTAATATTAATGGAATAAGTGCTAATATAGATACCCAAAGTCCATAATTTTTTAAACGTGACCAATCCATATATATCACTCCTTTTTAGTATAATATATGAGTATACATAATATTCTGTGTAAAAAATAAAGAGATAAATATATGAATTTTTACAAGTTTATAAAAAAATCCAATCAAAAGCTATCCTTTAAAAATTTAGCATTTGATTGGATTTTATAATTTTATGCTTCTTTTAAGAAAGCAACATATCCTTTTTTAGTTTCATATATATCAACTTTTGAAGCAATTTCCCATGGAGCATGCATATTTTGAAGAGCAACACCACAATCTATAACTTCCATTCCATATTCAGCTAAAATATAAGCGATAGTTCCACCGCCTCCTTGGTCAACTTTGCCAAGTTCTGCTGTTTGGAATGTAACATCATGTTTTTCCATCATTGCTCTAAGAGCTGCCATATATTCTGCATTAGCATCATTACATCCACCTTTTCCTCTAGCACCAGTATATTTATTAAATACTAATCCTTTTCCGAAGAAAGCACTATTTTTTCTTTCCATAACTCCTGGATAGTTTGGATCAAATGCTGCACTTACATCTGATGAAAGCATTCTTGAACTTGAAAGACATCTTCTCATTTTTAATTCTGAATATCCTTCTGTTCTATCCATTACTTCTGCAACCATATTTTCAAAGAATTTTGAATGCATTCCTGTAGCACCAATGCTTCCAACTTCTTCTTTATCTACAAGAAGACATACAGCTGTTCTATCTAAATTTTCTACTTCTAAAAGAGCTACTAAAGATGTATATGAACATACTCTATCATCATGACCATAAGCCATTACCATACTTCTATCTAATCCATAGTCTCTAGCTTTTCCTGCTGGAACTACTTCTAATTCTGCTGATAA
The DNA here is from genome assembly GCF_000371465.1 of Clostridium thermobutyricum. Lineage (NCBI taxonomy): Bacteria > Bacillati > Bacillota > Clostridia > Eubacteriales > Clostridiaceae > Clostridium > Clostridium thermobutyricum. The sequence goes on along the minus strand of NZ_KB850956.1, from coordinate 597,896 downwards.
GAAATCTTCTTCTTCAAAATCATATTTTTCTTTTAATAATTTTAAAACATTAGCTTTAACAGCATTTTTTTCTTCATCTTTTAGTGGCATGCTTCCAACTAAAACATTTAAATCTTCACCTTCAATAACTTTTGCAGCAGTTTTTCCAAGTTGGTCAGCTGATAAGTGAATTAAAAGATCTGATATTCCTACTACAGGATCATTATCATCTTCTCCTATTACAACATCTATTTTGCTACCATCTTTTTTAGCTACAACTCCATGTATTGCTAAAGGTAATGTTACCCATTGATATTTTTTAACTCCACCATAATAGTGAGTTTCTAAAAGTGCTAATTCTGAATCTTCATATAAAGGATTTTGTTTTAAATCTAGTCTTGGTGAATCTATGTGAGCACCTAATATTTTTAATCCTTTTTCAAGTGGCTCAGTTCCTATTACAAAAAGAGCTAAAGCTTTGTCCATATTATTTGCATAAACTTTATCTCCAGCCTTTAAGCTCTTTCCACTTTTAATAACTTCTTTTAAATCAACAAAGCCATGTTTTTCTGCTATTTCTATTGATTCTTTAACACATTCTCTTTCTGTTTTACATTTTGACATAAAGTCTTTGTATCCTTCACAAAATGAGAATACTTCTTTTATTCCATTTTCATCATACTTATTCCAAGCATTCTTTATTTCCATTTTCTTTCCTCCTTAAACTTATATCTTATAAGGGTATTATATATTATAAGCATCTGTCATTAATTATCACTAATTAAATTCATTCTGCTTTCTATTATATCTACTGGAGTTTCTTTAGACATTAATGTATATCTAAAGTTAACTGCTGCTGCTTCAACTATAACTGCTATATTTCTACCTGGTCTGATTGGAACAGTTAGTTTTCTAACTGGAACTCCTAATATATCCATATATTCACAATTAGTTCCTAATCTATCATAATCTCCATCATCTTTCCAATGCTCAAAGTGCATAACAAGTTTTATATCTTTTTCTTGAAGAACAGAACTTAATCCATATAAAGAAGATACATCAATTATTCCTATTCCTCTAACTTCTAACATTCCTATTGTAATTTTAGGTGAATATCCAGTTAGTTCTCCATCTATTTCTTTTATATCAACAGCATCATCAGTTACTAATCTATGTCCTCTTTTTATAAGCTCTAAAGCAACTTCACTTTTACCTATTCCACTTTCTCCTGTTATTAAGATACCTATTCCATAGACATCTACAAGAACTCCATGTAATCTAGTTTCTGGTGCAAGTTTAGCAGACATATATACAGTTAATTTACTAATAAATTTAGTTGTTACTAAAGAACTTCTTAAAATCCAAACTTTTTTTTCTCTTGCATATTTTAAAAATTCTTCATGTGGTTCTAGATCTCTAGTTATTATTATGCATTTTACATCAAAACTAAAATATTTTTTTAAACGTTTTTTTCTAATCTCTACTTGCATATCATCTAAAAAGCTCCATTCAGCTTTTCCAATAACTTGTATTCGTTCTGGAGTAAAGTAATTGTAGAATCCTGATAATTGAAGTCCTGGTCTGTTTATATCACTTACATTTATAACTTCATCTTTGCCCCCTTCAACAATTACTTCTAACTCAAAATCATTTATTAGCTTCTTTACAGTTACAGCCATATAGATCCCCCCTCTATTTTTTCTTATATTCTATTCCACTTAACTGTGCTCTTAAATTTCCCTTTACCGCGTCTATATATCTTTTTCTTAATTCTCCTTGAAGCTCTTTTTCTTCTTCAGATAATCCTTCTTCTTTGCTTTTTTTATATAATTCATTTATTTTTATTGTTACTTCATCTATAGATAGATTTTTAATATCTTCTATTTTAATATCTTTCATAAAAATTCCTCACTTTTCTTTACATTGATTATATTTTACCTATATTTACTTATATAATCAACTCAATAGTATTTCTATAAATTTATATTTTTTTTAATTTTTATTTTTTTTCGACAGTTAATATTCATAATTTACAATTAACAACCTATTATCTACATGTTTCCCTCTGTTTTAGACTATTATTTGCTATTATTTGTAATATAAAGGAGAACGATAAACCTTCACTTTTCCCCATTTCTTGTTATAATATGACTATAACGTTAATTTTTCCCTAAGGGGTGGAGGTATAATTGTATGACTATTAAGAAATTAAGGCGAAAAATGAAATTCAAAAAAACACTTTTAAACAAATTACTTCTTTTCATTAATCCAACTAATAAATTTATTGTCTATCTTTCTGAAAGCCTAGATAAAGATGTTTCAAAATATCAAAGACATATATATAAATATTATAAACGTCATAATAGAAGATTTGTTAGAAAACGTAGACTTGTAGCTTAATAATTGCTTTTATTTTAGGGCTTCAATTTTATATTGAAGCCCTTTTTTTAATTTAATATTTAACTTATTTTTTCCCTTATATATAAAAAAAATACCTCATATGAGGTATTGCTTTTTTTAATATTAAATTCCCAAATATGCCGTTTGCCTATATATTCAAGACCTGCCTCTCGCAGGTGGGTTCTGCTCAATTTACCTTCTGCCTTCTTCTGCATAATATGAAGCTAAAAGCTTTGAAGCCCGACATATTTAAACCTGTTGCAAATCCCGAAAATATAATGTAGGTTGAATATTATAAGCTTGGCGAACATCTCAGGAATGTTATGATTTTATTATATCACATTTTTTTTTGAATTCAAGAGATTGTTTTTGCCAATATAAGGCTATTTCTATAAGTAATCGTTTAATAAGCTTTCTATATCTCCTTCATAATCCTCTATACAAAAAGCTACTCTAAATTTTATATAATCAAGTGTATTAGCATCAATATCTAATTCTTCTGCTTTACCCTCAATACCTAATTCTTCACAAATTTCTTCAACTATGCTCTCTATATTATCTTTAGCAATATCTAATAAATAAGGTATATAGTAGTCTGTTCTCCACTCTTCACTTTCTTCTTCTAAATCGCTTTCTTCATTTGCATATGCTTTAGCACCTTCGATTTCATCTCTATCAAAATCATAGAAAAATTCTAAAACACATTTTTCTTCATCTACTAGTAATTCTGTTATTTCTGATAATCTATTTTCTTCAAGCATTTCTACTATATTCGCTATATTCATTTTTACCCCTCCTAATATAAAAGCTTTTTGTATTCTTTCTTAACTGCTAAAAACTCTTTATCATCTTCTACTAAATTTAATTCTTCTTTTTCATCTACAACATCTATTCTAAACATATACATATCATCTGCATCATCTTCTACTGATGTTAATAGTAAATATTCTTTTTTTGTTTCTTCTAGAAATATCTTTGCAACAACTTCAAAATCTACTTTGTTACCGTCTTCATCTTTAAAAGACATTATTTCATTTACTTCCATTATTTACTCCTCCTTCGTTTTGCTATAAACATTATAATTTCTTCTTATTATAAATTCAAATATAAATTTATTTATTTTTTAAATTTTTATAATTATAATTTATGTATTTTAATACAATTTATTATAGCTAGGTAGATAATTTTAAAATAAACTTTAAAAATTTCTCCTAGCTATATACTTTTTATTATTCTTTTATAAGTTCTGTTAAGCTATCTATTTGTATAACATATTCACTATGAAGTGCTCTAGTTAAAGATACATATAATAGTCTTTGATCTAAAATATTATTTGCATAAATATCTTTGCTTGGATTAAATATGATACTACAATCAAATTCTAATCCCTTAGTTAAGTAAGAAGGTATTATAATGAAATCTTCAGTAGTTTCTTTTTCTTTTCCTTTTATTCTTTGGAATTTATTTTTACTGTTTTTCTTTAATATCTTTTCTACTTTTTCTGCTTCTGTTCCATCCTTTGTTATTATAGCAACAACATTTTTTCCAGCATTCTTTACTTTTTCTATTATTCTATCTATTGTTTCACCAATTTCTTTCTGTTCGTTACATTGTATAATTTCTGGCTTATCTCCATGTCTTAAAACTGGTTTTGCATCTTTTAATCCTAGATTTTGTGATTCTAAAGCTCCTTTTGCAAAATCTATTATTTCAACTGTTGAACGATAACTTTGACTTAAGCTTATATATGTTGCATTTCCTTTAAACAATCCTTCAGTAACATCTTCCCAATCTTTAAGCCCTTTATAATAATAAATTCCTTGAGCTATATCACCAACAAGAGTTAATGAATTTCCTTTAGCAATTTCATTTATTAAATATATTTGGAATGGACTATAATCTTGTGCTTCATCTACAACTATATGCTTAAACTTCTCTTCATCAGTTATTCCTTCTAATAAAACTCGTATATATAAAAGTGCTGCTAAATCATCTTCATCTATAAGACCTTTTTCTTCTTTTTCTTTATACTCTTTTTTCATAAAGTCTGCTAATACTTTTGGAATTTTATCATCAGTCGCTATGCTAAATAAATCCTCATCTTCAAAAAATCCCTTATATACACTACTTGAGTCTATTCCTCTCCATTCTTTAAAGTATTCATTTAATGCATTTTTAGAATTTTTCTTTATACTTTCTTTTATTCTGTCTCTTTCATCATAACTTTCTACAAGTAATTTTCTTCTTTCTTCTTTGTCCTCAGCATTTCTTTTTATTTCATTTATTTTAGTTTCCCATCTAGTATCAAAGCTTACCACTAAATTAGCCGTTCTTTCTTTTAACTTTAATCCTAAATATCTTTTTATTTCATCTTTTCTTTTATTTATTGGATATGATTTTAAATCTTTTAGGTAAAGTCTTAATATTTCTTTTCTTGTAAATAAAACTTCACCTTCTATTTCTACATCTTCTATATCAAATGATTTACTTTCAATAAGAGTTATATATCTATCTATCATTGTTTTAAAAGCTAAAGAACCTCTTATTTTCGCAGAATTTACTATAAGCTTCTTCTCATTTTCATCTTTTGATTCAAGAATAGATTTAAGTTTTTCATCTTTATTATAAATTTTACCTTTAAGCTTAGCTCTCTTCTTTACTAACTCTTCAAAAGTGCTTTGAGTTACTTCATGTGCTCCTAAATTTGGTAGTATATCTGATATATAATCTAAGAATAATTTGTTTGGTGCTAAAACTAAAATATCTTGTCCACTCATTGTTTCTTTATATCTGTATATAAGATAAGCAAGCCTATGAAGTGCTATTGTAGTTTTTCCTGAACCTGCTGAACCTTGAACTATTATTGGCAGATTTCTTGGCCATCTAATAATATCATTTTGCTCTTTCTGAATAGTTGCAACAACTTCTTTAAGCTTTTTTCCTCTACTTTCTTCTAAGTTTATCTTAAGAAATTCATCAACAAGCTCTTGACCTTCTTCTCCATTTATCATAAGCTCATTTAAACCTTCATCAAATACTCTTTCAAGCTCTCCTTCTGAATCAAATAAAAATTTTCTTTTTAATGAAAGTTCTCCATCTATTATTCCTATTGGAGCTTTATAGCTAGCATCTCCACCTGTTCCACTATAATAAAGATCAGCAACTGGAGCTCTCCAGTCTACTATTATCTCATCACCATTTTCACTATCTGTTACTCCATGCTTTCCTATATATATTTTTTCAACATTAATAGTTTTTTTCTCTCTAAAATCTACTCTTCCAAAGTAAGGTGAATTATATGATTCTTCATATTTCATTATATCTTTTTTAGCTAAATCCATAGCTTTTTCAGTAGTAACTTTTTCAAAATTATATTTACCTTTTAATTCCTTACTTAAGCTTATAAATTTTTCTGTTATATTATTTTCATATTCTTCTTTTAACTTAAGTTCTTTTTCAATTAAAACTCTTTTTTCTTCTAATATTTTTCTTTCTTCAATTAAAGATTTATTTTCCATAGCATTCACCTCTTTAAACTAAATTTTTTTCCAAAAAACATATCTTTAATAATATCCTTTTATTAAGAAGTTTGCAAATAAAAAAGCTTGTCTTATAAAACTAAGACAAGCTTTTTTATATTTCTATCTTATAGGTTCCTTATTTTCTACTTTTTCTTCTTCTGATTTGAAAATTGTATATATAGTCTTCTTTCTCCCTTTTGCCATAACATTTACAATTCCATAAGCTAATCCACTATCAACTAAATGATGTATAGCACCTCCAACTCCAGTAACTATTAAGAGTTGGAATATATCTAATCCTATAAAAGGAATTACTACTAAAGCCTCTGCTCCTCCATGAATAATAGCTGTTATAAAACTCATCTTTCCATAAGAAATATTTTTTTCTATAAATTTTGCCCCTATAAATCCAACTAAAATATGAGTAGCTGCTCTAAATACTACTGGCATTGGCATACCTGCTAATAAAAATCCTAAAGTTGATCCTATTCCAACTACAACTGCAACCATTGGTGATATAAGAATTCCTATAAACATTGGTACATGAGCTGCAAGAGTTGCTGAAAAAGGTGGTATATAAACCTTTAAAAATCCAAATTGAATTGGAATAATAATTGCAAGCGCTGTTAAAAGTGCTGCATAAACTAATTGTTTTGTTTTATCTCTCATAATATTCCCCCTAAGTGTATATACACTAGAATATATCAAATGTATATTTTTGTAAATGCTTTTTACCAAAAAAAATAAACTCTTTAATGCAATTTACATTAAAGAGCTTGTTTTTTAAAGATTTATTTTCTTCATTTCATCTATTAATTTTTTATTATCCTCAGTTTTTAATATACATACTCTAAAGAAATTTTCACCTAATCCTTCAAATGAAGCACAATCTCTTATAATCATTCCTTTTTTTAATAGAATATCATAAAGTTCTTTAGCTTTCTTACCACTACTTATTTCACAAAGAATAAAGTTTCCTTTAGTTTCATAAACCTTTATATAATCTATTGTATTTAAATTTTCCACAAGATTTTTTATTTCTTTTTTAACATGAACTAAAGTATTTTCTATAAATTCTTTATCTCTAAACATAACTTCACCCATTACTGTAGCAAATATGTTTATATTCCATAATGGAATTTTCTTTAATATTTCTTTTTTTATATCAACATTAGAAATAAGTCCATACCCAAGTCTTATTCCTGGAGTACTAAAGAATTTTGATGTCCCTCTTATAAGAAAAATATTTTCATATTTATCTACCAAACTTGCAGATGAATATTCTTTTTTATCTGCAAATTCTATGTAAGTTTCATCTAACATTACTGCTGATTTTGTACTTTTTAAAATATCTTCTATCTCTTCTCTTTTAAAACAGAAACCTGTAGGATTATTTGGATTACAGATTATTACTAAATCGTAATTTTCTTTATTTATTTCATTTTTAAAATCTTCTAAATCTACTTTAAAATTATTTTCTTTTTTTGCAAAATATTTATGTACTTCGCAATTAATTTTATTTAGTTCTTTTTCATATTCTGAATATGAAGGATATAATATAATTGCTTTTTTAGGATTTATAATGCTTATATATGAAGATATAAGCTCTGTTGCACCTTCTCCTAAAACGATATTATCCATATTACATTCTGCATATTCTCCAATAGCCCTTCTAAGGTCTCTATATTCTGGGTCTGGATAAATTGATACTTGTTCTATTTTTTCTATTACTGCTTTTTTTGCTTTGTTTGAAGCTCCAAAAGGATTTATATTTGAACTAAAATCTAAAATCTCTTCTTTTTCTAATCCAAGTTTTTCTGCTAGCTCAAATAAATTTGCTCCATGAGTTATGCTCATAACTATTCACTCCTTATTCTATTATAATTATTATAATACTACATATTAGTACATTTTATTTGTCTATAAAATTTCTTTTCAAAAATATATTATAAATAATAGAAAAATAAAATAATTTAACTACTAACTTACATTATAATTCAAATATATCTTTTTTTAAATTGAATAGACAATATAGATTAAATTAAGGTTTATAAATAAACTATAAAAAAATAAATTTTTATATTCATATTATAAGCATCTACTTAATATAATGTTTTAAAGGTAAATTTAAAATTTTATTTTATGAGGTGGATATTATGGAAAACAACATTAAAAAATTACAATTACAAGCTAGAATTTCTTTATTAGAAAATAAGGGAACTAGTCCTAAAATAGTAGCTAAATTAAAAAGAAAACTTAAAAATTTATAATATTAAATTTAAAGAGGATATCTACTATTAGATATCCTCTTTATTTTGCCCTCAATATATATTTATTTTTTATCTACTCTATTTTCAAGTGCTTTAGTTAATCGTATTTTTTCTACATAACTTGAATCTATTTCTTTTAAAGAAAATATTGTTGGAAGTGAAAATAATACTATTGCTGCTGCTATTACACTTTTTATATCTATCTCTATCTCTTTATTTAAAAATTTATTTATTTTACCTTTTATACTCTTCTCTAAAACTTTCTCATCTTCTATTCTTTTTTCTAAACTTTTATAAAAATCCTTATCTAATGATTTTTTATTAAAGTTTTCTTTAAAGCTTTTATTAAATTCTATCTCTAATTTATCATTATCTTTTTTCATATTTTAAAAGCTCCTTTTCCAATGCATCTTTTCCTCTTCTTAACCAGGTCTTAATAGTCCCTTCTCTTTTACCCATAATTTCACTTATTTCTTTTATTTTTAAGTCATCATAATAATATAAATATAAGACTGAACTATACTCCTTCTTAATGTTTCCTAAAGCTTCTAAAAGCTTTCCCTCCTGAAGCCTTTCTATTATTTTGTCCTCATATCCTTCATCTTTAATAAATGAAATATCTTCTATACTTCTATATTTATTTTCTTTTATTATAGAATTCTTACAAGTATTTATAGTAATCCTATATATCCAAGTATAAATATTACTATTTCCATTAAATGAATCTAAATATCTATAAATTTTTATTAAAGTCTCTTGAGTTATATCCTGACTTAAATGTTCATCTTTAGTATATAATTTAGCGAGATTATATATCCTATCACTAAATTCTAACACTATATTATTAAAAACCTTTTCTCTATCATTCTTTATAAACTTAAAGACCTCTTTTCCCTCCATTAGCTCCATAGTATTCCTCTCAAAACAAACTGATTTAATCAATTTTTCTATTATGAATAAAATATAATAGTCATAGTCTACTAAATTAATATATAGGTTTTAAAACCTATTTTTATAAATTAGTTTATATTTAAGCTAATTTACTACTTATTTATTTTCGTTTATTTTATAAATCTCTTAATATTAATTCTTCTTTTATATAAATGACTTAATTATATATCGTACATTCATCTAAATTTAAAATCCTATTTATACAAAAACTAATTGCTTTTATAATAACTATAAAAATACTCATATAGCTCTTTAAAATACATAATTTCATATTTATTTTTATTTATTTCATATAGCTTATCTAATAATATTTTTTCTGATTCTTTGACCATATTAATCTTTTTCTTTTGTTCCTTTTCATTTTCAAATTTAATATAATCTCCACAGTTAGATGTTATATAAATTAAGGGATAAATATATTCACTTTTATAACCTTCTTCATTTATCTTTTGTTCTATCCACTTAATTCCCTCATCAACTTTACCTTTTTGTATAAGTTTTTCACCTTCATTTAAAGCTTTTTCTTTACTAGTTATTTTTGTTTTTATTATATTTGAATTCATAACTATTTCTTCACCATCTACTTCCTTAATGGCCATTACTTTTATAAAATCAATAGTATCTTTTTTATATCTTCCTAAAAAACTATTTTCAGTAAAAATTTCTTCTCCATTTCTTTTCTCTTCATATCCAACCATTGTAGAAAAGCTTCCATTTAAAAGAGGAATTTTAATTTTATTGTCTTTAGTTATAAAACTAGCTGATTGACTATAAAACTTTTCAACAAAAATTAAATTTACTCTATACTTATCTGCTCGTTCTACCTTATCAAAAGTAATATCAAAGCTGTCTCCTTCTGCTTCAAATTCTTCATCTGCATATATATTTAATTTTTTCTCATAATTCAAATTACAATTATAAGTTTTATCTCCTTTAACATTTTTAACTACAGTATATTCAACTGTATTCTCTAAAGCTTGTTCTTTAGTCAACAAAGGTACTATATTTACATATTCCATATTTGGAACATTTTTCATTTCATAATTTCCATCTTCATCTGTATATACAATCTCTCCTCCACTATGGAATAAATTATCTTTATAAACAAATCCATTAAATTTTGATATTCCAATTATTACAGGTCTATACTTAACTGGTTTTCCGTCAATTGTTATTTTTCCTTTTATAATATTTTTACCCTCTATATTAGAATTTTCCCCCATAATTTCGTTATAGCTATATATTTTATTTATATTCATTGTATCTTCTAATTCCAAAATAAACTCTTTTTCATTTACTAAATATAATTTATCTCCTAAATTTAATCTATATTTAGAATAAAAGCCTTCATAATCTGAAATTTTTAAAGGGAACTTTTCAAATTTCAAATTTTTAACTATTTTTTCTGTTTCTCTATAAGCTTTGATGGCTTCTTCTTTATCTCCATCTATAATTGCTAAGTGTATTTTTAAAACTTTCCCCGCAGAATTTTTTTTCCAACTTTCTTTTTTTAAACTATCTTCAATTATTTTTTCTGCTTTTTCTCTTTCTCCTCTCTCCATATATAAGTTAAAAAGTGCCGTAGCATTTAATGAATAATCTCTTCCATTACTTTTTTCTAATCCTTTTTCATGTAACTTAACTGCTTCCTCATAAGTTCCTAAATCTAAATTATAATTTCCTGTTACCTCATTTCCTCCATTAGTAGCAACAGAAACATTATAATCATATTTTAATCTTCCCATATAAAAATACGCATTTCCATCAAAAAAGCTTATTTTGGGCAATTTAGTATAAAGCTCAAATATTCCATACGAATATGGCTTAACTACTAAATTTCCATAAAAATATTCTTTTTCATTCATAAACATTACTCTTCCAATAAAATAAAGTAAATTTGGAAATATTATAAAAATGAATATAGGAATAAATATTAAATGTTTTATTTTAACTCTTATTTTCCCCTTCATAATTAAATTCTCCTTTTCCTTTTATAATATTTAGACAAATGTTTAAAAGAAAAAGTTTCATTTATTATATTATTTTTTATAAAATTACTGAAAAATAATAAATTAATCCCCCAGCTTTAAGCTGAGGGATTTTTATTGATTATTAATAATATTTAATACCTTTATTTTATTCAAAAACTTTCTTTGCTATATTTACTGATTCTTTTGCATCTTTAGCATAATATGTTGCACCTATTTTTTCTGCATAATCTTTTGTAAGAACTGCTCCTCCAACCATTATACTTCCTTTATAGCCATTTTCTTTTAATGCTATTATCGTATCCTCCATAGATTTTACTGTAGTAGTCATTAATGCACTTAATCCTACTAATTTAACTTTTTCATTTAAAGCTTTTTCTACTATAACTTCAATCGGAACATCTTTTCCTAAATCTAATATTTCATACCCATAGTTTTCTAAAATAACTTTAACTATATTTTTTCCTATATCGTGAATATCTCCTTTAACTGTAGCAAGAATTATTTTTCCTTTTGAAATATTTTTATTATTATTTACAGATAATCTATCCTTTATAATATCAAAAGATATTTTAACTGTTTCAGCAGCTTGAATAAGTTGTGGAAGAAATATTATTCCTTTTTCAAATTTTTCTCCAACTTTATCTAATGAAGGAATAAGATATTCATTTACAATATCTAATTCTGTTTTTTCTTTTAAAAGTTCTTCTGTTATTATTTTAGTCTTTCTCTTAAGTCCTTTTAAAATAGCATTTTCTAAAGAAATTTCCTCTTCAATTTTCTTTTTTATTTCATTTCCACTAGATATTTTTCTTTCTATTTTTAAGTTCCCATATTTCTCTATATAATTTTTAGCTTTTTTATCATTATTATTTAAAACCTTAAAAGAATTCATTACATCCATCATTCCTTGTGAATTTGGATTCATAATAGGTAAATCTAATCCTGCTCCTAATGCCAATGCTAAAAAAGTTTCATTTATAAGTTGTCTATTTGGCAATCCAAAAGATATATTAGATACTCCTAAAAGAGTTTTAACTCCATATTTTTCTTTTACTAATTTTATTCCTTTAAGAGTTTCCATAACTTCTTCTTGTTGTGCTGAAGCTGTTAAACAAAGACAGTCTATATAAATATCTTCTATTTTTATTCCAAATTCTAAAGCTTTTTTTATTATTCTATCTGCGATTTCTAATCTCTCTTCTGCCTTATTTTTTATTCCTTCCTTATCTAAAGTTAACCCAACTACTGCTCCACCATATTTTTTAACTAAAGGAAGTATCTCTTCTAAACACTCTATATCTCCATTAACGGAATTTACTATTGGCTTTCCATTATAAGTTCTAAGTCCAGCTTCTATTACATCTTTTTTATTTGAATCTATTTGCAAAGGTAAATCTATAATGCATTGTAATTCTTCAATTGCTTTTTTCATAACTTCCTTCTCATTTATTTCAGGAAGTCCTACATTTACATCAAGAATGTCTGCTCCACCTTCAACTTGTTCTAATCCTTGATTTAAAATATAATCTATATCACCTTTTATTAAAGCCTCTTTAAATTTCTTTTTCCCAGTCGGATTTATTCTTTCTCCTATAATCTTAGGCTCATCTATAAAAACAACTTTTGATGGTGAACATATAGCATATTGCTTTATATAATCTCTTTTTACTCTTTTATATTTTTCTCTTATAAAATCTAATTCTTTTATAAACTTAGGATTTGTTCCACAGCATCCACCTATTATTGATACTCCTAACTTTACATATTCTTCTACATACCTACTAAATTCTTTTTCATCTATAGTAAAAACTGTTTGTTCATCTATTATTTTAGGAAGTCCCGCATTTGGTTGTATCATTACTGGTAAATTAGTAGTATTTATAACTCTTTCAACTATATCTTTTAATTCTTTTGGTCCTAAAGAACAATTTATTCCAACAGCATTAACTCCTAAAGCCTCTAAAGTTATACACATACTTTCTGGTAAACATCCAGTAAAAGTTCTTCCATCCTCTTCAAAAGTCATGGTACAAAGAATAGGTAAATTGCAAGTTTCTTTGGCAGCAATTATAGCAGCTTTTACTTCATAAAGATCTGTCATTGTTTCAATTAATATTAAATCTACTCCTGATTTTACTCCTGCCTCAATTTCCCTCTTAAATATTTCAACTGCTCTTTCAAATTTAAGAGTTCCCATAGGAGCTAAAAGTTCTCCTATAGGTCCTATATCTAATGCAATTAAAGTATCAGTTCCCTTTGCGGCCTCTTTTGCTATATCAACACCAGCATAAATTATATCTTCAACAGAATAATTTGTCCTTTTTAATTTTAATTCATTACTTCCAAACGTATTTGTTGTTATAACATTTGCCCCACTTTTAATATACTCTTTGTGTATATCTAAAATTATTTCTCTATTTTCTATATTTAAAATTTCTGGATTTTCTCCAAGCTTTAACCCTTTCTTTTGAAGTATTGTTCCCATAGCCCCATCAAATACTAATATATTTTCTTCTATATATTTAAGAACATCCACAAATATCACCTTCCCTTTTGTAAATACAATTGTCATAATTTGAGCAATTTAAACATGATTTTCTCGTTTTCTCTCCTTTAGTAACTCCCAATATTGCTGTTACTGATTTCCTAGGAAATAATAGTTTATGCTCTGATACTTTAAGCCCTATAGTTCTTTCACAATTTAATATATTTACTAAATCATTTTGAATATCTAAAGATAAATCTCCATAACCTGGACTATATCTAAAAGTAAAACTCTCCCCTTCTTTTAACTCCTTCTCTAAGTATTTTTCTAAGTTATTACAATACTCTTCAATAGCAGTAGTGGCACAAGCATCTAAAATAACTGCATCTATCATGCTAATTTTTTCATATTTTCTTGTTAAACGCTCTATATCATTTCCAAGTGTTACCGCTAATAAATATATTCTATCTGAATCATTAAGTAAATTAAACATATCATTACTTTGTATTATAAGATTTGTTTTATCTACAAATATCTTTTATCTTGTATTTCTATTTTATGAAGTGAAAAAATATTTTTAGGTCTAAATACTACAATGCTTTCTCTTCTTATTTTATCTATTTTTCTTATTAACTCTTCATCTATATCTTGATTTCTGTACCCTAAATATCTTAAAACTTCTTCTCTTGGGATTTTTAACTTATCCATATATATTTAATGAAAATCCTTTTTTTAAAGCTTCTTTTGCATATTCTTGTGCTCCAAATAAAGATAAATCCTTATAATTTCCACATTGAATCTCATTATTAGCAGGAATATCTGTAGCTTTTAATACTTTTTGTAATCCAATTTCTAAAGCTTTCTTTATTTCTTCACACTCTCTATTTCCCCAAATACTCAAATAAAATCCTGTTCTACACCCCATAGGTGAAAAATCAATTATACCTTCTAAATTTTCTCTTAAAAAATGAGCTAATAAATGCTCCAAACCATGCATTGCTGCTGTTCCAAAACTTTCTTTATTTGGTTGAAGAAATCTTATATCAAATTTACTTACTGTATCCCCTTTTTCTCCAACAAGAGCACAACATTTTCTTATATATGGTGCTTTTACTGTTCTGTGATCTAATTCAAAACTTTCTACTTTATTCATAATTCTATCCCCTTTACTCATTAACTGCTTTTAATACTGTTTTTATATTTTCTTTTATTTTTCTCGCCACATATGGATTATTCATTGTATAAAGATGAATTCCATCTACTGAACTTGATGAAAGATCAATTATTTGCTCTACAGCATATGCTATTCCAGCTTCTCTTAAAGCTTCTGGATTATGCTCATATCTATTCATTATTTTTTTAAACTTTAATGGAATATAAGCTCCACAAAGATTTCCTATCCTTTGAATTTGCTTTTTATTTATAACTGGCATTATACCAGCTTGAATAGGGGCTTTAACACCACTATTTCTAGCTTTTTCTAAGAATTCATAATATGTTTCATTTGAAAAAAATAATTGACTTATAAAACTGCTACATCCATTTTCTTCTTTTCTCTTCATATTATCTATTTCTAAATCTATAGATTTGTTTTCTATATGACCTTCTGGATAACAAGCACCTATTATATTAAAATCTTCTCTTAAATGATTCATCAGATTACTTGCATATAAAAAATCTCCACTATTACATTCTTCTTTTTTATCCCCTCTAAGTGCAAGTATATTTTCTACTCCTTCAAGAGCCAATCGTTCCTTTATAAAATTTATATTTTCTTTTTTTGCTCCTATGCTAGTAAGATGTGCTAAAGCTTCTATTTTATAAACATTTTTTATAAGTGATGATATTTCTGTAGTTTTATTATTTACACTTGTCCCACCTGCACCATATGTTACACTTATAAAATCTGGATTTAATTCACTTAACTCATTTAAAGCATTATATATACTCTTTATTGGAGACGTATTTTTAGGTGGAAAGACCTCAAAAGAAAAAACTAACTTTTTTTCATTAAATAAATCTCTAATTCTCAATATTTTACCCCCTTTTTATATAAAAAAGTCTTAAGGATATTTCCCTAAGACTTTATATAATCTTAAATAAAATTCCTTATCTCCTTGGATTTAGCACCACACATAAATCAAATGTAGGTTGCTGGGTTTCATAGGGCCAGTCCCTCCACCACTCTTGATAAGTTTATTTTTTATTATTATATATTATATTCCTTTTTTTTGTAAATATATCTTTTATATAAATTAAAAAGAAGGCTATCGCCTTCTCAAAAATTTTTCTTAAAAATGATTATAAAATAATAGTAATATTGATATAATACTACACATTATACTTATTCCAACTATACAACTCACAGTTTGTTTCGGAGTAAAGCCTTTAGCTTCTAATCTAAAGTGTATTTGACTTCTATCTGCTTCATAAACTGCTTTTCCTTCACTATATCTTTTTATTATAACAAAAATATTATCAAATATAGGTACAGCTAAAGCTAATATTGGTAGTAGTATACTTAAAACAGTAGCTTGTTTAAAAGCTCCATCTAAAGCTATTATACTCAAAATGAATCCTAAAAAGTTTGCTCCAGAATCTCCCATAAATATTTTAGCAGGATGCACATTGAATATTAAAAATCCAATTAATGTTCCAGCTATTACTATTGAAACATTTGCAGAATCAACTTGACCTAATATAATTGCTGCAATAAAAAATGTTATTGATGAAACAAGAGATATTCCTCCCGCTAGTCCATCCATCCCATCAGACCAATTTATAACTGTTGTAACTCCAAAAATCCAAGTTATACTTAATATAAATTGAAGTGTATGATTTAACACAATATACTCTCCACTAAAAGGATTTGTAAAACCTCTAAAAGCTACTCCTGCATTATATACTAATACTGCTGAAAGTATTTGTACAATTAATCTTGGAGCTATCTTAAATTCTTTTCCCTTTGATTTATAAAAATCGTCTACAAGACCTATTAAAAGTATCATCGTAGACCCTATGAATATAAAAATCTTCCTTTTATCTACATCTCCAGTAAAAAAGTACACTGAAAAAAATCCTATGTACATTGCAACTCCACCACAAAGAGGTGTTATTTTTTTATGCTGCTTTCTTTTGGTTGGTTTATCTGTAAATTTAAATTTATATGATAATTTCATAAGTATAGGTATGGCTATTACTGTTATAATTAAAGCACATACAAACTCTATTAAATAATCCATAATTTTCTCCTTAACATTCATGTATTGTATATAGATTATTAACTACTACCCTCGATTATACTATTATTATCTTTTATTCGCAATTATTTATCATAATTTTAATTTACTTGTAATATTATAATGAATATTTTTCTTTTAATTAAAAATACTCTAGAAAAATCTAGAGTATTTTAAAAAATATGAATATTTTTCTTTTAATTAAAAATATTAACCTCTTTGCTCTATCATGCTCTTAACTTTCATAAGTCTTGTTAAAGCACTTCTTTCATTTTCATCAAGCTTCATTCTAATATACTTGATAGTTTCTTGTAATTGAGGTATTGTCATATATTCAAGGGCGTTAACTCTTCTCCTTGTTTTCTCAATTTCATCAGCCATTAACTGACATGACTTTTCTACTTCTGCTAATTCTAAAAGTTTTGGAACTATTCCATAAAGTTTTGTTAACGCATCATCTAATTCTGATGATGTATTGGCAAACCCATAAGGGAATATGCTTCCTTCATCACCTTCTAGTTGTCTTTTAAAATTCATAACAGGTACATTAACACTCATTATGTTTTTACTTCCAACATCTACTGTGATATTTTCTTTTGGGTAAGCAATTGCTTCCTCTAGAAACTCTGAACTCATAACAGCTCTAGCCATAACAAAATCTTTTAAAGAACCTTGAAGTTCTTTTTCAACTTCTTGTCTTATTGTATTGTTATATTTAACTAGATTGATGAATTGTCTCATTAACTCATCTTGCTTATCCTTTAGAAGCTTATGCCCTCTTGTAGCTGTAGTTAATCTTTTCTTCAGCTTAGAAAGCTCCATTCTTGTAGGATTAACATTTAATCTTGCCATAGATTATTCTTCCTCTCTTGGCATATATTTTTCTAAATATTCATCTCTAATTCTCTTAAGCTCAGTTTTTGGAAGAAGCTTAAGTAATTTCCAACCTGTATTTAATGTTTCTTCTATAGTTCTGTTTGCAGTAAATCCTTGTGAAACATATTCATTTTCAAAAGCTTCTGCAAATTTAGCAAATGCTTTATCTGTATCTGATAATGCAGATTCACCTAAGATAGCTGATAATTCTTTTGCTTGCTTACCTTGTGCATAAGCTGAGAATAATTGGTTCATTGTATCAGCATGATCTTCTCTTGTCTTACCTTTTCCAATTCCTTTATCTTTAAGTCTTGAAAGTGATGGTAAAACATCTATTGGAGGCATAATTCCTCTCTTATATAATTCTCTTGAAAGAATTATTTGTCCTTCTGTAATATATCCAGTTAAGTCTGGAATTGGGTGAGTTTTATCTTCTTCTGGCATTGTAAGAATTGGAATTTGAGTGATTGATCCTTCTTTCCCTCTAAGTCTTCCTGCTCTTTCATATAATGTTGAAAGGTCAGTATATAAGTATCCTGGATATCCTCTTCTTCCTGGAACTTCTTTTCTTGCAGCTGATACTTCTCTTAATGCTTCAGCATAGTTAGTTATATCAGTTAAGATAACAAGTACGTGCATTCCTTTTTCATAAGCAAGGAATTCAGCAGTTGTTAATGCCATTCTTGGAGTAGCTATTCTTTCAATAGCTGGGTCAGAAGCTAAGTTCATAAATAAAACTGATCTATCTATAGCTCCAGTCTTTTTAAATTCATCTACGAAAAATTGTGCTTCTTCGAAAGTTATTCCAATTGCACCAAATACAACAGCAAATTTAGAATCTGAATTTAAAACCTTTGCTTGTCTTGCAATTTGAGCTGCAAGTTGAGCATGTGGAAGTCCCGCAGCTGAGAAAACTGGTAATTTTTGTCCTCTTACTAGAGTATTTAACCCATCAATTGCTGATATACCAGTTTGAATAAATTCTGATGGATAATCTCTAGCAACTGGATTTATAGCTTCTCCATTTATATCAAGTCTTTTTTCTGGAATTATTTTTGGCCCATTATCATTAGGTCTTCCCATTCCATCAAAGACTCTTCCAAGCATATCTTCTGAAACACCTAATTCAAGAGGTCTTCCTAAAAATCTTGCTTTAGTTCCTTTTAAGTTAATTCCTGAAGAACCTTCGAAAATCTGTACCATAGCTTTTGAACCATTAACTTCAAGTACTTTACCTTTTCTCATTTCTCCATTTTGTAATTCTATTTCAACTAACTCGTCGTATTTAACTCCTTCAACGCCTTCAACCGCCATTAAAGGTCCTACAACTTCTGTTACTGTTCTATATTCTTTAAGCATCTAGAACCCCTCCCTCACTGATTAATTTATCCATTTCAGCAGTTAATTCAACGCCTATTTCATCTATCTTATTAATGTTTTCTTCTGATATATATTTAGATCTAGCAATCTTATCTCTTATTTCATCCATTTTAAGGATTTTATCTAAATAAACGCCTGCTTTTAAAGCTCTTTCGGCTTCAACTTGGAATTGAAGTATAAGTTTTAGCATTTTGTGTTGTTTATTTAAAGAAGCATATGTGTCAATTTCATGGAAAGCATTTTGTTGTAAATAATCCTCTCTTAATGACTTAGAAACTTCTAATTTTAATCTATCTCCCTCTGAAAGAGCATCTATACCAACAAGTCTAACAATTTCTTGAAGGTTTGATTCTTCTTGAAGTAATGACATAGCTTTTGTTCTAAGTGATGACCAATCGCTTGCAACTTCTTCATCCATCCAAGCATCTATGTTATCTGCATATAATGAATATGAATTTAACCAGTTAATTGATGGGAAGTGTCTTTGATATGCAAGATTTGCATCTAATCCCCAGAATACTTTAACTATTCTTAAAGTTGATTGTGTTACTGGCTCTGAAATATCTCCTCCAGGAGGTGAAACTGCTCCAATTGCTGTAACAGCTCCTTCTCTTCCATCTTTTCCAAGACAAATAACTTTTCCAGCTCTTTCATAATAATCTGCAAGTCTTGAACCAAGATATGCTGGATATCCTTCATCCCCAGGCATTTCTTCAAGTCTTCCTGACATTTCTCTTAATGCTTCTGCCCATCTTGATGTAGAGTCAGCCATTATTGAAACTGAATAACCCATATCTCTAAAATATTCTGCTATTGTTATACCAGTATAAATTGAAGCTTCTCTGGCAGCAACTGGCATATTTGAAGTGTTAGCTATAAGAACTGTTCTCTTCATTAAGCTTTCACCAGTCTTTGGATCTTTAAGTTCTGGGAACTCATTAAGAACGTCTGTCATCTCATTTCCACGCTCTCCACATCCAACATAAACAACTATTTCAGTATCTCCCCATTTAGCAACTTGGTGCTGAACAACTGTTTTTCCTGCTCCGAAAGGACCTGGAACTGCTGCTGCTCCACCTTTAGCAACTGGGAAGAAAGTATCTATAACTCTTTGTCCTGTAACCATTGGAGCTACTGGATTCATTTTACTTGCATATGGTCTACCTTTTCTTACTGGCCATTTTTGCATCATTGACAGTTCTTTATCACCTTTTTCTGTGTTTACTATACATACAGTTTCTTCAACATTGAACTCTCCAGCTTTTATACTTTTAATAGTACCTTTAACACCAAATGGCACCATAATCTTATGAAGAACAACTGCTGTTTCTTGAACTGTTCCAATTATATCTCCAGCTTCAACTTCGTCCCCCTCTTTTACTGTAGGAACAAACTTCCATATTCTTGATCTATTTAATGATTTAACTGAGACACCTTTTGTTAAAAATGGCGACTGAGCAGCCTCCATAAATGCATCTAGTGGTCTTTGTATTCCATCAAACATTGATTCAATAAGACCTGGTCCAAGTTCAACACTTAATGGTTCTCCAGTAGTTTGAACTGGATCTCCAGGACCTATACCTGAAGTTTCTTCATAAACCTGTATTGAAGCCTTATCTCCTCTCATTTCGATGATTTCACCGATAAGACCTTTTTCTCCTACTTTACATACATCATATATATTAGCTTCATCCATACCTTCAGCAACTACTAATGGTCCTGAAACTTTAATTATCTTTCCGATTTTCACCTTACCGACCTACCTTCCTATAAGATATTAACACCAACGGCTTTTTCCACATTGTCGCTAATTCTTTGCATTCCTATATTTAATGATCCTTGATTGCTTGGAATTAATATTACAGCTGGAAGAGTTACTCTATTGTATCTTTCAATAGTCTCTTCTATATTTTGTGCAACTTGTTCAGTTACAAATATTATTGCGTAATCACTCATTGCTAATTTATCTATTGTTTTTCTAGCTTCATCATCTTCAACTACTGGAAATACATCTATTCCTAAAGCTTTAAATGCTAAAACTGAATCTTTATCTCCAACAACTCCGATTTTCTTAGACATAAATATCACGCAACCTTTCTCTTATTACTTCAGATGCAATATTATTTAATTTACCAACCATTATTATTCTAACAACTTTTATTTCTGTTTCCTTTGCATAGATATAAGCAAGTACTGGTTCTGGTCCAAATGGTATAAATTTTGCTTCTTTCATAAGTTTCATTATATAGTTATCTACAAGTTTCTCTAATAGACTTGCTGAATTCGTTTTTGTAAATTCATCAATTCCTTCTCTTAACATTTCTGCATAATCAGTATGTGATAATTTTGAAACTATATTCTCAATTGAATCTGTAAGAAGCCCTTTTAAAACCTCTTTGTCTATTGAACCGCCTTTTATAATAACTTCTTCTAAGAAATCTCTTCCTTTATTTTGTTTCTTAACTCTTAAAAGCGTTTTTAAATTAGTAGAATCCACTAATACTCTAAGGTATTTATCTACAAATTTATCATTTAGCTCTTTAGCTATATCATGAAGTTCTAAGAACATAAATCTATCTAATATAATATCTATTCTTTGAGGATCTTTATTTACTTCAAAATCCTCATTAGCTTTTATTACAGCTTCCTTCATTCTAATAGGTAAATCTCTTAAGTTATTATTCTCTACCATGTATTTAAGCTTGCTTAATTCCATTTTTCCAACTGGAATTAACATATTGCTAAAATCTTTTCTTAAAATTATTCCTTTTAAAATAACTTTTATATTATGGTAGTCATATTTTAAACTCATTATATCTATTAAAGATTTTGAAGGTGATGCACTATACATTAGTGCATACACTCTCTTAAGCTCACTGCTTAATATTTCTTCATAATCTTCTGCTCTTTTTATACCTGTCATTACGTTGGCATATTCTGATTCTTGTAGAACTTTTAGTGCTTCATTTGCTGAATTACCATCTATCATTCTATCAAGTTTTGATTTATCAAGGAGTCTTGTTTCTAATACTCTAAGTCTTGGTATAACTTGAGTAAATTTCATTGAATCCATATTAATCCTCCTTAATTAAAAAGTATGTTTGCTACTTCAAATTCAAGTTCTTCTCTTAGTGATTGAACTAGAGCTTCAAATGTATAATTTATCTCTATTCCATTTTTTTCTAAGATAAATCCACCTCTAAATTTTCCTTCACTTTGACTTAATTTAAGATTTCCTTTATCTTTAAGCTCATTATTTATTTCTTTAATGAAAGCTTCATTTATTGCTTTCTTTCCGTTTGCATTTAAAATTATATTTTCGTCTCCTTCTATATTTAAACTTAATATAGAACTTTTAACGAAATTTCTAAAGTCATTTTCATTCATTTGGCATAGGTTTTCCACGCTCATATTAAATACTTCGTCAATAACCTTCCCCTTTGAAAGTAACTTTTCATTTCTAACCTTTAATTCAGCACTTGAAAGTATTCTTTCTTTTCTTGTAGCGCTTTCTAATTTTGCTTTTTCTATCATTGAAGTTTTTAGCCTATTAGCTTCATCTCTTTTTTTATTAATTATCTTATTTTTTTCTTCTTCTGCCTTAGCTAATATGCTACTTTTTCTTTCTTCTGCATCCTTTAAGATTTTAGAAGTTAGATTATTAACATTTGACATATCTTCACATCCCTAACTATTTAACGCTGAATACTAATAAGATTGATACAACGAATCCTAATAATGCGTAAGTTTCAACCATTGCCGCAAATATGATTCCTTTTGTAGTTTGCTCTGGCTTTTTAGCTAATATTTGAATACCTGATGCTGCAACTTTACCTTGAGCTATACCTGAGAATAAACCAGCAATTGCTATTGGTAAACAAGCGAAGAATAAGAATAAACCAGTTTTAAAGTCCATACCAGCACCGATTTTTAAGTAAACTAATAATCCGATAACGAATCCATATAACCCTTGAGTACCTGGTAATAATTGAAGAACTAACGCTTTACCAAATTTCTCTGGTTCTTCTGTCATTAATCCTGAAGCTGCTTCCCCTACTAGCCCAACTCCTTTAGCTGAACCTATTCCTGATAATCCTACTGCTAATGCTACTCCTAATGCAGCAAATATAATTCCTCCATTTGCTCCAAAAAACTCAATCCATGTTGTAAATGTATTTTCCATTTTAAATCCTCCTAATTAATAAAAACTAACTTTCTTTTTTAATGTCTATAAACTTGTCTAATGTCTTAAATGGCTTGAATGGTCTTCCTCCACCATCATAGAATTTTGAGAAGTATTCAACATACTCTAATCTACATGTGTGAACATAAGCACCTAGTAATGATAAACCTAAGTTAAATACATGTCCTAAAATAAATACAATAGGACCAAAAATTACTAATGCTACTCCTGGGAACATCCCTATAATAAGATTTAATGCTCCTGCTATTGAACCACCTGCTAGCCCTAAAGCCATAAGTCTTGTATAAGAAACTAAGTCTCCGATATACCCTGTTATTCCATATAATTCGTATAACCCTTGACCTATCTTTCCACCTTTTGATTTCATTTGTCTTCCTTGTGTAAGTACGATAAGCACCATACCAAAGATCATACACCACATTCCAATATTTCCAACTAATCCATTTCCATTCATTTTTCCAAAAGCAAAAACTCCTATTGATACAAGAGTTATTACCCATGAACCAACATCAAAAAATGCATCTAGTGGTTTTCCTGATCTTACTAAAACATAAGCTTTAATTCCTAATCCAAAGAATATTTGAATTACACCAAATACTATTGACATAACTAAAATAGTAGTTACATCTGTTTTGGTATTTATAAGTGCTGGAAGTGGTATTAAATCACCAAAGAATGCCCCATATATTGCCCCAAATGCAATTGTTGGGAAACTCAACCAGAAGAAAAATTTAGCAAATTCCCTTTGCTTTTCCTCTAATTTAAAAGCTTTTAATGCTATTAAAGAACCTATAAGCACTAATAATCCATACCCAATATCAGCAACCATCATTCCAAAGAATAATAAGAAGAATGGTGCTAAAAGTGGTGTTGGGTCAATATCATTATATCTTGGTAAACTATACATCTCTGTAATATTTTCAAATGATTTATTTAAAGAATTATTCTTAAGTTTTATTGGTACATTTGGTATTTCTTCTTCTTTAACTTCTTCATAAGTTAAGTAATAGTCTTCTCCAAGTATTTTTTTTCCTATATTAGATAATTCTTCATTTTTCTCTACAGGTATCCATCCCTGTATTACTACAGTATTGTTAGTTTTTAAGAAGTTATTTTTAGCAAGCTTTCTTGTGTAAATATTATGATAGTATTCATAAACTAACTCTAGCTTATTTAATCCTTCTTCAAGTGCTGCTAATTCTTCTTTTATAAAAAACTTCTCAGACTTGATTTTTTCAATTCTATCCATGTCTGTGTGTATTGTATTCATTGGAATTTCGCCAGTATCCATTTTGAATTGACTAAATCCAAATCCTCTTAAAACTTCTTCAACTTTTTCTTTGTTATCTTCATTAGATAATGCGAAAAAGAAAATGTCTTGATTATTTCTGCATATTATTTCAAGGTAGCAATTTGATAATTCACTTACTAAAGCTTCTTCATAATTTTTAGCTACACTTCCTATGAAATGTGGAGTTTTTAAACTATTTATGTCACTAAAGGATGCATCTAAACCTTCCCATGGCTTTAATAATGCGCATTCAGTTTCTAACTTTGTAATTTCATTATCTAATTCTATTAATTGAAGCTCTTTTTCCTTTACCTTATCATAAACTTCATGCCAGTTACTATTTAAAACTTTATCTTGAAGCTCTTTTTGGCTTAAGGATTTTTTTCCTTCTTTCATTGCTTTCAATCCTGATTTTTGAGGCACATAACCCTTTAAGAAGTCAAGAGCAAATTTTGCTTTGGATAATTCTTCTTCACAATTACTAAACTCTTCATCAACAGTATCCTTAGAAAGCTCTCTTAACTCTTTATTTTCTTCTAAGTAATCTTCATTTTGTAAATCTATAAATTCTACTTCTGAAAACCCTTGTAATTTTTCTAATAGAGCATCTTTTTTAGACTCAAAGGTTAGTAAGGTGAATTTATTCATCTTAACTATTGCCATTTGTCTTCACTATCCTCTCAATCACTAATTTCATTGCATCCTTTTTTTTATCAATGGATACATTTAAAATCTCTTTTGCCTCTGATTCCCCTTTAGCAATAATAGGCTCTGCCTCTTTATTGCCTTCTTGGATTGCATTATTCATAATGTTTTCGCATTCCTTTTTTGCCTCATTTAAGACTTCATTATATTCGTTTAAAGCCTCTTTATCAGCTATTTGAATCATCTCTTTTGCTTTTGCATTTGCATCTTTAATTAACTCTTCTGCTGTACTTTCTGCTTTTTTAACTTCTTTAATTGCCTCTAATGCCAAAATCTCACCACCTTTACTAGTAATTAAAAAAAATATATAAATTAATACTTTATATAGTATTAATTACTCTTTAATTACATTATACACCTTTTAAGAATAATTTCAATAAAATTCTTAATTTTTATAGAATTTTATTAATATAGGATTAATATTCCAAATTTTTAACGAATTTATATTATTTAATTATAGAAATATGAATTTATTATTATTATTTAGTAACGAATATGTATCTTTATCGTATATTTCGCCACATTTTTTATATCTTTCAATATCTATTGTAAATTTTTCGATGAAATATTCTCTAAAAGAATATTCTTCTCTTAATCTTTCTTTTATCTCTCTCTCTTCATCTTTAGTTATGTTACCCTTTAAAAATTCAGGTATTCCTCTTTTTTTATTATGAAGTAAATATTCATATCTTATTATTTCTTTTAATCTTGTATTATCTTCTTTTAATATCTCATTTGTAAAATCTAAAAATAATTTATAATATTCATTATTTCCTATACTTCTATCAAAATACCCTTTACTTTCATAGAATTTTCCTAATGAATAAAAGAAATCAAATGGAGTTTCAAATTTTGGATAGAAATATTCTAAAATATAATTAAATTTTCCACTGTTATAATATTTATCAACCATGTGTTCAACTTTTTTAAGTTCTAATAACTCAAAATAACTTATGTTATTTGTACTTAATATTTCATAAGGAGGGTATTGTGAAAATCTCATTCCCCATTTTTCACTTTCTTCTCTCATTGATGATCCTTTTAGAAGTTTTAAAAATCCTAATTGTATTTCTTCTGGTTTTATTGAATGAACATCATTAAATGATTTTTTAAATGATTGAAAATCTTCTCCTGGTAATCCTGCTATAAGATCTAAATGTTGTTTTATATTTCTTAATGAAAGAAGCTCTACTACTTTTTCTTTTATATCACTAAAATTAACAAATCTATTTATATTATGAAGAATTTCATCATTTGTTGTTTGTACACCAACTTCAAATTGGAATCTTCCATCTGGTGCATTTCTTAAAAGCTCTATTTCTTCATTTTTTAATATGTCTGCTGATATTTCAAAATGGAATTGAGTTTCTGTATCTTGCTTTATTAAAAAATCCCATATAGCCATTGCAAATTTATGATTACAGTTAAAAGTTCTGTCAACAAACTTAACTAATCTTACTTTTTTATCTACAAAATACTTAAGTTCTTTTAAAACTCTATCTATATCTTGAAATCTAACTCCATGAACTGTTGATGAAAGACAATATTTACAATTAAAAGGACATCCTCTTGATGCTTCATAGTAAACAATCTTATTATTTAGATCTTCATCCTCTTCATAAGGAAAAACAATTTCGTCTAATGACATAAGAGGTCTATTCCCATTAAAATTAATTTCTTTATCTTCTCTATAAACTAATCCTCTTATAGAAGTTATTTCTCTTTTACCTAACTTATATTCTATAAACTCTCTTAATGTCTTTTCTCCTTCCCCTACTATTACATAATCACCAATATGTTCTTTTAAAAATATAGTGCTATCATATGAAACTTCTGGTCCTCCATATAATATTTCTATATTTTCATCAACTCTTTTTATTAAATCTGCTAATCTTCCTACCATTTCAACATTCCATATATAAGTAGAAAAAGCTACAACATCTGGTTTTTCTTTAATTATTTCTTCTAATATCTTTTCTTCTCTATCATTTATTGAAAATTCTCTTATCTTTCCTTCATAATCCATATCCTTAGTAAATGCTTTTAAATATCTCACTGCTAAGTTACTGTGTACAAATTTTGAATTAACTGCTGTAAATAATATTTTCATTAAAATAATTCCTCTTTTCGTTTTAAATTTTTTGGGCTTTTATAAAAAACATATCCTCCCAAACTTTAGTTTCTTCTATTTTACAATTTTTTTCAAGAATTTTTTCTATTTCCTCTATATTTAAACATGCAAATATGTTGTTATTTTTTACACTTACTTTTTTAAAATTATCATCAGGACATAAAACTTTAAGTTCTACATCTACAATTTCTCCAAAACTCTTATTTAAATCCCATATATATATATATCCATCTTTCTTTATATAATCCGTAATATCATCTATTATTTCTTCTCTTTTGCTTTTTGTCCAAATATTATTAAGGTTAAAAAATAAAATTCCTGAATCATATTGGTTTATAAATTTAGAAGCTTCTGTTGTAATTGCTATTTCATCTATAGCTGAATTATTTTCATTTTGTATTATAGAAAAATCTTCTAATGAATAATCTATAACATCTCCTTCTATTTTTAAATTGATTAAATTTAATAAAATTGTTTTTTTCATAAACTCTCCCCCTTTTAAACAATTTAATTTTACCATTATTTTACATTTTTTAAAAGAAAAAGTACCTTCTCTTTAAATAAAGGAAGATACTTTAATTAAATTATTTTATATTTTTTCTTTTTAAAGCCTTATTTACAAGAATTAACATAATAACTAATCCTAATGTTATTATTATTACTATTATACTTTTAGGTATTTCATTAATAAATGCCATTTTATCCTTTTGTATACTGTATATATATCCTGAATTACTATCTAATAACAAACACTTTGTATCTAAAAAAATTATTTTTTCTATTTTACTATTCTTATCAAAACTTAAAATTTCTTTTACAACTTTATTATTATCTATAGAATATAATTTCTTTTCTAAATTATCAAAGAAAACTATTGTATCTTTTTCTAATAAAATTCCCTTTTTATCTATTGCAAGCTCTGATATACTTTTTAGTTTATTATGCTCATAATAAGGACCTTTAACATTTTTTTCTGGAGGATATTTTATTAAAGGTGCTATTTCTTTAGAATCTGAAAATTTAGGTGAACTTATTTTATCTCCACCACTATAATCTGGCCATCCATACCAAGACCCTTTATTTATTTTATAAATATAATCTGAGTCTCTTAAAGCTCCTCTCACTCCTTCAGCTTCTAATCCTTCAACTGCACACACAATTTCATTTTTACTATTTAAATCCCAACTAGTTATATTTTTTATTCCACTTGAATAAAGAACTGATTTCTTACTATTTATATCGACTTCATATACTGCTCCATTACCTAATAGAGCTGCTTTAACCTCTTCATTTTCTTTGCTCTCTTTTCCATATTCTCTAAAAGCACCTGTTTTATCATTTCCATAATTTTCTCCATTTAGAGTTAGATTTATAGGACTTTTATCCCAAAAGCTTTTAGTAAATATATCTCCTTCTTCAGCTATCCCTGTGTTAGTATATGTTCCTATTGATAACAGTAATTTTCCGTCTTTTTCAAGCAATTTTCTTTTTATATTTTCACCACCATACGGAATATCTTTAAGTATTCTCTCTACATGTCCATTAGATAAATCAAATTTCAATAAGTCTCCTCTTGATAATATAAGAAGATTTTCTTTCATATAAAGTACATCTTCAATTTCTAAACTATTATTAGTGTAAATTTTTTCTGTTTTATTATCAGAATTAATTTTAACTATCTCTTTTTCATAACATACAAAATAATTTCCATTTTCATCTGTTTCTAATTCAATAGCATTTTCAAATCCCTTCAAAAATACATCACTATTTATTCCTTTTTGCTGTACTTCTATTCTATATCCACTAGTATAAATATAAATTCCAAAAGCTATTAAAACAATGCAAATACTCGCCAAAGAATACTTAAAAAATTTCTTCATAACATCTCTCCTATAATTTCCTCTTTAATTTATATTTAAATTAGCTTTATAAATATTCCTAAATTAACTTAATTCTAATTATTTAGATAATCTTTTTCTAATTTACAGTATAATTCTTACTTTTTAAGAATAGTATGTATTGTAGTTAAAGGAGTGATTATATTTGAAACAGGATAATTTTTTTAGAAATTCTTTCTTATTAACAGCATCAAATATCGCCACTGGTATTCTTGGGTTTATATTTTCAATTTATTTATCTAAAGTATTAGGGGCTGAAGGAATGGGATTGTATAATCTTGTCCTACCAATATACCATCTTGTTATTTGTCTTATGACATCAGGAATTGTTGCAGCTATTTCTAAAGTTGCTGCAGTATATCATAATTCTGGTGAACATGAAAATTTAACAAAAACAATTAAGACTGTTTCTGTATTCAATATCATTTGGGCTATTATAATAGGAATTTTTGTATTTTTCTTTGCACCTATAATTGCAAAATTTGGAGTTCATGATATTAGAACAATAAACGCTATAAGAGTTGCCTGTCCGGCTATGGTTTTCATTTCTTTATCAAATATATTAAAAGGATACTTTTTAGGAACATCAAAAATAAAAATTCCTGCTCTAATTGATATTTTTGAAAAAGCTATGAGATTAGTAACTATATTTTTGCTTTTATATACTTTTAAAACAAATAATTTAGCTATGTTAGTTACTCTTGCTTATGTTTCTCTTGCTATTGGAGAGTTACAAAGTCTAATATTTTTATTTTTTTATTATAAAAAATGTACAAACAAACTTCCTTATAGACCTAATATTAAAACAGAAAGTAGAATGCAATTATTATTTAATGTATTAGTTATATCATTTCCACTTTGCGTAAATGGATTTTTAAATGGCATATTCTCTACTTTATCTACTTGGGTTGTTCCCCGTAGACTTATGGTAGCAGGATTTGATTATAATCAAGCTCTTGGAATGATAGGTAAATATACTGGAATGGCTATGACATTAATAGGAATTCCTCTTATAGTTGTAGGTACTATAAATACATTACTAATTCCTGACCTTTCTCAAACTTTAAGTCAGGGTAGAAATTATGATGCTGCTATGAGGATAAGAAAAGTTTTAAAAATTGCATTTTTATTAGGACTTGCTACTACAGTTATCTGTAATCTTGTCCCACAAAATCTAGGAGAAATTTTTTATTCTAGAAATGACTTAGGTGGATATATAAAAATGGCTTCATTATCAGCACCAATTTATTTTTCATCAGTAACTATGTTTGGAATATTAAATGGATTGAATAAACAAGGAATAATTGTTAGGAACTCGTTGATAGTGGCTTCAATAGAACTTATATCATTGTTTATCTTTACTTCAATTCCACAAATAAATGTATATGGCTTCAGTATAACTTTATTTATAAGTTCAATAGTTTGCTTAACTATCAATTTATATGAAGTAGATAAATGTTTAAAAATAAATATTTCTATTGTTGATGTAATTATATTTACTTTAATAAGTATTTTGATTTACTTATTAATAAATCTTTTTATTAATATAACTAAAATAACTTTAAATACTTTTACAACACTTTCCATAGTAGCTATAGTATTTGCAATTTATACTTATTTATCAAAATTTGGTTCTGATTAATATAAAAAAGGAGTAAATCATATCTGATTTACTCCTTTTTTAAGTTATTTATCTCATTTGATTTCTTAAAAATCCTGGTATTAGTCTATATATTTTAGGTGACATTGATTCTAAGTCTGATTTTCTTAAACCACCTATTTTTATCATAACAATAAAATAAACAAATGAGCCTATTCCCGTAAGAATTATTGTGTATACTAAAATAAATATCCATTTTATCAACTTTGAGCTTAACATAAGAGTTATGCTTTCTAATGGGAATTTTAATCCCCAAATAACTATTCCCATAACAATTGATGCAATAATTGGTTTTATACAAACTCTAAGCACAGGAATTCTATATTTAACTGTCTTTCTTAATGTTTTATAACATAAGAAGGATGGAACTGCAAAATAAAAGAAATTACCAATTAAAACTCCTAAAATGTTTAGTGAAGGAATTCCAACAAATATATAGTTTCCAAGAACTTTAAATATTACACCTATAGAAAAGGCTGCTATTAAAGGTCTAAATTTACTCATACCTTGAAGAATAGATGATTGAACTTGAGCAATTGACATAAATATTAATATAAAGGAACCTAACATCATTATGTATGAACCTCTATCTCTATTGAAAAGAATCATATAAATTTCTTTACTCAATAAAGACATTCCAACTGCTGCTGGTATTGTTATAGCAAAAGTTAGTCTAAATCCAAAATTAATTTGCTTTATTATAGCTTTTCTATTTCTTAAAGCATAATTCTTCGCAATATTTGGTAATATTATTGTTGTTAATGAAGTTATTATTATTAGTGGTAATCCTAGTAAAACTCTATAGTTTACAAATAAACCATATAGTGTATTAGCTGTTGCTAAATTATATCCTGCATGTAAAAGTCTATCATTTACATTAAACATATCTACCATTCCACCAAAGTTTTGAATTCCTGCTATAAGTGTTATTGGAATAGCATAAGAATAAATTTTTCTTTTAATAGAATGATCACTTATTTTATTTCCTGTTTCTTCAGTTACTTTTGCTTTTTTTCTTTTTATTTTTTTCTCATAAACAGAAATTAAATAAATTACTGCAATTAGAGCTCCTATTGATGTACCAATAGTTCCTCCTGCTGCTCCTAAAGGTAAGCTTATATTCATGAACAAAAATGCACATAATAAACTTATTATTACATTTAATATTTGTTCTAGAACTTGAGATATAGCAATTCCTTGCATCATCTCTCTACCTTGAAAATATCCTCTATATGCAGCTAATACAGCTGTTAAAAATACACTTGGCCCTAAAAACATAATAGAAAAAACTGCTGGCTCTGTATTTGTAAGTTTAGCAACTGGATAAGCTAATATAATAACTAAAACTGCTGCTATTCCTCCAATTAGTCCAAACATCTTTCTTGAAACTTTAAGAGCTCTTTCAGAATCCCTTTCATTTCCAGTAGCTTTTAATTCTGAAATTACTTTTGCAACGGCAGGTTGACATCCCATAGTTGTTACTGCATAAACAAACATAAATACATCATACCCTTTTCCGTATATCCCCATTCCTTCATAGCCAATTATTCTGGTTAATAACGGAACATAAAATGCCGATAGCACTTTAGATATTATCCCTGCAAAAGAAAGTATCATAAATCCTTTTGTAACCGATGATTGTTCCTTCATTTTCTTTCCCCTGATTTAAATATTAAATTTAAATACATCCTTTTTAATTTTCTTAAATATAGGTGGTAATGTTTCTACTATTATTTTATCTGTTAAGTAGCTCATTTTACCATCAATTTTTTTGAAATTTAATTTATAGGCATATAAGAATTGGAATTCTAATCCAAACTTACTTCTGAAGAATGAATTTGTCTTTTTATCTCCATATTTTTCATCACCTATTATTGGACATCCTAAATGTGAAAGATGTGCTCTAATTTGATGACTTCTTCCTGTAATTAAGTCAATTTCTAAAAATGAAAATGCTCCATTTGACTGTATTGTTTTAACTTCCATAGAAATCTCTTTTGAATCTGGAACTTTTTTATCAAATATTCTTGATATATTAGTATCTTCATTTTTTAGAATATATCCTTTATAAAGACCATCTTTTATTCTTCCTTTTACTATAGTATTATAGTATTTTTTAACTTTACCTTCTCTTATTATTTCATTTAATTCCTTTAATCCTTCAAAACTTTTACCAAACACAACCATACCTGAAGTATTTCTATCCAATCTATTACATGGTGCTGGAGTAAAAGTTATTTCTTTTTCTGGAAGATATGCACCTTTTTCATTTAAATATGAAAGCACATAGTCTGTAAGCGTTGGTATTTTTTTGTTGCTATCAGGATGAACTAATATTCCTGGCCATTTTTCAACAACTAACATATTTTCATCTTCATAAGAAATTTTCATTCTTTTTGCATCAACTTTTATAAAATTATCATTAGTTTCTTTTGCTTTTTTACTTTGAATATATCTTATTTCCACTACATCATTTAATTCTAGTGAATACTTTTCTTTTTGTTTTTTCCCATTAACTCTTATGTCACCTTTTCTTAATGCTTTAAAAATTGCACTTAAAGGTACATCTTTTAATAATTTTCTTAAGAACTTATCTAATCTTTGGCCTGCCTCATTAACACCAATTTCAATTCTCACTACTTAATCAACTCCTATTTTACTTCTTTAGTGAACATTTTCCTCATCTAAATAGATTAATATTTATTTACTATAATGTCAAATAATCAAAGGCTGCTTTACATTGAATTGCAACACCTATTGGTAAAGCCTCTTCATCTATATCAAAAAGACTACTATGTGCTGGTCTAAAACTATCTTTAGCTACGCTTCCAGTTCCTAAGAAATAAAAAGCTGAGTCCCTTTCCATTGCAAAATATGCAAAACTTTCTACTCCCATACTTGGATTTGGTTGTTCTAATACATTTTCTTCTCCTATTATATCTTTAGCACTATTTCTTATAAGAGAAACTACACTATCTTCATTTATTAAACATGGATAGCTTTCTTCTATTAATACTTCTACTTCTCCTCTTGATGCTTTTGCTATTCCTTCTGCAACTTGAACAACTCTTTCAGTTACATATTTTCTATCTTCTGGTGTAGTAGTTCTTATAATTCCTTCTATTTGTGCTTCTTCTGGTATAATATTTTGAGCTGTACCAGAATGAAAACTTCCAACTGTTATAACTCCAGGGTTTAATGGAGACAATTCTCTACTTATTATTGTTTGTAATGTGCTAACAATATTAGCTCCTATAACTATAGGATCAACAGTTGTGTTTGGTCTAGCTCCATGACCTCCATGTCCTTTAACTTTTATTTTATAAGGATTAGAAGCTGCATTTACCATTCCATTTTTTATCATTATTTTTCCTACTTCTAATTTTTCTTCTACGTGAAGACCTATTATTTTTTGAACTCTTGGATTTTCTAAAACACCATCTTTTATCATGTGAGGTGCTCCTCCAGTTGTTTCTTCAGCAGGTTCAAATAAAAGCTTAATTGTTCCTCCAAATTTGTCTTTATTTTTGTTAAGAATTCTAGCTACTCCAAGAAGTATTGTTGAATGTGCATCATGTCCACATGCATGCATTTTTCCTTTTTCTTTTGAAGAATATGGACAAGCTTTTCTATCTTCTATAGGAAGTGCATCCATATCTGCTCTTATTCCTATTACCTTTCCATTATCGTCTTTTTCTCCTTTTATTATTCCACAAAGTCCACTTATTCCAAATTCTTTGTATTCTATTCCTTCATTATCTAAAAATTCTTTTATTTTTCCTAAAGTTCTAGGAAGTTCAAATCCTAACTCAGGATGCATATGAAAATCTCTACGTATATCTATTAATTCATCTTTAAAAGCTTTTGCTTCATTTAAAAAATCTATCATTATTTTTCTCCTAAATTTTATTTATTCTTTAGTAAGATATAATTCTTTTGCTATTTTGGTTCATTCTTATTAAAGAAATGTAAATAAAGACTTATATTCATATTGAATATAAGTCTTTATTTTAAATTATATAGCATATTTTCTAAGGCTTCAACTTATGAGTTATTCTAATCTTAAAAGATTTTTCTCTAAAAGAATACTTAATTTGAAAGTTTTTTCGCCACTATCCATAAGTAAAATAGTTATTCTATCTCCCTCTATTTTTCTTATTATTCCTTTTTCTCCACGACCTTTATGAAATACTTTTGCTCCTACTATATATCCCTTATTCTCTAATTCTTTTAAAGCAAATTTTGTTTCATCTAAAAATCTAGATCTATCTTTAACTTTTCCACCTTTAGTTTTAGGAGAAAACATATAAAGATTATCTATAGCTCTAGTCATACCAACATAAAAAATTCTTCTTTCTTCCTCTATATTTTCTTTTGCAGAACTATGAGGAATTGAATCTTCTACACAGTTAGCTATAAATACATTTTTAAATTCCATTCCTTTTACTCTATGAATAGTACTTAATATAACCCTATCTTCATTTTCTTCTTTGTTTTTAGAACTTTTTATTTCTTCTTTAACTTCTTCTATATGATTAAAAAAGTCTAATATATTTGTAAAATCACTTGCTAATATTTTAAACTCTTCTAATATCTCTTCTAAATCATCTAAGCTTTGGCTAAATTTTTCAGCGTATTCCTTTAAATATTCTATATATTCTAAATCACTTATTATAAATTGTATTGCACTTCCGAGAGATAGTTTAGAGAGATAGTTTATATCTTTTTTTAAATCTTCTAATTTTCCCTTTTGAAATGAATGAATATCTTTTTTTTCAATTAAAATATCAAAAGGATTTTTCTCTTCTCTATAACTTCTAACATATTCAACATTTGCCTTACTTACATATCTAAAAGGTCTATTTATTATTCTTAAAAAATCTGTTTTACTATTACTATTTAAAGCTAAATTTAAATAAGCAATTATGTCTTTGCATATAAAATGATCATAAAAATTATATTCTTTATCTAATATATTAAAAGGTATCTTACTTCGTGTAAGAGCATCTACAAAACTCATTCCCTCAGCATTAGTTCTATATAAAATTATGTTATCTTCAAATTTATAATCTTTATTCCAAACATTTTCTTTTATTTTTTTTACAACTAAATCACTTTGTTCTTTTTCATCAGAAGGAAATAAAATTTCAACTTCTCCATCTTCTTTGTTGAAAGCTTGTATTGTCTTTTCATTTCTACTTATATTAGAAGAGATTAAATTTTTAGATCCTTCAACTATATTTTTAACACTTCGATAATTAGTTTCTAAAAAGTATTTTTTCCCCTCTTTAAATATCTGATTAAAGATTACCATATATTCTGGTTTTGAGCCTCTAAAAGAATATATACATTGATCTTCATCTCCAACACAAAAAAGATTATTATTTTCCCCACTATTTATAAGTTTTAAAAATTCAACTTGCAAATTATCGCAATCTTGAAATTCATCAACTAACATATATTTAAATAACCCTCTATATCCATTTAAAAGCTTACTATTGTTTTCTAACAATTCTAATGTCTTTATTGCTAAATCATCAAAATCTAAAAGCCCATTTTCTTTTTTGAAATTTTCATATGTATATAAACATTCTTCAAATATATTTTTTGTTATAGTTGGCTTAAATTCTTTTATATCTATTCTAGAAGTTTTGAAAAGAGAAATATTATTTTTTACTTCTTTTACTTTATCATCATTTATTTCATCAAAATAATTTTTTAAAATTCCTTGAATTAATTTATTGGTTTTATATTCTTCTACTATAGATATTTTCATTCCCTCTCTTAATAGAATTTTATAAAATAATCCATGAAATGTTCCAAAGAATGGTGCTGAATTTCGCATAAAAACCTTTTTATATCTTTCCTTCATATTTAAGGCTGCAGACTTTGTAAATGTGATAACAACTATGTTTTTATTTTGTACATTTAAGTTATTTATTAAGTAATTTATTCTATTTATTATAACTGTAGTTTTTCCCGAACCTGGAGCTGCAACTACAAGTATATTTTTTTCTTTTCCATAGACTGCTTCTTTTTGGTTTTTATCTAATATCAAAATATCACCTTCCTTTTAAAATTATATCCATTATTTCATTCAAATAACTATATTGTAATAATTCTTTTTAAGATGTACAATAGTTTTAAATATTTTTATAAGGAGATAGACATGAATACTAATAAAATTTTCGACATTAAAGATGAAAGAAATTTAACCATGTTAACTGACTTTTATGAACTTACAATGGGAAACGGCTATTTTTCAAAAAATCTTCAAAATAAAATAGCATATTTTGATATGTATTTTAGACGTGTTCCTGATGGTGGTGGATATTGTATAATGGCTGGAGTTGAACAGCTTGTAGAGTATTTACAATCTTTAAAATTTACTAATGATGACATAGAATATTTAGAAAGTAAAAATATATTTTCTAAAGATTTTTTAGAATATTTAAGAAACTTTAAATTTGAATGTGATGTTTGGGCAGTTCCTGAAGGAACACCAGTATTTCCAAATGAACCTCTTGTAACTGTTAGAGGTCCAATAGTTCAAGCACAATTTGTAGAAACTATGATTCTACTTACAATTAATCATCAAACTTTAATAGCAACAAAAGCTAATAGAATTTGTCGTGCTGCTAAAGGAAGAACTGTAATGGAATTTGGTTCTAGAAGAGCTCAAGGATATGATGGTGCTATTTATGGAGCTAGAGCTTCAATTATAGGTGGTTGTGATTCAACTGCTTGTACAATAGCTGACCAAAAATTTAATATTCCTGCAATTGGTACTATGGCTCATAGTTGGGTTCAACTTTTTGACACAGAATATGAAGCCTTCAAATCATGGGCAGAAGTTTATCCAGATAATTGTCTTTTACTTGTTGACACATACAATGTATTAAAATCTGGTATTCCTAATGCAATAAAGGTTTTTGATGAAATTTTAAAACCATTAGGTAAAAGACCAACTGGTATAAGAATTGATTCTGGAGATATAACTTATCTTACAACTAAATGTAGACAAATGCTAGATGAAGCTGGATATCCTGATTGTAAGATAGTTGTTTCTAACTCTCTTGATGAGCATATAATACGTGATGTTTTAGCTCAAGGAGCTCAAATAGATTCATTTGGTGTTGGTGAAAGACTTATAACAGCTAAATCTGAACCTGTATTTGGCGGAGTTTATAAATTAGTTGCTGTAGAAAATGATAATGAAATAATTCCTAAAATTAAAATAAGTGAAAATAATGAAAAGATAACTAATCCAGGATTTAAAAGAACTGTTAGATTATTTGATAATAATTCACAAAAGGCTATTGCTGATTTAATTCTTCTTAATGACGAAGAAATAGATGTTAATAAACCTCTTACTATTTTTCACCCAAGTGATACATGGAAGAATAAGACTATAACTAATTTCTACTATGAAGATTTAGCAGTTAAAATTTTTGATAAAGGTAATCTTATTTATGAATGCCCTACAGTTTTAGAAGCAAAGGATAGAGCTAAAAATGAGTTAAATAGATTTTGGTCTGAAATCCTTAGATTTGAAAATCCACATACTTATTATATTGACCTTTCTCACAAACTTTGGTCATTAAAACACACATTACTTCATGCTGCTAATAATGCATATTAAAAAGAGACGTTAAAAACGTCTCTTTTTAATATTTTTATTCAGCAATATCTAATACTACCTCTTTTAATACATCTTCAATTCTTAGTTTTCCAAAGCCATCATCTAAATCTAAATAACTTATAAAAACGCATTCATCTCCATTTTCTACATCTTTATTCATGACACATTCTGAAAAGCATTCAGTATAATTTTCATCTGATGACCAAAACGGGCATTTTCTCATAAATTCTCCTCCATCTTGTAAACGAAACCATTTTATAAATATTATATAATACTTTTCTCAAAAAATAAAGTATTTTGTAAATTTTCCTATTTTTCTCTTTTTATTCTTGAACAACTATAGGTTTGCTTAAATAATACCCCTGAAAATAATCATACCCTTCGCAAAAAGCTTCTTCATAATCTTCTTTGCACTCTATTTTCTCTGCTAAAAATTTTGCTTTTGAGTTTATACTTTTAATTTTAGATAAAATTATATTTCTATCTTTTTTAGTTGTATCTATGAAATCTATTTTATATATATCTACTAATTCTGCGAATTCCATGTATCTTATATTTAAGGTAACATCATCTAATGCAATTATGTAGCCTTCATCTTTTAGTTCTTTAATTTTCCTTTTAACTTCTTCTGTAGGATCTATATTTTCTAATATTTCTACTACTATATTATCTTTTGACAAAGTATTAACTAATCCATTTATTAAACATTTCTTTGAAAAGTTTATAAATGCTCTTTTATCTTCTATTAAGTTTTCTTTTCCTATATTTAAAATATTTGAAACTACTTGTAGAGTTGCATAATTCCCATCTACACTTTCATCATAATAATTTTTATAAGAATTTCTATATAATAGTTCATAAGCAACAATTTCATTTTGGCGATTATATATCCCTTGCTTTGCCAAAAATATATTCATCAAAATTCCTCCTAATAAACCCTAACATTAGAATAATTACCGTATACTAAATTAATAGCATACGGTAATATAATGTTTATTTAAAGAATCCAATATTTTTTCCTACTGAAAGGTCTATTATTTCATTTTGGAATGCCTTTAATAAAGCTTTTTCTAAAACTTTTTCTTGATCAAAATTTTCAATATCTCTGCATTCAGCAAAAACTTTATTTAATTCACCCTTTATATTTCTATATGTTAATGTAACATTTGGCTTATCATATTCAACCTTTACAATTTTTATTCCCCAAGAAATTTGAGCATATTGGTCTTCAACTTCTAATTTTGTAAGTTCTTTTAATTTTTCTTTTTCTTTTGTAGGGTCATTTATTATTATTAATTTATCTCCAACTTTGTATTTAGCCATGTGACTTTCCTCCTAAATTTATCCTATTCTATATCTCGATTTTATCACCTTGCACCTTTTCTTGCAACTAATCTTTTCCATTTGTGTATATTTTGATTTAAATTTAATAAATTATTAAAAAAAAAAGAACAGAGAACTGTTCTATAAAAATAAAAATAAATAAACACGGAATCGTTATTTTTTTAACAACTTTGTTTATATTTTAACATAAAACTTTTTCTAATTCAACCATTTTATAATATTTTATATTATTTTTTCATATATTAGATAATAATATTTATTAATTAAGATAGATATTTATTGAATAATCATTGATTTTTTTTAGTTTAGCATATATAATAACCTTATATATAAGATAAGGAGTATTTACTATGGAGAATATAACAACAATTTTTAAAGAAAAAAAACTTAAGCTTACTCCTCAAAGACTTGCAGTTTACAAGTATCTTATGAGTACAAAAGAGCATCCATCTGCTGAAGTTATATACAAAGCTATTCAACCAGAATACCCAACTATGAGTTTAGCTACAGTATATAAAGCTTTAAAAACTCTAGTAGAAGTAGGTTTAGTAAAAGAATTAAATGTTGGAGAAGGAAACTTTAGATATGATGGTAAATGCGAAACTCATCCACATATTCAATGTATCAAATGTAGTAGAGTTGATGATTTATCTAATGAAGTATTTAAAGATATAAATACTGATGCACAAAAAGTTTCAGATTATAAAGTTCTTTCAAACCAACTATATTTCTATGGAATCTGTAAAGATTGTCAATAAAACAACGCAATTACTGCGTTGTTTTTTTATTTAACACTCTTTCCCACTCTTTCCCATCATATTTTCCTTCCATTACATTTTTAACTTCATCACTAATACTCAATATATCTTTATTTGATATTCTATTAAAATAAAATCTATTTACTTCTGCTATAGCTTGAATACTACTTGCCATATCTCCTTGGACTCCTATTAAAGAACTGTCTCCCATTTTATTTCCTGTTACTACTTTTAGTTTATCTAAGCCTTCCATGGCTCCACCTTGAAGTAAAAATCTTAGAAAACTTTCTACATCATTTTCTTGATGATTTCCAACTGTTGCACAAATTATTATATCTACTCCAGTTGCAGCATTTACATATTTATTTTCTATAGGTTGCTTATTGATTAGAGTTGTATTTATTGAGCTATCAAATTTATCTGAAGAAAGAGTAGTTGTAAGTACAACAGGAATTTCTCCTTTATTAAATTTTTCTATTAAATCCTCTCCACCTTCTATGAAATTGCTTTCTTTTAAAATTCCTTGCTTATAATAATCATTTATTACATTAAATATCTTTTGACCATCTTTTATAGTATATATATCATTTTCTAATTTTCCTTTTACATATTCTTGATTCATATCATATATTATAGTATCATTTGCAACAACAGCACTTAAAAGCAATTCTTTTGTATACTCACTTTTTATGTATGTTGGTATTTTTATTCCTTTGCTAGTTAAAATTGATATAGCTTTAAATAAATTATCTTCTTTAACATTTAACCCCATGCTTTCTAATAATTTATCATTACATACTAAATCTAATGAAAATGGCATAAATCCTATTCCATAATAACTTCCTAACAATCTTCCATAAACATTATTTATAAGTGCAAATTTTTCTCTTGTTTTCTTATCTTTATAAAGATAACTTATATCTCTTAAATAATCTTTATTAGCAAAATCTACAAAAGAATATCCATCTAAAATTACTATATTAGATTCTTTATCCTCTCCTATAAATTCTACCATATCCTCTTCTTTTTCAACTCCAACTAAGGTAATTTCTTTTCCAACTTTCTTTTTATATTCTTTTATAATCTCTTCTACTACACTTATCTCTTTAACCGTATTTTTATTGTAATAAAGTTTTACATTTTTACTTTCTTCTTTACTACATGATATAAAATTAAATAATAAAATAATTAATAATAAGGCACAATAGATTCTTTTTCTTTTTCTGTATCTCATCTTTTTCTCCTTTTACAAATATAATATCTAATCATTTATTCTATTCTTTTTCATATACTTTATTATGGGAGGGATATTAATGAAATTTAATAAATTAAAATATTTTAAATACTTACTTATATTATTAGTAGTAATTCTTTGTTTTACTCTTTTTATTTTCTTTATTAACTCAAAAAAAACTATTAGCACTTATTCTTCAGTAGATATTAACAAAAAACATTTAATTGATTTAACTGGTGATGGAGTAAATGAAACTATAGAAATAATACAATCTGATAATTCTTATGACGTTAAAATAACAACTCAAAAATCAACAATTCTTCTAAGCTCTCTTTTAGAGGACAATTTTCTTTGCTCTAATGGAGAAGGTAATATATTTAAACTTAGATTTATAAATATCTCTAGAGATAATAAACCTGAAATATTAATTCAAGGTATAAAAAATAATTCAACTATTAATTATCTTTTTTCTTATAATAATAATTTTGAATTAACATTACAAAACTCCAATAATGTTTGCGGTGTTATTGATTCTAATTTAAATAAAACACCTCAATTTATTTCATTAAATTATAATAAAAATAAGGAAAATATAAGATCTAACATGATTATAAATAATGAATTAATTAATTCTACTAGAGATTCATTAGTAGTCCCTGGAATTGATAGTATTATTCCTCTTATAAAATATATAAACCTTGATGTTGAAGTTGAAAGTCACCCTGATGTATTCACTGATTCAATTTCTTCTAAGGATTTATCTAATCTTTGGAAACTTGATAAAAGCAATTTTTCTTATAAACTAATTGATGGCTTTTTCTTTGATACTGAAATAGATGACAATGGAGACATAAAAGAATGTAATTATACTCTATATTTTAATAGGAAAAATTTAAAAGATAACACTATAGAGCCTTTTAATGTAGAAGTTACTTTAAATAAAGATTATTATAATAATACTCTTAGAATTTCAAAAATGAATTTCTTTTTTAATAAAAAATAAAAAGGCCGCTTTTGCGGCCTTAAAAGGGGGATGGGGGATAACTATACTAATTTAATAATATAGTTTATAAAAGATTTTTTCTTTTACAGTAATATTATTTACCAGTAATATTATTTTTATTCATTTTAATTTAAATCCCCAAATGCCCCATTTACATATAAATAAATAGCCTTATCTATAAATTTAATTCTCTCTTTACTAACTATCTTTCTTAATGATAAT
This sequence comes from Clostridium thermobutyricum, assembly GCF_000371465.1. Classification (NCBI taxonomy): domain Bacteria; kingdom Bacillati; phylum Bacillota; class Clostridia; order Eubacteriales; family Clostridiaceae; genus Clostridium; species Clostridium thermobutyricum. The sequence continues at coordinate 554,712 of NZ_KB850956.1, read as the reverse complement.
AACATTTGGATATTAGGATCATCTTTATCTACATTATAATCCTTCTTTTCATTATGTTTAATATTATTTTCATTATTTACTCCACTAAAGCCTTCATTATTAATATTAGCGTTATTATTTACAGCATTATTCATATTATTATTCATTAAATTATTTAATAATTTCATTGGATCCATATTTCCAAAATTATTTTGGCTATTCATATTATTCTCTATTCCATTATTAATATTCCCATTAAAGTTATCCATGTTTATACCATTTTGATTTAGAGAATTCATCATATTGTTAAGTTTATTCTTATCTATATTTCCTAGCATTCCCATTAAACTATTCATATCTAATCCAAAAGGATTATTAATTTGACCTTGTGAATCTTCTAAATAATCATCTTCATTTCTATTCCTATGCTTTCTCTTACTACCCATATTAACCTCCAATTATAATTTATCTTTACATTATATGTATAAAATATATTTTTGTTATTATTTTTAGGCATTTTTTTGGAGGGCTATAAAAGCCCTCCAACAACTATCAATTCATCTATTAAATTGATTAATTTGTTTAGATTTAATCACCTAAAGAAATTAAGAGATTACCATCCCCATCCATTTCCTCCGCAACCGCAAACAATGATTATTAAAAATAACCAGCAAAACCAGCTATTATTTCCATTATTACAGCAATTTGAATTATTTCCAAATCCATCGTTTCCGCATCCACAGCAAGCAATTATTAAAACTAATATTATCCAGATTCCCCAGTTATCATTTTGACAACTTCCACTATTATTCCAATTAGGCATTATAACTGTACTTCCGTTTGAGCAGCAACATCTTCTTCTTCTTCTTCTTGACATAATTTATTCCTCCATACTATTTATTAGCAAAATGAATTACATGAATTTCCATTGAAACCAGATCCACAGCAACATATTAATATTAATATGATCCATACAAACCAGCTATTTCCGCATCCGAATCCATCTCCGAATCCACCCCAGCCTTGATTATTATTCATCATTCCAAAGCAAGGATCTACTGGAACATAGAAAGTTTCTTTACATTTTTTAAATCTAGGTTTTTCGCAGCAACAATCACAACAACAATCACAGCAGCAACAGCAATTATTTCTACGTCCGCCTCTATTATTTCCATTACAACCACATAATAATATTATCAATATAAACCAACAAAAGAAGTTATTATTGCATCCATTATTACCAAAGTTATTACATCCATTATTGCATCCATCATTATGATGATGATTATTATTGCAATCACATGAATTTGAATCATCACAATCTGATTCGTTAAATCCGTTTAAAATATCATTAATTTCCATAAACAAAATCCTCCTATTTTTTAAGTTTTTTTGTTTTTTTGTTGTTTATACTATATTGTATGAGACGTCATTATTTTTGACACAAAACTAAATAAAAAGGACTGAGAAATTTTTTAATTTCTCAGTCCAATATAAATTTAATCTAAATCTGTAGCTAAATCTTCAAATAAATTATTTATTAATTCATCTTTTCCTTTTTTATTTAAAGATGAAAAGAAATATAATTTATCTTCTTTTTGTAGCTTTAATGTTTCTCTTATAACTTTTTCACTTTTTCTTAATTCATTATTTGAAAGCTTATCGCTTTTAGTTGCAACAACAATAACATCATATCCATAATGAAGAATCCATTCATGCATCAGTATATCATCAGCAGTTGGCTTATGTCTTGAATCTACTAAAAGAACAACCCTCTTAAGTTCTTCTCTTCCTGCAAGATAATCCTCTATTGTTTTTCCCCAGCTTTCTTTTTCAGCTTTAGAAACTTTAGCATATCCATATCCAGGTAAATCTACAAGATAAAAATCATTATTAATTAAAAAGAAATTAATTAACTTTGTTTTTCCTGGAGTTTGACTAACTTTTGCTAATTTTTTTCTATTCGTAAGAGCATTTATTATAGAACTTTTACCAACATTTGATCTTCCTACAAAAGCAATTTCAACTCTTTCATCAGTAGGATATTGTGGTTTCCTAACAGCTGATGTTATAAATTCTGATTGTTTTATTCTCATTATTTATTCACTCCAATTATCGCATTTTCTAAAACAGTATCAACATGACTTGCAGTTATTATGTTTAAGCTGTCTTTAACTGAATCAGGTATCTTATCTATATCTTTTTCATTTTCTTTAGGAATTATTATAGTGTCTATTCCAAATCTAGAAGCTGCAAGAGCTTTCTCTTTAAGTCCACCTATTGGTAAAACTCTACCTGTTAAAGTTACTTCTCCTGTCATGGCTATATTATATTTAACTTTTTTTTCTGAAAGTGCTGATACTAAAGCTGTTACCATTGTTACTCCAGCAGAGGGACCATCTTTTGGCACTGCTCCTTCTGGAACATGAATATGAACATCTTTCTTTTTATAGAATTCTACATCTATTCCATACTTTTTAGCATTTGCTCTAACATAAGTAAATGCAGCTTTTGCAGATTCTTGCATAACATCTCCAAGTTTTCCTGTTAACTGAAGCTTACCTGTACCTTCCATAACCATAGCTTCTACAGGTAAAGTATCTCCACCATAAGCAGTCCAAGCCATTCCAGTAACTACCCCAACTTTATCCTCTTTATCCATTGTTTCTAATGAATAAAATCTTTTTCCTAAAAGTTCTTCTGCTTTTTTACTATTTACTGTTATAGACTTATTGCCTTTCTTAAGCATTTCTGTTAATGCCTTTCTAATTAATGAACCTAATGCTCTATTTAATCCTCTGACACCTGATTCTCTAGTATATCCTTCTATAACTAATCTTATAGCATCATCAGATATTTTAACTATTTTATTTGTTACATTATGTTCTTTTAATTGCTTATTAACTAAATATTTTTTAGCTATATTGAATTTTTCTTCATAAGTATATCCAGATACCTCTATTATCTCCATTCTATCTAGTAGTGGTCTTGGTATAGTATCTAAGCTATTTGCTGTAGCTATAAATAATACTTTTGAAAGATCCATAGGAACTTCTAAATAGTTATCTCTAAATGTATTATTTTGCTCTGAATCTAAAACTTCTAGTAAAGCATCAGATGGCTCACCTTTATAACTTGAACTTATCTTATCTATTTCATCAAAAAGTAGTACTGGATTCATGCTTTTAGCACCTTTAAGTGCATATGCTATTCTTCCTGGCATTGCTCCAACATAAGTTTTTCTATGACCTCTTATTTCAGATTCATCTCTCATACCACCTAATGCAATTCTTGAATATTTTCTATTCATAGATTCTGCAATTGACTTAACAATAGATGTCTTACCAACTCCAGGAGGTCCAACAAGACATAATATAGGACCTTTCATATCTCCACTTATTTGTTTTACTGCTAAAAATTCTATTATTCTATCTTTTACATCTTTAAGCCCAAAATGGTCTCTATTAATAATTTCTTCTGCAAAATTAATATCTATATTCTCTTCTGTTGATATTTCCCAAGGAATATCTAAAATCCATTCAATATATGTTTTAGTTACATTGCTTTCTGAAGAATTTGAGCTCATTGATTTTAATCTCTTAACTTCATATAAAGCTTTTTCTTTAACTTCTTTTGGTAAATTTCTATTTTGTATTTGCTCTTCTAATTTAGAAATTTCTGATTCTTCATCATCTTCACCAAGTTCTTCTTGTATAGCTTTTATTTGCTCTCTTAAAAAATATTCTTTTTGACTTTTATCAGCTTTATCTTTAACAGTTTTTCCTATTTTCTTTTGAAGCTTTATAATAGAAATTTCTTCATCTATTATAAATAATAATTTTTTTATCTTCTTTTTTAAATCTGATATTTCTAAAAGACTTAACCTATCTGCTTCTTTTGTAGCAACAATTCCAGAAATTATATCTGATAGTCTCCAAGGATCATTGTCCATTTCTACTCCTTTAATCATTTCTGGATTTGTATCACCTATAGCTTTCATATATGATATAAAAGCTTTTTTAAGGCTTCTTAAATACGCATCTATTTCCACATCATCTATTACTTCTTCTTTAATTCTCTCTACTTCTACTTCTAAATAACTTTTTTTATTCTTAAATTTTAATATTTTTCCTTTTTCTTTTCCTTCAATAAGAACTCTAAAAACATCATTAGGTAATTTAACAATTTGCTTTATATTTGCTATTGTCCCTATTTTATTTACATCACTCTTCTTAGGTTCATCTATTTCTAAATCTTTTTGTGGTGCTAAGAATATATCTCCATCAGCTCTCATTGCCACTTCAATAGCTTCTTTTGATTTTTCTCTTCCCACATCAAAATGAATAACCATATTAGGAAAAATAGTTAATCCTCTAAGAGGAATTAAAGGAAGTACTCTATTATTTTCCATTTTCATCTTCCTCCGAACTTCTTCTAATTTATATTTATACTTATTTAGTATAACATAAGTAACTTATTTTTCAATCTTTATAAAAATCCAATATTTAAATATTAAAAAAACTCATCTTTGAATTACAAAGATGAGTTTTTATTATTCTTCTATTTTAGGACTTTCTAATAAATTTTCGTTAGAATTCCCTCTAATTATTTCTGGATCTTTTTTAGAAGTTATACATTCTTCATTTATTATAACTTCACTAACAGTTTCATCAGATGGAACTTCAAACATAATTTCCATCATAACTTCTTCTATTATGGCTCTTAATCCTCTTGCTCCAGTTTTTCTTTTAATTGCTTCTTTAGCAATAGCTCTTAAAGATTCATCCTTAAATACTAAGTTAATATTGTCTAATTCAAATAACTTTTTGTATTGTTTTACAAGAGCATTTTTAGGTTCAGATAATATTTTAACTAATGCCTCTTCATCTAATGATTCAAGAGTAACTACTATAGGAAGTCTTCCTACAAATTCAGGAATTAATCCAAATTTAAGTAGATCTCCAGGCATTATGTCTTTTAATAATACACCTAAATCTTTTTCTTGTTTAGATTGTATAGTTGCTCCAAACCCAATTCCACTTTTCTCTGTTCTTTTTTCGATGATCTTATCTATACCATCAAAAGCTCCTCCACAGATAAATAGAATGTTTGTTGTATTAATTTGTAAAAGCTCTTGATGTGGATGTTTTCTTCCACCTTGTGGTGGAACTGAAGCTACTGTTCCTTCAAGAATTTTTAATAAAGCTTGTTGAACTCCTTCACCTGATACATCTCTAGTTATTGATGGATTTTCTGATTTTCTAGTAATCTTATCAATCTCATCAATATATATGATACCTCTTTCGGCTTTTTCAATATCATAATCTGCATTTTGTATAAGTTTTAAAAGTATATTTTCAACATCTTCTCCAACATATCCTGCTTCTGTTAATGTAGTAGCATCAGCCATAGCAAAAGGTACATTTAATATTTTTGCTAAAGTTTGAGCTAAAAGTGTCTTACCAGAACCAGTTGGACCTAATAATAAAACATTACTTTTTTGAAGTTCTACCTCATTATCTATACCTTGTTTTGAATTTATTCTTTTATAATGATTATAAACTGCTACAGATAAAGATTTCTTTGCACTATCTTGACCTACAACATAATCATCTAAATATTTCTTTATTTCAGCAGGTTTTGGTAATTTTTCAAGTACTACACCTGATTTCTTTTCCACTATTTCTTCTTCTATGATTTCTGAACATAACTCTATACATTCATCACAAATGTACACTCCAGGCCCAGCAATTAGTCTTTTAACCTGCTCTTGACTTTTACCACAGAAAGAACACTTTAGTTGTTTTTTATCTTCATACTTAGCCATAAATTCACCTCACTAAAGTATACTACTATTTTTCAATTTCATTGTTTTGAATTACCTTGTCAATTAATCCATATTCCATAGCTTCATCAGCTTCTAGGAAGTAATCTCTTTCAACATCGGCCTTTATTTTTTCTAAAGGTTGATTTGTATTTTCGCTTAAAATCTTATTTAATTTATCTTTTATTTTTAATATTCTTTTAGCGTGTATATCTATATCTGTTGCTTGCCCTTGGAATCCACCTAAAGGTTGATGGATCATTATTTCAGCATTTGGAAGAGCAAATCTCTTTCCTTTTTTTCCTGAAGTAAGTAAGAATGCTCCCATTGAAGCAGCCATACCTATGCATATAGTGCAAACATCTGGCTTAATATAATTCATTGTATCATATATAGCCATTCCTGAAGTTATTGATCCACCTGGACTATTTATATATATATATATGTCTTTATCTGGATCTTCACTTTCTAAGAATAAAAGTTGTGCTACTACTAAATTTGAAGTAACATCATTTATCTCTCCATTTATCATTATTATTCTATCTTTTAATAATCTTGAAAAAATGTCGTAACTTCTTTCACCTCTATTAGTTTGTTCTACGACCATTGGTACTAAACTCATATTTTTCCCCTCCTTAAAATGTAACATCTATTAGTATTAACAAAATATTTGAATATTAATCTTAAGTATCTTATTAATTTTTATTTTAAATAATTGCCAGAAAATAAAATTTCTCTGGCAATTATATAAGTTACATATTTATTTATATTTTATAATTATTTGCAGTTATCTTCTAATAATTTAATTACTTTTACAACTACAACTTCTTTTTCAATCATAGCTTTTTGAGCTGTAGCTAACATTTTAGCCATATCTTCTACTTTGTCTTCTGAAGTGTACATTTTAGCTAATTCTAAAGCTTTTTCATTAACTTCTTCTTCTGTTGCTTTTATATCTTCAGCTTTAGCTAAAGCTTCGATTACTAATTCACCTTTAACTTTCTTTTCAGCATTTTCTTTCATGTATGATCTCATTTTTTCTGTATCATTTCCAGTGAATTGCATGTATTGATCAAGAGTTAATCCTTGATATTTTAATCTATTTTCTAGATCTGCTACCATAGCATCTATTTCTTTTTCTATCATTACAGCTGGAACATCCATTTTTGAGTTTTCAATAACAGCTGTTACTAAAGCATCTTCAAATTCTCTTTTTGCTTTTTCTTCATTAGCTGCAGTTAATTTTTCTCTCATATCTGCTTTTAAAGCTTCTAAAGTTTCAAATTCTGAAACTTCTGATGCAAATTCATCATCTATAGCTGGTAATTCTTTAACTTTAATTTCTTTTACAGTTACTTCGAATTTAGCTTCTTTTCCATTTAATTCTTCTTTTCCATAGTTTTCTGGGAAAGTAACAACAACATCTTTGCTATCATTAACTTTCATTCCAACTAATTGCTCTTCAAAGTTTCCAATGAATGATCCTGAACCAATTTCTAATGGATAATCATGTCCTTCTCCACCTTCAAATGCAACATCTCCGATAAATCCTTTGAAGTCTATAACAGCTATATCTCCGTTTTCAACAGAAGATCCTTCTGCTTTAACTTCTACTCTAGCGCTCTTTTCTTGCATTCCTTTAAGTTGGTTTTCTATTTCTTCTTCTGAAACTTCATATACAGGTTTTTTAATATCTAATCCCTTATATTCTCCTAATTCTATTTCAGGATATACAGTTACTGTAGCTGTATAAACTAATTCTTTTCCTTCACCAACTTCTAATACATCTATTGATGGGAAGTCAACTGGTCTTATATTATTTTCATCTATTACTGATGGGTATGTTTCACTTATTACTGTATTTACAGCATCGTCAAAAAGAACTTCTAATCCGTAGAATTTCTTAACCATTGCCATAGATACTTTTCCTTTTCTGAATCCTGGTATGTTAAATTTATTTCTGTTTTTATTGAATGCTTTATTTAAAGCAGCAGTAAATTTTTCTGCCTCTACTCTTACTTCAAATTTTACAACGTTAGCTTCTATTTTTTCCATTTTAGCTTCCATCTTATTTATTCCTCCTAAAATAGTTCTTATTCACATTTATTAACTAGGATATTATAACACAGTTTAGACCCTATTATCAAACTTTATTGTTACTTACTTCCTATTTTATTCTTTAAAAAGCTTTCCCTGATTATCTAAAATATATTCCACATTTCCAACTTTTACATTAATATTATTTTTCCCTTCATTAGCACCTAGTATTTCTAAGTAATTAGATGCTGAATTCCATATAGCTTTATAAGTAGAATTTTTTATATTATATATCCATAAATATTTATTCTTCGCTGATGCACCAAAATAAGGAAGATTGCTTATATATACTATTGTATCATTATCTATGAAAGTTGGATTTACTCCCCATAAGTAATTAACTCCAGAATCTTTTTCTTTTTGTATCATAGCATCCTTTGAATATTTATCTCCTTTTCTTGAAACATATTCTGCTTTAGTTATATTCTTAACTTCACCATTTATATTTACTAAAAACATATTTTGATTTTCATCTTCTACTACAGCTTCTTTTTTATCTGGAGATATATTACTATAAAAACCTTTTGTTTCTATATTTAAAAATGTTTTATTTCCATCTTGCTCTTGAACTTTAAATTTAACAACCTCATTATCTAAAAGCTTAAACTCTAAATCTGAATCTACTGGAGCAGATGGTTTTTGTTCTCCTACAGTATTTTTAGCTTCTTCTTTTTGAGCTTGATTATTTTTAATTTGTTGATGTTCATTTGAAACAGAATCATTATTAGCCCATGCTTGAAGATTATTGACAATTTGGTTAAAATCCATACCTTTTAGCTTAAACTCATAAAATAGACCTAAAGCAATAAATATGACTACTATTATGCTTATTAAAATTTTCAATCTTCTTTTTTTCATTTTTTTCTCGTAGTCTTTACTAAATATACTCGGTTTAGCCAAATTTGTTCCCTCCCACTTAATATTTATTTTCTATTTTTGCAACATCCAGAACATACTTTAATTCCTAAAGCTCTTTTTTCTTCATCTGTTAGCTTAGCTTCATTTTTTGTATATTCTTCATATTCCATTGTATCTTTTAAAAGCGTATCTTTTTCTAAATGTATCATAACAATTTCTCCTTTAATCTTACCATATTTTTATTTTTAAATAAATTTTGTTTATTTTTGAACATGCAGTTAATATTTATTTATAATCTTTTAAACTTCATTTACATAATGTATAATTTTAATTAGATATAAAATTCTATTTTTTATCCACTAAATAGAGTTTAACAAAAATCTAACCTTTATACATTATTTGTATAAATTTTAAAACCTGTACTTTTTAAGTATAGGTTTTTCTCTTATAAATAAAATTAACATATAACTATATCACAATTCAAGCAATATAATTATATGTTATATGTTTTAACTAATATAGTTCATAGGATTAGTATGTCTTCCATTTATTCTAACTTCAAAATGTAAGTGAGGTCCTGTACTCATACCAGTACTTCCAACTTTAGCAATAGCTTGTCCTCTTTGTACTTTCTGTCCATTTGACACAAGTAAACTACTTGAATGTGCATAAAGAGTTTGAACTCCTCCACCATGATCAATTACAATAGTTTGTCCATAACCACTCATCCATCCTGAATATACTACAGTTCCACTATTAGCTGCCATTGTAGTTGCTCCATAAGGTGCTGCAAAATCAGTTCCAGTATGGAATCCATTTGGATTTCCTGTAACAGGATGTTTTCTTGGTCCATAATTACTTGATATTCCATATCCACTTGGTCTAATAAATCCACTAGAAGATGGAGCACTTCCACCTTGATTTCCTATATTATCAAATATCCCATCAATTTTTTGTTGAAGCTCTTTATTAAAATCTATTAAATCTCCGATTTGATTTTCAATTGACTTTTCTTTGTTTTCTAATTTACTTAAAATATCTCTTTTTTCATTTTCTATCTTTTCTAAGTCATCTACTTGCGCTTGCCATTTATTTCTTTCAACTATAGCCTTATCTTGAAGCTTTTGTTCTTCTGCTCTACTTTCTTCAACTCTCTTTTTATCTTCTTCAACCTTTGTTCTATTTTCTATAATTGACTTTTTTTCATTTTCTAATTGAACATTTAATTCTTGTATTTCTGTTATAAGTTGTTTGTCTGTTTTTAATATTTTATCTATGTTAAATAATGTTGAGAAGAAATCTCCAATACTTTCACTTGAGAAAAGCATATGTAAAAATTGTGCTTGGAAATCCATTTTATAATAACTACTTAATCTTTCTCCTAAAATTTGTTCTCTTTTCGCTTTTTCTTCTTCATTCTGCTGTATATCAACTTCTGTTTTATCTATTTGCCTTTGCATTTCTGCCATTCTATTTTCTAAATCATTTATTTCACTTGTTATTGAATCTATCTTTTTTTGATATTCATCTACAACACTTTGATATTTATCAAGATTTTTAGTCATTTCTTCAATTTCTTTCATTACTTTTGAAAGTTTTTGAACCTCTTTATCTTTTTCATTCTTTAGATCTTCTTTTTCCTTTTCAAGCTCATTAATTTTTTCTTTATTAGCATTAATTTGGTTTTGTGATTTTGTATCAGCAGATGCCACTACATCACTTATAAGTGGTGTAGTAATAGCAACAGCTAATAACATAGTACAAAGCCTTTTTTTATTCATAAATTTAAATCCCCCTTAAATTAATTTCTAAAGTGAAAAATTCTCTACATTGTTAACAATCCATTTTCCATCTTTATAAATTACATTTGTAAAAAACTTTTTATTTTCTTTTGTATTTGAAATCCCTATTATTCCAAAGATATTTTTACTTATAGTATAATTTACATCACATACTACAGTTCCTTTATACATACCATTCTCATAAGTAAAATTACTTTTTTCTTTGTCAATAGTTAAATTATCTAATTTATAATCATTTTTTAAGAATACATAGTTTTTTTCTAATATAGAGTAAATTTTATTTTTTGCATCATCTGAAGCCCCTGTGATACTATCTTTACTCTCATTATTTAATGCTGTAAAAACACTTGAATAAAATCCTTGTATAACACTATCTACTTCAGACCACAGAGCATCATTTGCCATATTAAGAGTTAAGTTTACCTCTGAATTATTTTCTAATTGGACTTTAGGTCCTTCAACTTTTCCCCAAGGAAATTGTTTTTCTATACTTAAAGATACACTTCCATCTACTGGCATAGGCCCAATATCCTTAAATTGTTCTACAGTTTTACCTGAACTAACTCCATTTATTAATACAGTGGCGTCTTTATATAGAGATTTTACTGTTACTGTATCTCCTCTTAAATCTAAATTTATATTTGTATTGTCTACGACTGCTATTTCTCCAGTTTCCTTTATTAAGCCATATTTGCTATCAACAGTACCTTCTAAAGTATATTCACCTGGAATTAAATTTTTAACTACTTTTCCTTGTTCAATTTGTTGGCCATCTAAAGTTATATTTGTATTACTTAAATTAGAATTTACCTTTAAATCAAAAGTTTTAAGATTTATATAATATTTATCTCCTAAAAATCCTTTTTCTTTTTTAAGTTCCATAATTTTTGATGTACCATTATTTTTTACTAAGTCTACAAATTCACTCACTTTATCACTTCTGTTTTGAAAATATTTTGCTAGTGGCTTTAATTCATTTCCTGTTGCTTTTTTACCATTAACTTTTATTATGCTATTTAAAGTTCTAACATTTCCATCTTCTAAACCTACTTGAAGTTTATTTAAAACTTGTTGACTATTATTTTTAGGTGTTCCTAAAAAATATCCTAAACATAAACATAAAATTAATACTATTGGAATTAAAATCTTCTTATATTTACTTGCAAATTCTAATAATTTTAGTTTATTAGGATATTTCAAAAGTTTTGTATATTCAGCAGTTTTATCTTTCAATTTATCTAAATCCACATTTTTTTTCATTTTATACACAACCTTTTATTAATATAATATAATAATCATTAATTTAAAATCAATATTTTTAACTTTTTCTTAATAAGTTTGAATTTATATATATTTTAATAATGGGTATGATAAAATCATACCCATTAATTTATTACTCTAATATGTCAATTAGCCATTTTCCACAGTCTACACACTTAAATATTCTTATTACAAATAGATCTAATTTATTTTCTGCTAATACATTTTTATATTTATCAACTTCTTCTTTAGTTACAAACTCATCATTTTCATCTATATATCCATGAATTTGTATAAAGTAGTTATTTCTGCTTTTATTACAACATTCATTATCATCTGCTGTAACTATTTTTTCGTATTCTAAATAATTTGCGAAATCTTGAATTATATAAATAATATCCTCATAATCTTCAATGTTATCTATAAAATCTTCTTCATAAAAAACAAGATCTTTAATTTTAAAAAGTTCTTTCATATTCTTTCCTCCAATATAAGTATACTTTATCTTTACTTAATATATTCATATAATACTATGCTATAATATAAAAAACAATTTTTATTTAAGGAGACAAACAATGATTTTTGATACTCATATGCATACTGAATTATCATCTGATAGCCAAATGAAACTTTCCTCTATAATAGAAAAATCTAAAGAATTAAAAATTGGAGTAATATTAACTGATCATTTAGACTTAAACTATCATATAAAAAATGAATTTAGAGTTGATTTAGATAAATTCTTTGAAAAATACTCAAGCTATAGAAATGATAATTTACTTCTAGGTGTTGAAGTTGGATTAAGTTCAAGTATTGTAAAAGAAAATACTGAAAAAACAAATAAATATCCATTTGATTATATTATAGGTTCTGTTCATTCTGTTGATGATGAAGATATCTATTTAACTTATTCTAAAAAAGGATTAAATAGAGAAGATTATTTTAAAAATTATTTAAATGCAGTTATTAAATATATTACTGAGTTTAATAATTTTGATTCTTTAGGTCATATTGACTATCCTTGTCGTTATTGTAATTATGAAAATAATAATTTAAATGTATCTGAACATGGGGAATATTTAAAACAAATTTTTCCTATTTTAATTAAAAACGGACAAGCTTTAGAAATAAACACTAGAAGATTACATTTAGAAGATGTTTATAAATCTACTTTGGATATTTATGAGCTTTATGCTAAATGTGGTGGAAAATATGTTACATTAGGATCTGATGCTCATACTGATGATGCTATTGGCGCAAACTTTAATATTGCTTTAGAAATTTGCAAAAAACTTTCTTTGAAGCCAGTCTATTTTAAAAATAGAAAAATGATATTAATGTAATTAAAAAGGTCTTTAGTAAAACTAAAGACCTTTTTAATTATTTTTTTATTTTTTTAATTGCATATTCTAAGGCATTTTCTATATTATTATTGTTCTTTCCTCCACCTTGAGCTAGAAACTTACTTCCTCCACCTCTCCCATCAATTAGAGTTATAGAATCTTTTAATAAACTTCCCATATCAATATCACTATCTTTAGAGGATGCAAATATAAGATTTGCCTTCTCTCCATTAGTTATCCCAACTAATGATAGTGTTTTTTCTATAGAACATATTTTTTCTATAACTTTATTTATATTTTTAATATTTCCGTTCTCATATACTTTTTTAAATACTTTTATCCCATTTATTACTTCACATTTACTTAAAATTTCTTTTACTTCATAATCACTTGTTTTTTCTAAAAGTTCTCTATTTTGATTTTTTAGATTTTTTATATCTTCTTTTAAATTTTCAATTCCTTTTATAACTTCGTCCTCACTACAACTTAAATAATTACAAACTTTTTTTGAAAAATTATCTTTGATTATATAATCATTTATAGCTCTTTTTCCTGCTAAATATTCAATTCTAGTATTTCCTTTATGCCCTTCAGCTCTCTTTAACTTTATACATTGAAGTTCTATTGTTCTACTAGGATGAACTCCACAACACGCATTTATATCCAAATCTTCTATTTTTACAACTCTTATTTTTTCATCTGTTTTAGGTAAATCTCTTCTAAGTCCTAGCTTCTTTAACTCTCTTCTTTCAGGAAATAAAAATTCAACTTTTAGATTCTTAAAAATATTTTCATTTGCATAAGCTTCTGCTTTTCTTATTTGTTCTTCTGTTAATTTTCCTACTATATCTATAGTACTAATCTCTTTTCCTAAATGTATTCCAGCAGTATTTTGATTAAATAACTTAAAAAAGCATCCTGACAAAAGATGCTGAGCTAAGTGTTGCTGCATATAATCAAATCTTCTATCCCAATTAATTTCACATTTTAATCTATGTTTTTTTAATATTTCTTTTTCTACTACGTGATATATCTCTCCATCTTTTTCATATACTTCTAATACTTCAACACCTACTATAGTTCCTATATCATGTGGTTGCCCTCCTCCACCTGGGAAAAATGCTGTCTTATCTAATGTTATATGATATTTATCTTCTTTTTTTTCTACACCCGTCACTTCTGCAAAAAAATCTTTTATATAGCCATCAACATAATATAATTTTTCCATTTAATCACGTCACTTTCTTTAATCTTTTATAAAAAGTATAGCAAAAAGGAATTATATAAAAAAGTATTAACTTTTTATATAATTCCTTTATTTATCTTATTAAACTATAAAAAATGCCGCTGAAACTATTATATATACTGCTAAAAGTTGCACTCCTTCAAGCCAATTTGATTCTCCATCATTTGCTACTCTATTAGCTATAAAAACTGATGCTATAAGTGCCACTAATTCAAATTCATTAAATATTATACTCATAGGAGAAAATAGTAGACTTAAAAATATTAAAATTGGTGCAACAAAAAGTACTATTTGTAAACTTGATCCTATTGCAATTTCTAATGCAACATCCATTTTATTTTTTATTGCCATAATAACTGCTGTACTATGTTCTGCTGCATTACCTATTATAGGAATTATTATTATTCCTACAAAGAATTCACTAAGACCTAAAGCATGCGTCATAGGTTCTACAGCACCTACTAAAATTTCAGATTCTACTGCAATAACAATTGTGGCTAAAAGTAAAACAAAAATAGCTTTCCACATGCTCCATCCTTTTTCTACTTTATGATTAGAATTACCTCCAATTTCTTCTATCGCATATATATCTTTATGTGTAAAAAATGAAAAAATCAAACTTAATATGTATATTACAATCATTATTATTCCAACTAAAATACTTAATCCTTCATACTTTGTATTTAAAAGATTTATATCCATAGTATGTGTGAATATTGCAGGAATTGTTAATCCAATTACAGAAAATAACAACATACTGGAGCTAACTTCAATAATATTTTTATTAAACTTTTGAGTTTTATGTTTTATTCCACCAGCGAGAATACTAAGACCTAACACAAGTAACACATTTCCTATAACTGAACCTGCTATAGAAGATTTTACAACTTCAAATAATCCTTTTTTAAGTGCAAAAAATGATATTATAAGTTCTGTAGCATTTCCAAAAGTTGCATTTATAAATCCTCCTAATTTTGGTCCCGTATAAATTGAAATAGCTTCTGTAGCCTCTCCCATAAGTCCAGCTAATGGAATTATTGCCAAAGCTGCTAAAATAAATATTACAGTTTCATTAAAATTAAAAAACTTAGCTATTATACTTATTGGAACAAATATTAATAGAACTCTTAAAAATTTCATTATCATACCTCTTTTCCATAATCGAATAAAAATATATTTATTTTTAAAGCAAATAAATTATTTATTATATTTTAAGTTTTAATTTATTTTAACTAAAAATATTTTTATTTTTATACTCATATATTTAAAAATATATTATTTAGTATTCTTTTTTTTATTAATTTTTATTCTCTATGAACCTTTTTATTAAGAAATAATAAATTTAAGAAAACTCTTTGGAAACCCTGTATTTGTAATATTTTAGGAGTATTTTTCTTTTTTGATGTTTTAAATTTATTAATATACATTCAAAATTTTTAGTATTGACTATTATTTTTTTCAGATATATAATAAGCACATGCAGTACAATTGCTGCAGTTGCAAAAGATAATTAATAAAGACAATGATAAGAGCAAGTAGAAGTATCTAAGCTTAACAGAAAGTTGCCGGTTGATGAGAGGCGCAAGGACATTTACTTTGAATACGTCTTGGAGTCATGCATTGAACGTTAATTTTTAATTAGTAGGTGTTATCGGATAAGCTTCGTTAAAGCTATTAAGGTTACATATAAATTTTATGTAATAAATTAAGGTGGTACCGCGTGATATAATCTCGTCCTTTGTTATAGGATGAGTTTTTTTTATACGCAAAAACTCTTATTATAATTATTTTTTGTAAATCTTACTCATTTAATTAAATTTTATACATGGTTGGGTGTAAAGCAAAAAAGCCTACAAAAATAACTTTTTGAAGACCTTTCAAATAAAACTAATCATTCAGGAATAACCTCGGAAATTATTCGTGAATAACATCTTTCTCACTCAGGTTAGTTGAATATATTTTCTTCATTAAGATTTTGCTTAAATTAGTCCTTAATATTTGTATATAAATCAAATCACCCAACCTAGTATAGAAAAATATTTGCAAGAATTCCTACAACATTGCAAATACTAATTCTAAATGAAGAAATTTAATAACATTTTTATATAACTCTATTATATTTCTTTATTTAAACAAGGTCAACTATATTCAATAAGATAGGACTAAAATTAAAATTTTATTTAAATTATAATGGAGGAAAAATTATGGAAAACGTATTAGACACACTAAAAGAACGTGGATACATTAAACAATTCACACATGAAAATGAAACTAGAGAATTATTAGGTAAAGAGAAAATAACATTCTACATTGGATTTGATCCAACTGCTGATAGCTTACATGTTGGTCATTTCATAGCATTAATGTTTATGGCTCATATGCAAAGAGCTGGTCATAGACCTATTGTATTAATAGGTGGTGGTACTGTTACTATCGGAGATCCAAGTGGAAAAACTGACATGAGAAAAATGCTTACTGATGAACAAATTCATCACAATGTTGAATCAATAAAATCACAAATGTCAAGATTTATTGATTTCTCAGATG
The DNA here is from genome assembly GCF_000371465.1 of Clostridium thermobutyricum. Taxonomy (NCBI): domain Bacteria; kingdom Bacillati; phylum Bacillota; class Clostridia; order Eubacteriales; family Clostridiaceae; genus Clostridium; species Clostridium thermobutyricum. The sequence continues at coordinate 537,756 of NZ_KB850956.1, read as the reverse complement.
ATAAAGCAATATTAGTAAATAATGCTGATTGGCTTAGAGGATTAAACTACATTGATTTCTTAAGAGAAGTTGGTGGACATTTTACAGTAAACAAAATGTTAGCTGCTGAATGTTTTAAAAGAAGATTTGAAGCTGATAGAGGTTTATCATTCTTAGAATTTAACTACATGTTAATGCAAGCTTACGATTTCTTAGTTTTAAATGAAAAGTTCGGATGTAAAATGGAATTAGGTGGAGACGACCAATGGTCAAATATGATTGCTGGTGTTGACTTAGTTAGAAAGAAAAAATCTAAGAGCGTATACGCTATGACTTGTAGTCTTTTAACAAACAGCGAAGGTGAAAAAATGGGTAAAACAGTTGGCGGAGCTTTATGGCTTGACCCTGAAAAAGTATCTCCTTTTGAATTCTTCCAATACTGGAGAAACATCGATGATGCTGACGTTGAAAAATGCTTAAAATTATTAACATTCGTTGAAATGGATGAAATCAGATCATTATGTGATGTTGAAGGTGCAGAAATAAATAAAGCTAAACAAAGATTAGCATTTGAAGTTACCAAATTAGTTCACGGTGAAGAAGAAGCACAAAAAGCTGCTAAAGCTGCTGAAGCTCTATTCAATGGTGGAGTTGATTTAGAAAATGTTCCAACTATTGAACTTTCAGAAGATAAACTTGGAACTAGCTTAATAGACTTATTAGTAGAATTTAAAGTTCTTCCTTCAAAATCAGAAGCTAGAAGATTACTACAACAAAACGGTTTATCATTAAACAATGAAAAAGTTACTGATATTTCAGCTACTTTAAATAAAGAACATTTTGCAGAAGGATTTGCAATGATCAAAAAAGGTAAAAAAGGATTTACAAAAGTTGTTATAAAATAATTAAAATAAATTAATCAACCAAATTAAAATTAATCAACCAAATTAAAATTAATCAACCAAAACAAATTTAATCAACCAAATTAGAAATCTTGTTAATTAATATAATAACTTTTAAAATTATAATCTATACTACTACAAATATACGGATTAAAACCTATCTATTAAATTAGATAGGTTTTTTTATTTATTTAAAGTTAATTCATATCTTCCATATATAATTGTATAAGTAAAAGAGGTGATTTATATTGAATTTTACTATTATAAAAGAAGTTTTTATATTATTTTTAATTATGCTTGTAGGAATTTTTATTAGAAAAAAAAATATAATTTCTGAAGAAAGCATTGGATCTATGTCAAACTTTTTAATTAAAGTTTCACTTCCCTTTTTAATACTATCTTCATTTAATTATAAAATAACACATTCAGTTATTCATAATGCAATATTAATATTTATTTTTTCAACTATAATACACATTTTCCTTTATGTATTAAGTAAACTTTTAGCATTAAAATTATCTAAAGAAAATAAAGCAATTTGTGTATTCTCTAATTTATTTTCAAACTCTGGTTTTATGGGTTATCCTATAATGGCTGGACTTTATGGAAAATTAGGTGTTTTTTATACTGCAATTTATGGAATACCTTATTGTATATTCCTATTTAGTATTGGAATAATACTATTTAATAAAGAAGAAAATAATAAATTAAAAATTATTAAAAACATAGTTTTTAGTCCAGGTATTATTGCTACTTTACTAGGAATTGTTCTTATCATTTTCAATTTAGAACTTCCTTCACCTATACAATCAACTCTTAGTTACATAGGAAATATGACTACTCCACTATCAATGATAATTGTTGGAGCTATGTTAAGTTCTATAAATTTAAAGGAAATGTTTAAAGAAAAGCTTCTATATTATATAAGTTTTACAAAACTTATATTAATACCAATACTAATTTTCTTTTTAACCACAATTTTGGGTGCAACACCATTTATAAGAAGTATATGTGTATTATTAGAAGCATTACCTGTTGCAGTTGTATGTTCAGTTTTTGCAAGTAGCTTTAAAGTAAAGCCTGAATTTGCTGCTCAATGTGTTTTTATTACAACTATTTTTTCTATTATAACAATACCTATAATAATGAATATAGTATAAAAAGGTATCAAGAAAATCTTGATACCTTTTTATTTTATTTATTTATTTTTTTGTCATTATATATCTTTTGTAATTTATCTTGAATTGCTTTTTCTATTTTTTCCATGTACTCTGCAAATACTTTTTTATCATTTAAGAAAGGTGAAAGTACACAAGCTCTTAGCACTGTTACTTTTTGTACTTTATCCCACTCTTCTCTTGAAATTCCTATATTATTAACATATCCAAATGGACTGTCACCATAATCTGGAACAGCAAAATCTGTATGAGAAGTAATAAAATCATTGCTATATAATCCACCTCTAACATATGATGCTTCTTCATAGAAATCATGGTTTAATTGATTCATTTTTTCTAAGTCTGTATTGCCTACTTCATTAAATGCAAAATCCACCATATTAAAGTCTGGTCTTATAAGAGTATGTAATATTATTTCTTTTCCATCAACAACAAACTTCTTATCACTTAAATATTCATATAGATTCATTGCTCCTTCAATAGAAGCTCCTATAAGTCTACCATATCCTGTAATATTAAGTGGTAAAGTTCTATGTGCTGCCCAAACTCCAGCTGCTGTTGCTCCAGCTTTTGACCCTTCAAGCATAAATGCCCCAAGTAATGCTGGAATATCCATTCCTTTTTCAAATACATATGTTGCAAAATAAGAAATTGAATCTCTCATTCTCTTATCTTTAATTACTATTCCACCTGCTGAATATGGAATATATCCCATCTTATGAGGGTCAATAGTAACTGTATCTGCTTCACTTATAGCTTTAAATGCTTCATAAGTGTCATCTTCAGGCCATTTTGTATTTGGATCTAAAATAACTCCATGCTCTTTATATTTTTCTTTAAGTTTATCTTTTGGAATAAAACTAAAGTCTTCATCTAAGAATATTGATCTTGCATATCCTCCATAAGCAGCATCTATATGTACATAGAAATGAATTCCTTCTTTTGCAAGTCTATCTCTAACTTCAATTATTTTGTGAATATCATCAACAGCACCTTCTTCTGTTGAACCAACAACTCCTACAACTCCAAATACAGGAATTTTTTGTGCTGCAAATTCTCTTATTTTCTTTTCTAGAAGCTCAGTATCCATTCTGAATTTTTCATTTACTTCTATAGCTTCTACATTTTCAAGACCAACTCCAATAATATCAGCTGCTTTAAGCCATGAATAATGTTTAGTTTGTGGAATTATCCATTTACCTAATTTAGCTATTTTTTCAACACCTTCTCTTGCTGAATGTTCTTTTAATTCATCAAGCTTATCAGGCACTTTTTCAACTAAATCTAATATTTCTTTAACTGACATATTTAAAAGTTGCCATTCATCTTTTCCTTCTACTAATTCAGGAGCAACTTCTTTCATAGCAAGTGGTAATGATTTAATATTTCTTGCATACCAAATCGCTTCAAGGTTAGCAATTGAACCATCTGCACAAATATGACCCCAACCAATATCATCTTGATATCCCATTAATTTTGCAAAATCTTCTCCAACTTCTTCTTCCATTTGTGAAGTTCCTGGTGAAGATTCATATGCAACGTTATTTCCATTATATAACATAGCCCCAAAATATCCTAATATTGCTGGCATAAGTGTTTCTGAGTTCATATGACCTAAGAATCTTGGGGAATGCCATGGAAGTGATTGTGATCTAAGTCTTATAGATAATTCTTTAAGAACATCTTCCATTCTATCAACAGATTCTTGGAAGTCTTCTGTCCTTTTTTCTTTTCTATTTATTATTTCTTTATCTTCTGGATGATAATTTTTTCTCCATTCACTATGATCTTCAAACATCATTTTAAGATATTTTTCAAATGTATTTTTATTTTCAGATTTAGGTCCTAAAAATACCGCTTTAAGATTTAAATCCTCATTTGTTTTATCATTCATATTTTTACTCCTTTATTTACAACAAATTATCTTTAATTCAAAACTAAAATTTATTAACTTCTATATTTAATATTTTTTTAGAATAAATTAATCAAATTTTTAATGTCTATGATGATCATTCTTTTTCCAACTTTCTTTTTTAACAGCATAAATTATAAATGGTATTATAAAGAATACAACTGATGCAATTACTTGGAATGCAATATATCCTGGACCTTCACCTGGTCCTAGTATTGATGGTGGTATTAAACTTGCAATTATAGTTAATAAAATACCAACTAAAGCAAGAATAGCTACAAACCACATTGTTCCCATTCCACCTAATCTAAATGGTCTTTCTAATTCAGGCTTACTATATCTTAATTTTATTATTGAGAATATCATTAATACATATGCCAAACAATAAAGTATTGTTGTTGTGATTGTGATTATTAGGAATGCGCTATTAACATTTGGTACTACTACATATACAAAAGCTATAATTGAAATTATTATTGCTTGTAAAATTACAAATGTAATAGGAACTCCTTTTCTATTCCTCTTTTGGAATACTGGTGGTAGTAATCCTTCTTCTGCAACTTTAATCATTGCTTTTGAAGGTCCAAGTACCCAAGCACTTAATTGTGCAAGTATTCCTATTGTTATCATCCATCCAATTATATTTACAAAAATTGATGGCATACCTAATCCCTCAAAATAAATTGCGAAAGGTTGTAATATGTTAGATAATTGCATTTCTCCATTTGGAACAGCATTTGACATTGTTAAACCTGTTACTAAATTTAATATAATGATTATTATTAATGTAAAAATAACTGCTATAGGATAATTTCTCTTTGGATTATCAATATTATTTGCATGAACTGAAGAAATTTCTATTCCTGCAAATATGAATATAACTCCTGAGAAATAAGTTAATGTTCCTGCACTATTAAAATCTGGGAACATCTTTCTAAATTCAAATCCTCCAGCTAAGTATCCTCTTGGATTTATTCCAAATTTAGCTAAATAAGCTAACCCTAAAATTATAAGAAGAATAAAAGGAATATATACTCCTATTATTGCTCCCCAGTTACCAACAACTTTAACCATATCATATCTTAAGTTAAGAAGAGTAACTAGCCAATATGCAATTAGAATACAAATAAATACAAATAAATTATTTTGTGAAAGTGATGGCATTCCTATAGCATATCCTAACATAACTCCTATTGTTGATGAAATCATAACCATTCCGAAAAACATTTGAACCCATAAAAGCCATGATGTTACAAATCCAAATTTTTCTCCAAAAGCTTCCTTAACCCAAACTTGAGGTCCTCCCTCTTTTGGATATGCAGTTGCAAGTTCAGCTGCAATTAAAGCTATTGGGATGGCGAATAAAATAACTGCTCCAATTAAATAAGAAATCTGTGACCAACCTGTTATTGCTAAGGTAGGAACACTTCTTACAGTACCAAAAAAAGCCATTGTAATTCCTATTAATTGAACCAAGCTAAGCTTCTTTTCTTCACTTCCCATAAAGATCCTTCCTTTCTTAAGTAATAAATTAATCTACTTTGTCGATTATTGTAGATTTACTTCATTAAAAGTATTCTCTTTTCAAACCTTATTTATACAAGACTAATTTTTACAATAAAGGAATAAAAGCATAAAAAAAAAAATTGCTAGTACATAAGTACTAGCAATTTATATCATTCAGAAATTATTTTCTGTTGTATATTCTTTCTAATTTTCTTTGAATAGCTGCATCTACTTTTTCCATGTATTCATCAAATGTAGCTAAATCGTTTATGAATGGTGAAAGTACACAAGCTCTTAATACAGTAACTTTTTGTTCTTTATCCCATTCAGCTCTTGAGAATCCAAGTCTTTCAACATATGAGAATGGGCTGTTTCCATATTCAGGAACTGCAAAGTCAGTGTGTGAAGTTATGAAGTCATTATCATATAATCCACCATTTACATATGAAGCTTCTTCATAGAAGTCATGGTTTAATTTATTCATAACTTTTAAGTCAGTGTTTCCTTCTTCATTGAATGAGAAGTCTAACATGTTGAAGTCTGGTTGAACTAATGTGTGAAGTATAACTTTCTTACCATTAACCATAAATTCTTTGTTTTCGAAGTGTTTGTGTAAGTTCCAAGCACCTTCAATACCAGCTCCTATTAATTTTCCGTATCCAGTAATGTTTAGTGGAACTGTTCTGTGAGCTGTCCAAACTGATGCAGCAGTAGCTCCAGCTTTTGATCCTTCAAGCATGAATGCTCCAAGTAATGCAGGAATATCCATTCCTTTTTCAAATACATAAGTAGCGAAGTATGAGATTACTTCTCTCATTCTTGTATCTTTTATAACTATTCCACCAGCTGAGTAAGGAATATATCCCATTTTGTGTGGGTCAATAGTTACAGTTTCAGCTTCACTTATAGCTTTGAAAGCTTGGTAAGTATCATCTGATGGCCATTGAGTTTCTTCATTTAAGAATACTCCATGTTCCATATATTTTGCATGTAATTGATCTTGAGGTATGAAATCATAGTTTTCATCTAAGAATATTGATCTAGCATATCCACCGTATGCAGCATCAATGTGTACATAGAAGTATATTCCTTCTTTAGCTAATTTATCTCTTAAAGCTATGATTTTGTGTATGTCATCAACAGCACCTTCTTCAGTTGATCCAACAACACCAACAACTCCTAAAGTAGGAATTCCTTGTTCAGCATTAGCTCTAATTTTAGATTCTAAAAGCTCAACATCCATTCTGAATAATTCATTAACATCTACTTCTTCAACATTTTCAGTTCCTAAACCGATTATATCAGCAGCTTTTAACCATGAGTAGTGCTTAGTTCTTGGTACAAACCATTTACCTAATTTAGCAATTTTTTGTCCGCATCCTCTTGCTGATTTTTCTTTTATTAAATCGAAATCTTTAGCTTTGTCAGCTAAGTCTAAGATTTCTTCTGTTGACATATTTAATAATTCCCATTCAGTTTTTCCTTCAACTAATTCTGGAGCAACTTCTTGCATTGCAAGTGGTAATGATTTTATGTTTCTAGCATACCAAATAGCTTCTAAGTTAGCAATTGATCCATCTGCACAGATATGTCCCCAACCATTTTTGTATCCCATTAATTGAGCAAAATCAGCTCCTACTTCTTCTTCCATTTCTGAAGTACCTGGTGATGATTCGTAAGCAACGTTATTTCCATTGTATAACATTGCAGCAAAGTATCCTAATATTGCTGGCATTAAAGTTTCTGAGTTCATGTGTCCTAAGAATCTTGGTGAATGCCATGGTAATGATTTTGATCTTAATTTTATTGATAATTGAGTTAATACATCCTCAACTTTTTCTGAAGTCATAGCAAAATCTTCTGCTTTGAAATCATCTCTTTTTATTATTGGTTGATCTTCTGGGTGATAGTTCTTTCTCCACTCACTGTGATCTTCAAATAATCTGTTAAGGTGTTTTGTATAAACATCTTTATTTTCTGATTTTGGCCCTAAGAATAAGGCTTTTAAGTTTACATCTCTCTCACTCATCGTTAGTACATCTCCTTAAACTTCTATAATATGACCATTTAAAATAGTTTTTATTAAGCCTACAACAACTTCAAAACTCCATTTTAAATTACCATATATCCAATTTTAAATATTATATATATATAAATTAATTTAAGCATTAGCTACAAATTAATTTTTATCTTATTTACTTGTTAACATTTCGTATTAATACAAAGCTTAACTTCACTACAAATTATAGCTTGTATTAATACTTAATAATGTTAACCTGATTCTTATAAATTTATCTTATATAGTCCTTATAAAACAAATTTATAAGAATAAAAATTTTAGATTAATAAATCTTTAAATAATTCCTAGTAAATAAATTTTCTTTTTCAATTAAATGTTTTAATTTCAAAAGTTTTCTTTTACTCAATAATAAATTTTCTTCACTATTTATTAAAAATAATTTCTTATTCTCTATAGCCCGTAGATAATATTCAATTATTTTTAAAACTTTTTCAGTTCATTTGTTGGACGAACCTTATACACTTATAATATTCCTTTTAATTTTTTTGTCAAATAAATTTGTTCAAATTCCAAAAAAACATACATTTTTCATTAATTATTTATTCATATTAGTCTAAATTTATTAATATAAAAAATATTACATATTTCGTAATTTTTATATTTAGGACATTAATTATAAATATTTTTAATTATTTATTAATATTATAAGGCTTAATAATACTTTTTCTTCCATTTTTTTTAATCATTCTATTAATTGTTAGACTTATTTTTTTATGTAGTTATGTAACGTTTACCTTAAGTGTTCATATAAATGTTTTTTCATTTCTAAGGGTTTTTAGGTATTTATAGAAAATAAAAACAGTATCTTCTAGATATTTCAAATTATCTAAAAGATACTGTTTTCTTAATTTATTTATAGAGAAGATTTAAATATTTGTATTATTGAGTCTTTATCTAATAGTTTATAACCATCTATTATTCCTTTTCTAACACAATGCTCTGCCATATCTTCAAAATGCTTATCATTTATATTTATTTCTTTTAAACAACTTGGTATTTCTAATGATTTAAAAAATTCTCTAGTTTTTTCTATAGACTCTTTAGCTATCTTTTCTTTATCTAAACTCTTATCTATATCCCATACATTAATTCCATACTGAACAAATTTTTCTATAGTTGTATTATCTAATACATATTCCATCCAATTTGGAGTTAATATTGCAAGCCCGACTCCATGAGTTATATCATAATAGGCACTTAATTCATGTTCTATTGGATGAACACTCCAAGCTCCTGACTTACCATTTGAAAGTAATCCATTTATTGCAAGACTAGATGCCCACATTAAATTTGCTCTAGCTTCATAGTTTTCTCCATCTCTATAAGCGATTGGTCCATAATGTATACAAGTTTTTAAAAGTGCTTCGCACATTCTATCTTGCAAATAAGCCCCTTCATTTTTACTAAAATAAACTTCCAATATATGACTCATTATATCTGCTGTTCCAGCTGCTGTTTGATTCTTAGGAACTGTATAAGTATATTCTGGATCTAATATAGATGCTTTTGGTCTTAAATCTGGATGACCAAATCCTAATTTTTCTCGTGTTTCTAAATTACTTATTACTGCTCCTGCATCCATTTCTGATCCTGTTGCTGCTAATGTTAAAACTGATATTATAGGAAGAACTTTTTTTATTTTTGAAGAATCCACTATTAAATCCCATGGATCTCCATCATAAAAACTTCCTGCTGATATAGCTTTAGCACAATCTATTGTGCTTCCTCCACCTATTGGAAGAATGACATCTATTTTATCACTTTTTACAAATCTAACTCCACGTCTTACTGTATCTATTCTTGGATTTGGTTCTACACCTGAAATTTCTATACATTTTATATTATTTTCATTTAATAAATCTAATACTTTATCATATAATCCTATTTTTCGTATACTTCCTCCACCATACACTAGTAGAACTTTTTTACCATACTTTTTTATTTCATTTGGTAAGTTTTCTATAGCTCCTTTACCAAAATGGATATCTGTTTTAATTGAATAATGAAAATTCTTCATAACATCGCCTCCTTTTCTCATTATAGTAGTATAGTATACTGAGTTTGTTATTATAATATTAATATTTTTTTATTTTACTTTTTTATTATATTTTTATTATAATAAAAAAGACTTATTGTCAATTAATAAATTATATTAATTAAAGTTTAAGGAGGATTTATGAAAAAGAATATAGATTTAATTTCTTATCCATTTCTTAATGAAGATTTTGGTCCTGTAGACCATGAGGTTTTAACAGATTATCTATCTTCTATACTTGGAAGAATTTATTCTTTAAATACACCTTTAAAAGAAGAAACATTTTGGCTTATGGATAAAGTTCTTCATTTAAATGGCTCAATTAGAGGAAAACTTGCTATATTTGATTCTGATATAAAATATGGATTAAACTTAATTTCAAAATTAAAATCTTATAATAAAGATAGAATTTCTGGTTTTGTTTATCCAATTGGACATCCTATAGCTTGTGAATATCATGTTGCAAGAGGAATTGCTAAAAGAGTTTGTAGAAATTTATATTTATTAAAAAAAAGCGGAACTAAAGTTCCTGAAATTTTATTAGATTTTTCTAATTTAATAACTAATTTGTTATTTCTTTTTTCTTTGGAAGTTAATAGGTTAAACAACATCCAAGAAAAAATTTTTATATCAAAATCATATTAAAGGAGTTATATAATGAAAAAATCAATTTTACCAAAGATAATTATAGCTATAGTTGCTATATTAGTAGTTATCGGGATAGTTTTTGCTTCACATAACCTTATTAAAGGGCAAAAAGGAGAAAAAACTATAACTATAACTATAGAAAATCAAATAGATCATAAATATTTAATGAAAGATAAGAAATTTGAAACAGATTCAAAAACACTTGCTGATTTCTTAAAAGCAAACCAAAAAGACTTAAAAGTTACTTTTGAACAAACTAAATGGGGTCCATTTATAACTGGCTTAATGGGTGTTGATAGTACAAATATGGATAAAGGTCCTTGGTGGATGTATTCATATGACTCTCCATCACAAAATTTAAATTTAAAAGTTGGTGCAGCACCAGCTGCTGATAAAATAAATCTTGCTAATGGTGATAAAATAGAATTTGTATTTACTAATAATGCGGGGTAATTTAAATTGTCAGCTAAAGATATAACTAGAATAGCAGTTTTATCTGCAATACTTTTTATAGTGTATTATTTTGGGTCTACGCTTATGTATGTTAGTATAACTAATTTTGTAATACTTCTTTATGGAGTATATGTTAAAAGAAAAAATGCTTATATTACACTTATAGTATTTTGTTTTTTAGTTATGCTTTTATATGGATTTGGAATGTGGGTTATAATGTATTTTGTTTTATTTCCTCAATACATACTTATATATTCAGCCTTATATAAAAGATGCAAATCTGAATATGTTTTAGCTTTTGTAGGTGCTTTTTTAACTTTCATTTGTGGAACATTAATAGATTTACCTTTTATAATTTCAACTGGACTTGGAGGGCATGCTTTAGTTGTAAGGCTTGTATTAGGCTTTGAAACTGATTTAGGATCAACATTATGTACACTATTTGGAGTATTATTCTTATTAAAACCTCTAAAAAGAGCTTTTAAAGGAATGGAAAATTAATAAAAAGTGTCTACTCTTAAATTTAAGGTAGACACTTTTTATTTAATTATATTAATATTTCTATTTACATATAGAAACATATCTTGTGAATTTACCTTTGCAAACTTTACAAGCATCTAATATTTTAAATCCTGCTTCTTTTATTATATCATCCATATCTTCAAATGTTATTATTATCATTTTATCACTTATTCTTCTAGCAGTATTTATTATGCCTCTTTGTTCTTTTTCAGTTGTTTTTGTAAAAAGTCCATAAGGAATATCTATTATAGAAACATCATAATGACTTTCTAAATCATGCATACTTCCTTTAGTAACTCTTTTTTCTAATCCAAAAAATTCTAAATTTCTTTTTGCATTAGCCGCAATTTGAGGATTTATTTCGCATCCACATATGTCAAGTCCCATTGATAATCCTTCTATAATTGTAGTACCAACTCCACAGCAAGGATCAATAACTTTTACATCTTTATGTCCCTTAGTTCCTATATTTACAATAGCCTTGGCCACTCTTGTACTTAATGAATTTGAATATGAACAAGGTTTTCTATCATGTATATGCCACTCATAATCATTTCTAATATTTATTCCAAACATCCATTTTTCATTAACTTTTGTTATGCCAAGTGATATTTCTGGATTATGTATATCAGGAAATCCATTGACTAAAAGACCAATTTCTCTTACACTTCTTAATCTTTCTTCATAAGGCACATTTCCAGTTTCTAATCTTAAATATTCAACTTTAAACTTTTCAAAAGAAACATTATCAGCTTTTATATTTTCTAAAATCTGCTCTAATGAATCTTCTTCATATATTACATCTAATCTATTTTTTATAAATGGACTATTAGATGGATTAAATTTTCTTTCTGATATTAATATCTTATTATTTGGTTCTTTATTAAATAATTCTCTCATTTCCATCATACATAATTCTGCTTCAAAAACTGGATAATTAACTATGTATAAATACTTTTTAAATTCTTTCATAATTCCTACTTTCTATAAAATTAGTTTTTCCAAAGCATTAAATATTCTTTTTCACTAATTTTAATATTTTCTTTTATATTTATAATTATAAATTTATTTCTACTATAAAATTCTACTGCTTTCTTATTTTTTTCATATACTCTAAGAATAATTTTATTTCTCTTTTCTTTCACAAAATTAATCAAAGCTTTTCCATATCCTTTATTTTGATATTCATACTTAATAAAGATTGCTCCAAGAAATTCTTTTTCCATAAGACTTACAAATCCTATTATTTCTCCATTTAGCTCATAAACATAAGTTTCTGCAGTACTTATATATTCTTTTTTAACTACTTCATATACATTATCCCAATATTCTTTTTTTATAAAAGAATGACAATTTATAGTTTCTTTATACCATAAATTCATTATGTACTCTACTTCATTTTCTTTTAATTCTCTAATATTCATTATTTATTCCTTTATTTGTATTACTTTTATTATTTATCTTTTATTTTACATTAAATAAGTTTTTTTAACTACTTAAAATTCAAAGCCATTTGAAAATGTATACATAAAAATGCTACAATATAATTAGTAAAATTTTGAAATGAGGTGCTTTACTAATGGAAAGAATAAAACTAACAGATGATTTATCCTTCTCAAGAATAATACAAGGTTTTTGGAGACTTAGTAATTGGGGACAAACTCCTTCTGAGACTTTAAAATTTATGAATAATTGTATAGAATTAGGAATAACTACTTTTGATACAGCAGACATATATATGTCTGAAACTTATCAAAGAGAAGCAATGAAATTAGATAAAACTATTAGAAATAAAATAGAAATTGTAACTAAATGTGGTATAAAACCTCCTATTGAAGGTTTATTTAAAGATGTAAAAACACCCCACTATAATTCAACTAAAGATCATATAATAAACTCTGTAGATAATTCTTTAATTAGGCTTGGTGTTGATAATATTGATGTAGTTTTAATTCATAGACCAGATTATTTAATGGATCCAAGTGAAGTTGCAGAGGCTTTTAATGAAATAAAAAAAGCTGGAAAAGTTCGCGAATTTGGAGTTTCAAATTTTACTCCTTCTCAATTTAATCTTTTAGCTTCCTATTATGATGGAAAACTTGTTACTAATCAAATAGAAATTTCTCCACTAACTGTTAGTGCTTTTGAAGATGGTTCTATTGATAATGCTATGATTAACCACTCTTCTTTAATGGCTTGGTCTCCATTAGCTGGAGGAAAATTATTTAAAGATGATTGTGAACAAGCTATGAGAGTTCGCGCATCATTAAATGAATTAAAAGAAAAATATTCCGTTTCTTCTATAGATCAAATAGCTTATTCTTGGCTTTTGAAACATCCTGCAAAAATAATGCCAATAGTAGGAACTTCTAAAATTTCAAGAGTTAAACAAGCTACATCATCTTTAAATATTAATCTTTCTCATGAAGATTGGTATTATATTCTAGAAAGTTCTCTTGGAAGAAGTGTAAAATAAAACCATCTGATATACAGATGGTTTTTTTATTTTTTAAAATTTATATAATTAATATTCTAAAAAAGAGATAGTCTTTACTATCTCCTTTTTACTAAAACAATACTTTTATTCCTAAAAGTATTAATATTACAGCCCCTATTATTTCAGCCCATTGACCATCTATTTTTTTACCCATTATGTAACCTAATACAGATGCAATTACTGATAATATAAAAGTTACTAATCCTATTATTAAAGGAGGAGAAATCATATTACCTTTATATGTAGCAAATGTAATTCCTACAGCTAACGCATCAATACTTGTAGCTAATCCTAAGGCTAACAATTCTTTACAATTTAATTGTTGTACTTTTTCTTCTTCATCTTCATTGCTATTAAAACAATCTATTAACATTTTTATTCCTAATATAATAAAAACTAAAAATACTATTATTTTATTATATTTATCTATAAATGAATAAAAATATCCCCCAATAAATCTTCCTATTAAAATCATTGCCCCTTGGAAAATTCCAAAAGTTAATGCCATACTAACTGTTTCATTAACATTAAATTTTTTAAATGTTATTCCTTTAGCTAGTGCTACGGCAAATGCATCCATTGCAAGCCCAACACCTATTAGAACTATAGATAAAAATCCCATATTTTTTACCTCCATATTTTTATCTTTAAAATCACATTTTATCACTAATTTCAAAAAAAATATAGAGATAAATAAATTATCTTAATGAATTTAATTCATCAACATTTTCTTTTAATGTCTTTATAAATGCATCTACTATTTTAGGATCAAATTGTTTTCCACTCCATTTTCTTAGCTCTTCTATTCCTTCTGAATAAGTCTTTCTCTTATTATAAGGTCTATTTGATGTCATTGCATCAAAGCTATCAACTACAGTCAAAATTCTTGCTAAATAAGGAATTTCATTTTCTTTTAATCCTTCTGGATATCCAGTTCCATCAAATTTTTCATGATGGTACAAAATTATAGGTTTTACTCTACTTAATGACTTAACTGGTTCTATTATATCAACACCATTTTGAGGATGCTCTTTTAACATATTCCATTCTTTATCATTTAAAGGCATCTTTTTAATTAATATTTCTTTTGGAATATTTATTTTTCCTATGTCATGCATATAAGCACCATATTTTAATTCTCTTTTTTCATCTTCAGTTAAATTCAGAGCCTCACCTAAAATTTTACTATAAAAAACAACTCTTTCTGAATGCCCATAAGTGTATCTATCTTTTGCATTTATAACACTTATAAGTGTTTTTATAGATGTTACTAATTCAATATCTTTTTCATCAATATCCCCTTTTATTTCATCTAATATTGATGTATATGTTTCTACTCTATTTTTATTAAAAAATTTAGCTTTATATAAAGCATCATCTGCTGATTTTATAAGTTCAACTTCATTTGCTGCTCTATCAGGATAAACAGAAATACCAATAGAAGCTGTTAAATTTCCATTAGGTTGATTTTCTTGACCTTTAAAATATTTTTTTTCAATTTTTTTTCTTATACTCTCTGCTATATCTGTTGCTTTTTTCTCATCTGTAAAAGGCATTATAACTGCAAACTCTTCTCCACCATATCTTGCAGGAATAAAGTTTAACTTTTTATATTCACTTAATATATTTCCTATTTCTCTTAATATATTATCTCCTTCTTGATGTCCATAAAGGTCATTGTATTGTTTAAAATAATCTATATCTAAAAATATTACTGATAATTTACATTTCTTTTTATCAACCTCTTTTATTGAATTTATTAATGCGTCATAAAAATATCTATGATTATATAGTCCTGTAAGTCCATCTTCATTTGCTAAGCTAGTAAGTTTGTTTATAGATTTATTTGCTAATTTTACATAATATCCAAGTGGCCACGCTGTTAATATGAAAACACCACAAAGAATTAAGTCGTTTTCAAAATAAATGTTAACTTCTGCTTTAGGCATAGCCATAATATCTATGCCAAGTATTATCAAAGAAGATATTAATGCAGTTATTATTCCTCTTTTCATTCCTGATTGAATTGTTGTAGTAGTTATTATAAAAAGAAATAACACTTTATATTGACTAGTGTTTCCTCCTGATATTAATATAACAATAAAAAATATAGACATAAATATTATATTTTCTATTATCTGAATATTATTTTTTGTTTTAGTTAAATGTCTTTTAGAAGTTGAAAAAGACCAAATCACATATATAAATAAAAGTAAAAATATAAAAAATCCAATACCTATTATGCTACATTCTTCATATAATTTATTGTTTTGAACGCTTGCTTTTGCAAAGAAACATTGTAACATTATTGTTCCAGCAAATAATAATGATGCTAATTTTACTAATGCTACAATATCATTTATTTCCATTATATTAGTTGTTTTCTTTTCCATATTATATTCCTCTATTTAACAAGAAAGTTTGCCTTTATAAAAGACAAACTTTCGTATTAACCTACTTCTATTTATCACTTAAGCATTCTGGCTCTTCTGGTTGATAAAAGCTCCATAAGCAAGCTGAAGAAGCAACTAACCCTGCGAAAACTGTTGCTACAGCAGCAGCAGCAAATAAAATTTTTGAATTAATAGTTTTTACCATTTTAAATTCCTCCTAAGCTAAACAATTTATTTAAAAGAAAATCTATTTTTCCAAGAACTATATATCCAAGTTTAGTAATAGAAAAAACCTGCCAACATATTCCCGCATATATACTTATAATATATACTAAAATATATTGTCTATTAAAATTACTATAAATCAGTAGTAGAATTACTGTTATTAATAGATATACAGTTAATATATATATAGATTTTCTCTTTAATCTTTTTCTTTTTTCTTCTTTTTTTATTCTCTTTTTTTCACTATCTCTAGGTGCTAATTTATAAATTAAATAATAAGAAATTATAAATAATATTATTCCTATTATTAATACCGCTGTAAATTTTAAGTTTATATATTTTAATATTATTGGCACTATTATGCATATAATTGTTCCAATAAATGAACATATTCCAGGAGTACTTGCGTGAACTCCACCTGAATATTTTCTAAGTATGCTTATAGTAAAAGACATTATTAAAGCTGGTACTAGTACATTAAATATTAATCCAAATATAATAACTAATCCTATAGATATAGCTATTTGAATTATTGCAAATACTCCATATTGTATGACTTGTCTCTTTTGATCATTTCCGTTAGTCTCTTTAGCTAACTTTATAGCTATTTTATTCGATATTTTTTCTACACTTAGCATTTATAAATTTATCTCCTAATTTTTTTATTAATAAAATTAATATCACAAATATTATTAATGATGGGAAGCCCCATATTATTTTTAAAATTTCATTATTAAATATATAATTTATATTTTCTGCAAACACTTTCATTATTCCTAAATCTAAGCCTTCGCTTAGGAAAAGAACTACTGCTGCTATAATAGCTGCTCTAACAGTATCAATCATATCTATTTTATTTATTTCTATTCCTAATCCAACTAAAATTATTATATTTAAAATAGTATGTATTCCATAACTTATTGGAAGTAATCTTATTAAGTAAACAGAAAAAGATAATAAAACAACTGATGTAAAATATCTTTTAAAATCAAATTTAGCTTTAGTCAAAACATAGAGTGAAAAAACTAATAAAAAGCTTTCTGGAATTGTTATAAATATAAATTCTATAGGCGTTAACCTTAATATATCCATACTTTTACTCCCTAATTTATTTATTTTTACTTTTAATGAATTCTAAATTACAATTATCGCAAACAATTTCATAAAATATATACTGTAAATTTAAAATATCATGTTCAAATAATATTTTATTATATATACTCTATAAATAACTGTAATTAGTTTTATTTAATGTATCATCTTAAATGTGTAAGATTTGAATGAACTAATAATTTACTACCGTTTACACTCATAACAATATTATTAACTTTTCAATCTTAACTTCATTTAAATTATAACATAATAACCATTATTTTTTATTAAATGGTATTTTTTTTTACAATATATTAATCTAACTTTATATTTTATATAATTTTTTCTTTATTTCTAAATCATATTTAGCTATTTTTCTTCAAAATTTATTATAAAGTTATAATTTATAAATAGTTGATTGAAAATATTCTTTTAAAAGGTTAAAATTTAATTGGAACATTTTTGAATAGGAGGAATTTTATAATGTTAAGTAACCAATTATTAGATGCATTAAATGATCAAGTTAATTTTGAATTTTACTCATCATATACTTATTTAGCTATGGCTGCATATGCTGAATCTGTTGATTTAAGTGGTGTGGCAAACTTCTTTAGGGTTCAAGCTCAAGAAGAAATGTCTCATGCTATGAAATTTTATGATTATATCTTCCAAAAAGGTGGAATGGTTAAATTAGAAGCTATAGAAAAACCTAAAGTTGAATATAATAACATAATAGAAGTTTTTGAAACTGGATTCAATCATGAACAAACTGTTACAAGAAGAATTTATGAATTAGCAGATATTGCAACTGCTGAAAGAGAACATGCAACAATGAGCCTTTTAAAATGGTTTGTTGATGAACAAGTTGAAGAAGAAAATAATTTCCAAACTATATTAAAGAAAGTTAGAAGACTTGAAGGAAATCCAGCAGCTATGTATATGTTAGATGAAGAATTAGCTACTAGAGTATTTACTCCACCAACTACACAAGGAAATTAATAAATAGCACACCCATATAAAATATGAGTGTGCTATTTTACTATATATTTTTAAGTTTATTATAATTTTTCTAAATTACATTATTTAAATTTAGTATATTATATACTTTATCACCAATTCAAATTGATCTCTATCTCTATCTATATTTATATATACATTTCCATTTTGCAACTTAAACAAATTTTTTACAATATCTAATCCAAGTCCATTTCCTTCTGTACTTCTTGAACTATCTCCTCTTTTAAACCTTTGAAATAATTCCTCTGGATTTATATTTAATTTTTCTTTAGAATAATTTTTTATACTTATTTTTAAATAATCCTGATAATCTTCTCGTATTTTTTTGGCTTCTAAAAATACTCTTGAATTATTTAAAGAATATTTTCCTATATTAGAAAATACATTTCTAAAAATAGTTTTATTAAATTCTACATCTACATTTAAAACTTCCTCTTCAAAATCCTTTTCTAAAACTTCTATATTTTTTCCTATAAATTCTAATTCATATTCCTTTAGAATATTAAATATTATCTCTTTAATATTTATTCTTTCAAATTTAGCTGATAATTCTCCTTCATAACATTCACTTACTATTTTTAAATTAGATATTAAATGTTGTAAATCTAAAATTTTAGATTTTAATACATCTATATATTTCTCTTTATCACAATCTTTTATATTTTTATTTTCTAATATACATATATAATTTTTTATTGATGTCAAAGGTGTCTTTATATCATGTGATGCATTTGCTATAGTTTCTGTTCTGTTTACTAATGTCTTACTTTCCTTATCTGATAATTCTTCTAATTTATCAATTAATACAGATAGCTCTTTAAATATAATAGAATAAGTACTCCCTAAAATCATTTTAGATTCTGATTCGATACTAATACTTTTCCTAACAGAATCTAATTTTCCTTTTTTTATAGCTTCTCCTAAATTATTAAATCCAGAAGATATAAATCCTCCTATTATTAAATAGTAAACATTGTAGCATACTAAAAATATTATTAGTATTATATTTGCTATAAGCAACAATTTACTTCCTTTTCCAAATCCATTCATAATATCGGAAAAACTATATCCCGTACTAATTTCTGCCCAAATAAAATTTAAACTAGTTAAATATAAACATATAATTACTATTTTAAATAATTTCAAATAAAATTTATTAAATGAAAATTTGTACCCTTCTTTGTTTCTAATTATTTTTATAGCTTTTTCTCTATTTACTATTGCTTGAACAAATGATATTATACTTAAAATTATTATACTTATTAATATATATTTATTTGCTAGTTCTCCAACTGTATAAGGATGTATACCTACTTTACAACTTATCTCCGGTCTTAGAAATATTAAAAATAAAATTAAATATAATCCTATTAAAAATTTATTTTCTATGATAATCTTTTTATCTAATATATTTGCCAGTTTCTTTTCATCTTCTAAAAACAACTCTATCTTTTCAAACATATTCTTCTTTAAATCTATTTTTTCATAAAACTTATAAATATTTTTACTATTTAATATCATCAGAATTATCCCCCTTAAAATTTATAATAACTTTAAAAAGATCTCCATCTATTTCTATATTAAATGTTCCTTTCATAGATTTTATTAAAGCTTTACTTTTCTCTAAAGGTAATCCTGTAACTGAAAAATCTCTTTTATTTTTCACTATGTTAAATATTTCATTAGATTTTATATCTAATTTTTCTT
The DNA here is from genome assembly GCF_000371465.1 of Clostridium thermobutyricum. NCBI lineage: Bacteria > Bacillati > Bacillota > Clostridia > Eubacteriales > Clostridiaceae > Clostridium > Clostridium thermobutyricum. The sequence continues at coordinate 517,610 of NZ_KB850956.1, read as the reverse complement.
TAGAAATATTTTTTATTTCTATTCTTAATCCGTTATTATTAATTTTAGATTTTATATATATTCTACTTTTTTCTAATGAATGTTTTTCTGCATTTTCTAATACAATCTTTATTACTTCAAAAAATTTCTCACTATCAATTTTATACATAAACTTTTCTTTATCTATTTCTATATCATATATTAAAGTTGAATTTTCTATTGTTGAGGAAAACTCACCTATAATTTGTCTTAATACATAATTTAAATCACATTCTATAAGCTCTAAAGGAATATTTAAGTTCATTGATTTTGCTGTAGTAAAAATATCTAAAACCAAGTTCTCTACTACTTCTTCTTTTCTTTTCAAAATTTGTATATCCTTTTCATTATAATTTATTTGTAAATCCTCTATTTTATTTTTTAATTCCATTAGAGGATTGTCCAAATTTTTTATAACATTACTCATAAGAATATTAACTTCATTTTCATTTCCTCTTATATTATTTTTTAACTCTTTTATACCTTTAGCTATTTTTATTACCCCTTCGCTAGTATTTTTTATTTTTAGGAAATTAGGATATTCTCTCATCTCTTTCTCTATTTGTGAAATTGTAATTTCATTATCATTTATTTTTGATACTATATTATTTAAAGCAGTAACAACAAACAATAATCTAATTTCTTTAATAAAAATCTTTAAGGATAAAATACCTATAAATATAAAGCTAGAAATTAAATATATATATTGTAAATTTCCATTATTACTATAACTCCAAAATACGTATAATAAATAAATAGCTATTAATCCACCATTAATTACATACTTAAGAGCATCTTTACCTTTCAATTTTATATCCACTACCCCATACCACCTTTAAATAAATTGGATTCTTTGGATTCACCTCAATTTTTTCTCTTATCCTTCTTATATGAACCATTACTGTATCTGAATTAATACATCTTTCATTCCAAACTCTCTCATAAATTTCATCACTACTAAAAACTCTATTTAAATTGCTCATTAAAAGCTTTAATATTTTAAATTCTATTGGTGTTATTTTTATATTTTCTCCATTTAACTTCAATTCTTTTGAAAATATATTTAATTCTAAACCTCTAACTTCTAAAATTTCTTTTTCAGTTTTTATTTCTTTTCCTAATAAAGTCTTATATCTTCTCATATTTGATTTAATTCTAGCAACTAATTCTAAAATACTAAATGGCTTTGTCATATAATCATCTGCTCCAATATTTAATCCAAGTATCTTGTCCATTTCTTCACTTTTAGCTGATAAAAAAATAATAGGAATATTACTGTTTTCTCTTATTTTTTTTACTGTTCTAATTCCGTCTAAATTAGGCATCATCACATCTATAATTATCATATCAATTTTTTCTTTATTAAATATATTTAAACATTCTATTCCATCATAGGCCTTTAATATATTCATGTTTTCACTTTCTAAATATATTTCAATAGATTGTACTATTTCTTTATCATCATCAACTACCAAAATTGTATCTTTTTCCATAAATTCTCACCTCATTTCAAATTATATCATCTATTAGAACATAGTTTTATTGTATAAGGTAAAATTTTTATTTTAATTATAAAAAGAGTAATTCAAAATTCATAAAATGAATTCAAATTACTCTCTTTAAATAATTATTTTAAAATAATTAAGTCCACATTCCCATTAATATCATGAATCCTGGAATCCATGCTGTAAAAATACCTTCAAAAATACTTAACCAAGGTACAAAATGCCCTAAATCTTTTTTCCAAAGAATTTCCATTGGTCCTGTAACCCAAAGAACTCCCCATGCCCACCATATAAGTGCCATAAGTACATTATAAATTCCACCCTCATTCCATTGAAGAATACCTGCTGGTATTGTTGTTATAGCAACAAATAATGAATACCATGCAAATGTTCTACTATCAAGATTAAATATAGAATTAATTCCTACGAATAAATATGTAAATCCAAATAATAATCCTGTTCCAGCTGCATAAAATGCTGTTGAATTTGCCGGAGTTTGAGTTTGATCAATTAAAAGAGTCCCAATATTAACAATTACTGATAATCCACCTGTAAATAAATTCATTATAGCTGTTGATTTAGGGTTTATATCTGTAAGTCTGCCTATTCCATTTATCATAAGTACAAAACCAACATATAAAAGAACTGCTCCTAACATAATATGATCTCCTTTCTGAATTTTAATCTAAATCATATTTTTCTTTTAAAAAGACTTCGTCTAATCCTTGTTCTTGTTCTTCTTTACTTACTCTTATAAAGTTTCCTCTATCTATTACTTTCATTATTATAAATGTAACAATAATTGAGTAAATTGCTACAAAAAAAGCACCAAAACATTGAACTAAGAACTGATTCATTCCTGCACTAACTCCATTTATAAATTTATTTGCAAAAACACCTATTAATAGTGTTCCAAGTAAACCACCCATTCCATGTACTCCCCATACATCTAAGGCATCATCCCATTTCATTTTTTTTGCAAATTTTACACATAAGAAACAAAATACTCCTGCTAATGCTCCTATTAATGTTGCAGATAATGGAGAAACATAACCTGATGCTGGAGTAATTGTTGCAAGTCCTGCTACTGCCCCTATTATAGCTTCTAAAAATGAAAATCTTCTTTCTTCTATATAGTACATTATTATCCAAACTATCATTCCTGATGCTGCAGCTACTCCAGTGTTAGCAAATACAATTGCAGCTGTTTCTGCTGCTGTTAAAGTTCCACCAGCATTAAATCCAAACCATCCAAATAAAAGAAGTGCAGCCCCTATAGAAACTAATCCTAAATTAAAAGGACCTTTTTCATTTTTTATAGCTCTACTTCCTAAAACAGCTATAGCAGCTAGCCCTGAAAATCCTGAACTTATGTGAATTACAGTTCCTCCTGCAAAATCTACAAATCCCATTTTAGCAAGAAAACCTCCTCCCCATATCCAATGAGCTACTGGGAAGTAAACTAATAGCATCCATAAAATTAATAATACTATCCATCCTCTTATTTTCATTCTATTTGCTATAGCACCTGTCATAAGAGGTAATGTTATAATTGCAAACATAAGTTGATACATAAAGAATAATAAAAATGGTATTGTTAAACCATAATGTTTATTAATTACAAAATCTAAATTATTAAATGCAAAATATTGTGATGGATCGCCAATTACTCCACCTATATCATTTCCAAAAACAAAACTAAATCCTCCAAAAATCCACATCAATGTTACTATACCTATTGATAAAAATACTTGTAGCATTATAGTTAAAGAATTTTTTTTCTCTACAAGACCTCCATAAAAAAATGCAAGTCCTGGTGTCATTATAAAAACTAAAACTGTTGATAAAATCATAAATGCTACATTACCATGTTCTATTCCATTAAGCATATTTTCACTTCCTAATTTAATATTTTCTGATTAATATTTCAGCTGAATTTAAAATTTCTTTTCTAACATAGTTGTGACATATGTTAACTACCTTCTCTATATCTTGTGTTAAATTTCCTATAACTCTAAGAATAAACCCATTTATTTCTAGAGAAGATACTCCAAAGCTAACATCTAATCTAACATCTTCTAATTCTTTTCTCATATTTTCTATAAATTTTTTATCTATATTTTTATTTATAACCAAGAGAGTTCCAAAATTTAAGTATCCTTCTAAGTATCCTATACTATTTACATCATATTTTTCTGGTTCCATAACTAAATTGTCTATTAGCATAAGTTCACCATCATAATATAAATTTGTTTTTAATTTTGCACTACTATATTTAAATACTTCTCCAGTTGGTGACCATCCTGAAGTTATTCCATCTGAATAAATAAGAGTAGCGTCTTTATCTATATAAATATTATTTTCTTGTTTATATTTAGCATCTTTATATAAAATAACTGGGTCATTTATAAACTCTAAAATACTATTTTTTGATAAAATCACCTTAGTCTTTTGATAAGTTTCCTTTTTATTTTCACATTTATATATCTTTGTAGAAGCTTGAGTTGTAACTATTGCTCTAGCATTTTCTTTAAGCTCAATATTATTTAAAAATCTTTCACCTTCTACATATCCTCCACCTATTTGAATTAAAAAATAAGTTGATATCTCTTCTCTATCTAAATGAAGAGTTGGAGAAACTCTCATAACTCCATCAAAAGCTCTTTTACTAGTTATAGTTTTTTCTCCACTTTTAACTAAAACTAAATCAATATAGCCATCAAAAGATTTTTTTTCATCTAATTCTTTTATGCTTTGTTCCATAGCTTATATTCCTTCTAAAAGACAATGCTTTTGTATCCATTCAATAACTAAATTTATCCCTTCATCTGTTTTTAGATTTGTGAAAATAAAAGAATTTTCTTTTCTAAAATTTAAAGTATCTTTTCTCATAACATCTAAATCAGCTCCAACATAAGGCGCTAAATCTATTTTATTTATAATAAACAAATCACTTTTAATCATTCCTTGCCCAGCTTTTCTAGGAATTTTTTCCCCTTGTGCAACGTCTATTATATAAATTGAGAAATCTACTAAATCTGGACTAAATGTAGCAGCTAAGTTATCTCCTCCACTTTCTAAAAATATAATATCTAAATCATCAAATTTATTTTTTAATTCTTCAATTGCTGAAAAATTCATAGATGCATCCTCTCTAATAGCAGTATGTGGACAACCACCTGTTTCTACTCCTATTACTCTATCTTCTGGCAATACAGAATTTTTAACCATAAATTTTGCATCTTCTTTTGTATATATATCATTAGTTATTACTGCACATTTATAATTCTCATTCATCTTTCTTGTTAATCTCTCAATTAAAAGAGTTTTCCCACTTCCAACTGGTCCACCAACTCCAATAACAATTGGTCTCATAATTTTTCCACCTTTCAAAATTTTTATGACATGAATAATCTAAATACTAATGTTTCATGTTGTATTTGTGCTAATTCTATTCCTGGTACATTTGCTCCAAACATATCTTCATCTAATGTTTGAATTATTTCACTAAGTTCTAAAAAACTTTCAGAAGATTCCTTTAATAAAATTTGCCCATCTTTTTGTCCTAATGGAATAGTTCTTACTGCATTTTGAATTAATGTAGAAGCTGTACTATACATGTAATATTGAATAGCATCTATTAAATTAACTTTTAATTCATACATAAGCATTCCAAAAACAATTGCTGGATGGCCAAAAGCTTCTTTTTTATTTATTTTTTCTAAATAAATTTCAAGAATTTTTGAATCATATAAATCTAAAAATAAATTTAACATTCTTTTGGCTACCATTTTATTACCATTTCTAGTTTCAAAAGCCATACTTTGAACTGTTATTTTTCTATCTAACTCTAAAATTTTTTTCTCGCTTTTTTTATCTAAATATTCATATAAAAGTTTTATTGAAAACCCATCACTATATATAAATTGATTTCTAAAAAATGCTCTTATCCAACCTCTAAATGATTCTGTATCCTTTATCCTATTATCTCTAAGATAAGTTTCCATTCCATAAGAATGATTAAATGATCCTATTGGGAAGTTAGAATCACATATCTGCATTATCTTAAGAATATTTAAATTATTTTTAGTGTCTGTGCATGAAGTCAACATGTCTAAATGCCTCTTTTAACTCCATATTTTCTCTTGAATAATTTAAATTTTGTTTTTTCAAAGTTTCTTCAACAACAGAATCATATTGAATTATCATAGTTTCATCTATAAATTGTGCTGGCAAATGTTTATTGCCAATTTCATGAGCTATTTTCCCCATTTGATTCATATCTTTTGGTTTTATTACTAAAACATCTTCTGAATTAAATTTTATAACTACTGCATTATGCCCATCATTAAATAAAATATCTCCATCTTTTAATTTATTTCCATCTGAAAGGGAAATACCATAATCCTTACCATGATCTGAAGTAACTCTAATTATTCTTTTTAGCATTTCTTCATTATTTAAATAAATTTTTTCTATATGTACACCTTCTAAATTAGTATTTTCTATATTTCCTAAAACCTTATCTAAAATCATATCTTAATCGCCTCTCCTATATAAATTAGAATAAGAAATATCTTTGAGTTAATGGTAATGTTTCTGCTGGCTCACAAGTAGCTAATTCACCATTTATTTTTACATCATATGTTTGTGGATCAACCTCTAATTTAGGCATTTCTCCATTAAGCTTCATATCTTTTTTAGTTAAATTTCTTATTCCTTTAACAGGTAATACTTCTTTTTGTAATCCTAATTTTTCTTTGATTCCATGTTCATAAGCATATTGAGAAACGAATGTTATACAAGTGTTTGACATTGCTTTTCCATAAGCTCCGAACATTGCTCTTGGAAGTTCTGGTTGACAAGTTGGAATTGAAGCATTTGCTTCCCCCATTATTGAATTAATAATCATTCCACCTTTAATAACAATTTTAGGTTTAACTCCGAAGAATGCTGGTTCATAAAGAACTAAGTCAGCAACTTTTCCTTCTTCTACTGAACCTACATACTCACTTATTCCTTGAGCTATAGCAGGGTTTATTGTATATTTAGCAACATATCTCTTAACTCTATTATTATCACTATGAGCTTTATCATTTTCCATAGTTCCTCTTTGTACTTTCATTTTACTAGCTGTTTGCCAAGTTCTAGTTACAACTTCACCAATTCTTCCCATAGCCATTGTATCTGAACTCATCATACTGAATATTCCCATATCATGAAGAATATCTTCAGCAGCTATAGTTTGTTTTCTTATTCTTGAATCAGCAAATGCTATATCTTCTGGTACTTTAGCATCTAAATGGTGACAAACCATTAACATATCTAAGTGCTCAGCTATAGTATTTTTTGTATATGGTTTTGTTGGGTTTGTTGAAGCTGGTAAAACATTCGGATATGATGCCATTTTTAAGATATCTGGTGCATGCCCTCCTCCAGCTCCTTCTGTATGGAATGTGTGAATAACTCTTCCTTGGATAGCATCTATAGTATCCTCAACAAATCCAGCCTCATTTAAAGTATCAGTGTGGATTGAAACTTGAACATCATATTTATCAGCAGCTCTAAGTGAATAATCTATTGCTGATTTTGTAGCTCCCCAGTCTTCGTGAACTTTTAATCCACAAGCTCCAGCTTCTATTTGTTCTCCATTAACTTCTACATTAGCTCCACTACCTTTTCCTAAGAATCCAATATTTATTGGTAAGCCTTCAGCAGATTCTATCATTCTTTCTATATTCCAAGCACCTGGAGTACAAGTTGTAGCATTTGTTCCATCATTTGGCCCAGTTCCTCCACCAACTACAGTAGTTATTCCACCTTCTAATGCAACTCTAACTAAATCTGGACTAATATAGTGAACATGTGTGTCAATTCCACCAGCAGTTAAAATTAATCCTTCTCCTGCTAAAGCTTCAGTACTAACTCCCACTATGAAATCTACATCATCCATTCCTAATGGATTTCCACCTTTTCCTATAGCTAATATTTTTCCATCTTTAATTCCAATATCAGCTTTATAAATTCCTGTGTAATCAAGAATTGTAACTCCTGTAATTATTAAGTCAACTACTTTTGGATTTTTTCTAGTTTCAATAGAGTTTTCTCCCATTCCTTCTCTTAGAGATTTTCCTCCACCAAACTTACATTCATCTCCGTAAACAGTTAAATCTTTTTCTATTTCTATAAAAAGATCTGTATCTCCTAATCTTATTTTATCTCCAGCTGTTGGTCCAAATAAATCTGAATAACGCTTTCTATCTATTTCAAAGCTCATTATTTTCTTCTCCCTTCATCTAAATATCCGTCTACTCTATTATTCAATCCATATACTCTTCTAACGCCTGCTATATCAATTAAATTAACTTCTTTTTCATCTCCTGGTTCAAATCTAACTGCTGTTCCAGCTGGTATATCTAATCTTTTTCCGTAAGCTTTTTCTCTATCAAATTTTAATCCATTATTAACTTCAAAAAAGTGAAAATGTGAACCTACTTGTATTGGTCTATCTGCAGTATTTGTAACCTTTAATTGAATAGCCTCTTTTCCTTCATTATATTTTATAGTTCCTTCACCTAAAATTACTTCACCTGGTACCATAATTTACCCTCCTTATATTATTGAATTGGATCATGTACAGTAACTAATTTAGTTCCATCAGGGAAAGTTACTTCTACTTGAACTGTATGTATCATTTCTGGAATTCCTTCCATTACTTGATCTCTTGTTAATATTTTTCTTCCTTCATCCATTAGATCAGTAACACTTTTACCTTCTCTAGCACCTTCCATTATTTCATCTGTTATTAATGCCACTGATTCAGGATAATTTAGCTTAAGACCTTTTTTCATTCTTCTTCTTGCTACCTCAGCTGCAACAACAATCATTAATTTTTCTTGTTCACGCATTGTAATTCTCAAAGCTGATTCCTCCTCATAATTTAAATATTGAATATATTGCCATAATTATTACAAACATACCTTTCCCAATAATTATGTCCTTTATTCTAATCAATAAAAAAACTTTGAGAAATATAATTTTATATTTCTCAAAGTTTAACTATAAGCTTCTATTCTTTTCATTTTTTATATAAGAATTTTCTATACACCAATCTATATCTTCAATTAATCTATCTTTATCTATTGGTAAATTTCCTTTTAAGCTAACATAATTAGAGGCATGATTACTTCTAAAAATAATTTTTTCATCTGTATTTATATTTTTTAATATTTCTTTTATTTCTTTTAAAATTTCAAAGCTACTCAAAATTTCTAATTCACCATTTTTAACTTTTTCCTCTATCTCGGTATTTTTTTCTATCATAAGAGATAATACTCCAACATAATCAGGCTTTATAATACTTATAATACTTCCTGTATCTTTTGCATGTAAATTTGTTTTTTCTTTTCCACCTATCCCTGAAATAATTGTTGCAGAAAGTTTTATATCACTTTCTTTTATTTTTTTACCAGCTTGAATTATTTCATCTCTTGTAGCACCTTTATTTATATCTTTTAAAATCTCTTCACTTCCACTTTCTATTCCCATATAAACCATTTCTAGACCTAAATTTTTAAGTTCTCTAAGTTCATCTATTGTTTTAAGTCTTATTGATTTTGGTGATGCATACATAGTTACTCTAGTACATTCTTTGAAAGTATTTTTTATAAATTTAAGTAATTCTCTTAAATCATTCATAGGAATTATAAGAGCATCTCCATCAGCTATAAATATTCTTTGTACATAAGTATATATTTTTCTAAATTCTAAAATTTCTTCTTTTATTTGTTCTAGTGGTTTTATAGTAAACTTTTTTCCTTTATACATACTACAAAATGAACATTTATTATGTGAACACCCTAAAGTAGCTTGAATTATAAGACTATTAGCTTCACTTGGTGGTCTATATAATGGCATATCATACATAAAATTTCCTCCTAATCAAATTGTGTTTCTCTTTCATCTTTTGAAATCCAATTAAAACACATTTCTAATTGACTTCTATTGTTTCTTCCTAAAGATAATTCTGGTAAATTTTCTAATGTGAAATATCCACTTTTTAAAGTTTCAATATTTTCAATAAATTCTCCTGATATATACTCACATAAAATAAAAACTTTATAGACTCCATAAGCACTAGGTCTTTCTGAATGTTTAGAATTTTGATGAATTGCAATTATAGATTTTGCTTTTGCCTTAATTCCAGCCTCTTCAAAAATTTCTTTTTCAACATTTTCTTTTAAGGAAAGATTATATTCTGCCCATCCTCCTGGAAGAGCCCATTTATTATCTATTTGTTCTTGTACTAAAAGTATTTTTCCATCTTTAAATAATACTCCACGAACATCTACTTTTGGAGTTTGATAGCCTTTTTCATTGCAAAATAAATCTCTTATTTTTTCATTATCTATATCTGTATATTCATTTAATATCTCTACAGATATTTCCCTTATTCTATTAAATCTTTCAATATCAAATTTATCCTTTGAATAATGTTCTCCTGCTTGTGCTATACTTTGAAGTTCTTTTGCCCATGTTAACCATTTACTTTCCATATTAATCACCTCTAACATTATTTTACTTTATTGTAATACTTTAATTATTTTTATTTATTACAAAAATTATAATTCATATATAAATTGCAAAAATGAAAAATAAAAATCTCTATATAAAATAGGACACTAACTAAATTTAATTTGTTAGTGTCCTATTTTATAATTTATCTTATTTAATCTTCTAACATTATCTCTAAAATTTCTCTATCAGTATCTCTCATACCTTCTTTTCCAAGTCTTCCAACTGCTCCTATAGTTCTTTCTATATCTTCTTTAAGAATTCCTGTTAATGGATTATAAGCTTGATTTGCCATTGCTAAATAATGACTCATCATTGCTGCATCAAGGCTTGTTGCTATTTTTGCTGCACAAGAAGCCTTTGCCCCATCACAAACTATTCCTGATATATTGGCAAGAGTATTAGTTACAGTTTTACTTATTTGTTCTAAACTTCCACCTTTTAAATAAGTTATAGCAGCTCCACTAGCACAGCCTGCACTTACTGCTCCACAGAAAGCTGATAATCTCCCTATTCCAGTTTTCTGATGTATTGTCATAAGATTTGAAAAAACAAGACCTCTATATAATTGCTCTTCTGTTAATCCATTTTCTTTACAATAAACTATAACTGGAATTGAAGAAGTCATACCTTGATTTCCTGACCCTGAGTTTGTCATAACAGGTAATGAACTTCCACTCATTCTAGCTTCTGATGCGGCAGCAGCATAAGCTTTAAGTTTTGTTTCAATAGTATTTGGATAACTTTCTAAAATTACTTTTCCTATACCTATTCCATATGCACCTTTAAGCCCTTCTTCTGCAATAGATATATTATATTCTATTTGTTTATCTAAAAGTTCTTTTACATCTTCTAAATCAACTGTATTAGCAAATTCATATATTTTTTCAACACTTAATATTCTTCTATCTACAAATACACCTAAATATTTCTCCTTATCTTCAACTACATTAACTAAATCTTTTCCATCTTTAGTTATTCTAGATATATTATTATGAGCATATTTTATTTCAACTTCACTAATAGAATCTCCACTAAATGCTTTTACAATTAAATGTAATTGTATTTCAGTATCTAAAACTTTTACTCTGCAATAGTCTCCATCTACTAAATCTTTTGCTTTTTTTATACTCTCTTCATCAACTTCGTTTATAACTTCTAATTCCCTATCTGCTTTTCCTGCTAAAACTCCTATTATTGCACTTGCTTTTATTCCTATAAGATTTCCTGTATTAGGAACAGTAACACATTTTGCATTTTTTATAATATTCCCACTACAAAAAACTTCAATTTTTTCTGGCATTTCACCTAAGACTTCTCTCGCTTTTGCACTTGCGTATGCTATTGCAATCGGTTCTGTACAGCCCATTGCTGGAACTAATTCTTCTTCTAATATTTTTAGATAATCTTTGTACATTGAATCTTTAATCATACGTAAATTCCTCTTTCTAGTCTTTATATTCATTTATTAAAACACATTTATTATAACTTATTTTTAAGTTTATTTATTCTAAACTTCTTTTTAAAATAACTAATTTTATTTTATCATAGGAAATATTCTTGTTCACAATTTCTTTTATTGGAGTAAGCTTACTAAATCCAACTTTTTCTCCAGCTTCTAAAATTTCTTTTTCTTCTTCATCTGTAAATAAACCTTCAAAGCTTATATTAAAATCTATATTTTTTCCTTCTCCTAAAAATGTTTGAATATGAGTTGAAATTGTACCTATTGTACTTCCTCTTTCTTCTGAAACTTCTTTTAAAGATTTTCCCTCTCTAAGCATTCTTATAGAAATTTCATAAGATTTTTCTTTTTCAGTAGTTCTTCTTTTCTTTTTCTCTGTTCCTTTTGGTAATTTTATATCATTTTCAAATTTAAAATCTACTTGTATATTTTTTTCATCTACATATTCTTTTATTTTTTCTATAAACTTTTCACCATATTTTTCTACTTTCTTTTCACCTACACCACTTATATCTAAAAGTTGACCTTTTGTTAAAGGCATTCTTGTGCTCATTTCTTTTAATGTATTATCTCCAAATACCATATATGGTGGAATCCCTTCTTCTCCTGCTAAATACATTCTTAATCCTCTTAATAAACCAAATAAATCATTATCAGTAGTGATCTTTTTAACTTTTCTCGCTTCTTTAAAATAAACTTTTTCTTCTCCCTTAACTACTTTTAATGAATTTTTATTTGGAGTAACTACTGGAAATTCTCCTCCATAATTTATATATCCATGAGATATAAGAGTATTTATAAAATCTTTTAATTCATCTTTTGTGTAATCTTTAACTATTCCATAAGTAGTAAGCTTATCTAATCCTTGTTCTATAAGCTTTTTATTTTTTGAACCTCTTAAAACTTCTACTATAACGCCTATTCCAAAAGGTCTTTTCATTCTATAAACACAAGAAATTACTTTTTGAGCATCTATAGTTTTGTCTATAAGTTCTCCATCAAAAAGACAATTACTACAGTTATTACAATCTTCTTCTCTTTCTTCACCAAAATAATTTAATATATATTTTTTATAACATCCATTTGAATAAACTAAATCAATCATACTTTGTAATTTTTCTAGTTCATTTCTTTTTCTAAATGGATTAGTTGTTCCTGTTTCTATAATATATTTTTGTGTTTGAACATCTCCTGGAGAGAAAAGAAGTATACACTCAGATTTTTCTCCATCCCTTCCTGCTCTACCTATCTCTTGGTAATATCCTTCTATATTCTTAGGCATATTATAATGAATAACATATCTTATATTAGGTTTATCTATTCCCATACCAAAAGCATTAGTTGCAATCATAACATCAACTTTATCATAAATAAAATCCTCTTGATTTTTCTTTCTTTCCATATCAGAAAGCCCTGCATGATAACTTAATGCATTTATTCCATTTGCTTTAAGTAAATCACAAAGTTTATCAACTTCTTTTCTAGTAGAGCAATAAATAAGCCCTGATTCTCCTTTATTCTCTTCTATATAATCTAAAATATATATATTTTTACTTATTCCTCTTTCAATAGTTATTTTTAAATTTTCTCTATCAAATCCTGATATAAATATTTTAGCATCTCTTAATTTTAAACTCTCTAATATATCTTCTCTAACTTCTTTTGTAGCTGTTGCAGTAAATGCAGTTACAACAGGTCTTTTAGGAAGAGCTTCTATAAAATTATAAATTCTTTTATAACTACTTCTAAAATCATGCCCCCATTGAGAAACACAATGTGCTTCATCAACTGCTATTTGACTTACTTTTAAAGATTTTATTATATTTAAAAACTCTACTCCTTCTAATCTTTCAGGAGCAACATAAAGTATTTTTATATCACCTGTATTTAATCTAAAATACACTTCTTGAATTTCTATATTAGATAAACTTGAATTAATATATGCACTATCTATCCCAAGAGAATTTAAAGAATCAACTTGGTCTTTCATAAGTGAAATAAGAGGTGAAATAACTATTGTAAGTCCATCCATAGCTATAGCTGGAACTTGATAGCATATTGATTTTCCTCCACCTGTTGGCATTATAGCCAATACATCATTTCCATTAATTATATTATTTATTATTTCTTCTTGGCCTTTTCTAAAGCTTTTATATCCATAATATTTATTTAAAATTTCTATTATATTATTCAAAAAATCGCTCCTTAAAATTTTTTTATAATTCTGTCCACTTTAGTCTCTATTAATCATTTTACCATAAAAAAAGACAGGTTAATTAAGAAATTAACCTTGTCCCTTTAATTGAAATTATTTATAATATTTGCTTTTCTTAAAATCTTTTTATAAATTTCTAATACATGCTTATCATTAGGAGAAACATATGAATCAAGCTTATCTATATCTATCCATCTTACTCCACTATTTTCATCTTCTTTTACTATTAATTCTTCATTTTCATCACATTCAAAAAGAAATGCTGCGTTCAAATGCAGATGAGAAGAAACATATTCTCCACGTTTTATATGTCCATTAACAGTTATAGAATCTAATGACATTATTTCATCAGTTATTAAAATTGGATTTTTAACACCTGTCTCCTCCATTAATTCTTTTTTAGCAACATATATTAAATCATCCATTCCATCCATATGTCCACCTGTCCAAGCCCAAGTATCATATATATTATGATATATCATTAATGTTTTTGTTCTATCTTTATTCACTACAAAGGCAGAGCTTGTTAAGTGTGCAACTACATTTTTTCTGGTTAAAATATCTTCAAATTTATTTATACAAAATAAAAATAATTCTTTATCTTTTTCTTCTTGCTCATTTATAGGATTATAATTTTTAATTGCATTTATATAATTCATTTTTTCCTCCTAAAATTCTTATTAAATATAATTTTAAACCAATAAGAAAAATTTAGCTACTTTCTTTTATTAATGAATTTTAAATTATTGCTTTATAGAAATCTATAATTATACATAAACCAAAAATTCCATCAGAATAAGTGTGGCTTAAATATTCTAATGGAATTTTTGATTAACTTTTCTCATTTAAAATTTATATTAATTTTTGATTGGAAGACTAAGAAAAATTAATTATCAACATTTTGGCTCTTTAAATTTTCAACATCTTTATGATAATCTATTTATCTGTAGCTATGTAGAATTCTATGTGAATTCTATGTGAAGTTTTATATTTTATTTATTACTATATATTCTTGAATAAACCTCTAAGTCACTATTGACCTTTTTTACATAATCTTGTGTTTCCTTAAAAGGAATATTTATTAATTCACCATTTGATGAATATCTAAAATCATAAAGCCATTTTTGAACATTTCCTCTTCCTCCATTATAAGCTGCAAGAACTAAATCTCTATTTTTAAATTCTTTAAACAAATCATTTAAATACCAACAACCCATTTCTATATTTAGCTTTGGATCATATAAATCTTTTGGGCTAAAATTTTCATTTCCTAAATGTTTTGCTATATCTCTACCTGTTTCTTCAGTTATTTGCATAAGCCCAATTGCTCCACTATTTGAAATAGCATCAGGATTAAAATTACTTTCTACTTTTATTACTGAAAGAACAAATAATGGATCAAGATCATATTCCCTACTATAATGATTCACCTCCTCACTATACTTATATGGGTACCTGTTAAGCTCTACTTTTTTATTTATAATAAATCCTAATTTAAATAAACTTACTCCTAAAATTATAATTAATAATAATATAATTAATTTTTTCATAATATTCCCTCTCTTTTCTTCTATATCCCTTTTAACCTTATAAGCTTTACTTGTTACATATATTTCTATAAGGAAGATTTTATTCCTTTTCATAAAAAGAAAAAAGTCATAATTTCTTATGACTTTTCTCTAAAATTCTATGTAAAACTCTACCTCTTTATTATTTAAACTTATACCATATTCTAATTTATTTTTTTTCAAAATTTCTTTAACTATAGCTAATTCCATATCAGACTTTGATGAATATTTAGTTTTTATTTTCTCAAATATATTAAATCTTTTCCAAGAATGTTTTAATAAATCAATTTCTGATAAGTTTTTGCATCTTTCTTTTACACTTAGTATAGTCTTATCTTTAATTTTATTTAATTCTACTTTTATGTAATTATCATTATCATACTTTATACTACTAAGTATAATATTATGTACACATATTTCTAATTGTCTTTTATCTGCTAAAACAGCTTCATCTTCTAACCCATTATAATTTTTTATTAATGTTAATCCATTACTTTCTATTTGAGCCTTAAGTTTTTCTAAAACTCTATCTAAAAACTCTCCTATATAAAATAATTCTTTTTTAGTTTCTGATATTTGGATTTTTGAAATATCGATAAAGTTTTCTACAATTTTTGAAGTGTTGTCCATTTCTTCAGCTATTATATTTTCAAATGTTCCATCTTCTAACCCTTCTTTAATACTAGTTGTATATGACTTTATTAAAGATAATGGAGTTTTTATATCTTTTTGCATATTAGAAATTAATTCTTTATTTTTTAACCTCTTATGCTTTACTTTAAATTTTTTATTCATTTTTTTAAATGTTATAGCCAATTTATAAAATTCATCTCCTTTCATTATTTAATATTATGCCATCAAATTATTACCTCAGTATTACCTCCTTGTTACAGAAATAAGCTTTTAAATATAATTTATCATTTTAATCACTTATTTAAATTTATTATATATCATATTCTTTTAAATAATTAATAAAAAATAAGAGCTTATATTCCAAGCTCTTATTCTGTAGTCTATATATTAAATTTTATTGGGTAATCTCTTTTATTTTTTTATCTTTTAAAATATAAGATTTATCTGCTTCTTTTGCAATGTCATTATTATGAGTAACCATTAAAAGACATTTATTTTCTTCTTTTACTATATTTTTGAATAGTTTTATTATTTCATTAGATGTTTTTTCATCTAGGTTTCCTGTTGGCTCATCTGCTATTATAAGATCTGTTCTACTAACTAAAGCTCTTGCAATAGCCACTCTTTGCTGCTGTCCCCCACTTAAGGTAAGAACTTTTTGATTTATTTGTTCTTCTATAAGTCCAACTCTTTTTAACATCTTAACTGCTAAATCTTTTTTATCTTTACATTTAACCCCTTTAACTTCTATTCCTAATATAACATTTTGAAGCGCAGTCATATAAGTTATCAAATTATATGATTGAAAAATTATTGATACATATTCTCTTCTATATTTACTAAGCCCTATTTTATCTAAATTTTTTCCATTATAAATTATTTCTCCATCTTTTATTTTATCTAATCCACAAATTAAAGATAAAAGAGTTGTTTTTCCACTTCCTGATGGCCCAAATATAGTATAAAAGTTTCCTTTTTCAAATGACACATTTATATCATCTAATATAATACTATCTTTATTATAAAAATATTTAACATTTTTTAGTTCTAAAATACTTTCTTCTATATTTTCATTAATCATGTCTACTCAATATCTCCTTTGGCTGAAGTCTCATTATACCTACACTTGGAATTCCTATTGAAATTATTACTATAAGTATTGCTATAAGTGACATATCTAAGAAATCTTTTCCACTTACCTTTACATTCAATGAACTAATTGGTTGAACATCTACTTTTTCATTATTGAAACCTTCATGTCCTTTAGGTCCTCCTTCAAAATTACCAAAACGTCCTCCACCAAATCCATTTTGTGATTGATTTTCTGCATTTACAGCAATTTCTTTTTGTACTAATGAGTTTCCTATACTATTACTAACAATATTTCCAATTCCAACTGAAACTCCCAGTGAAATTATCAGAACTATTAACATTTCAACTAAAAATTGTGATATTATTTTTCTTTTTCTCTCCCCTAAAGATAAAATAATTCCAATTTCACTTCTTCTTCCTTTTATAGTAAGTATTATTATTAAAGACATTATAATAGCCCCTGCTATACTAACTATTAATACAGTTGTTTTAGCAAATGAACTTACATTATTTATAGGTCCAATCATAGTTTCATAAGCTCTGTTATTTGCATTAAGCATATATGTGTCAAAATCAATATTAAGCTTTTTAGCTGATTCTAAAAATGAATTCACATTTAATGGATCATTTAATGTAAATGTCGCTTGGTCTACTGAATCTTTATAATCACTACCTTTCATTTCATTAGCAAATGTATATGGTACATAAATTGCATTATAAGGATTCATAGCTTCATTTCTTACTGCCATTTCACTTATTTCTTCTGTTGTCTCATATATTCCTTGTATTTTTATTGAATATACTTCATTAGTTATTGGTGATTTTATTTTTATTGTATCTCCAACTTTTAAACTATCAGCACTTGCAAGTGTCTGTGATATTACTCCTACATTTTGATTTAAATTTTCTTTTGTTATTCCGCTACCTTCAACCAATTTTATAGTTCCGTTTTCAGCTTCTGAAGTTAAGCTTTGTTCTAAGACTCCATTTATCTTTAAATTTCCCATTTCCTTTTGATTATTTTCTCTAAATGGAGGTGCTTGTTCATCTGAGTTACTAGAACTTTCTGAGCTTGTTATAGGCTCAAAGCCATCTGCTATTCCTGTTGCTGTAGTAGTTAAATTATATCCAACTATATTATTTAATTTTAAAATTTGATCTACAACACTCATTGGAATAGAAATATTTTTTATTTGAAATCTACCCTCGCCCTTTTCTTTCATATCATCTCTAAGTTTTTGCATATTAGGTTGAAGTGTTACTGTTGCCCCTAATTTTTCTCTTGCTAAATTACTCGCTTGATCTGTTGCTTGTTGTATTGATATTCCTGCTAATACAAAAACACATATTGTTGTCATTACTAAAAACAAAAGAGCTGTTTTACCTAAGTTTTCTTTTGTACTTATAAAAGCTCTTGATAAAAAATTCATCCAAATTCCCCTTTCTCTTTTTAGGCTACGAATATATATTAACTAGCTTGTCTGTATTTACTTTGAAACTAATATGTAATTCTACTGAATGTAATCTGAATTTTAGGTGAAAATTATTTTTAGTTATTTAATTTAAAATTTTATTTTAAACATATATCTATAATATAAAATTCATATATGTAAGGAGATTTGACTTTGATAATTTTATTTTTAATCGTATCAATACTTCATGTAATTTCATGTTATAAAGAAAATCAGAAATTAAGAAATATTACTAAACCTTTATTAATGCCTATATTAATTTTGAATTTTTTATTTAATGGTAAAGACATAAATACAATAATAATTTTATCTTTATTTTTTGGATTTCTAGGAGATGTTTTCCTTATAAAATCTAAAAATTCTAACTTTTTTATTATAGGATTACTCTCTTTTTTAATTGGCCACATTTTTTATATAGTTGAGTTATTTAAGAATATTAATTTTAAAAATTTTTATTTTATTTATCTATTTACATTATTAATTCCAATTATAATTTCTTATTTTATTTATAAAACAATAAAACATAATTTATATAATTTTAAAATTCCAGTAATCATATATATTTTTATAATTGGATTTATGCTTTCCTTATCAATTTTTTATTTTTTAACAAATACAACTAGTTTCTCATTTATAGCTATGTTGGGTGCAATTTTATTTGTATTATCTGACTCTATACTTTCAATAAGTACATTTAAAGGCTCTTTTAAAAGAGATTCTTTTTTTATAATGATTACTTATATAATGGCACAATTCTTATTATCTTATAGTTTGTACTAAAAAAATAAAGGTAAGCTTTTGGCCTACCTTTATTTTTCTATTCCATATTTAATCTAAACTCAAAAATATTATCTTCACATTTTACTGAATAACTCATTCCAGCATGTGCCTGTATTAACGATTTTACTATATATAATCCTAACCCTGTTCCTGGTTTCTTTTTATTTCTTGATTTATCCCCTCTATAAAAAGGAGTAAATATTTCTTCAATATCTTTTTCATCTATACTTTCTATTACATCATTTTTTATCTCTATGACATTTTCATATATGCTTATTTCTATATAACTTCTGCTATATTTAACAGCGTTTCCAATTAAATTTGAAAGTATTTTTTTTACTATCCCTTTATCTATTTCTCTAAATATTTGATTTTTTTCATTTAAACTTATATTTAATTTTTCTTTTTCTATGAAATACTCATATCCACTTAAAACTTCTTTTACTAGCTCATTTATAGATTTATTTTCAAGCTGAATACCAACACCTTCTTCAATTTTTGCTAAACTTATTATTTCGTGTGCTAGAGAATTAAGTTCATTTACACTTTCTAAAGTTTCCTTTAAATATTTATCTCTATTTTTATAAGGACCTATATTATAAATCATCCCTTCTACTTGCCCACTTATAACTGTTATAGGTGTTTTTAATTCATGAGAAATTGCATTTATAAAGTCTCTTCTCTTTCTATCTATTTCTTTTTCTCTTTCTATATCTTTTCTAAGTTTTTCATTTGCCTTTTCAAGCATAGATATATTTTTCTCTAAGTTTTCACTTATAAGATTTATACTATTAGAAAGTTCTGCAAACTCATCATTACCTTCTGGCTTTAGCTTATTATCAAATTTCAATTGTGCTATATCCCTTGCAACTCTATTTATACTTAAAAGTGGGTTACTTATTACTGAGCTATATACTAATACAGAAAAAACTCCAAGTGCTATAGTTATAAGAACTATTATAGGAAAAATAATTATTATAACTCTATTTATATCATCTTTAAATCTAAGGGGCATATTAACTTTTAAAATACAATTTTTATTTAAACTCTTTACATATACACTTATAGCAATTTCATAGTCAGTTTTTTTCTTCCTAAAAATATCTCTATTAGGCTCAACTTCAATTTCACGACTTCGTATCATATTTCTCTCAAATTTATTTGGAGTATATATTACATTTCCTTTAAAATCTAAAAGAGCTGCAATAGCACCATTTTGATATGCATATTCATTTATTCCTTGTTGATAATTAAAATTTGGATTTTCCCCCATTTTAGTAATAAGAACATCTGTATCTGATTTTATATTAGATATCTTTGTATGAAGATATATTCTGGGAAATAAAATAAATAAAGCTGCATAAATAAGTATAGAAGTTGCAACAACAATTCCAGTTGATATTATGAAAAGCTTCTTTTTTATTCCTATACTTTCCCATTTATTTTTCAAGTACATACCCTACTCCCTTTACAGTTTTTATGTAATCGTACTTTATTTTTTTTCTTAAATTTTTTATATGTGCGTCTATAACTCTCATATCTCCATAATAATCATATCCCCATATTTTATCCATTAAAACTTCTCTTTTTAAAACTGTTGGAAAATTTAAAATAAGTAGTTTTAATATGTTAAATTCTTTTAATGTTAGCTCTATATCTTCACCATCTACAAGAGCTTTATAAGTATCTTCATTTAAAGTTATATTTTCAAATTGAAGTAAAGAGCTTTCTCCAGCTTCTCTTGAACATCTTCTTAAAATTGCTTCAACCCTTTTTATTAAAAGTGCAAAAGAAAATGGTTTAGAAATAAAATCATCTACTTTTTCATCAAAAGCTCTTATTTGGTCTTCCTCATCATTTAAAGCTGTAAGCATAACTATAGGCACATTTGATTCTTCTCTAATAAGATTAGTTAATGCGTATCCATCCATTCTTGGCATCATAATATCTGTTATTACTAAATCAAATTCTTCTTCTCTAAATACAGAATAACCTTCTAATCCATCACTAGCTCCTCTTACAAAATACCCTTCAGCTTTTAAAAACTCCTCTATAAGTTCTCTAATTTTCAAATCATCTTCTACTACTAAAACTTTTTTCATTTCACTTGTTCTCCTATAAAATTTACTTATTTTATTTTATCATCAATATAAAAAAATCAGTTAAACTTCACATAGAATTCACTTTACCAAAAATATTATTATTTTAAGCAATGCATATGCTCTCTTGCATCTTTCCCTTCTACAAGATATGATTGTCCTTTTGAACAAAATATTGAAGTACTAGTGTATTCTATATCAGCATTTTTATCATATCCTTTTTCCTCTATAACTCTTTCTTCGTCATGACAAAAATCATATCCATCAAAAATTAAATTTAAACTTCCTTTTCCTCTTGTAAAGCTTACAAATTCTAAAGGGTAGTACATAAAAGTTTTTACTGGCCCTCTTCCTTTTATTCTAACTATTTCTGAATTTAAATTTTCTGGATCTTCAAAATTTCCATTCATCTTTTGTATATCTGATAAAACTCTTCCTAAATGTTCAACATTTATTGATATATTAAAAGAATAATATGGCTCTAAAAGTCTATGTTTTCCCATTTCTAATCCTTGTCTTAAAGCTCTTTTTGTGGCTTCTCTAAAATCTCCTCCACTTGTATGCTTATTATGAGCCCTACCTGTCAAAAGAGTTATTTTCATATCTGTTATTGGACTTCCTGTTAAAATTCCTTTATGTTTTCTTTCAAAAATATGTGTCTTTATTAAATTTTGATTTCCTGTTGTTAAATGGTCAGCATGACATTCATTAAAAAATACTATTCCACTTCCCCTTTTTCCTTCTTCTAATTTTAAATGAACTTCACTATAGTGGCCTAAAGGTTCAAAATGCCCACATCCTAAATCTGTTCCTTCTATAGTTTCTTTATACATTATTTCTGGTTTATCAAATTCTACTTTTAAATTAAATCTTTCTTTTAAAATTTCCTCTAGAACTTCTAATTGAACTTTTCCCATTATACTTATAGATAATTCTTTTATTTCTTCATTCCATAAAACATTTAAACTACTATCTTCACTTTCTAGAGTTCTAAAAATTTTCAATACTTCAGTATGATTTAATGCTTTATCATAAATTACTTTTACCATTAATGCTGGTGTCGTATTTAAATTTAATTTTTCATCAAATCCTATAGAATCTCCTGCCTTTAGGTCTTGTACTCCAACAATTCCAAAAATATCTCCTTGTTCTGCTGAATTTATTAATTTATATTTTTGACCATTATATTCTCTTATTTCATTAATTTTTTCTCTTTTTTCTTCTCCATTTACTTTAAATTTAATCTCTTCTTTAGTTTTTATTTTTCCTGATAAAGCTTTTATAAAAGTTACTCTATTTCCTTTTTCATCATATCTTATTTTAAATACTCTTCCTTTAAATTCCCCTTCTTCTCTCTTTGTATAAGTTAAAAAATCAAAATCATCTAAAAATTCTTTTATCCCATCATCTAAAAGAGCTGAACCTTTATAAATTAAAAATGCTTTTCTTTCTTTTATTTCTTTTTTAATAGCATCTATAATTTTATCTTCTTCTAATTCTCCGTTTAAATATTCTTCTAAAAGAGTCTCATCTCTCTCTGCAATAAACTCTATATAGTCTTCCTTTAATTCTTTTATTGAATTTTCAATATAAAGACCATCTTTCGTTAATTTCATTTGAATATCTTTTATAGCTTCTTCTATATTTGCGCCAACTCTATCTATTTTATTTATAAATATAAAGGTTGGAACATTATATTTTTTTAAAAGCTCCCATATAGTTTCTGTATGTCCTTGAACTAATTCAACTGCACTAACTATTAATATAGCGTAATCTAAAACACTAATTGCTCTTTCCATTTCTGGAGAAAAGTCTACATGTCCTGGAGTATCTACTAAAAAATATTTATTATCTTTATAATTAAAAATTCCTATATCTGAAAATACTGTTATTCCTCTTTCCTTTTCTACTGAATGGCTATCTAAAAAAGTATCCTTATGGTCTACTCTTCCTTTATTTCTAATTGTATTTGTATTATAAAGTAAGCTTTCTGAAAATGTTGTTTTTCCACCATCTACATGAGCAAACACACCTATTGTCTTCTTCATATTCGTCTCCTAATCAATTTATGTTTAAATTAATTATACATAATTTCAAAAAAAGTTGCCTTATTTCTACTACTCTAGAATTAGACAACTTTAAAATTACGCTCTATTAATTTTATTTATTTTAGGAATAGAATTAATTAAAAGTTTTGTATACTCTTCCTTTGGATTATTATATATATCTTCTGTTTTTCCTACCTCTACAAGTTTTCCTTTACTCATAACTCCAATTCTATCACTAATATATCTAACCATAGATAAATCATGAGCAATAAAAAGACAGGTCAACTTTTCTTCTTTTTTTAGTTTTTTAAAAAGATTTACTATTTGAGCTTGCATAGAAACATCTAAAGAAGCTATAGGTTCATCAGCAATAATAAATTTAGGATTCATTGTAAGAGCTCTTGCTATACTAATTCTCTGCCTTTGTCCTCCAGAATATTCATATGGATAGGATTCTAAATAACTTTCATCAAGACCAACTTTATAAAGTACTTCTATCACTTTGTATTTTATATCTAACTTACTTAATTTTCTTTGTATTACAAGAGGTTCTGCAATTATATCTTTTATCTTCATTCTTGAATTTAAAGATGAAGTAGTATCTTGAAATATTATTTGCATAGTTTGTCCTATATTCTTTTTTTCTTTTCTAAAAATTTTTTTATTAGATATTTCTTTTCCTAAATATCTAATTACTCCATCTCCATCTCTATTTATTCCTATTATTGATTTACCTAAAGTACTTTTACCTGAACCTGACTCTCCAACTAATCCAAATATTTCTCCTTCATATATATCTAAACTTACATCATCAACAGCTTTTATAATTTTATCTTTTCCAAGATTAAAATTTCTTTTTAAATTTTTTATTTCTAAAATTTTTTTATCCATTATAAAGCCTCTCCCTCTAAATATTCTATATTATCTTTATTTTTTTCATAAAAGGCTTCCCATGAATATACAAAGTGTGTATCACTTATTTTTACTTTAGGTGGATCTTCCTTAAAATCTATTTTAAAAGCCTTTTTATTCCTTTCAGCAAAAGGATCTCCCTTTAATGGATTAATAAGACTTGGTGGTATACCTCCAATTGTATCTAAATATTCTTTTTCTTCATTAAAACTTGGAAGTGAATTTAAAAGTCCTTTTGTATATGGATGCTGAGGATTAGAGAAAATTTCATTTGTCTTTCCAACCTCTAATATTTTTCCTGCATACATAATAGCAACTTTATCTGCAACTGATGAAACTACTCCTAAATCATGACTTACTAAAACTACTGCTGAATTATGGTCTCTTTTTATGTGAACTAATAAATCTAAAATTTGCTTTTGTATTGTAACATCTAATGCAGTTGTTGGTTCATCAGCTATAACAAGTTCTGGTTTACAACTAACCGCTATTGCGATTACTATCCTTTGCCTCATTCCACCAGAAAATTCATGTGGATATTGATTAAATCTTTCTCTTGGATAATCTATTCCTACTAACTCCATTAATTTTATTGCTTCTTCTATTGCTTCTTTTTTGCTTATATTTTTATGAACAAGTAAAGCTTCTGTAATTTGATTGCCTATAGTTATTGTTGGATTTAATGCAGTCATTGGATTTTGAAAAATTACTCCAACATCTTTTCCTCTAAAATTATAAGCATCTTTCTCACTCATATTTTCTACATGTTTTCCATTAACAATAATTTCTCCACTTTTTATATTTGCACCTTTAGGCAAAAGTTTTATTATACTTCTACAAAGTATAGATTTTCCACACCCAGACTCTCCAACTATGGCTAATAATTCTTTTCTCTTAACATTTAGAGATACTCCTCTAACTGCATTTACTGTTCCATTATGACTTTCTATATCTATAAATAAATCTTTTATTTCTAACATTATAGAACTCCTTTAATTAAAGTTGAGAGCTAAATAATAACTCTCAACTTCTCATTTATTTTTTATTCAATTGTCCACTCTTCAACATTCCATAATAATCCTGCACCATGATGTCCTAATACAGTATCTTTAGAAATTCCTTTTATATTTGAATCTCCAACAAAAATAGCATCTAAATATGCTATAAATGTATATGGCATATCTTTTGATATTGCTTCTTGGAATTCTTTATATAATTCTTTTCTTTTATTATCATCTTCTGTATTTCTTGCTTCTTTTAAAATTCTATCTACTTCTTTATTAGAATATCCACTATAGTTTGAATTTTGATCTGTTCCAAAAACTTTATAAGTATGGTCATCTGGATCAAAGGGGCTTCCCCAACCTATAAGATAAGTATCTTGATTATCCCAATCTATTTCAGCTTTTACTGAAACTTTTGCATTTACTCCAATAGCTTTTAAATTTTGTGCACAAATATTAGCCATATCAATTCTTACTTGATCTCCTTGAGGACAAACTATTTCAAATTCTAATTTTTTACCGTCTTTTTCATATATTTTATCTGAGCCCATTTTCCAGCCAAGCTTTTCTATTTCTTCTTTTGCTTTTCCTGGGTCATATTCTAACTTATTCATTTTAGGATTATTATAGTCACCTCTTTGTATTGGTGAATAAGCTACTTCTCCTTTTCCTAATAAAACGCTATCTAAGATTCCTTTTCTATCAATTGCATAACTTAAAGCATTTGCTAAATCTTTATTATCTTTAAAGAATCCTCCTCCAAAGTTATATAAAATACCTCTGTAATCAGCTGTTGATAGTTCTAAAGTTTGGAATTTTTCATCACCTTTAAATAATTCTATGTCTTTTGGAGTTACTTGAGCTAAATCAACTTCACCAGATTTTAATTGCATTACTTTCGCTTTTGAATCATCAACTATCTTAAATACTATTTTTTCTATATTAGGGTCAACTTTAAAATACTCTTTATTTTCTACTAAAGTTATACTTTGTCCTACATCCCATTTTTCTAATTTATATGGTCCTGTTCCTATAGGCATTTTATTAAATTCACTTTCTATCATATTTTTATCTTTTAATATGTGTTCAGGAACTATTCCTACAGTTAAATAATCTAAAATTGCAACATTAGGTTCTGATAATATAATATCAACTGTATAATCATCTATTATTTTAACTTCTTTTATCTCATCATAATTTGAAGCTATTTCAGAGCTATTTTTTGGATCTTTTATAGCTTGTATCGTAAATTTAACATCATTTGCATCAAACTTTTCACCATCATGCCATTTAACATCTTTTCTTAAATGAAATCTATATGTTTTATCTTTTTCGTTCCATTCCCATTTTTCTGCAAGACCTGGAGTTATTTTATTATCTTTATCATGTTCAGTTAATCCATCAAAAATTAATGTGTTTATTTCACCATGTTCAAATAAAACTGGATTTATACTCGTATAATCACTACTAGCATATACAAGAGTATTTTTATTTTCTTGTGTAACTCCTGTTTTTTCTCCACTTTCTTTTGCTCCTCCACATGAAACAAAAACTCCTGTTATAATGCTTGCCGCTAATAATACTGCCGCTAATTTTTTAAATCTCATTTTCTAATTTTCCCCTTATAAATTATTTTCTTTTTTATTATTTAACTTTCTAATATAATTTCCTATATTAGTGATTGATAATAAAGTTGCTACTAAAAATATTCCTGGTATAACTATCATCCACCAAGAATTAGTTAAAAGTGCACTATCAGCTAATGAAAGCATTGTCCCCCATGAAACTATATCAGCTGACAAACCAATTCCTAAAAAACTTAAAGTAGATTCTGTGCCTATTGCTGTTGCTATGCTAGTTATGACCATAAACATAATTGATGGAATAAAATTTGGTAATAAATGAACTCTTAATATATAAAAGAATCCTCCCCCCATAGTTTTAGCTGCAACAATATACTCACTATCTTTTATTTGTCTTACTTCTGTTCTGACCATCTTAGCTATACTCATCCATCTTGTAACTCCAATTACTATAGCTATTGAAATAGAATTATTAGTTCCTAATATTCCTTGAATAAACATTATTGTTAATATAGATGGAATACTTAACATTATTTCTGCTATTCTCATCATTAAGTCATCTAAATATTCATTTGCTAATCCACAAATACTTCCATAAATTATCCCAATAACAGTTGAAATAAAAGTAGCTAATATTCCTATAAATAATGATATTTTTCCTCCATACCATATCATTGAAAAAATATCTCTTCCTAAAGTATCAGTTCCGAATAAAAATTTACTATTAGGTGCTATATTCACACTATCTAAATAAATATGAAATGGATTATCAAGACTTATAAATTTTGAAAACAAACATCCTATTGTTATAATTGATAAAATACATATTGAAATCTTTGGCATATGAATTCTTTTATTAACTTTTATTTTCTCTTTTTTGCAGATTTCATTTCTAAACCTTTCATCAGCTATACTAAAATCATCTAAACTAAATTTCATCTTCTAATTTTCCCCTATATTTCATTCTTGGATCAATATTAAAGCTTATCCATTGACCAATCATATTAGATAGTATTACTAATGCACCTGTTATCAAGCATAAAATTAAAAGCATATTATAATCATGATATTGTGCACTTTCCAATGATAATGTTCCTAGTCCTGGATATGAAAAAACTTTTTCTACAACATAAGTTCCACCTATAATATGCGGAACAGAAATTGCCATTATGCTAATAATTGATGGCATAACATTTCTTATACAATGCTTAATCAAAATAATTTTTTTAGTTAAGCCTTTCGCCTTACAAAGAGTTACATAATCTTCTCTTATTTCTTCTAAAATTTTATTTCTTATTATATATGTGTAGTACCATAAATGACTTATTATAAGTACAGTTATAGGTAGTATTAGATGTTTTATTCTATCAAACAAATCTCCTTCTGCTCCTATTGAATAAGCTCCACTAGTTGGTAATAGTTTTAAATTTACTCCAAAAATAAGAATTAAAATTAAAGATACCCAAAAAGATGGTATACAATTACTTATATTTCCTATAAAGCATATTATTTTATCTATTAATCTGTCTTCATTTAAAGCAGAAAATAATCCTAATAATATAGCGAATAAAAAAGTTAATATATAACCCAATCCTCCAAGTATAAAAGTATTTATCCAAACATCTGATATTACATTTATTACATTTTCCTTATACTTAAATGACATTCCAAAGTTTCCATTACATGCATTTTTAATCCATTTTCCATATTGAATATAGATAGGCTTATCTAATCCTAAATTTTTAGTTGCTACTTCTTTTTCATAAGTGCTCATTCTTTCCACAGTTTCTCCATAATAAGCTCTAAGTGGATCTCCTGGAGAAAGTCTTGCCATATAAAATACCATAATTGATAGCAAAAATAATGTTAGTACAAATTGTCCAAACTTCTTTAATATTAAAATTATTTCACCCCCATATTTATTTTTATATTCTTCAATTAAAATATTTATTAAATACTATATTCATTTATGCAATATTTTTTTAATTTTGACTAAAGTTATTTCTACTTTATTTCATTAAAATAAAAAATTCATATAAAAAAGCATCAACAAAATAATTTGTTAATGCCCTTTACTCTTAAGCTTTTCAATTTTAAAAATATTTATTTTAAAACTTTAATATTTTATTTTTCTTTAAATACCATTTCAAGGAAAATTGGGGTGATTACAGTAGTTATAACAACCATTATTACTATTGGCGCAAGCATTGCCGAAGTAACTAGTCCTGCCATTATTCCTTTATTAGCTACTATAAGTGCAACTTCTCCTCTCGAAACCATTCCTGTTCCAATTTGAAGAGCCTCTCTAGTGGTGTATCTACATATTTTTGCTCCAATTAAACATCCAATTACTTTAGTTAATATTGCCACTATTAATAATACTATTGTAAGTAAAATTAATTTTCCATTCATCTCTCCAAGTGTTACTTGAATTCCTATACTAGCAAAAAATATTGGAGATAAAAACATATATGAAAGAGTTTCAAATCTTGAATTTATATAATGTGTTCTATCTGTTCCTGCCATTATAAGCCCAGCTATAAAAGCTCCTGTTATATCTGCAACTCCAAAGAAGTGCTCTGCACAATAAGAGAATAAAAGACAAACTACGAAAGCTCCTATTACAAATCTTCTTAAGTCTTGATCGTGTCTTCCTATCCACTTTAAGAATAATTTTTTTAATATTATTCCTACTATTATAGAAATTACAAAAAAGGCAACAATTTTACCTAATACAATATATACATTAACAGTCGCATCTGAAAGACTTGTTACTACTGTTAGTATTATTATTCCTAAAATATCATCAATAAGAGCAGCTCCTAATATTGTATTACCAGCTTTTGTACTAAGTTTTCCAAGTTCTTTTAATGTTTCAACTGTTATACTTACTGAAGTAGCTGTTAATATAACTCCCATAAATATATTTTCCATTAAAGCTTTTGTTCCAGTTCCTGTATTAAATACTTTTGCTACTAAAAATCCACCTATAAGTGGTATAAAAACTCCTAAAATAGCTATTATAGTGGCTGCTTTTCCAGTCTTTTTTAATTCTTTAACATCAGCTTCAAGACCTGCAGTAAACATTAATATAATAACTCCAAGCTCTGCTAAACTATGTATGAAGTCTGTTTCATGTAATATATTTAAAAGTGCTGGCCCAAGTAATATTCCAGCTAAAAGTGCACCTACTACTTGAGGTAAGTTAAACTTTTTTGATAATAGCCCCAACGCTTTAGTGCTTAATAAAATTAATGCTAGATCTAGTAAAAATTTATATGACATTTTACTCTCCTCTCATCTTTTGTGCTTTATATATATTTATTTACTCATTTTTAACTGTATCATAGTTTAAGATATATTTTTATTTTTTTCATTTTATTAACCATTTATTAAATAAAAATATATTTTTCAGAAATATTTTTTACATTTTTTCTATAATTTATGTATTAAAAAATAAAAGCCCTACATAAATTGTAAGGCTTTTATTTTTATTTTCCTTTTACAACTAATTCTTCTCCATCCATATCTACAACTGCTGTCATACCATAACCTATTTCGCCTTTAATTATTTTTCTTGCTAAAATATTTTCAATTGTATTTTGAATATATCTTTTTAATGGTCTTGCACCATAGATTGGATCATAACCTTCTTTTGCTAAAACTTTTTTAGCTGCTTCAGTTATTTCTAAATGAATGTTTCTATCTATTAATCTATTTGATACTTCTTTAATAAAGATATCAATAATTCTTTCAATTCCTTCTTCATTTAATGGTTTAAACATTATAATGTCATCAACTCTGTTTAAGAATTCTGGTTTAAATCTCATTTTCATTTCATCCATTACTCTTGAACGAATTTCTTCATTTATACCATCTTTAACATCATTTTCAAGAAGGTTTGAAGAACCTATATTTGAAGTCATTATAATTATTGTATTTTTAAAGTCTACAGTTTTACCTTTATTATCTGTAAGTCTTCCATCATCTAATATTTGAAGGAACATATTAAATACATCTGGATGTGCTTTTTCAATTTCATCAAATAACACTACTGAATAAGGATTTCTTCTAACAGCTTCTGTTAATTGTCCTCCTTCTTCATATCCAACATATCCTGGAGGAGGTCCAACTAATCTTGATACAGAATGTTTTTCCATATATTCAGACATATCTATTCTAATCATATTGTCTTCTGTATCAAAAAGACTTCTTGCTAAAGTTTTTGCAAGTTCTGTTTTACCAACTCCTGTTGGTCCTAAGAATATAAATGAACCAATTGGTTTATTTATATCTTTTAATCCTGCTCTTGCTCTTAAAATTGCACTTGAAACAGATTTAACAGCTTCTTCTTGACCAATTACTCTTTCTTCTAATTCTTTATCAAGTTTTAATAATTTTTCTTTTTCTCCTTCTAAAAGTTTAGAAGTTGGAATTCCTGTCCATCTTGATAAAACTTCAGAAACTTCTTCTTCAGTTACTTCTTCTTTTAAAAGTGAGTTTTCTGATTGTTGTTTTAATAAAGCTTCTTTTTCTTTCATTTCTTCTTCTAGTTTTGGAATTAAACTATATTGAATTTCTGCAACTTTATTATAATCATAAGCTCTTTGATATTGCTCTAAATCTCCTTTAGCTTTATCAATTTGCTCTTTAATATTTCTAACTGCTGTTATTGCTTCTTTTTCTTTTTCATATTTAGCAGTCATTTCATCATTTTTTTCTTTAAACTCTGCAAGTTCTTTTTCTATTGCTTCTAATCTTTTCTTAGAATTTTCATCATTTTCTTTACTTAATGCTTCTTTTTCTGCTTCTAATTGGAATACTTTTCTTCTAACAGTATCTAATTCTGTTGGAAGAGAATCAATTTCTGATCTAATCATAGCTCCAGCTTCATCAATTAAATCAATTGCTTTATCTGGTAAATATCTATCTTGAATATATCTATCTGATAATTTAACTGCTGCAACTATAGCTTGGTCATGAATTCTAATTCCATGATGTATCTCAAATCTTTCTTTTAATCCTCTTAAAATTGAAATCGCATCTTCTACTGAAGGTTCTTCAACTATTACTGGTTGGAATCTTCTTTCTAGAGCTTTATCTTTTTCTATATATTGTCTATATTCATCAAAAGTTGTTGCACCAATACAGTGTAATTCACCTCTTGCTAAAAGAGGTTTTATTAAGTTACCTGCATCCATTGCACCATCTGTTTTACCAGCACCAACTATTGTATGAATTTCATCAATGAAAAGAATTAATTTACCTTCACTACTTTGTACTTCTTTTAATACAGCTTTTAATCTTTCTTCAAATTCCCCTCTATATTTTGCACCTGCTATTAATGAACCCATATCAAGTGAGAAAATAGTTTTATCTTTTAATCCTTCTGGAACATCTCCGTTAACTATTCTTTGTGCTAACCCTTCAACTATTGCTGTTTTACCAACACCAGGTTCACCAATTAATACTGGGTTATTTTTAGTTCTTCTTGAAAGAATTCTAATAGCTCTTCTTATTTCTTCATCTCTACCAATTACAGGGTCAAGCTTATGACTTTTTACAAGTTCATTTAAATTTGTACCATATTTTGATAAAGCATCATAAGTTCCTTCTGGATCTTGAGTATCTACTCTTTGACTTCCACGAACTTCTTTTAATACTTGCATAAATCTATCTTCTGTTATTCCTGAATTTCTTAAAATTTGACCTACAGGACCATTTTTATCTACTTCCATCATTGCAAGCATTAAATGCTCAACACTTATATATGAATCTTCAAATTTCTTTGAAAAATCTTCTGCCTTTACAAGAGTTTCTTCTATTTTTCTTGTTATATAAACTTGAGCTTCCCCACTTACTTTTGGCCCATTTTGAATTTCTCTATTAACTGTATCTTGTAATCCCTTAACATTTACACCCATTTTAGTTAAAATATTTGGGATTAATCCATCTTGCTGTTCCAATAAAGAACTGAAAAGATGAATTGTATCTATTTGTGGACTTTTATATCTTATAGCAATTCCATTAGCTTCATTTAAAGCTTGTTGTACTCTTAATGTCATTTTTTCTACGTTCATATCCATTCACCTCTTACTTGTTTCTTATCTTGTTTATATATTAAATCAAAGGTCAAAGAAAGTCAAAGAAAGTTTTTCTTTTTTATTTTTAATATTTATCACTACTTTAATTTATCACATTATTTCTTTCATTTTCTAAGTTTTTCTTATTTTTTTACCTTTAACTTTTTTTATTTTTTCCTAAAAATACTTTTCTTATTATCTATAATCTTAAATAAATTTTTTTATAAAAAAAACAGCATATTAAATGCTGCTTTTCTAAAAACTATTCTCTTTATATAAATATACTTCTAATAATAAAATTTACTTATTTTTTATAAGCAATATCTATTCTTTAAAATAAAACTTAATAAAAAATATTAAATCATATATTTTAAATTAATTCATTTGGATTTATATATGGATTTTTATATCTATTTTTCTTTTCTGTCTTTGTTCCTATATTTATAGCTTTTTCAGGACATATATTTATACAAGCCATACAATCTATACATTTGCCCTTCCATATAGGTTTTCCATCTTCTAAATCTATATTTTCAACTGGACATATTTTTTTGCACATAGAACAAGAAATACAATTAGAATTAACATTAAAATGTTTATCTTTATTTTTATATTTATATCTCCACATATTATGTATAAACATACTTAAAGCTTGTTTATTTACTGCTTTATTCTCTTCTTTTCTATCAATTAAATCTTCTATAAATCTATTTAACTTTTCTTCTTCTCTTTTAATTGCCTCTTTTGCTCTTTCTTCTGTTGGATTTTTTCCTGCTCTCGTATAATTAGATATATATTTTATTTCAGTAAAATTATTTAATTTAAGTCCTTTACTTTTTAATATTTTATCTATTGTAAAGAAGCCATTATTAGAACTTCCACCCCCAGTAACTTGGACAGCGAAAATATATGGATTTCCTTTTATATCTAGCCTCTTTATAAAGTTTTCAACAATCTCTGGAATACTAAAGCAATGTAGTGGAAAAATTATTCCTATCATATCTTCATTAACTACTACTTTTTCATCTTTTATTTTTGGAATTGATACTAAATCTATATCTATTTTTTCTTTTATTTTTTTACCTACATATAATGAATTACCTGTTGATGTAAAATAAAATATTTTTCCCATTTTAAACACCTCTTTTAATCTCTGTTATAATTAATCTATTTTATTATTCCTAATGCTCTTATAGGTCCTAATATGCTTATCTTTGTTAGTTCTTCTGCCATATATTCCACTGATTCTTTTCTTCCATTATTTAGCCAATACAATATAAGTCCCATACAAGATGAGCTTGTAAATTCAAATAATATATCTTTATCTACTACGCACTTTCCTTCTAACTTTATAGAATGCATTAATTCTTTATATACACGATTCTTTATTATTTCTTGCATTTTATCTCTAAACACTGTTGACCCATTTTCTCCAAGCATATTAGAAAAAAATTTGTGATTTTCTCCTACAAAATTAAACATCTCATATAAAGTATCTTTCGGCTTATTTGAATTAAATTTCTCACTTTTTATACTATTTATTTTTTGTGCACGCTTTATCCACATAACAAATTCATCTAAAATTTCATTTGAAATAGTATTTATAAAGTCCTCTTTATTTTCATAATGCAAATAAAATGTTCCTCTATTTAATTCTGCCACCTTTACAATTTCATTTACTGATATTAAATTTATATTTTTTTTATTTACTAATTCTATAAAAGCATTTATTAAACTTCTTTTTGTTTTTTTTACTCTAATATCTATTTTTTCATCCATACGTTTTAATCCTTTATTTTCAAAATTAATAGACAAATTTTATATTTATGTTCAGTAATAAACATTATATAATTTTTTGACTATTGAATTCCTCAATTATTATTTTATTATATAGTCAAATAATATGAAAGGCGGTTTTAATATGTCTAATAAAATAAAGAAATTTGATATACATCATCATATAATACCAAATGAATATATAGAAACATTAAATGAATTAGGAATTGATGATTCTGCTGGATTAAAAATTTCTAGTAAAACTATTTATGATAGCTTAAAAATAATGGATTCTAATGGAATTGATGTAGCTATATGTTCTATATCTGAACCAGTAACATTACCAATAAAAGATGCCAATAAAGCACAAAAACTAGCTCATAGATTAAATGAAATTCAAAAAAGTTATATAGATAAATATCCAGATAGATTTGGAGCTTTTGCAGCTCTTCCTCTTCCATTTATTAAAGAATCTATAGATGAAATTAAATATGCTTTAGATGTTTTAAAGCTTGATGGAGTTGGACTTTTATCTAATTATGGTGAACATTTTTTAGGAGATCCTATTTTTGATCCTATTTTTGAAGAATTAAATAAAAGAAATGCAGTAGTGTTTGTTCACCCTAGTACTCCTCCTAAAGATATTCCAAGGCCTAAATTTATAATGGCTGATTTTGTAGAAGAATTTGTATTTAATACAACTCGTGCTGCTACAAATCTAATTTTAAGTGGTACTATGGAACGTTTCCCTAATGTTAAAATAATATTAGCTCATGCTGGAGGTACGCTTCCATATATTAAATATAGAATAGAAGATACTTTTAATTTTGCTAAGACATTAAATTCAAATGGATTAATTAAAGATGAGCTTATAAGTGATAGATATAATTCTATTAAAAAGAATATTTCTGAATATATAAAGGATTTTTATTATGATTTAGCTTTATCTATTCATGATGTAACTTATGAATCATTAAAACTTTCAACAAATAATGAGCATATACTATTTGGTTCTGATGCTAATTATGCTCCTCCAAATTTCTCTTCTATTGCAGAAAATTCTATTTGTAATTATTCTGGATTTAATGATGATATTAAAGATAAAATATTTTATTTAAATGCTTTAAATTTATTTCCTAGATTTAAAAAATAACTAAAAAGACATACATAAATTTTCTTTTATGTATGTCTTTATTATATTAAATAATACTATTCTGCTTATTTTCATTTGAGAAATTATAATCAGAAAATTTTCTAGAAATATTATTTATTTTATCTAACATATCTATCCAATAATCATTTCTCATTACAGCATTCTCTCTAGCTTCATTTTCTAAACCTTTTAATTCATTTTTATCATAATCATTAAACATATTACTAATATCTGATAATAATTCTTTTATTTTATCAAAATCCTTTTTTTCCTTTACAGTTAATTTATAAGAAGCATCTTTATTATTTACCATAATATTATTTAACATATTTCTCATATATTCATCTATCCTTGAAAAAACATCATTTTCTAAAACATTACCTGTATCTATTTTATCTTTATTAACTATTATTGTACCTGAATAAAAGTTATAATCATCCCAAAGCTCTATTAACTTATTAGTTATTCCCGAGAAATTATCATATATACTTAATATTTCATTACCAGTATATGATTTGTTATCTAAAATAACATTTACAATTTCTAAATTTAAGTTTACTTTTTCTTTTACTCCCCTCATATACGAATATGTATTTTTTGATGCTTTTTGCTTATAAATATAATGATTTATACTTAAATAAACATTAGCACCAAGACTTATTAAAAGAATTGCTACAACAACCTTAAAATAATTTAATTTTCCTCTCATAAAAATCCCCCCACGGAGTAATTGTAACATATTCGTAACATTTTATCTATATTTTATAAACAAGTACTATTTCTATCTTGCATAACTTCTTTATACATTCTAATTCCTTCTGCACCATCAATCTTTTCTTTTTTCTCATAACTAAGCTTTTTTATAACATATGGTCCATCTTCTAAAGAAAGTTCATCTTCTCCAGTAAGAACCCAAATTATATTTTTTTTATTTACTTTTACACTTAAATTTTTCTCGCCTACACCATCTGTAAAATAAATAATTGGTCTATTAAAAAGCTTATTTTGAGCTATATATTCAAAAACAGGTGAAAAAGCTGTTGAACCTAAAGAGTCATATCTATCTTTTATTTCATTTATTGATTTTATATCGTAAACTCTTCTAATTTTATTATCACATTCTATTATTTTTACTTTAGCTCTTCTAGTATCAGCTATTTTCATAACCTCCACTAATATTTTTCTAAATTCATCTTTTGAAATACTACCACTTATATCAATTGCCACTATTATTTCTGGAATTCTATCTCTTAATCTTCCTCTAAGATCTAATCTTTCACTTTGTCTTCTATCTCTTCTAGTAATAGTTTTTTTGTATCCTTTTTCTATAGATGGAATAAGTTTTTTTAGTACACTTTGCCATGGAACTTCTGCTTTTCCTCTATTTTTTATAAGTTCTCTAATACTTTCAGGAGCCTGTTCACTTTCTATTCCATTTAACGTTTTATCTTTTATGCTCTCAGATAATTCACTACTTATATCTAAGCTTTCCCACACATCATGAGCAGTATTTATATCAAAGTTTCTTTTAGCCTTATCACTTCTAACATCTTTTTTTTCTTTTTTTTCTCTTTTTCTTATTTTTTTATCAATTTCTTTTGCATAATACTCAATTGGCATATCTTCTTTTAATTCTACATTATACTCTTTTTCTGCTCTATCTAATCTCATTGCATCCATTGGTAAATCTTTTATAAATTGATTTATAGCAACATCTAAAGCCACATTTACTGCTTCCTTTGAAAAAGAATTTCTTAACTCTTTTTCTCTTTCATAATGTGAAAACATTATATGATAAATTTCATGTTTAAATAAAGCTCCCATTTCTTTTTTAGTACATTGAAGAAATAAAACTGGATTAAAATACATCACATACTCTCCTTTAAAAGGAATTGTTCCTAAAGGATAAGTTAATGAAAAACTTAATTTTCTTTTTATTTTAAGCATAAAGCTTCCAAAAAAAGAATTTTCACCTTTCATTAAATATATAACTACATCTGATACAAGATCAAAAAACTCCTTATTGAAAGAAGAATCTTCTCCTTTTTTTTCTTCAAGTATTAAGGCTTTATGATATAAATCCTCTCTTTTTTCATCAAAACTCATAATTACCACCTCTTATTAGAAATCATAAATTGAGAAGAAAGCATTTAAAAATTCGTCAGTATCTAATAATTCTTCATATATTCCATTTTTAGATTCCCTTTTTATTTCTTTCATTATTCCTAGTCTTAAGTCTCTTGGATAAAGCTCTAAAAGCTTACCAAATATTTTCAATTTTTCTTTTCTATCTTTCTCATATTCTAAGAAAGTAATTACTTTTTTAATTAATATATAAAGTCTAGAATTAGTTTCTCCCTTTATTCTATCTATTATTTCTCCATTTAAAACTTCATAAGCAAATATGTCAGAAACATTTATCATTGGTTTTTTATTTTCTTTTATAAAGCTCATAAAATCTAATGCAATTTCAGTTCCAACATTTCCTTTTACTATATTCATAAATACTTCTTCTGTATAAAATTCTGTATTTTCTTTATAAGCTCTATAAGCTTTAGAAACTCTTTCAAAACTTCTTGGACTTGGTTTTATATCTCCCTTAACATTTTTACTATTTAAATACTCTGGGAAAGTTGAAATAAATTGAATAACTACATCTTCAATATTATTATTTTTCATTCCCCATTTTATCCATTCTTTAACATCAGCTTCCATATCAAGCCAAACAAATCTATCCTTTTGCGCTAAATCCATTTCTACAACATCATATCCTTCTCCACCATAACCATCATTACTAAATGGATTTACTGCTGCAATTATTTTTATTTTATCTCCAATTTCAAAACCATTTATTTCTCTATTTAAAATTATATTCATAAGCTCTTGTTGAACTGCATGATCACATCTATTAAGTTCATCTATAAAAATTAATACTTCATTCCCTTTTCTTTCTTCTTCTGCTGCTAAAGAAAGTTTATTATGAGTTGCATATATAGTTTTTCCTTTTTCTACTGTTGGCAAGCCACCAATTTCCCCTTCTTTTAGAAGATTAGCATCTATAGTAATAAGCTTTGCATTCATTTCTCTGCTTAAATCTCTAACAAGAGCTGTTTTTCCTATCCCACTTTCTCCAACAATAATAGGAACATCTCCTACACTTATAACAAGTTTAACCGCATTTTTTATATCTGAATATTTCATTTTTTTAACCTCTTCCTAATTTTCTATAAAACACAATCTACTATAAATTTTTTTGACTTTCTATCACCATAAGTCTTAACAAATTCTAGCTTATCCATCTCTAGCATTTCTAAATCTATATAGCTTTTCATATATTCATATGTCATAGTTCCATCTTCAAATTTTTCTTTTAAAACTTCTAAAACTATATCTATATCAACAGAATCATGTACATATTTAAAAACATTAATATTAGCACTTAAAAAATCTTTTATCTCATCATAACTATAATTGCTCATAAAATTTATAGCTTCTTCACTTTTTGTTATAGCTAAAAGTTTACTTTCTAATGTTGGATTTTTTATATATTTTATAGCTCCCCAGTATTTTTCTATAGCTTTCTTTTGTAATTCTTCTTCAGGATTTTCAATATATCTTATAGAATCAAAATCACTTTCTATAGCTAATAATTTCATTTCATAAGTTGGATTCTCTACATATTGTATAGCCCACCCTTTTACCTCTAAAGCTCTTTTTATTATTTTTTCTGTTGGATTTTTTATATACTTTAGAGAGTTCCAAAGTGCTGTAACTGCTAGTATTCCAGCTTCTTCAGATAAATTTTCAATATATTCAACAGAAAGCGGATTATTTTTAACAGCTATTATTTGAAGTTCTTCTGTTTTTTCTTTTACATCTTTTATTAATAATCCATTTTTGCTTAAATCTTCTTTAGTTATTTCTTTATTCATATCTAAACTCATAATTATTCCACCTTCAAAATATTAATAAATAATAATTATTATATAATTTTATTTCTTAAATTATATCATTCCTTACTATTTTGCTCAAGTTTGTTAGTAAATTTCCTAAAAAAAATAAGCCCTCAAATAGTTAGATTTATATTAAGTGATTTTATTTTTCTCTTCCCACTTAATTTTATACTATCTACTCAAGGTCTCATAATTAGTCTTTATATTTGTCTATTTCTTTTTTTATTGAAGATAAAAGATTATTTAATTCCCAAACATCTCCATCATCAATAAGCTTATTTAATGATTTTTCATATCTACTTGCTTCAGGAATTTTACCTAAAGATATCAAAGTTAATATACTATTCATTATATTTGATATAATTCCTGATTTAACTTCAAATAGTTTTTGTGCATCTTTTATTTCATCTTTTATTTCTAGCATTTCTTCATCTAATATAAATGCTGCATCTGCGGCTGTTTTTAATTTTTGTTTTAATTCTAGTGGTATTTGTTGTTTATATTTATAATTTAATGAATGTTCTATAGTTGCCCAAAAGTTCATTGCAAGTGTTCTTATTTGAAATTCTGCTAATATTTCAACTTGCCCTTCAACAAGATTTACCGGATATTTTATTATCATATGGTAACTTCTATATCCACTTTCTTTTACATTTCTAACATAATCCTTTTCATAAAGAATTGTCATATCTTTTCTTGCCCTTAAAAGCTCTACAACTTTATCAATATCATCAACAAATTGACACATAACTCTTATTCCTGCTATATCTTCCATTTCAAACTTTATTCTTTCAACAGGAATACCAAACTTATTTGCTTTTTCTAATATACTTGATATTTCTTTAACTCTTCCAGTTACAAATTCTATTGGTGAATATTCATTTCTTTTTCTATATTCTTTTCTTATACTTCTTAGTTTGACTTTTAGTTCATCTACTGCTTGTTCATAAGGTACTAAAAAACCTTTCCAATTAATTATAGCCATCTTAACCACCTACCAATTTTCTTATATTATTATATCAAAAAATCACTTACTATGTATAAAATTTTTATATATAAAAGTAATCTATATATTATGGTATAATATGTTTAATATTGCTATTTTTGAGAGGTGCATTTATGGATGAAAATTATATTAAAGATCTATTTGATAAAAAAATAATATGCCCTGTATGTAATTCTACTTTTCACCAAAAAGTTGTTAAAGTTAAAAGTCCTAGAATTATTTCTAAAGACTCTGATTTTTTTATAAGATATAAAGCAATTAATCCTTACTTTTATGATGTATGGATTTGTAATTCTTGTGGTTATAGTTCCTTAAAAAGTGAATTTTTTAAATTAAGAGATTTTCAAAAAAATAAAATTTTAGAAAATATAAGCCCAAAATGGTCTAAAAAAAATTATCCTGAAATTTTAAATGTTGATAATGCTATAGAAAGATATAAATTAGCCTTAATAACTTCTAATATAATAAATAAAAGAGCTACTATTTCAGCAATAATAACTTTAAAACTAGCTTGGATGTATAGATTAAAAGAAGATTCAAATTTAGAAACTTTCTTTCTAGAAAAATCACTTGCATGTTTTTTAGAGGCCTTTTATAATGATCCTTTTCCTATCTTTGGCCTACAAAGAGATGGATTAACATATTTAATAGGAGATTTATACAGGAGATTAAATGATAACAAAAATGCTATTTTATGGTTTTCTCAAGTTATCACTAGTATAAACGCTTCACCTAAAATAAAAGAAATGGCGCGTACTTCTAAATATAATCTTAAAAATTTATAAATTAAAAATGTTTAAACTATATTTCTAAATATTTGGATAAAATTACAATTTGTGTGATATAATTATTTTATATTATTTATTTAGGAGGGTTTTTATGGGGTTTTTTAATAGAAAGTCACGCGATTCATCTAAAGTTTCGGATAATAATAATGAAGTAAAAACTATAGAAACAATTGTTGAAAAGCATACTGTTCCACCTGATATGCTTAAAGAGTTAAAAAATTTAAATTCATATGCCGATAATATATCGTCTTCTTTTAATGATATAAACTCATCTTTATCTAATTTAAGTAATTCTAGTGTTTCTCAAAGTAATGAAATAGAAAACGCTGCAACAATTTTAAATAATTTTAAGACATCAATGGAAGGATTAGCTTTTAATGTGTCTAATGCACATGCAAAAGCATTAGATACAGATAAACTTGCAACTGATGGATTAAACTCAATAAATGAATTAGATAATTCTTTAAATGATTTAGAAGAGGCATTTTCAGTTTCTAGTTGTACAGTTGATGCACTAGTTGATAAATTAGAATCCGTTAACTCAATAACTGATTCTATAAGCCAAATTGCAAGTCAAACTAACCTTTTATCACTTAATGCTGCTATTGAAGCTGCTAGAGCAGGTGAAGCAGGAAAAGGTTTTTCAGTAGTTGCTGGTGAAGTTAGAAAGCTTGCCGAAAATTCTAAACAAGCTGTTCAAAGTATTACTGCTATACTTGAAGAAATAAAAGGTGATATTTTAAAAGCTTCTGTTGCTATGAATACAGGTAATAAAGCTGTTGAAACTCAACATAACACAATAGTAGTAACAAAACAAAATTTTTCTGATATAAAAACATCTATAAGTTCTGCTACAACAGAAATAGATGAATGTATTAAAAATCTTGTGACAGCTTCTGAAAAAACAAATGAAGTATTTAATTCTGTTGAAAAAGCAAATGCCATATCACAAGAAAACACATCTTTAACTGAAGAAATAGCATCTACTATGGATGTACAAGCTACTTCTGTTAATAATTTGAATTCTACAATATCTAAAATAAAATCTATGGCTAATAAATATAATTAAATTTAATAAAAAATGCCTAAGAAATATTATTTTCTTAGGCATTTTTTATAGTATTTTTATAGGATCAAATTCTAAATAATCTGATGATGTCATTATATATTCAATTCCATCTCTATCACCATTTAAAATATTTTTAAGTCCGTATCCATGTATATGTCCGTATATTACCTTTTCTACTCCATATTCTTTAAATATATTAGTAAATTCTGAATCTTCAAATCTTTCATTAGTTGCAGGATAATGAATCATAACTATAAATTTTTTATATCCTTCTTTTTTTGCTGCATCTAGTGACAGTTTAAGTCTTATACATTCTCTTTTATATATTTTTTCATCATGTTCTGTATACTTTTCAT
This sequence comes from Clostridium thermobutyricum, assembly GCF_000371465.1. Taxonomy (NCBI): domain Bacteria; kingdom Bacillati; phylum Bacillota; class Clostridia; order Eubacteriales; family Clostridiaceae; genus Clostridium; species Clostridium thermobutyricum. Next base: position 474,458 of record NZ_KB850956.1, on the reverse strand, counting down.
TTGGTGCTATCCATCCTCTTGTTCCACAAATAGCATAATCTTCATATACATAAAAATTATTTTGAAGAAATTTAGTTCTGTTAAATAGATTATTTAATTTTGTAATACTCGCCCACCAATAATCATGATTTCCCTTTGATATTATCTTATTTCCCGGTAAACTATCTATCCACTTTAAATCTGCTTCACTTTCTTCCCATTTCATAGCCCAAGATATATCTCCTGCTATTAAAACTGTATCTTCATCTTTTATTTTTTTTAACCAGTTTTCTTTTATCTTTTGGTCATGTGCTGTCCAATTCTCTCCAAATATATCCATTGGTTTATCTGTATTTAAAGATAAATGCAAATCTGATATTGCATATAATGCCATATTTTAATCACCTTTCTATTTTTTATCTAAATCTGTTACATATGCAATTACATGGGCTACTGCTTCATATAGTTCTGTTGGAATGCTATCTCCTATATCTAAATTACATAATAAATCCGTTAATTCCTTGTTATAAACTATTGGAACCTCATTTTCATCTGCTTTTTGAATTATCTTTTCTGCTATATGTCCCATTCCAGCTGCTGTAACAATAGGTGCACCATTATTTTCTTCATATTTTAACGCTGCTGCCTTTCTTCTCTGCTGCATAAATTCTCCCCCAAAATTCTTTGTACCTGATTTTATTATATATTCTCATAATACTATAAAGCAATATTCTATAATAATAGTATTGTTTTTACTTAAACTATTCTATCTAAGAAATTATGTTCTTTATTAGAAAAGAAATTTCTGCAATTTGATATTGTTACTTCTTCTACTTTATTCTCTACAGATATCTTTATATCAAAACTCATACTTTCTAAAGATTTCTTTAAATTTTCTATTCCTTTTTCTAATACTATAACAAAATCATCATTACATTTTAATAAGATATTTAGAGTTCTATTATTTAAATGTATATAACTATCTATTACTCCTATATTATTAGTTTTTATGCTAACTACAACTTTAAAACTATTTTTATCTATTTTTTTATCATCTTTTCTATTATCTTTTATTATAAGCTTACAAGGATATTCTTTTTCACTAATATTTACAGGAATATCTAAATAATAATATTCCTTACTTATTGAATTAAAAATTTTGAAGTCAGATGAATTCTCTCTTACAAATTGAGTTATCTTATCATTTAATTTAACTTCTCCATCTTCATTTTTTACTAAATTAATTATTCCTTTAATATTATTTAGTTTTAATTTAATATTCTTTTCTACTTCTTTTCCTTTTAAAACTGAACTTTCAAATATCTTTTCATTAACCTCTGTTTTTTTATTTATATTTCTTTCTGATTCTATATTTAATTCTTTTATTATACCTTTTAGAATAGTTTCATATTCTTTTACTGTTAGCTTTATTTCTTTATTTATTATTTTAGATAAAGTTTTTTCAACACTCTCTTTAGATAATATTTCTTTTTCTATAAAATTTCTGTTGTCATTTTTATCTATTACTTTTTCAATAAATTCTTTTTTTAAAACATCTTTTGTAATATTATCTAATTTAATTTCTGAACTACTTAATTCGCCATTTTCAAATTTTGAACTAATTATATCTTTAACTATATTTTCTATCTCTTTATTTTCGCCCTTAACTATTGTTCTTAAAATATTAAGCATACTCCCCTTTGTTTCATTACTTCCATAAGTATTGTTTAATGGTACATTTTTACTTAAAGTTGCTTTTATATTCTTTTCCGTAATTTCATTTATGTCTTTCTCTAAATCATCTAGTACGCTTTTATTATTTAACTCAATTTCTTTATTAAGCAAATCCTCTTTTTGAATAAAATTTTTATTATTGTTTGATGTGTTTTTATTAATTTCTGTTTTAACTTCTTCACTTAACTCATTATTTTCTATAAGCTCATGTAAATTTGATATTAACTTATTTATATTATTTTCCTCTTTAAAAAGCTTATTAAAGCTTTCTATATTTTCTTTGTTTAATTCTATGTTATTTTCTAATAAAAACATTATATCTTCTTTAGATAATTTTTTAAAAACATTTATAAAATCTTTTAATAAACTTTCTATTTTAACGCCTTCACTTGAAGTTTTATTAATTTCTTTTGAAAATAAAAATTTATCTATGAAATTATCTATTTCATCTGGATTTTCTTTTATCTCATTATTAAAATTTATAATATCTTTAAATTTAGCTATATTATCTCTAGTTAAAGGAATATCTCTTTTCATCATATCTTTAAGCAGTGGTAAATCCTCTTTAAATAGTCCCTCACTTTTTATAAATTTATTTAAAATATTATTTTTGTTTTTATCTTCAACACCAGCACTGTTTTCTTTTACTATTTTCAATTTTAATTTTCCATCTTTTAAATCTTCGACTTTAAACTTAAAAACAGTTTTTTCACTTAAATCTATATCTTCATCAATTTCTGCTTTAAATTGCCATCCATCTGCTAATTTTATAGTAACTTCTTTACTTCCTTCTTTTTTAGTTATTTTCCCAGTAAATTTTTCTCCAATGCTAAAAGTTAATTTACTTGAAAGTTTTTTATTCGAAATTATATTACTTCCACTTATATTCCAAATTGCAGGCATTCTATCACCTCATATTCTAAATCTTTATAGGTAATTATCGAAAGCTTTTATTATTTTTTTACATAAAAATAGTCCTTAGAAAAATTCCTATATAAAAAATTTTTCTAAGGACTTTATTTAACTATTTTATTATTAATTTAAAGAATTTTTTCTTTCCTTTTTTAAGCATAGCTGATCCATCTTTAAAGTCATCACTTGTTAATAATCTTTGTATGTCAGTTACCTTTTCATTATTTAAAGTAACTCCACCTTGTTGTATTAATCTTCTTCCTTCTGATTTTGAAGGGAATATTTTAACACTTACTAATGCATCTAAAAGTGATCCTTCAAGCATATCAGCTGATAATTCTTCTGTTGGAACATTTGACATATCTGCTCCACCTGCAAATAAAGCTTTTGATGCTTCTTCTGCTTTTTTTGCTTCTTCTTCACCATGTACAAGTTTAGTTACTTCAAAAGCTAATACTTTTTTAGCTTCATTCATAGCTGAACCTTCTACAGCACAAAGTTTTTTAACTTCATCCATTGGAACAAATGTTAATAATGATAAGCATTTATATACATCTGCATCAGCAACATTTCTCCAATATTGATAGAAATCAAATGGTGATACTCTTTCAGGATCAAGCCATAATGCTCCTCCTACTGTTTTACCCATTTTTTCACCTTGGCTATTTGTAAGTAATGAACAAGTCATTGCAAATACATTTTCTTGTGATTTTTTTCTAACTAGGTTAACACCAGCAATCATGTTTGACCATTGGTCATCTCCCCCTAATTCCATTTTACATCCATATTTTTTGTTTAAAACATAGAAATCATATCCTTGCATTAACATATAGTTAAATTCTAAGAATGATAAACCGTTATCAGTAGCTAGTCTCTTTTTAAAGCATTCTGCTGATAACATTTTATTAACTGTAAAATGTGAACCTACTTCTCTTAAGAAATCAATATAGTTTAAGTCTAATAACCAATCAGCATTATTAACTATTAAAGCTTTATCATCAGAGAAATCTATAAATCTTGACATTTGATTTTTAATTGAATCAACATTATGTTGTATTTGTTCTTTTGTAAGCATTTTTCTCATGTCAGTTTTTCCACTAGGATCACCAACCATAGCAGTTCCTCCACCTAATAATGCTATAGGTCTATGCCCTGCTTTTTGCATATGTGCCATAAACATCATTGCAATAAAATGCCCAACATGTAAGCTATCAGCTGTTGGATCAAACCCTATATAGAATGTTATTTTTTCTTTTTCTAATAATTCTCTTGTTTCTTTTTCGTGAGTAAATTGTTTTATATATCCACGTTCTAGTAACTCATCTAATACATTAGTCATCTTTCTTCCTCCTGCCTAAGCCCTTAAAAGGCATAAATATAGTATATAACCATGTTTTCTATTTTGCAATATTATAAGATTCCAAAAAAATCAAAAGCCAATTAGAAAAACCTGTTTTCTAACTGGCTTATAAAATTTAATATGATTCTTTATTTAAACAAATTCCTCTATAAATTCAGGGATTTCAGTCATCTTTTCACTATTTATATTTATAAACATATCAATATTATATTTATTGCATATTTTTGATAATTTTAAGAATAAATCTTTAGTTTCATGTAATGAACAATTAAGTATACTTAAAAGTCCATCTATATATATGTGCTCAATATCATAATCACTAGAAAGTATACCACATAAAAATCCATAAAAACATTTACATCCTTTTATATGGAAGTCATCAGTAGATACAAATCTAATATTTCTATCCACAAATCTTGCATTGGTATGATCATCATCAATAAATACTATATTTCCTTTAGCTTCTCTTACATATATATTAGCTTTTTCTATAAGTTTTTTTGTTTTCCCAGAACCTCTCTCATTGCAAAAAATTTGAATCATAATTTTCAACCCCTATAAATTCTTTTATATATTTATATTCATATCCAATTTTTTTATGTTCTAATTTATTTATAAAAATATAAAAAACTAATACCTTATTTTTTTATAAGATATTAGTTTCTTCAATAAATTTTTCTTCGCAAACCACTCTATTTTTTCCATTATGTTTTGCTTTATATAAAAGCATATCTGCTTTATTTATTATATCTAATAATTTTCTATTTTCATTAGAAGAAAATGCTAACCCTAAACTTGCTGTTACAGTAGATTTTATATCTCCTAATGTAATGTCTTTATCTTGAATTTCTTTTCTCATAGTTTCAACTCGATTATAAACTTCTTCTTTATTTTTAAAGTCATATACAAATAATATTAACTCTTCTCCACCATATCTAGCAAATATAGAAGTTTTCAAAGCATTTTTGATAACTACTCTGCCAACAGCTTTTAATACTTCATCACCATATTGATGTCCAAAAGTATCATTTATCTTTTTAAAATTGTCTAAATCTAACATTACTATTCCATAATCAATATCTTTTTCTTTTTCTAAAAATTCTTCTACCTTTTGAAAAAAGTACTTTCTATTATATATTCCCATTAAAGGATCTTTTTTTGCCATATTACTAAGCTCCATATACAATATAGAATTTTCAAGTGCTATAGCAATTTGATTAGAAATTGATCTTAAAAATATTCTATTTTCTTCAGTTAAATTTATTGTATGATATACTATTATATATCCTATAAACTTATCTCTTAATTTTATTGGCATTCCCATTGATGATTTTATTTTAGTTTTACAGCTAGGGCAAATTTTTAAATAAGTGCTTGAATTGAAAATATATTCTATTCCCTCTTCAAAATTTTTTCTTTCATCTTCTGTTAATTCCATTTTACAAGCTTCTGGACTACTCGCTCTAATTTCTAATTTTCCAAGATTCATTGTATAAATAGATGAATGTTTTACACCTAAAACTCCAATTATCATATCATTTATCATTGATACCAAATTTTTATCTCTTATATAAGAATTTATGTACTGACTTATCTGTACTATATTAGATAAAACATCCATGTCTTTCTCTAATTTTATATTCCTATTGATTACTTGTTGAATTTTTTTTTCTGTATAATTTTGATAGATTTCATATTCATTTTTCAAATTATTATACAGTTCTCTATAATAATCCATAGCTAAAAAAAACCACCACCTAAAATAAAGTTCATCAATTTATTTGATATATTTAAATGATACTATTTTTAACATTTAATTTCAATAAGATTTGCACCTAGAAATAACTGTTCCTAGTATTACTAGTTCCTTCTACATCCAAGTTCACTTTTATATCTACATCTAAGATACTTAATATGTCTTCTTTCACTAAACCTGGATATTTTATTTCTAACATTCTTTCTACACCAAGGATATCAATATTTTTTTTATTATATTTATCAAAGAATGCTTGTAGATATTCTTTTATTCTTAATTCTGTTGTGTCCTCTATAAGTTGTAAAGATTGCTTATCAACTATAAATCTTCCCTGTGCTTCTGCTAAAGTAACTTTCATATTTACATCCTTAGTTAATAAAACTCTATCACCATTATATTCTATTTTAGTCTTAGTTTTATTTTTTAATATTTCAAAGGTTATAAACCCTTCTTCCATCTGAGGATTAACTATTTCTAAAGTACCTGTGTTAACTTTATCTTCTAATATGTTATATGTTAAGCCATCTATAATATCTATTTTCTCTTGCATAACATCATTCCTCATTATGACTCCACCACTTAATTCTATTCTCTCATCAATTACATCTTTTCTTAACTCTAATGCTCCAATAAGAGCACTATTAGCTCCAATTTCACTTTCAGTCATATATTCATTTATATTTACAATTATTGCCCTTGAATTTGCTTTATTTTTCTTAACAAGATCATTTATGAAAAGCCCCATATATTCTTCATCACTTGCTGCTACTTTTAATAATCTTTCTACATCTCCAAAATAAGCAAATATATAAGGCTTAACTAAAAATTCTTGGTCATTATTTATAATATCTAAAAATTTATCTATTCCTTCTTTAACAGCTTTTTCTGTAAATATAAAAGCTTTATTTTGTGTAACATTTATTTTATAACTTGATGCCATATTTACATCTCTTAATGCTTCTAAAACTGTTTTTCCTGTACCTTTATATAATATTCTTTTACCATTATCAGAACTTTCATTATTATCCCTATATGGTCTAACGCAATCCATATAAATTACTACATTTCCTATGGGATCTAAATCAAATACCATACTAGTAACAAAAGTAACATTATTTATATCTCTATAATTAAAACAGCCTGCTAACATAAGAAGTATAGCAATTAAAAGTATACCAACTTTAATCAATTTTCTTATCTTCATCTTTCTCACCTTTCCCAATTATCTCTTTAGAAATTCTATCCAATTTTCCTCTAAAAAAAACATCTTTAAATCTAAATCTTTCAGAACTTCCTATTGGAAATAAATAAGGATATCCTCCTGTTTCTAAATCTGCAATATTTGCTAAGAAAACCACTGAAAATACGAATAAACCTGGTAATCCAAATAATCCTCCAACAATTACAAAAACAAATGACCATATGGTTAATGCACCATACATTTTAGGGACTAAGAAATAACTTAGCATACTTAAAGATATTACTACAATTGTAATTCTTGATGCTATCCCTGCTCCAACCGCTGCTTCTCCTAATATAAGGGCAGCAACTATACTCATTGCATTTCCTATAGGCTGAGGTAGCCTTAATCCTGCTTCTTTAACCAATTGGAAGGATACCATCATTACGAGCACTTCTAATACAGTTGGTAGTGGCACCCCAGCTCGAGATACTGCTAACCTAAATACAAATAATGAAGGTATTAAAGAAAAATGATATGTAATTATTGCTACATACATACCTGGAATAAATGTTGCAAAAAAGAAAGCAAACCATCTTATTACTCTTGTAAAATTTGCAAATGTTTTATTTATATAATAATCATCTGGCATTTGGAAATTTTCTAAGAAAAAGTATGGTATTGTTATAACAAATGGAGTTCCATCAACAAGTACTGCAATTCTTCCTTCCATCATTTTTGCCGCAACTTCATCTGGTTTTTCAGTATATCCTACTGTATCAAAAACTGAATTTTTTGTCTTAAATTTACTTTCAACAAAGTTTGTATCTAATAAGAAATCTATTTTTAATGATTTTATTGTGTTTCTTGCATATTCTACTAAAGATTCTGGTGCTACTCCTTTTATGTATGCTAAACAAACTACTGTTTGGCTTTTTTCGCCTACATATGTAGGCTCAAATTTTAGATCTGGATTTTTCATTTTCCTTCTTAATAAAGATATATTATCAACAAAAACCTCATTAAATCCTTCTCTTGGACCTTTTACCACTGCTTCTGTAACTGGTATAGAAATACTTCTTCTAACAAATCCTTTTGCTTCACAATATATTAATTCTTCATATCCTTCAATAACAATTACTACATCTCCAGATACAATATGCAATAATGCATCTTCTATGTCTGTTTTATCTTTAACATAATTTGTTATGTTTATATCTAAAACATTTTTAATTATGTCATCCATATTTCTGCATTCATACTTTTTTTCTTTTAATGGAAAAACAATATATTGACTTATAAACTGTGTACTACATAAATTATCTACAAACACTAATGTTGCTTTTCCTAAGGAAGTTTCCACTTCTCTATATTTAACATCAAAACTCCCTTCTAAAACATTCTTGATTTTCATTAAATTATTATTCATTTTACATCACCTAAAAATATTATTCCTAAATAAATGTTTAATATTCATTATTTTGTAAATACTAACTTTAAATTCATTTTTTATATAAAAGGGAGAGTTTTTAAATGTACAAAATAAATTCAAAACATTTGATATTTTTTATTTTTTCGGTTACTGCAATAAGCGCTAGAACTTATGCTTCAATTTTTATAGGAGTTAATGGAAGAGATACTTGGATCTCCGCATTAATAGCAACCTTTCTTTTATTAGGATTTATTTTTCTAATAATGTTTATATCTTTAAAAACTAAGACTTTAACATTAGAGAAAGTTTTTTATAATACTTATCCTAAATTGCTTGGAAATATTTTTTTATTTCTATTTTGTGCAGGATTATTTTTAACTTCATTAGAAGCTGCTACAGTGGAATCTAGTGCAATTCATACAACAATATTTATAGAAACTCCAGTATGGTATTGCTTAGCATTTTTTATAATTCCTGCTGCATATGTAGCTAGTAAAAATTTTAGAACAATATCCATAGTTGTAATTGTAACTATAAGCATTATTTTTGTATCTAATTTATTTTTAATGACATTGCTTTATCAATATAAAAACTTCCAATATCTTTTACCTATTTTATTTAATGGACTTTCAAAGGAAAATATTTTTGCAACACTTATGCTACTAGGTTCTTTCTCTTCTATAGCTATAGTGTTTCCTTTTTTAAGATATGTACGTGATAAAGAGAATTTAATAAAAAATAGCTTATTAGGTACTTTTATTATTTGTATATTAGTTACATTTGTTTTTGTACTTTTAATTGGAACTTTTGGCCCACTTAGAGCATCTAATATATATTATCCAGAATTTTATCAAGCCCAAAGATTAGACATTGAAGATTTTCTTGAATTTGGTGATTTCTTTTTCTTACTTAGAACTGTTTGTAATTTATTTTTAAAATATGTCTTATCATTAACAGGGATAATAACTTTATTAAGAAATAAAATTAAAAGGAAAAAAGTTTTTATCGCTATATATACAGTAATAATTGCTGTATTATCTTATTTTATCGGCTCTAATCAATTTGTTATGTTTAATTTACTTAGGCCTTTGCAATTTATACTTTTAGTGGTATTTTTCGTTATTCCACTAATAACTTATGTAATTTATTTCTTTAAATATAAAAGAATGAAAATGTAAGGTAAAAATATAAGTTTTCTTTTTATTTGAAAAGAATATAAAAACCTTATTTTACTGTATTATTTCAAATTGACATTGGGTTTACAGGAACATATAATTTATATTATAAATACCTAGTAAGGAGTGAAATTATGGAAAATTCAGAAGCTAAAAAAGTTATTTTTAGTGGTATTCAACCTTCAGGAAACATAACTCTTGGGAATTACTTAGGTGCTATAAAAAGCTGGGTTAAATTACAAGAAGATTATGACTGTTATTTTTGTGTAGTTGATTTACATGCTATAACAGTTCCTCAAAAACCAAAAGATCTTAGAAGCAAAACTTTAGAATTGCTTTCAATATATTTAGCAGCTGGTATAGATCCAGAAAAGAATACTCTTTTCATTCAATCACATGTACCTGCTCATGCTGAGTGTGGTTGGCTTTTAACTTGTAATTCTTATGTTGGTGAGCTTTCAAGAATGACACAATATAAAGATAAATCAAAAAAATTTGGTGATTCAATAGGTGCTGGACTTTTCATGTATCCAGTATTAATGGCAGCAGATATTCTTTTATATCAAACTGATCTTGTTCCTGTTGGAAAAGACCAAACTCAACATTTAGAATTAGCTCGTGATTTAGCAAATAGATTTAATAATGCTTATAGTGAGACATTTAAAATTCCAACTGGATATATTCCTAAAGAAGGTGCTAAAATAATGAGCCTTCAAGAACCAACTAAAAAAATGTCTAAATCAGATGAAAATGTTAACTCTTTCATATTAGTTATGGATCCTCCAGAAGTTATAAGAAAGAAAATTTCTAGAGCTGTAACTGATAGTGTTGGTGTTATAAATTATACTGAAGAACAACCTGGTGTTAAAAATCTTATAGATATATTAGCTACAATAAAAGGTGAAAATCCATTTGATATTGTAAAGAACTATGAAAATCTTGGATATGCGGAATTAAAAAAAGATGTTGCAGATGCAATAATTGAAGAATTAGCCCCAATTCAAGCAAGAGCTCTTGAATTACAAAAAGATAAAAAAGCTCTTGAAGAAATTTATAGAAATGGTGCGCAAAAAGCTTCTTATGTAGCAAATAAAACTTTAAGAAAAGTTCAAAAGAAAATTGGATTTATACCAAGATAAAAAAGAGGACATAAAATGTCCTCTTTTTTATTTATTATATTATTCTTGATTATTTTCATTAGTATTACTTGACTCCGTATTATCTGGTGGAGTTGTTGTTTCTTCTTTATCTACATTTTGTGATGGTGGCTTAGTATTTTGATTCTCTTCTTGAGTTGGTGGAATTTCAGTTGGTTTATCTGAATTTGGCTTATTTGGTTTTGTTACATTATTGTTTGGCTTTGTTACATTACCACTTTGATTCGTATTAGTAGATGGCCTATTCGTTGAATTGCTAGATCCATTAGAATTAGATATATTACTATTAACTCCATTAACATTACTTGTTCCCACACTACTATTATTGCTTGTTCCATCTAAATTATTATTTGTAGATTCTATAATCTCCTTTTTTTCTTCAAGTTTCATTTTTTCCTTTTCTTTTATATCTATATATCCTTTATAATTCCTAAGTTGATCTTCATTTCTATAAGAAATTTTTATTTTCTTTTCTTCTTCTGTTAATATCTCAATAGCATTTTTATCTATAATCTATTCTAAAGTTACAGTTTTAAATTCTGCTTTTTCTATTTTTAAATCTTCTTCATTTATTTTCTCTAATAACTCCTTATATTCATCTTTACTTAATTTAGTTTTTCCATATATAATTTTAAATCCTTTATAAAATTCACTTTTTTCTTCTTGTGTTAATTCTAAAGATTTTAAAAATATATTATTTATGAAATTTTCATCATATTTAATATATTTAGATATTATATCAACATCAACTTCTATATAAGTAAAATCATCTATCTCAAAATTTTTCTGTAACATACTTTTTTCAAATTTATTTTCACTTGTATATAATCTTTCTAATTTTATAAGTTCTTCATTATTTTCTACTAAAAATTCTTTTGGATAATTATCTCCCGTTATTTTATTATCATTTTTATCTATGTTTAAAAGGCTTAGTCCTCCTAATCTTTTATCTTTTATAAATGCTAATAATAAATTATCTCTTTTTTCTTTGTTCTCTTCTGTTTCCTCTTTCTCTACTGCTAAAGGCTTATATTCATCACCTTTTTTTAATCCTTTAAAAACAATTCCTCCACCTATTAATAAGATAGATAATAGTATCGAAATTCCTATGTATATATTTCCCATATCTCTTTTTTTCTTTCTCATTATATCCACCCCTTTTAATACATATTTTACCATATAGTTATTTTCTTTTAAATATTTTTTTACAAATTAATACAAAAAAGACTATCAAAAGTGATAGTCTTTTTATATTAATTTTCATAAATAAATTTCTTTAAATCATTTTTAGTTTCTTTAATATCAAATACTGTATAATAAACTCCTTTAATATTCTTTCCTTGATATTTACCATCTTCAGGTAGTCTATATTGAACCATATCAGTATTTAATAAACTCATATTACTAGTACCTAATCCTAATATTTCTGTTGAAGAATAATTAGTTTCAACATATGTCAATAAATCTGTGATTATTCCTGGAATTTTAGAAGCTGGTACTTCTTTTATTTTTTTAAACACTGCTTCTAATACAGTTCTATGTCTCTCAGTTCTTCTTTGATCTCCGCCATCATATCTTATTCTGCAATAAGCCATTGCTTGCTCACCATCTAAAGTATGAATCCCTGTACCATTTACTGGAGTTGACTTATTACCTAAATGTTGATTTAAATATTTTAAATCTCCATTAGTTAAATTTATATCTACTCCACCAATTTTGTCTATTATTATTGGTAATGATGTAAAGTTAACAGTTAAAAAATTCTCTATATTTAATCCAAAATTAGTGTTTAACGTTTTTATAGCAAGTTGTGGTCCTCCAAAGGCATAAGCATGGTTTATTTTATCCATACCTCTTCCTGGTATATTCACATATGAATCTCTCATAATAGAAGTTAATTTAATTTTCTTATGCGCTTTATCAAGACTTAAAATCATTATACTATCTGATCTACCTGTTTGTCCTTTAGGTGCATCTACCCCAAAAAGAGCTATATTAGTTATGTCCTTACCACTTTCTTCTTTTACAATTCCTAAATCCTCTTTATTTATCTCAGTTTTTTCTATTTTTCCTAAAACATTATAAATATAAAAAACTCCTACTCCAACTAAAAGTACTATTACTGCAATAAGACTAATTAAAATTCTTTTTAGTATTTTTGTAGAATCTTTTTTCTTCCTTTTTCCCATTTCAATCCCCCTTAAAAAATATCCACTACTAAATTATATATCATTCATCATTTTTTTACAAAATTAATTTTATTTTCATAAAAAAAGATTAAGAGTTACATAACTCTTAATCTTTAAAACTCTTTTCTATTTTAAAACTTTTTCCCAGCTTCTATTTTCTAAATAACCTAACATATCACTTCTTAATTCTTCTCTTCTTAGAGCAAATTCTATTGTTGCTTCTAGGAAGCCAAGCTTATCCCCAACATCATATCTTTTTCCCTCAAAATTATATGCATACATTGCTTCTTGAGATATTAAAGTTTTTAATGCATCAGTAAGCTGAATTTCTCCACCTTTTCCTGGTTTAGTATTCTCTAATATATCAAATATTTGAGGAGTTATTATATACCTTCCTAAAATGGCTATATTACTTGGAGCTTCCTCAACACTTGGTTTCTCAACTAAATCTTTTACTTTATAAACTCTGTCTTCTATATGAATTCCATTTACTATTCCATATTTAGATACATTTTCTTCTAATACAGTTTGAACTCCTAAAATAGAAGTTTTATATTCCTCATAACATTCCATCAATTGTTTTAAACATGGTTTTTCATTATAAACAACATCATCTCCTAAAAGAACTGCAAAAGGTTCATTTCCAACAAATGTTTTTGCACAATGAATTGCATGTCCTAATCCTTTTGGCTCTTTTTGTCTTATATAATGAATATCAACCATACTTGAAATATCTTTTACTAACTCTAAAAGCTCTTCTTTTCCTGACTTCTCTAATTCCATTTCAAGCTCAATACTTTTATCAAAGTGATCTTCAATACATTTTTTATTTCTTCCTGTTATTATAAGAATTTCTTCAATTCCAGATGCAACAGCTTCTTCTATAATATATTGAATAGTTGGCTTATCAACTATTGGTAACATTTCCTTTGGTTGTGCTTTAGTTGCTGGTAAAAATCTAGTTCCTAACCCCGCTGCCGGTATTATGGCCTTTTTTACTTTCATAATTTTTCCCCCTTATAACATCGTTATCATTTTAATTATACCATATATATTTTCATATAATTATTTAAAATAATTAATTATTATAGATTTTTCATTTTATCCCCTTAAATTTTATACTATTTTTATAGTTTTTTATTTTAATGCGATATTTTTTAGTAAAGTATTAAAAAATAATCTATTATTTTAATATTAATTTTATTTCAAGCGTATTTTATGTTGAATCTTATAATATTTGATGATATATTAATGTCATATTAATTTTTACAAAAGCGAGGTTTTTTATATGAAAAAGAGTACGAGAGATTTTTTTATTGTTGGCTTTGCACTTTTCGCTATGTTTTTTGGTGCAGGTAACTTAATATTTCCACCATTTTTAGGACATGCTGTAGGTAAAGATTTTATCTTTGCTATAATAGGCTTTACATTAACTGGAGTGGGTTTACCTTTGCTAGCTATAATCGCTTGTACTAAAGGTGATGGAACTTTCAAAACAATGGCTTCAAAAATTGGACCTAAATTTGCAATTGTTTTTGCAGCAATTTTATTTATTGCAATTGGTCCAATGCTTGGAATTCCAAGAACTGCTGCAACTACTTATGAACTTACTATTCATCCAATATTACCTCAAATACCGCCATTTGTTTGGATGTTAATTTATTTTGGTATAAATTTATTTTTTGTATTTAGCAAAACTTCAATCATAGATACTATAGGAAAATTTTTAACACCTGCATTACTTATAATACTTGGAATAATAATAGTTAAAGGAATATTTTTACCAATAGGAAATGTTTCAGATACTGGATTTACAAGTGTATTTTCAAATTCACTTATAGAAGGTTATCAAACTATGGATGCATTAGCTGCTTTACTTTTTGCTGCTATTGTTTCAAAAAATATTGCTTCTAAAGGATATTCAAAAGAAAAACTACTTCCTATGACTATTAAAGCTAGCTTAGTTGCTGCTATTGGACTTGCTATTGTATATGGAGGATTAACTTTTATAGGTGCACAAACTACATCAGTAGTTAGTGGAGATATAACTAATACAAGTCTTTTACTTTTTATTTCAAAAAGAATACTAGGTAGTGCTGGTACTACAATAATTGGTGTTGCAATGGGACTTGCTTGCTTAACTACTTCAATTGGATTAATAACTGCTGGATCATCTTTCTTTGAAGAGATATCAAAAGGCAAATTAAAATATAAATACAATGCTATTTGTATAACTATAATAAGTATTTTTATTGGAAGTCTTGGAGTAGATAAAATAATAAAAATATCTGGAC
This sequence comes from Clostridium thermobutyricum, assembly GCF_000371465.1. Classification (NCBI taxonomy): domain Bacteria; kingdom Bacillati; phylum Bacillota; class Clostridia; order Eubacteriales; family Clostridiaceae; genus Clostridium; species Clostridium thermobutyricum. The sequence goes on along the minus strand of NZ_KB850956.1, from coordinate 459,290 downwards.
CAATACTTAATATACTTTATCCTGTAGCAATAACTTTAATATTTACAACTTTATTTAGTAAATTTTTAAAAAATGTACGTGCTATTAGATTAGGTGTTTATATATCATTAATATTTGGAGTTCTTCAAGTTATACCTTTTGTTAACTTAAGCTTTATTCCACTTGCATCTTTAGGTTTCTCATGGTTAATTCCAACAATACTAAGTGTTATTATTGGAAATTTAATATTTAGAATACCATCTCAAGAATTAGTTCAAGCATAAAAAATGGAGCATATAAAATATGCTCCATTTTAATATAAAATAATTTATATATTCCGAACTATTCCTAAAAATTTTTCTGTTAACACATACTAAGTGCAGTATCTTCTTCCCTTACTAATCTCCATTTTATAGCCTGTTGAACAGAATTAGAAGAAGAATAAAAATTAACCAAGACTCCCTTTTCATTTACAAGTGCTCTTCTATTATATATATCTTTTATAAAATCTCTTGGATTATCTCTATATTTTAAAGGCGATATTATTTTATATGCTCCCATAACACCATTTTGTACTGCAGTAGAAACTAAAACATTTTGTACTGCTAAATTTGAAAGCATTTTGGAAAATCCCCCATCTCTCCTTAACATTCTAACAAGTTTATCATAATAATTTTCTTTTATAAATTCCATTTGTAAATTATAGAATGTATTTGGATATTTATTTGCTATAGCCCTCCAAACATTATCAAATTCATTTCCATACTGTATTCCTTTTTGTTTATATTCAGCTCTAACTAATGCAAAATAAAAACTATAATTTTCTCTTTTTAAAAAATTAATAAATTCAGCTAAAGTCCCAGTATTACTTGAAAATTGCCAAGCTCCATAAGATTTCCCACCAAAATCTCCTTTTCCTGTTGAAATACTTCCTGGATTATTATTGGACTCATAAATAGCAGAAAGTTGTGTAATTTGTCTTGTTGTATAATAATTATTAGTATTTTGATTGTTAACTTTATTTTGTACGTTATTTTTCTTACTTATATAATTAGCTCTTACTGAGTGATTTATAGTATCTGCATGAGCTGTTAATGTTCCCGTTGCTCCTGTAATGGCTGCTGTTACTGCTGCAGCTATAAATATTCGTTTCAATTTAAAGTTACCCCTCTTTCTTCTGTATATATTAATATTAAAAGTTATTTTCTCCCTCTACAATGCTTTTTACACTTTATTTACAAACTAAAAAAGACGCAGAATATTTTATTCTGCATCTTTCATTTATTTATAATAATTTAGAATATCTTCTCTTGTATTTAAATTTAAATTTTTAGGAATTAATAATTTTTTTGAATCTTTCCCTATTAATTTTCCATCTATTAAATATTCTTTATTTAATAATTTTTGTCCCCACATTATTATTTCATCTGTTAAAGGTGTTTCTACATTTAAAACTTCTGCAAATCCCTTTATAATACAAGTACCAAACTCTAAATCTTCTATAAAATATCTTGACTCTAAATTTGGTTTAAACCCATTTTCACACTTTATCATTGGAGTCTTTATTCCTATAAATCCTGGTGCTGTCCTAATTTTTTCTGTTAATTCAGATGGATGCTCTATATTAAATCTAGATTTTATTCTTTCAAATTCACTAGATGGATTATTTATTAAAGCTTTAGTTACATCTTCTAATTCTTTATCAAGATTAATTAAGCATTTTGAAGCAAAATCTCCCCACTCTTCATAAAATAATGAATGATCATCATATACTTTTTCATCATGATGATCTTTAAATAATTCATAAAGTCTAGATGGATGAAAAATTGGATTTGAAGGTGATAATGTTATAGCTAAATAACTTTCTAAAGGTATACAAGGAATATCTATTAATTTAGTCATTACCTCTGCAATTTCACTACATTTTTCCTTTGGAAATGCTCCTATTTTCATAAAAGGATTTCTTTCTTTTAAATAAACACTCTTGCCATATTCTTTTAACCTTGTAATAGAAGGAACTCTTTGGCTACCAAAGAAAGTACAACCTTTTTCTAAAAATTTCTCTTTAAAAAACTCTACTCCACCAAAGCCTGGAATTATACCTATTGCTGCTCCAGGTTTTATATATTTTATAATTTCGTTTAAAGCTTTTTCTAACATAAATGAAGGATATGTAACAAGAATTATGTCTGCTTCTTCTACTCCTTCTTTATAATTATCTATAACTTTATGAAGTTTAACCCTATGTTCTAAATTCTTTTCTTCTTCTATTAAGTCAATAAAACCATCAAACATATCAACTTTTGAAGTGTGTAACCATACCTTATTATTCTCATTTAAACCTATAAAACTTGCTAAGTAAGTTCCTATATTTCCTGCTCCTATAATACAAATATTCATATTGCCCCTCCTCAAAAACTCTTTGGCTACATTTTACCATATTTTCTTTTTTATGTGTTTACAATTATGTAACATTTATTTTTATTAAATTTTTTGATGTTGACAAGAATTTCTCAATTGATATAATGTATTTAATAAATTTTTTAATCAGATAAGAATAGTCGGATACGTTGAAATAGAGATTTAAAAAGCTAAAAGTCACAGAGAATAAATCATTTTGGTGAGAGATTTAACTTAGTAACTTTTTTTATTGCGCTATGGAGTATGCCTTATGAAATTAAGTAGTTTGGCAGGATTGCTACCTTATAGCTAGAATTTTAAATTCATTGAGGGACTTTTGTCTAAAGTAGAGTGGAACCGCCCAAATTTGGGTCTCTATACTTTAGAGAGAAGTCCCTTTATTGCATATAATATAATATACAAAATTAAATGGAGGTATAATCATGAAGAAAAAAATTATAGGTATATCTTGTAATATAGTAAACACTAAAGATAATGATTCTTTTCCTGGTTTTACAGTTCAAAGAATATTTAATGAATATGTAGAAGCAGTAAAGTTGGCTGGAGGAATTCCTATATTAATTCCTGCAACTACAGACAAAGATATAATTAAAGAACAAGTTGATTTAATTGATGGATTAATCATAACTGGCGGATATGATGTAGATCCTAATAGATATGGTGAAGAACCTCATCCTCTTCTTAGCATTATTTCTCATGAAAGAGATGAATTTGAATTTACTCTTTTAGAAATGGCCACAAAAACTAAAATTCCTTACTTAGGTATTTGTAGAGGACATCAACTTTTAAATGTTGCTAATGGTGGAACTCTTTATCAAGATCTTTCTGAATTTGATTCATGTAATATCAACCATGTTCAAAAGGGTGACCCTCATAAAGGATATCATAAAATTAACATTACTGAAGATTCTAATCTTTTTAATGTTTTTGGGAAAGAATATAGAGTAAATTCATTTCATCATCAAGGAATAAAAAAAGTTGCTGAGGGTTTTAAAATTACTGCTAAGTCCATTGATGGAACTATAGAAGCAATTGAAAAAATAGATGAAGATACTTTTCTTTTAGGTGTTCAATGGCATCCTGAAATAATGGCAGCTAGTGACTCTAAAACATTAGATCTCTTTAAATATTTTATTTCTAAATGCTAATACTTTTAAACAGAAGAAAAAGGAGGTGGATACTGCTACATAAATTACCTCTTTATGTAGCAGTAATTTAATGAGTAAAAAATCTAAAATTGGTTTCCTGAGCATTGTTCTTCTTGGATTCAATGCTATTGTTGGAAGTGGTATCTTTCTATTACCAAATAAAGCTATGGCTTTAATTGGACCTGCTAGTTTAGGTGTAATTTTATTTGACGCATTTCTTGCAATTACTATTGCTTTATGTTTTGCTGAAGTTGGTGGTAAATTCAAAAATAATGGTGGTCCTTACCTTTATACTAAAGAAGCTTTTGGAATATTCCCTGCTTTTGAAGTTGGATTTATGACATATGCAATATGTATAATTGCAGCAGCAACTATGGCTGTTGGGTTTACTACTGCTCTTTCAGTATTTTTCCCTGATGCATCACATGGAATTACAAAAGATATATTAATTATTGGTCTTTTAATTTTACTTGCAATAATGAATTTAGCTGGTGTTAATCTTTCTAAAATAGTAATTAATGTTTCAACTATAGGTAAATTAATTCCTTTAGTTATTTTCATTGCTGTAGGAGTATTTTTTATAAAAGGTGGAAACTTTACTCCAGTATTTCCACATGGTACATATACACATGGATCTTTTGGTTCAGCTGCTCTTTTAATTTTCTTCTCCTTTACTGGATTTGAAAGTATAGCTTTAGCTGCTGAAGATATGGATAGCCCAAGTAAAAATATACCTAAAGCTATTGTAGTTGTTATGCTTCTTGTATCAGTTATTTATATGCTTATACAAGCAATTTCAATTGGTATTCTTGGTCCTAAATTAGCAACAGATCTTACTCCAGTTGCTACAGCATCTTCTGAAATTCTTGGCCCTTTTGGTGGAATACTTGTAAGTCTTGGTATACTTGTTTCAATAATAGGAATAAATGCAACTCAAGCCTTCCTTACACCTAGACTTGGAATGGCTTTAGCTAATGATGGACTTTTCCCTAGAATTATGGCAAAAACAGATTCAAGAGGAGTTCCTTATGTTTCTGTAATAGTTAGTACTATAATAACTATTCCAATAGCTTTATCAGGAAGTTTTACTCATTTAGCTTTAATAAGTTCAATTTCTAGATTTGCTCAATACTTACCGACTTGCCTTGCAGTATTAGTATTAAGAAAAAAACGTCCTGAATTAGATGGTTCATTTAAAATTCCATTTGGACCTGTAATTCCTATAATAGCTATGGCAGTTAGTGTATGGATTCTTACACAATCAGATCTTCAAGAAATTGTTTGGGGACTTGGTGGATTAATACTTGCAATTCCACTTTATTTCTTTATGATATATTATAATAAACGTAAAAACATAGAATTTAAATAAAAATAACCCCCTCTAGTTTAAATAAATCTAGAGGGGGTTATTTTATATTAATATTAAATTTATTATAGTTTACATAACTATTCCTGACATACCAACTTTTAATACATCCTTACAAATACTTTCTATATTTTGTTGATAATTTATCGTATAAATTGGTATTTCTCTTGCAATTATTTCTTGTATTTGTCTATATAATTTTTCTTTTTCTACTTTATTCTTTGTATTTTCTGCATCTTTAAACAGTCTATCTACTTCAATATTATTAAATCCTGAAATATTCTTAGCTCCATTTGTAATAACTAATTGGGCATAATTATTTGGATTAGTTCCTTCATTATATGAAGTTATAGCTAAATCATATTCTCCACTCTTAGGATTTGAAACTTCTTTGTTAAATTCATTTTCTGCTAAAGGCTGAAGCATAACATTAATTCCTATTTTAGCTAAATTATTTTTAACTACTAAAGCTTCACTTCCAGCTGCTTTAGCTCCTGCTTCATATGTTAATTTTAGTGTTAAATCATGTTCTCCTGATTCTTTCATTAATTCTTTAGCTTTGTCTAAATCGTGATTGTACTCTACTACATTATTATTATAATATTCAGTTGAAGGTGTGAAAATTGAATATGCATTTTGTATATATCTACTATTTTCATATTTTGACTGTGATAAATCTTTTCTATTTAATGCATAACTAATTGCTTCCCTAACTTTTATATTGCTTAATGCTTTATTATTAAGATTAAATGCCATAACATTAACTATACCTGAATTTGTTTCTGGCTCTATATTAAATGTAATCTTCTCCACTTTTGAATGATTTTTTTCATAGTAAGGATTTCTTACAAGAATTAAATCTTTTCCTTTTTCTTCACTTTGGAACATATAAGGTCCATCTGTAACATGTTTATTATTTTCTGGTGAATTTTTTAAATCAATTACACCTTTATATATATGCTCTGGTATAGGATGGAAAAGTGCTAAATTTCCAATAAAATCTTTAGAAGGCTCTGGCAAATCAAATTGAACAGTTAAATCATTTATTTTCTTTATCTTAATTGGTTCATTATTTATAAGAAATTTCTCTCTTAATTTTATATTATTTTTAGGATTCATCATTTCATTAAATGAATATATTAAATCATTTGCTGTTACTGGCTTTCCATCAGACCATTTTAAATCTTTATATAGTGTAACTGTATAAGTTTTTTCATCTTTCGTATGTACTATCTTTTTAGCTAATCCATCACAATTAATTGATCCATCATTATTTAAATTATAAATTGGTTCATATAACATATCTGAAACAAATAAAGCGTTACTTGAACTTACATAAAAAGGATTCATTGTTTCTGGTGTACTTGAAAGTGTCAATTCAAGATCTTTACTTACTTTATGTAAATTTCTATGATTAATAGCATATCCTCCACCTATAATTATTCCTATTACAACAAGAGCGCCTATTATTTTAGTGATCTTTTTCTTACTCATAATTTCCTCCAAGGTTTAATCTATATCCAATTAATTATAAAAAAAAGATATGAAGTTTTTTTGAACAATAGTAAAACTTCATATCTTTATATAAATTTTTTAATCCTGTTTTTTTAATTTAATATACTTTAATATCTTTTCATTTCCAATATCTTTTTTCATAAGAATTTCTATCCATTCTATGGCCTCTTCATATTTATTTTCATAAATACATATTTCAGTTAAAATACAATACGGCTCAATTAATTCATTTTCTCTTTTTATAATATCTTCAAATGATATTTTAGCTTTATTTAATTCTCTATTCTTTAAAGCCTTTATTCCCTCATTATAATCTGCTAATAACAATTTAAAATTTTCTGAATTAATATACTCTAAATATCTTTTAGCTTTATTTCTGGCTGTTATAGATAAACTTCTTTCAAATACAATCTTAGCTTCATTAAACAGACATTTTTTATAAAAGCATAATCCTAATATATTTAATAAGTCTACATCTCTATTATTTATTTCTAAGCCTTCTATTAAAGTCTTTATTGCTAAAGTTATATTTCTATTCTTTATATAATCTAAACTTATAATTTTATATTTATAAATTAGTTCTTCTGTCATATCTCTCCTAATCTATATCAAATAAAATATCTGTAAGAGTATCATCTAACTTTGTTACTTTATCCTTATCTTTATTTTCAATAGCAGTTTTCATTTCAGATATTATACTATTTACATCTTCTAAAGTTTTGCTGTCCATCTTTTCAAATTTATCTTTAGCTACTGATATGCTTACACTAACTATATTATAAAGTTCTGAATCTTTCCATGTTAGATTCTTCTGTTTTATATTTATATCTTTTGATAGATCTTCTATATCTTTCTCATTTAATCTCTCAACAGCCATAAGCTTATGCTTCTTTTGTCCTGTTGATAAAACTTCAACTGAAACATCTAGCATTCCATTTAGATCATATTCAAAAGTTACCTCTACTTTTTCTTCTCCAGCTTTTTTCTTTGGAATTCCATCTATAACAAAGTTTCCAACAAACATATTATCATCAGTTAGCTTTTCTTCTCCTTGATAAACTCTTATATTTACTCTTTCTTGATCATCAGAAGATGTTACATAAATTTCTGATTTAACTATTGGTAATTTCATATCTCTTTTTATTATTGGACTAAATTCATTTTCTTCAACTGCTACTCCAAGTGTATAACTACAAACATCTGTAACAATAAGTCCACTTTCTGAACTTATTTTAGAATTTTTAATTCCTGCTTGAACTGCTGCCCCAAGTGCAACTGCTTCATCAGCATTTATGCTACTTATAATTTTAGCGCCAAAAGATTTCTTTAACATATCTGAAACAGCCACCATTCTACTTGAGCCACCTACAAGAAGAACAATATCTATATCTTTACCTGTTATTCCTGATGCTAGAAGAGTTTCACCAACTATTACCTCTGTTCTTTCTATAAGATCTTTTGTTAAATTATTAAACGTATCTCTTGAAAGTTCAAATTCTACATCTATAGATTCTCCCTCTTTATCTATACCTAAATTATTTATTATTATGTCTGTACTATGAGATACTGATAAATCTTTTTTAGCTTCTTCTGCTGTTTCTTTTATTTCACTTTTCTTTTTCTTACTTAATTTTTCTATGTTAACTTCTGTATTTTTAGATATATATTCTAAGATATATTCCTCTATTCTATTATCAAAATCTTTTCCACCTAAAAGATTATCTCCTCTACTTGCTTTAACATCCATTATTCCAGAGAAAAGTTCAAGAACTGTACAATCAAAAGTTCCTCCACCTAAATCATAAACTAAAATTTTAGCTTCTTTACCTATATTTTCTAATCCATAATACATAGCTGCTGATGTTGGCTCATTTATAATTCTTTCTACTTTCAATCCAGCAATTTGTGCTGCTTCTTTTGTAGCTGCCCTTTGTATATCGTTAAAATTTGCAGGAACAGTTATTACTGCTTCATCAACTTTTCCAATTTGCTCTTCTGCCATTTCTTTTAATTCTTTTAATATTATTGCTGATATTTGTTGTGGTAGATATTCCTTTTCATTTATTATTATCTTTTCATTTGTTCCCATAAGTCTTTTTACTTCACTTACTGTTATTTCTGGTCTTATAAGCATTTGTCTTTTCGCTTTTTTTCCAACTATTATTTCATCTTTTTTTATAGTAACTACAGATGGCATTATATTTCCATCACAATATTTTTCATTTCCTATAATTACAGGTTGTCCATCTTTTATATATGCAACCTCCGAAGTAGTGGTTCCTAAATCAATTCCTATTATATTTCCCATATACTAAATTTCCCCCTCATTTTTTATAACAACTACACGACTTTCTCTTATTACATTCCCCTTATAACAATAGCCGCTTTTAACTTCCTCTACTATAGTTTCATTTTCCTCTTCATTTCCTTCTATAACCTCTACACAATAATGAACATCTTCATTAAATTGCTCAGAAACACTCTTTATTCTCTCTAATCCTATATAATTTACTTTATTATTTATCTTCTTAAACGTTTTATTAAAAGCTTTTAAACTCTTTAAGTCATTACGTTTTTCTAAAAGTTCTTTGAATTCATCTACTTCATCTAATATTTGTATAATTCCATTTAAAATTTTTTTAATAGATTTATCTTTTTCACATATTTCTTTATTTAATTTTATGTTATCCATTTCAAGTCTATCTATTTTATCTATATAAGATTGTTCTAATCTTTCAAATTTTATTAGCTCTTTTTTTCTTAATCTTTCTATATCTTTAAACAAATCATTTATATCTTTACTTAATAAAATACTCTCTATAGAAGATTTCTCATCTAAATACTTTGCTTTATAAAAATCAAACTCTTTCTCTAAATCTATCCCCCTCATATACTCACTTCTCCTTATTTATAAAAACCTCAATAAAGCTATGATTATCACAATTACTAAACAAATAAAAAAACTTAACTTTTTCTTTTTATTCTTAGATTTTCTTCTATTTTTCTTATTTTTAGGTACATTTGTCTTTTTATTTTTTGCTTCTCCTTCATAGGGAATAAATCCTCCATATTTATCAAATAAATATTTAGCATCTATTGAATATAGTTCCTTATGAAATTTCTCTAAAATACCTAAATTAAATTTTATTTTTTCTATATTATATTCTTCTTTTAGCTTTTCTAAATAAAAGATTAATTCTTCATCCATTTTCTCTTTCAATTCTTCATCTATGGCAATACTCTTCTTTACTGATGCCAATAAAAACTTCTTTAAAGTTTTATGGAAGTTATCTCTATCTACAATTGCCATTTCTTTAACTAATGAAAATATAATTGTTGCCCACCCCAAGTTATTCTTATAATCTTCCTCTGAAATTTCACTTTTTATATCTCTTATATAACTTATTAGTTCTTCTAAGCATATAACAATTGCATTGGCATTTTCAAAATCTAATATTTCTATAATTGCTCCCTTTATTAATTCTAATTTTTCATTATTATCTGAGGTTATTTCCAAATTGATAGCTTGAGTTAAATACTTTGAGCCTTTTTCAATTTCTTTTATTCTAAATAAATATTTAGCTAACTCACAAAAACCATATACACTTCCTCTTTTATTTAAAAATGGTATAACATTTTCAAATAAAATCTCTCTAACTTGCTCATAATTTCTATCTTCAATATATAGGTCTACTATATTAAAATATAAATTAACATCATTAAATTTAAGTATACCTTTTTTTAAATATGATTTTAAATCCTCTTCATCATCCAATTTATAAAGATAAAATAACATCCATTCCATTTGAGAGTAAGTTAAATATTTAGATTTCTCAAAAACCTTTTTTTGTATATTATATGCCTTTGTATAATTTTCTTCTTCTGCATAGATTTTACCAAGTTCATGTAAAACACTTGGAACATCTCCTTCTAATTTTATAAAACTAATAAGTCTATTTTTCCCTTCTAGTAGTTCCCCTTCTTTTATTAGTTTTAATCCTTCATCTAACATTACTTGTGCATTACTATCATATCCATTGAATTGATCATATTCATATCTCTGCTCTTTATCACTTAATATTTCATAAGCTGAATTTATCTTTGAAAATTCTTTACTATATTTCTCTGGTGGATATTTTCTAAGCATTTTAGCATAAGCTTTTTTTATTTCAGATAAACTCGCCTTCTTAGAAACCTCCAAAACCTCATATAAATTTTCCCCCATAGCCCCTCCAAAACAAATCCATTATATTACAATTTTAACATTAAAATTCTGCTATAACAATAATATTAATAGCTTAAATTAAATATTCTAGTTTCTATTTTCCTATATTTTTACCTATTTTAATATAAAATACATTTTAAAATTTATGTTATGGTATAATGTATATATAGAAACTAAATTACAAGGAGGATTTTTTTATGAATAAATTTCAAAAAAGAGTAGCAAAAGAAACTAAAAAAAGATTAGATTTAGATGCAAAAGTTGAAGAATTTTCAAAACAACTTGAAGAAATGAAAACTGTTGGAGAAATAGAAACTATTTTAGATCAAATAGACCTTTTACCATCATGGTATGAAATAAAAAAAGGTGTTGTTAGAGATTTCAAAAAATCTAAATAATAAAAAAAGCTATGCAATTATTGCATAGCTTTTTTTTAATTTAATCCAATTTTATCATTTACACAAGCTTTAAATTTGCTCATTTTTTCTTCTGAATCTTCTATTGAATTTCCTATAACAGAAAGATAGAATTTTATCTTAGGTTCAGTTCCTGAAGGTCTTACAACAAACCAAGAACCATCTGTTAATATATATTTAAGAACATTTGATTTTGGTAAATTAATCTTCTTAACTCCTCCTGATACTAAATCTTTTTCTATTGATTCTTTATAATCGAAGAAAGTTTTTACTTTAACTCCATTAACTTCTTCAATAGGATTTTTTCTTAATGATTCTAAGCAGCTTTGTATCTTTTCTGCTCCTTCTTTTCCTTTTAAAGTTACTGATTTAAGATCCTCTTTAAAGTAACCATATTTATCACAAAGATCTACATAAGCTTCATAAAGACTCTTATTTTTTGTCTTGTAATAAAGAGTCATTTCAGCAACCATTTGTGCTCCAACTATAGCATCTTTATCTCTAGCATGATCTCCAAAAAGACATCCATAGCTTTCTTCAAATCCAAATAAGAATGTATTCTTACCTGTTTCTTGGAAACTTGTCATCATTTCACCTATATATTTAAATCCAGTTAGAACATCAAATAATTCTACATTATATTCATTACATATTCCTCTAACCATTTCTGTTGTAACTATTGTTTTTATAACAGCTCCATTTTTAGGAAGTTCTCCAAGTTCTTTATATGAACTTAAAATATAATGAGTTAATAATGCCCCAACTTGGTTTCCTGTAAGAACTCTATATTCTCCAGTTGAATCCTTAACTATAGCTCCTATTCTATCTGCATCAGGATCAGTTCCTAAGATTATATCTGGATTCATAGTTTTAGCCATATCTAATGCTATTTTAAATACACTTTTATCTTCTGGGTTTGGATATGGTGCAGTTGGGAAGTTTCCATCTGGTGTAGCTTGTTCTTCTACTATGTGTAAATCTGTATATCCTAATTCAGTTAATACTCTCTTAACTGGCATTAATCCTGTCCCATGAATTGGAGTATAGATTATTTTTAAATCTTTAGCATTTTCTTCTACTAATTTTTTTCTTATAGTATGTCCCTTTAATGTTTGAACAAACTTATTATCTATTTCTTCACCTATAATATTTAATAAATCTTTTTCTAAAGCTTCTTCTCTTGAGACTAATTTGATGTCTTTATAATTAACATTACCTATTTCATTTATTATAGTTTTAGCTGCTTCATCAGTTATTTGACATCCATCATCTCCATAAACTTTATATCCATTATATTCTTTTGGATTGTGAGATGCAGTAATAACTATTCCTGCTTTACATTTAAGCTCTCTAACTCCAAATGAAAGTTCTGGAGTAGGTCTTAAACTTTCAAAAAGATAAGCCTTTATTCCATTTCCACCTAGTACTAATGCGGCTCTTTCAGCAAATTCTTTTGACATATTTCTTGAATCAAAAGCTATACAAACTGATACATTTTCTTTATATTTTTTATTTAAATATCTAGCTAGTCCTTCTGTTGCTTTTCCTACAGTATAGAAGTTTAATCTATTATCACCAGCACCAATTATTCCTCTTAATCCACCAGTACCAAATTCTAATTCTTTATAAAATCTATCTTCTATTTCCTTTTCATCAACTATAGCTCTTAACTCTTCTTTAGTAGCATCATCAATTATGTCTGATTCTAACCATAGGTTTAGCTTTTCTTTATAATCCATATTGAACCTCCTAATCCATAAAAGAATTTATTTTCTATTAATATTTTAGTAATTAAAGATTATTATTTACCTACTATTTCTTTTAAATAGTCCATAAATCCATCTCTTAATTCTTCTCTTCTTAAAGCATATTCAACTGTTGCTTCTAAGAAACCTAATTTATCTCCAACATCATATCTTCTTCCTTCAAAGTTATATGCATACATAGCTTCTTCATGCATAAGCTCTAAAAGTGCATCTGTAAGTTGGATTTCATTTCCTTTTCCTGGTTTAGTTCTATCTAATATTTCAAATATTTTTGGAGTTACTATATATCTACCTAATATTGCTACATTTGAAGGCGCTTCATCTATATTAGGTTTTTCAACTAATCCTTTTACTTTCATAACTCTATTTTCTATATCAATTCCTTCTACTATTCCATATTTATCTACTTTATCATGTGGAACAGTTTGAACTCCAAGTACTGATGTATGATATTCATTATAACAATCAATAAGTTGTTTTAAGCAAGGCTTTTCATCATTATAAACAATATCATCTCCAAGTAATATTGCAAATGGTTCATCCCCAACGAATGCTTTAGCACAGTTTATAGCATGACCTAATCCTCTTGGTTCTTTTTGTCTTATATAATGTATATCTACCATATTTGAAATATCTTGAACCATGTTAAGCATACTTTGCTTTCCAGCTTTTTCAAGTTCAAGTTCTAATTCTATACTTCTATCAAAATGGTCTTCAATACATTTTTTGCTTCTTCCAGTTATAATTAGAATTTCTTCAATACCAGAAGCTATTGCTTCTTCTATAATATATTGAATTGTAGGTTTATCAACTATAGGAAGCATTTCCTTTGGTTGAGCTTTAGTTGCAGGTAAAAATCTAGTTCCAAGACCTGCGGCAGGGATTATCGCTTTTTTTATCTTGTTATTCATAATTACTCCTTAGTTTCTCTTTAATTTTTTTATTACAAATTCAATCACTAGTTTATTTATTTCATCTCTAATAATAACTAAAACTATAAAATATACTATTACCCCAACTATTGATTGGATTATTGTCGTTATAAATGTAGCTTCCATAAATTTTCCTATGAATACTACAACTACTGTCATTATAGCTCCAGCTACAACATATTTTAATATAGCTTTTAATAATGGTTTTGTATCTATTTCCTTATATAATAATGCATATTGTACAGCTGTTACAGCAAATTCAGCAACTACTGTTGCAACACATGACCCAAAAGCTTTAAAATGTGGTATTAATATGAAATTTAGGATTACGTTTACTATTGCCCCTACTGTAACTGAAATAGTAAATTCTCTATTTTTATTTGTAGGTAATAAGTATTGCACTCCTAATACATTACTTATTGCTATTAAAAATAAAATAGGTACTGATATAATCAATAGATATTTTACTTCGTCAAAACCTTTTCCAAAAAACCATGGTACAAACTTTTCTGAAATACTTGCAAGCCCAAATGCCATTGGAATAGAAACATATGACACACCTATTAAACTATTATTTAAATGTTCTTTTAATTTTTCTTTATCACCACTTGCAAAAACATTACTCATTCTAGGAAGCATAACAACTCCTAATGAAGTTACTAATCCTAAAACCATTTTTACTATATTTTGAGATTGTTGATAAAAACCAACTTGAACTGTATCAGATAAAGCTCCTAGCATTGATCTATCTAAGACCGCATAGATTTGTATAGCTATTTGAGGAATAAATAAAGCTAATGCTGGCTTTATATGGTATTGTATATCTTTCCATTTTATTTTAACCTTTGAAACTGTTTTAGGCAAATATGGCCACATAACTAAATTCCCTAAAAAAGCCATTCCAGCATTTATAAATACATATAAAGCTACATCATTCATATTTTTTACAAATATAAATATAAGTATAACTCCAACTATTCTTACAAATAGGTTTCTTGTAACAGTCTTTTTAAAATCTTCTAATCCCATATATAACCAAGAAATATCAACAGTAGCAACTAATATATTTATACCTTGAATTAAATATATTAATCCATAATTATTATCTCGAGAAAATATTAATATATAAACTATTAATGCTATTCCAGTTGTTATTAACTTTAGTATAGTAATAGACCAAAATGTAACGGATAACTTATGTTTATCATCCCTTACATATGCTATTTGTCTATTTCCATATAAACTTATACCTATTGTTCCAAGTATTATAAAATATTGAACTATCGAATTTGTATAACTAGATATACCTACTCCATTTGGTCCTAATACTCTAGATATATATGGCACAGTAATTAATGGCAATAATAAAGTCACTACTTGATATATTAGATTATATAAAACATTTTTCTTTACGCTTACAGTCTTACTCATCATTACTTCTCTCTTCATAAATTTTATCGTCTTTTTTTGTATTATCCCAATTCATAAACAAAATACTCCATCCAATAGATAAGAAATATATAATAATATATCTATATGGTATTTTAGTTACAGTTAGTAAAACAAATAATATTACACTAACTATTGCATATCCTACCTTTCTTTTCTTTATGCTATATGCAATAGATAAAAATAGTGGTGCAATATATATAAGTAATTGCATTAATCCACCTTCAGGCAATAACGCTAATAATCCACTACTTCCACCAATATCAGTTCCTCTTAACACTAGATTCATGTATTGTCTTACATAGTCGTATTGGTTATATCCCCAACCAAGTAATTTATGAGATTTCCAAGCTTCAAATCCTACTCTAAAATCATCCATTCTTACTGAAAATGAACCCGTTTTACCATTTACTTGATGAATTTTATTTATTAAGAAATATCCTCCTATTACAACTCCTATTATAATTAATAATGGAATTATAATTCTAAATAACATTTTTCTATACTTACTCTTACTAATAACTATTAATATTTTGAAAAATATTAAGCTCATCATAATTAAAATTCCTGTAGTTGATAGAGTAGTTAATATAGTAACTATTAGTATACCTACTGCTATTTTATTTAAATTTTTTCTTACAAAAAGCTCACACATAAGTCCTATAGATAAAATAAATGAATACATTGGCGCTTCTGTAAATATTCCAGAATTTCTTATAAACTCTCTTCCTGAAAGGTGTATTGTTTGAGTTTCATAATATATATTATAGTAATTAGGAATAAATCTATCTCCACCCCATGTATAATACATTTGATTGCTAGGATAAATTAAGTGAACTAAGCTACCTAAAAAATAAAATATTAATGAAATAGCTGCAAGAATTACTATTATATTTGATATTTTAAGTAAAAATCTATATTTTTGTCCTTTATTTATTAATCCTAAATTATATAATAAGAATCCTATTAAAATAACAACAAAATCTATAATAAAATTTACTCTATTTACTCCACTAAATAATGCATATGCCATATTATAGATACTTAAAAACATAAAAACATATATGAGCTTTTTAAAATTTTTCCTTATGCTTATAATATCTTTAAAACTTAATATAATTAGGATATACAGTGCAACTATAGTTACATATGTTACCTTTTTAGAAATATACATAAAGTTCCAAACACTGTTGCTATTAATTACAACAACTATTGCTAAAATATATTCTAAAATATTTAAAAGCATTTCTTTTCTATCTAAATTATTTTCATAATACTTATTTAACATGTTCTATCCTTGGGTTAAATGTTATTCCACTAAAATATCCTTTTAAAACAACTTTAACCTTTTTTCCTTTCCCCTCTTTACTTTTAAGTAATATTTGAAGTATAGATTTAACAGTATATTTTGTATGAAAAATAACTCCTCTAAATCCTCTTTTTTTATTCATATAAAATTTATTTCTATATTCAAAAAAATATCTTCCCACCCTATCTGTATCGCCATTTATTATATCTACCCCTACATTTGATTTCATGTAGTGATGTACTATACTGTCAATACACATATAGCATTCATATTTTTCACTTATTCGTAAAGTATACTCAGTATCATCTCCCCAAATAAAAAAATCTTTTATTGGAAGTCCAAACTCTTTTACTATTTTTCTTGAGAATAGCATAGATACAAAAGATGCATTTTTCACTCTAACTAATCCATCTGTTATATAATCATTCCAAACTGGTTTTACTGTTGGCACATTCATAACACATGCTTTATTATCTTTAAAAAGAACATTACTACATAAAAAACCTATCTTATCTTCTCCTATGATTTCTATTTTATTAATCATATTTTCTAAAGCAGTTTCTGTAGCAAATGTGTCATCATCCATAATCCAGATATAATCATGTCCTTTTTCATATGCCTTTTTAATACCTTTGTTAAATCCACCAGCACCTCCAATATTTTCATCTAAAAATACTGGTGTTATTTTTTCCTCTTTCAAATCTCTTAAATATTCTCTAGTTCCATCTGTACAATTATTATCTATAATAATAATCTCATCTAATTTTAAGCTTTGATTAAGTAATTTTTCTATTGTACTTTTTAACAAGTCTAACCTATTATAAGTTACAATTACTGCACATATTCTCATATGTTATTTTCCTTTCCTGATATCATATCTCTAAAAAATCTATAAATATCTTCTATACAGAAAAATATTGTTGTATTAGTTTTTAAAATATTTTTTCTTATTTTTATATTTTTACCATAAAAATCTCTGTCCAAAAGATCAAATACTTCTTTATCAAATTCTTTAATTTTATAATTATATATAGAATTCAATGCCATTGCACTTAATCTATTGCAAAAAGATTTTTTTAGTTCTTCATCTTTAAATTTATCCGCTTCTTTATTTAACTTACTAACTATTTTTAAAATATCTTTTCCATACTTAATATTTTTTTTAGAATTGATAATTGAACCTTCTCTTTGTCTATATACATAAAAAATATCTTTGTAAATACTTACTTTATTTGCACATAATAATGCTCTTGGTGTAAATTCTTCATCTTCATGAACAATATTTGGCATAAATCTCAAATTATTTTTATTTATAAGATCTTTTTTATAAATACTTAACCACACTGGAGCATAAACTCTTTTTGTTTTCAAAGATTTTAATAAAAACTCTTCTGGGTTCATAGGACTTTTATTAAATATATTAAAATCAAAATTTAATTCTTCACGTCTTCCATCATCATATAATTTAACGCAACTTCCAACTACTATATCACTATTGTCTTCTATTCCTATGTTATACATATTTTCAAATGAATTTTTATTTTCTATAAAATCATCACTATCAACAAAAGAGATATATTCACCTTTTGCTTCTTCTATTCCTCTATTTCTAGCACTAGATAATCCACTATTTTTTTGATTTATTATCTTTATTTTTGGATTTTTTAAATTTAATATTTTTTCCATGCTTGAATCTGTTGACCCATCATTTACTACTATTATCTCCATAGAATCTAGTGACTGATTTAATAAAGAATTTATACATTCCAACACATATTTTTCAACATTATAAACAGGAACTATTACGCTTAATTTTATCACTTTTCTAATCCACCTATTTTATTTTTATCATTGTTAATTTCTCTTAAAAAAACAATTCCTAACACTAATACAAATCCTATACCTGTTATAAGAACAACATTTAATGCTCTTTGATTTATTACGGCTTTTTTAGAACAAAATAGTCTTTCTCCCATATTAACATTTGTAATATTTCCATATTTTTTACTATATTCTGTTCCATCATTTATCATAGTTGCTGCTACAGCTTCAACTACATCTATAGCTTGATTCTTATCTTTATTAGTATAGTTTATATCAAAAGTTGAAGAATAAACGCTTGGATCTATAGTTAAATTTTTAATAACATCATCTGTATTAACGTTTAATTTAGAATTATCAATTGCTTTTTCTATCATTTTTCTTTCTATATCATTGCCTAAATATGATTTTATTATGCTTTGATACATTTTTGTACTATCTTTTCCTATTTTAGCACTATTAATATTTCCAACAGTTAACTTTACTTTTGCATTATAATCTATTCCCATAACAAAAAAATTTATTAATATGGATATTATGAAAATTAAAAATGTTATTCCAAATATAATTTTATATTTTCTTTTTAATATATTTAATAGCTCTTTAATCTCTACTTCTTTATTCTGCAATATTTCTCCTCCTTAATAGTACTATTTTAAATTCAATTAGAATTATACCACATTTTTTCTTTTTTTTAATATTATTTTATTTTCTTCAAAACTTTTTTTCAGTTTATACAAAATAAAACCAAAGAGATTAATACTATCTAAAAATCCCCTTGGTTTATACTTTATATAATCTTTATTCTACTTTATTTTTTCTATAGCTTTACCTAAGAAATACCCATCTCTAAGTTTTTCTCCAAATTTCCTACAGTTTTCAGCCATTTCTTTATATTTTTCAAATGTTATATTTTCTAAAGTCTCATCAATTTCTTTTAATGAATCTATTGCTATTCCAATATTATTTTCTAGGACTAAATCTTTCATAGCACTCTTGCTCCATACAATTACAGGCATTCCTATAGATAAATACATTGAAGTCTTATGAGGATTGTTTACCTTTAAATATTCTCCCATCATTCCACTACATTTATCTAATGATTCTCCATCCCATATTAAACCAAATCCTGTTTTCATATGCTTACCTAATTCTTCTGGCTTAAAGCATCCTATATAATCTAAATTATTTTTATGATTAAGAACTTTTTCCTTTTCAAAACCAACTCCATAAAGAGATATTTTAGTTTTTACATCATCTAACTCTTTTAAATATATATATTTTGCTTTATCTATAACTAGATTTCCTGCGATATTAATATTTTTAAAATCATCTACAATTTCCATATCAAATTTATCTGATAAGTAATCGAATATACCTAAATTATATATTGGAACTTTAACTCCACTTTCGACTAATAACTTAGTCATATGTTCATTATGAGAAATAATACCGTCTAATTGACTAAAAACTTTTACTTCATCATTCATTGTTATAGGTTTTTCATAAGGTCTAAGACATATTATATCGTGTATTAAGGCAACAACTTTTATTCCATTACTTCTTAATTCTTGAATAGTATTAAAAAAGCTTTCCCAATACTTAAAGTAATATGGATATTGGATTAATAATGTATCGCCACTTTTTAATTTTTTCTTTTCATTTCTTCTCTTAAAAAATGATTTATAATATATTTTTCTTCCACCTAAATAAAAATTTAATTCTTTACATCCATTTTTAATCATTATCTTTTCAGCATCTAATCTTGCTTTACTTAGAGCATTAAAATTCTCTTCTTGATAATCCTTTAAAAAATAAATCATATTCATATATCATCCTTCTATTTTAATTCTTCTTTTACACAATTTAATGCAGATTCTATTACATTATGCATATCGAAATACTTATATTGACCAAGTCTTCCACCAAATATAACTTTGTTTTCTTTATCTGCTAGTTCTTTATATTTAGCATATAAGTCATTATTTTTATTATTATTTATTGGATAATATGGTTCATCACCTTTTTTCCAAGTTGCAGGATATTCTTTTGTTATAACTGTCTTACTAGAATTACAATCTTCAAAATGTTTATGTTCAATTATTCTTGTATATGGAATTTCATATTCAGTATAATTTATAACTGCATTTCCTTGATGATTTTCTTCATCTAATAATTCATCTTCAAATCTTAAACTTCTGTATTCAAGAGTTCCAAATTTATAGTCATAATATTCATCTATCATTCCTGTAAATACTATTTTTTCTGCAATATTTTCTAATTCGTTTCTTTCTTTGAAGAAATCTGTATTTAATTTAACCTCTACTCCATCTAACATTTTTTCAACTATTTTATTGTATCCACCTATTGGTATACCTTGATACTTATCATTGAAATAGTTGTTATCAAAAGTAAATCTTACTGGAAGTCTCTTTATTATAAATGCAGGAAGCTCAGTAGCTTTTTGTCCCCATTGTTTTTCTGTATATCCTTTTATAAGTTTTTCATAAATATCTTTTCCTACTAAACTTATAGCTTGTTCTTCTAAATTTTTAGGATTTTCAACTCTTGCTTCTTTTTTTTGCTCTTCTATTTTATTTTTAGCTTCTTCTGGAGTTTTAACTTTCCATAATTGATAAAATGTATTCATATTAAATGGAAGATTATAAAGCTCTCCTTTATAGTTAGCTACTGGTGAATTTGTATATCTATTAAATTCAACAAAGCTATTTACATAATCCCATATTTCCTTATTGCTTGTATGGAATATGTGTGCTCCATATTTATGAACATTTATTCCTTCTATATTTTCACAATATACATTTCCACCTATATGTGATTTTTTATCTATAACAAGACACTTTTTTCCGATTTTATTCATTTCATAAGCAAATGTTGCTCCAAAAAGTCCTGCTCCTACTATTAAATAATCATATTTTTTCATATTTGACTCCTTATTTCTCTTCACTTTTTAATATGTCTTTTAAGTAATCAGTAAATTTATCTTTTAATCCTTCTCTTCTTAAAGCATACTCAACTGTTGCTTCTAAGAATCCTAATTTATCTCCAACATCATATCTTCTTCCTTCAAAGTCATATGCGTACATATCCTCTTCATTCATAAGCTCTAAAAGTGCATCCGTAAGTTGAATTTCATTTCCTTTTCCTGGCTTAGTTCTATCTAATATTTCAAATATTTTTGGAGTTACTATATATCTACCTAATATCGCTACATCTGAAGGTGCTTCTTCTATATTTGGTTTTTCTACTAATCCTTTAACTTTCATAACTCTATCTTTAACAAATGTACCATCTACAATTCCATACTTATTAACTTTTTCATGTGGAACTGTTTGAACTCCAAGTACTGATGTATGATACTCATTATAACAATCAATAAGTTGTTTTAAACATGGTTTTTGGTCATTATAAACAATATCATCTCCAAGTAATATTGCAAAAGGCTCATCTCCAACAAATACTTTAGCACAATTTATAGCATGACCTAATCCTCTTGGTTCTTTTTGTCTTATATAATGTATATCTACCATATTTGAAATATCTTGTACCATATCAAGCATGCTTTGCTTTCCTGATTTTTCAAGTTCAAGTTCTAATTCTACACTTCTATCAAAATGGTCTTCAATACATTTTTTGCTTCTTCCAGTTATAATTAGAATTTCTTCAATTCCAGACGCAATAGCTTCTTCAATAATATACTGTATAGTAGGTTTATCAACTATAGGTAGCATTTCCTTTGGTTGAGCTTTAGTTGCAGGTAAAAATCTAGTTCCAAGTCCTGCAGCAGGTATTATTGCTTTCCTTATTTTCTTATCCATACTAATCATTCCTTTTTTCTTAAAATTTTCTTTTGTCTCTGAAAGAATTAACTCATTAAATTATGAATTTCAATTTATTAAATATTCTTATTTTTTCCATGCTACTTTTTTTATAAATCTATATAATCTTAATTTCCAAAGTATAATTGCCAATTTATTTCTATTACTAACTTCAGAATTTAAAAGTATATGTAAAGTTTCATTAAAGTTTATACATAAAAATCCTTCTTTTTTGAAATCACTATATATAGAATCTCCTGTATAATTCTCATTATATGCTGATATTATTTCTCCAAATGTATTTCCTTTAAAAGTATATACACTTTCATTACTAACTTTATTTTTAAATCTATTTAATATATCATGAACAGCTTCATTATATCCTATTGCAAGTTTCATATCTTTAGTATGCATTGCAGATTCATCATGCTGTCTATAAAAATGTATATCATCTTTAATTGCTATTATTTTATTTGATCCTTCTATACATAATGTTATTGGATACCAATCTTCACAATATTTTTTATTATCAAATTTTATATTGTTATCAATCCAAATAGATCTTTTAAAAATCTTATCACTCACAAATCCACGTACCTTCAAATTAAAAACATATTTCAATATTTCATCTGAGTTATATATTTTATCTTCTTCTAAAAAATCTAATTTATCAATACTTATAGTACCATTTGAATCAAACTTTCTATTTCCAAAAAGTATTCCATCTGGATTATATTTTTTTATTTTTTCACTTATTAGTTTTAAAGATCCTTTTTTTATAATGTCATCAGAATCTAAAAACATTATATAATCACCTGTAGCTTTTGAAAGTCCAAAATTTCTTGCTTTTGAAACTCCGCCATTTTCTTGATAAAAATATTTAATATTATCACGATCTAAGTATTCTTTTATTTGAAGATAACTATCATCTGTTGACCCATCATTTACAAGAATAATTTCACATTCAATATTTTCATTTAATAAACTCTCTAGACATTCCTTTACATACTTTTCTGTATTATATATTGGTATTATTATACTCAACATTATTTTGACCTCCACAGTCTGGATTTATAAGCAACACACATATTTAATCCAACTTACTCTATTCAATTTAAATCTTATTTAAGAAAAATTCTTCTAATTTCTTTGCTTCACTCTTTATATCAAAGCCAGAATTTTTTATATCTTCTTTTTTGCTTTTTCTATCATCTAAGCCTTTATCTTTAATTGATTTAATTAAATCTTTCCATTTATCAACTGAATCTTCTTTATCTATATCTAAAAATTCTACTAAATCTGTTATTTTTATTTCATCTGTAATTTTATCTGATAAAATACATCTTATTCCTGATGCTTGAGCTTCAACTGCTGAAACTGGTAATCCTTCAAATAAAGAAGGCATTAAAAATACATCAGAAGCTTGCATTAAATTATTAACATCATTTCTAGTTCCTAAGAACTCTACATAATCATTAAGTCCTAATTTTGAAACTTTATCTTTTATTTCATCTTCTAATTCTCCAACTCCAACTAGAAGTAATTTTGCTTCATTAATTTCTTTTCTAACTTCGTTAAAAACATCTATTAAGAAGTGATGATTCTTTTGGATATTAAATCTACCAACATTCATAAGAACAAATTTATCTTTTAAATTCATATCTTCTCTATATTTTTCTCTAATATCTTCATTATAATCAAACTTTTCAATATCTATTGCATTATTTATAACTTTAAATTTATCACTATTTATTATCTCATCTTCATAAAGCCACTTTGAAGCTAATCTAGAACAAGACCAAAAATGATTTGCATAACTATCTATATTTTTCTTATTTTTTTCATGGAAATATAATTTAAGTTTTCCGTACATATTTCCTGCATTATGGCTGTGTACTATGATTTCTTTTATTCCATATTTTTTAGCTACTTTTAAATAATCTATGTTAGCTAAACTACAAAGATTTACCCATATAGCATCATATTTATTTTCTTTAAATATATTTTCTAAATCTCTCTTAAACTTAAAAGGATTTTTCTTTTTAGAACAAACTTTAAATACTTTTCCTCCTAAAGCTAACACTTCATCTTCATAAGCTGCTTCTTCTGTATTTGATATAAAATGAAGATTAACTTTATTTAAATCAAAGTTTCTATAGTAATTCATAAGAAAGCTTTCAACGCCACCTTTAGTTGCAGTCAATCCATAAACTAATATATTTTTCATAGTAACTCACCTATTCTTCAATTATCTTTTTAAAATTATTATAATAATTATCTATATTATAGATTTTAGCTTTTTCTTCTGCTTTTAAACCCATTTCTAATCTTAAATCTTTATCATTAACTAAAAGTTCTATCTTTTCTTGTATTCCATCTACTATATTTTCATTTCTTTCAAGTAAGAATGCACATGTATTATCTGCATACTCTGGAATACCTCCAGATATAGTCGTTATAACTGGTAACCTCATAGCCATAGCTTCTATTATAGTTAATCCTGCTGGCTCATTCCACATAGATGGAAGTATAGCAAAATCACTTGCCGCATATACTTTAGGAATTTCATTATAATCTACATAACCTGTAAATATAACTCTATCTTCCATACCATCTGTAAGAGCTTTTATATTATTTAAATAATCACTCTTCATATCACTTCCATAAAAATAAGCTCCTATAACAAGAAGTTTTACCTTTTTATTATTAACTTTTTTTATTGCTTGTAAAGTTTCAAATATTCCTTTTTCTTTAGTTAGTCTTCCACTGAAAACAGCTACTATATCATCTTCATTAATTTTATATTTTTTTCTTATTTCCTTAATATCATCTTTATAATTATCTTTTGAAAATTTATTTATATCTATACAATTATATAATGATACAAGCTTATTTTCTTCAGCATTACAAGCTTCTTTTATATTCTCACATATAAAATTACTAACTCCCATAATCTTTTTACTATTTCTAGCTATTTCTTCACAGCCATAAAGATTATTAACTTCATTGTGTAAATGGTAATAATATTTACCTTTAAATTTTTCATAATTCTTATCTTTCATAGCCATTAGAAGTGTAGGATGATTTTCTAAAATTACTTTATCATAATCATTTTTATATAATTCTTTTTTTATTTTATTTATGTACTCAAATCTACATAATATATTTCTATATTTCATATTATTTTTTTTCTTAAGTACATTAGTCATTCCAAAATAAATAACTTTATCCATATTACTACAAATAAAGCTTGGTTTAAAATATTTAATTTTTGTATTTTTATATCTTTTAGCTTCTTCTTCAGCTTTTAAATCGTAAATACTATAAACATCAATTTGGAAAGATTTATTCTTTTCATTAACTTCTAATATATGTTGAATTAAATTTTCTACTGCTCCTCCTTTAGTAGCTGGAACAGGTGCTACTCCAGATGTTAATATTGCAATCTTCATAAAAATCCCCTTTAAATAATTCTATCAATTAATTTTTTATGCTCTAAAGCGACTCTTTTTATATCAAATTTTTCTTTAACTCTTTTATAAGAATTTTCAACAATATTATCTTTAAATTCTTTGTCATTATATATTTTCATTATTGAATTTGTCATTTGTTCAACATTGTCTACTTCAACTAAGATTCCACAATCATTAGCTATTAAATTTGGTATAGCATCTATTCTACTAGCTACAATAGGTTTTTTAGACTCCATATATTCAGCTACTGCTAGCCCAAACCCTTCCCATCTTGAAAATAATGTTGCTAAATCAAATAAATTAATATATTCTAAAGAATTTTTAACCCATCCAGTTATTAAAACTTTATTCTCTAAGTTTTTTCTTTTAATCAGATCTTCTATCTCTTTTCTTTCATCACCATCTCCAACAATAATGAAAAAAGCTTTAGGTATCTGTTTAACTACTCTACTAGCTACCTCTATAAAAGTATCTGGTGCTTTTTGAGCACTTATTCTTCCTACCATTCCTATTACATAAGCATCATCATCAATATTGAAATCTTTTCTTTTTAAATTGAAATCATATTTTTCACGCTCATACTTATCAATATCTATTCCATTGAAAATTAATTCAATTTTATCTTCTTTGCATATTTTATTTCTTAAGGCTGATTCTTTTTCGAACTCCGAAATAACAATAATTTTAGTCGTAAATAAAGCTAATATTTTTTCTATATACTTATATATATTCTTTTTTAAATTTCCACATCTCATATTAAAAGCCCAACCATGAGGATTGTATAATATTGTTTTTACTAAACCAATATTTGCGATTCTACCTATGGCTCCACCTTTACTGCTATGTGTATATATTAAATCTGGTTTATATTCTTTTATAGCTTTTCTTACTTCCCTTATAGATTTTAAATCTTTAGAGAAACTTAATTCCCTAACCATTGAAATACGTCTATATTTTATATTTAAAGAATTTAAAAATTCTTCTGAATAATCATATGAGCAAACTAAAATATGCTCATAATTTTCATCCATATTTTTCAATAGCATTTCTATGTATCTTTCAACGCCCCCTGCTGACTGTACAATATGCATAATTTTTTTCATCTATTTCACCTCTAATGTGCGTTTTTATCACCAAACAGGACAAAAAATGTTTTAAAAATCAATTTAGTATCTACAGCAACACTTCTATTATTAACATAATATATATCGAGCTTCATCCAATCTTCAAAACCTATTTTATTTCTTCCATTAACTTGCCAATAACAAGTAAGCCCTGGCTTTACCTCAAATCTTTTCATCATCCATGGCTCAAATTCTTTAACTTCTTCTGGTAAGCTTGGTCTTGGTCCTACAAGACTCATATCGCCTTTTATTACATTTACAAGCTGTGGAAGCTCATCAATACTAGTTTTTCTTATAAACTTTCCAACGCGTGTTATTCTAGGGTCATCTTTCATTTTAAACATCGGCCCTGACATTTCATTTTTATGTTTTAATTTTTTCTTTATTTCTTCAGCATTTACTACCATGCTTCTAAATTTATACATCTTAAAATTTTTTCTGTCTTTACCAACTCTCTCTTGAGAAAATATTAATGGCCCTTGTGATTCAAGCTTTATAGCTATTGCCACTATTAATAATATTGGACTTAAAATAATTAACCCTATTAATGAAAGAAATATATCAGATATTCTTTTAACTACTTCATAACTTTTAGCATGTTGAGTATATACATTAACATCTTCACGTAATTTTTCACTCATTAATTAGTCCTCCCTGTAACTTTTGTGTTTCATATAAATAATAAAGTATCTTCCTTTGTCGATTTATTTTATAAATTACATAAATAGAACTAAAGTATTACTTTAGTTCTATAGAATTATAGCACATTTTCTCCGTTATTTTAATATTATCAAAATTCCTGTATTGTTATAGTTTGGCTTAAATACCTTCAAAATCCTTGTTCTAAGCTATTTAAAAGGTTTTTTCACTACATTTTTTCCTTTTTATCTATATATTAAATTTTCCCCATTTAAATTAATATTTAAACAACTTTTTGTTATTTTAATAAAGTTATTTATTAAAATATAATGTTTTAAATATAGTTTTTGTTATTTTTATTAATAATCAATAGAATATATAAAAATTCTTCCTTTAAATGTTGTATATCTAGAATAATAATCACTTATATTTTAATTAATATAAAGCATATATCTTAAATATTTAAAATTTATTCATATTAAATTCCACTTAAAATATATATAATTACATTTATCTTTTCTATATTTTAAACTATATAATAACCTACTAAAAAAATTATATTTTTCTTATAGTTTCTTAATTTACTAAATATCAAATTAAAAAAAATATATTTTTATGTTTCTTTTTTATGAACTTATTGACCATTTTATTAATAATATATATACTTATCTAGGTGCTTAACTATTTTATGAGAGGGGAATTTATTATGTTTTGTACAAAATGCGGTAATGAGTTAGACAATGATGCTTTATTTTGCA
The DNA here is from genome assembly GCF_000371465.1 of Clostridium thermobutyricum. Classification (NCBI taxonomy): domain Bacteria; kingdom Bacillati; phylum Bacillota; class Clostridia; order Eubacteriales; family Clostridiaceae; genus Clostridium; species Clostridium thermobutyricum. Next base: position 431,110 of record NZ_KB850956.1, on the reverse strand, counting down.
CTTCTTGTGGGAATAAAGTAAAAAAAGAAGAAGCTGAAGAAAGGGGACAAGCTTCTGAAAATACTATTAATGTATCTATATCAAGTGAAAAGGCTAAAGGCTTCTTTAAAACTATTTTTAAAGTTTTAAAAAGCCCAACATCTTATGTTCATGTATTAGAAGAAAATCTAAACAGTAAAAACAATTTAATTCTTGTAATTATATCTTTATTACTTATTCCAATAATAAATATTATTTCTTTAAAAACAGTAATTTCTAATATATTAATTTCATTTGGACAATTAGGTTCAATTTTAGAAGGTAGAGCTATTAGTCATTTAGATTCTCTTACTTTCAAAAAAGAATTTGAAGTTATGTTTGATGCTGTTGCTCCAACTGGGAAAATATTTATGTTTAATATTATTTTCTATATTTTATTATTCGCAATAATTTCAGGTATAGTTTTTATAGGAATTAAAACTTCTGGAAATAATTTAACTTTTGAAAATTTAATTAGAGTTTTAACACTTCCAGTTCTTATACTTTTATTATCATCAATTTTATCTCCATTAACTTTATCAGTAACTATTACATTCTCTTTAATAGTATCATTAGTTTTAAATGGAATATTTATTGTAACACTTTATAATGGATTTAAATCTTTAGCTCCAAACTTTGAGCTTTTACCTTATATTTATAGTATTGCTTTTGTAGTAGGATTTCTTCTTACTTACTATATATCATTTAAAATGCTATTATCAGATTTAATAGCTACATTTACGAAATTTATGTAATAAATAAAAAGCTATCTAAAGTTATTATTCTTTAGATAGCTCTTATTTTATTTAAAATTTATTTTCTCTATTCCATCTTTTATTCCTTCTGCAATTGTATTAATATTTTCTTCTGAAGATAAAAATTTATCTTCTTCTGGATTAGATATAAATCCTAATTCTAATAAAACTACAGGAATTTTAGACCAATTAAATCCAGTTAAATCACTTCTATATTGAAGTCCCTTATTATTTAAGCCTGTCTTTTTTGTATATTCTTCAATTATATTTTTTCCATATTCTATACTTTTCTCTGAAATTTCTTTAGTTATATAACCTCTTTGCTTTGGTACTAGCATAGAGGCACCTTTTGCATTACTATTTGAAAAACTATCACAATGAATTCTTATCATTAAATTAGCATTTTCTCTGTTTCCAAATTCTGCTCTTTCAATGCTACTTAAAGAATTTTCTACATTATCTTTTGTTAATACAACAGTATATCCATCTTTTTCTAAAAGCTCTTTTAATTTTAAAGTCACATCCATAGCTATTTCATATTCATTCTTTTTTGAAATTAATCCTACTGAACCTGATGTATCTTTTAATTTCATTTCGTTTGAATCTGGAGAAATCTTTTCTTTTTCAGTTCCTGGATTTTTTGAATGTCCTGGATCTAATACTATTTTTATACCATTTTTATTTTTTGAACTTATTTCTTCATTTATAATATCTTTATTTTCTTCTAAGTCTTCTATACTTTCTTTATTTTCTTCTAAATTATTTTTATCCTCTTCTAATTTCTTTAATTTATCTTTTTCATTTTCAGATTCTTTTGAAGAGTTTTCATTTGATTCATTAACTAAATTATTATTTAAAGTTTTATTTGTATTATTTGATGCTCCACATCCTACAAATATAAAACTACATATTATTAATGCAAAAGCAAAACTTAATCTTCTCATATTTTTCATTTATCTTTATTCTTTCTCAAGTTTTTGTATTAATTTAACATTTTCTTTTTCAAAATCATTTAACTCTGAATCAGACCCTTTAAAATAGCTATTAGGAATGTACCAGTCTTTTTGGTTAAAATAACTTTTAAATGGCTCTTGATTAAATATATATCCATGTCTTGCATAAATTTCATTTCTTATTAAAGCTAACTCTTCCTTATTATATATAGATAATTCATCTTTATTTAAATATCTTACATCACTATCAGAAATTAAATATTCATATCCATCATTAAAACTAGTATTTATGTTGCTATTTTCACTAATCACATCTTCAATATTATCTTCACTTAAGCCAACAGTTCCCTCTATATTTTTATACAATACACTTTCATATAAGTTATATCCATATGCACTAGCTTGTACTAATAATTCTTTTGCTTGTTTATAGTTACCTTTTTTATATTCATCTTTTGCAAAGTTTTCTAATACTTCTCTTTTAAGTTCATCTTTTTGAGATTTTGATAAATTATCAATATTATCTATTTGTGAAAAATTAACTCTATCAGATCCAAACAGTTCTAATATGTCATCTTTAACCTTATCATATCTTTCTAAGCCTATTATTTTATCATAATATTGAATTTTTTCTTTTACATTAGAAGTTTTTTTGATTTCTTTAGTATATTTTGAATAGCAAATATCATCATAAAATTTATAAACAAATCCTCCACTTGCTATTATAATAACTGCTATTATTCCAGCTATTAATCCTTTTTTACTTTTCTTTTTTTCATCTTTAACTAAATTATTATTAATGTTTGGATTTCTTTGAATATTATTATTTTTAGTCTTCTTATTTTCAACAACTTTTATATCATTTAAATCTTCTATATCCTCATATTGTTTTGAGTTTTCTACTTTTTTAATTTTTTCATTTTGGTTATCTGTTTGTACATCTTTTATATTGTTTTTATTTGAAACTGCTAAATCATTTATGTTTTTATCCAACTTTTCTGTACTTACTATATTTTTAGTTTCATTTACTGCTTGTACTTTCTTAATTTCTAAACCACATTTTGAACAAAACTTCTCTCCATCTTTTAATTTATTTCCACATCTTTTGCAAAATGCCATATTCTCTTCCCCCTAATTATACTCATAAATCCTATTTAAACTTATATATTCATTTATCATATAATTTTATTCTTAATTTAAATAATTGTTCTATCCATACTTAATGTCTTACAAAAAAATATTTTTAATGTAACTTTATTTAAATAAGTCTTTTTTTATAAAATAAGTTATTTTGTATTATTGTAAAAATATTAAATTATTATATTCTTTTTATAATAAATTAAAGCTTTCTATTTTAAAGTAAAAAATTTATCACTTATCTTTCCATTTAAAGTTTCTGATAAATTATTTAACTCTTTTAATATTGCTACCTTTTCTTCTCCTTTAGATGGAGTTGGTCTATAATCATTTCTATTTTTAACAGAGCTTATTGAAGCTGGAATTATTCTGTATTCTGCTCCAACATTCTTGTCATCTTCAAATTTAAATTTCATTTGAACCATAAAAGTTCTTTTATCTACTGGATTTGAATTTCCTCCAAAACTAAAGTTTCCTAAAGAATAAACTATCATCTTACCTTTATAATTTTCTATACTTTGTATAACATGTGGATGTGAGCCTAATACCATGTCAACTCCATTATCTATTGAAAACTTTGCAAGATTAACTTGAACATTATAAGGTTTATTTGCTCTTTCTATACCCCAATGGAAATATGGAATTACTAAAAGTGCTCCTTTATCTCTCATCTCCTCTATATCTGCTTTTATTTTACTTTTTAATTCTTCTGTTTCCATCCATCCTTGATAACCTAAAAAAGCAACCTTTATTCCTTTTATTTCTTTTAATATTTTATATCCTTCTCCACAAAAATCTACATTTGCTTTCTTTAAAGTATTAACTGTATCTGTAAAACCTTTTTGACCATAATCATATATATGATTATTTGAAATTGTAACACCTTCAATATTTCCTTCTTTTAATATATTTACAAATTCTTTTGGTCCTTTAAAATTAAATGTTCTTCCTTCACCTTTATTTAATTTATCATTTGATTCTGTAAAAGTAGTTTCTAAATTAACAATTGTATAATCATCTTTTCCAAAAATGTCTTTAACATTTTTCATTAAAGTCCCATAATCATTACCTGAATTAGCTACTTCAGCATTTAAACTAGAAGAATAATTAAAATTTGTATCTGTTCCTAATGTACAATCTCCTGCTGCTGTTATTATAATTTCTTCTTTTTTTACAGCTTTCTCTTCTTTTAAATTATCTTCTTTTTCTATTTCATTTCCACTTACAAGAATACTTTCATCTTTTTTATCTAATACTCTGTAAAAAATACTCCCACTAATCAAAATAAAAATAGAACTAAATAAAATTAATCTTAACCTTTTTGCTTTCTTTTTATTCCTTCTTTTATTTTTCCCCATAATATTCTCTCCCTATATGTATTTATAATACCAAAGTTCATTTTACCATATAAAGTAATTAAAGAATATATTTATATATATTTCTTTTATACTTATTTTAAGTAATATATTGTAAAATATTGTTTTATTATAGTAAAATAAATTTGAGGATAAAGGGGGATTTTATGAGAAAAAAAAATAATTCAAAAAAATTAACTACTAAAAAAATTATTTTAAGTATTGTTGGTGCTTTACTAACTCTTATTTTAATTTTTGCTGGATGCATATTTTATTTTCTTAATAAAGTAAACACTGTAAAAATAGACAAAGATAATTTAGGTGTTAATGCTGAAGTTGCTCAAAAAGCTAAAGAAAATAAAATAACTAATATTGCTCTATTTGGAATTGATGCACCTGTTGGTCAAAATGGTCGTTCAGATGCAATAATGGTTCTTTCAATTGATGAAAAAAATGGCAAACTTAAGCTTTCATCTATAATGAGAGATTCTTATGTTGATATTCCAGGGCGTGGAAAAGATAAAATAAATCACGCTTATGCTTTCGGTGGACCAGAACTTGCAATTCAAACTATAAATAATAACTTTTATTTAGACATAGATAAGTTTATGACTGTTAACTTTACTACACTTCCTCAAATAATTGATTCAATAGGAGGAGTAACTGTAAATATAACTGAAGCAGAAACTAAATATGTTCCTGGTGTTTCTGCTGGAACTCAAAAACTTAATGGAGCTCAAGCATTAGCTTATTCAAGAATTAGAAAAGATGGAGGAGATCAAATGAGAACTGAAAGACAAAGAAATGTTATTAATTCTCTTTTTTCTACTATAGTAAAAACTTCTCCTGCTAAATATCCAACTCTTTTATCAGAGTTATTACCTTTAGTTAAAACTAATATATCATCAACTGAGTTTTTAGGACTTGGAAAAGATATTGTAGATACTGGTGCAACTAAACTTATTGAAAATAGATTTCCTTGTGATTTTCATAGACAAGGAAAAACTATAAAAGGTATATCTTATCAAGTATTTGATATTTTTGAAGAAAAAGAAGAATTACATAAATTTATTTTTGAGAACTAATCTAAAATAATTTTCTCAATATAAAAGTAATTCTCTAAAACTTATTAAAAAATTTCTAACATAATCATTATTATGCTAGAAAATAAAAAATCCAACAAATTTTCTTGTTGGATTTTATTTTTTTAAATAAATTATATTTTATTTCTATTAACCTTTAAGACCATTTGCTTGTCTTTCCATGTTCTCTATAACAACATCATGAATTTCTCCTAATGAAGCACAATACTCAAGAACTTTCCATGGAGTATTTGTGTGGAAATGTATTTTTATTAATTCTTCATCTCCAACTGCAAGTAAACAATCTCCTTCAATATTCTTTGTGATATATTCATTAATATCATCTTCTGAAAGATTTTCTCCAGCAATTAATAATTGCGTATCAAATATATATTCAAGCATAATTAATCTCCTTTTATAGTTTTTAATTTTATGTTTGCTTTTTAATTATATCATAATTTAAATGACTTTATTTTTAACTTATATTTACCTTATTTTAAATTTCTCTTTAAATTTATTATATTTGTTTTCTTTCTAAATTATAAAAATAATTAAGCTAATTTTTGATATTAAATGTTATATTAAAATTTGTTTCATATAATTTAACTCTAATATTCTTTTACAACTAATTTAAAATAAAAGATGACCTTCTCTATAATGAAAAGGTCATTTTTTATTTAATTGCTAAGTACAAATAGAAGATTTTATTTTTTCAAAGGTAGCATCACCTATTCCACTTACATTTTTTATTTCTTCAATAGATTTAAAGCCACCATTTTCTTCTCTATATTTTATTATGGCTTCTGCTTTAGATTTTCCTATGCCATTTATCTTATTTAATTCATCTGAATCTGCAGTATTTATATTTATTAATTCATTTTCTGAACTATTATCTATATTACTTTTAATACTTGTATTATTAAATGCTTTTGCTTCCTTTAATTCATCTTTATTCGGAATTAATATTGCTTCATTTTTCTTAAGCTTTTGTGCTCTATTTATAGTATCTAAAGTTCCTTTATCTGTTATTCCACCAGCTAATTTTATTAAATCTTCAACAATACTACCTTTCTTTAATTCATAAACTCCTGGCTTTTTAATTTCACCTTTTATATCTACAAGTATTTTTTCTTCTTTTACTTCAATTGTTTCTTTAATTTCTTCATTATTAGAAGTTTCTTCTTCAAAAATTGTATCATCAAAACTATTTCCTAATGTATCTTTTCCTTTAATCATATATGCACCTGTAAAGCATATAAAAATAGCTACTATCGAAATTATTCCAACAGTCTTTTTATTTTTTTGCATGAAATCTATTAGATTAAATTTATTATCCAATATTTTTTACCTCAACTTTTTCAAACCTTTTTATCTAATACTATTTTTCCTTCATTGTCAAAGCTATAGTTTGAACCTTTAATAATTTCCATGCAAGTTTTTATTTCAGTTTCATCATGTATACCTTTTGTTTCTGATAAATCAAAGTATTCCGCATATTTGTTCTCAAATTTTTTTAAACCATCTTTAGTTACTTCTGCTCCTAATTTTTGTGTTTCTCTTGAGTTAATTGTTTCCCAAGCAAAAACTACAGTTTTAGCTTGTGCCATAATACTAGCTTTCTTTGCATCATTTATGTATCCAGCTACTTTTGGAACAAAAAAAGTCATAAGCATTAGCATTATACAAACAACTGCTCCAGCTTCAATTAATGTAAATCCCTTTTTCTTTTTTTTATTATTTATTTTCATAGATTCACCTCTTTATTGAATTATATTTAAAGTATGAACCTTGAAAATTTTAAATATACATTTTTTTCCTTATTTTTGATAAATTAATTATATATAAAATTAGACTGCTACATTTTAAGAATACTCATATTTTATAGTATTATACTTTTACATATAAAAACTATTTTTGAGTATGTCTTTTTGCAACAGTCTATTTATATTTAAACTTTTTATTTTACTTCTTCTGAATTTGAAACTATTAAGTTTGCTTGTATTGTTGTTATTGGAAGTGAAAGTCTATTTTTATATGCTAAAAATTTTGGTTCCCATGTATGTGCATACTTTCCTTTAAAGTTTCTTAATCCTTCAAAAGAATATATTCCTTTTCCATACATATATAATTGGAATGCTATTTTTTCACTTAAAAATGAATATTTATATGTTCCTACATTTGAAAGTGGAGCTGAACCAAAATCAAAATATTTATATCCATTTTCTCTTCCCCATTCCATAACTTTTACAAACATATAATCCATAACTCCCCTTGGGTTATTTTTAGAAAATCTCATAAGATCTGAACATAACTTTTTGTTTTCACCATAAGTTGGCATTATAGTTACAAAAGCTTTTAATATTCCTTCGTTATCTCTAACTAACCCTATAGGCCCTCTTTTTATATACTCTTCATTAAAAAATCCCATAGAAAATCCTTTTTCTTTTCTACCATTTAGCCAAATATCTGAAACTTCTTTTATTTCCATTAATACTTCATGGCTTATATTCTCTTCAATAACCTCAAAAGTATAACCTAGCTTATTTATTTTATTACAACAAGTTCTAACCTTCTGCATCTTTTGACCAGCAATTGTAAAATCCTCTAAATTAACTATTGCAGCTTCTCCAAGCTTCATAAATTCATACCCAAATTCATGAAGTATTTCAAACATTGATGCACTAACTTCAAAGAATATTGGAATATATCCATACATATCTGCAAAATCATAAAATTCCTCAATAAATTCTTTTATAGTATTCATGTCTCCTAATGGATTTCCTAATACAAAAAGCTTATTTGAACTTACTGCATATTGAATCATTCCATCATATTTTTTAGATAAGTATATATATTTATCATTTAAATATATAAGATGTGTAAGAGATGTCCCATTGTATTTACTTAAAAATTCTTTTACCTCTTCTTCACACTCATCCAGCCTCATATGACGAATCTTATTCATATTTTTACCTAACACATACATTATTACTAAGAATAATATTCCAGCTATAAGCCCTATAGTACTATAACTTATTAAATCTCTATATACTAAATTAAGTCTCTTAAATATAAATGGAAGCTTATAAATCTTAAATGGATAATTCATATAAATTCCTATTAAATAAATAACCCAAAATAATAATAATAAACCTGCATTTAATATTATATCTTCTGAACTTATAATAAAGCTTTTTCTATAAAACTCTTTTTTACTTAATAAAATAATTATAAATACAATTAAAAGATAACCAGCTGCAATATAATTAAATGACTTTAATACCGTAAATATTGTTCCTAATAATAATATTATTAATGTTAAATAATATATGCTCTTTGCTCTAGTTTTTATAAGAGTTGCAAGTACAATTAATATAAATCCAACTACAATAACTAAAAACTTAGAAAAATGCATTTCAGTGCTTGCACTTAAAAATCTAATTTCTTTTATTTTAAAAACTATATTAGGCACAGCAGTACTTATTAAAAGAGAAACTCCTGATAAAAATACTAAAATTTTTAAACCTAAAAAGCTTAATTTTGAAAAAACTAAAGATATTATTTTTTTTACTCTCTTATCTCTGTTAAACCATAATTCATGTAAAAATAATAATGCTGCTATAGCAAGAGGAACAATATAATAAACCAACCTATATAAAAATACACTTAAAAGACATATTTCCTTTGGAAGTCCAAGTGAAGTAAGTCCTATAAGCATTGAAAGGTCAAACGCTCCAATAGCTCCTGGAAGCATACTTACCATTCCAAGAATCATAGCTATAACAAACACTGGGAAGAAAGCTGCAAAGCTAACTTTTACTCCTAGGATAACTAAAATTGAATAAAATAATCCTATTGAAAATGCCCAATCTAAAAATGAAGCAATTACAATTCCAAATATATGTCTTCCCTCAACTACACTATTTTCTTTTTTACTTTTATATGCTATATATGCTAATATTCCTGGTATATATAAAGCTAATAATATTGCACAAATATTACCTAATGAAAATAGATTATTTCCTCTAAAATAAAATATTAAATATACTATTGATAAAATAGATAAGCCTGATGGATTTAAAAGAGAAATCTTTGTTATCTCAGTTAGCAATAATTTTTTGTTGTTATTTTCATCTTTATAAAAATATGTTCTAAGACTTATACCTGCTGCATCTCCAAGTCCTGCAACTATAGTAACAGCATTTACAATCCAACTATATTTTAATATTTTAATAATCGAAAGATTAAAATTCATTTTTCTTTTTATTAAGAAATCATATAAGCACATAGGTGCAAATGCGATTAATCCTAAAATAATTATTGAAAAGAAACTTAAAGCCGACATATTGCTTATGCTTTTTTCCAATACTCTTAAATTAAAGTCTCCCATAAAGCTTTTTATTCCAATAATTAAAAGAATCAAAATAATAACTCCAAAAAGTACTTTAAATATAGATGTTATTTGTTTTTTCTTTAGTAAATTCATAATTCCACCTTTATTCATTATTTTTTGACTTACTTTTATTATACCTTATTATATATAAATTATCTTACAATTAAATTTCAACTATTATTTAATAAATTAATTATTAATTTATTATTTTTCTATTATAACTCTAAAAGTTGATCCTTTACCTTCTTCACTTTTAACAAATATTTTTCCTCCATAAGCACTAACTAACTTTTTACCTATAGAAAGTCCTAATCCATTTCCTCCAGTTTTACTATTTCTAGATTCATCAACTCTATAAAATCTATTAAAAAGTTTATCAATATTTTCTTTTGATATTCCAATTCCCCTATCTACTACTTCAAAGCTAAATCTTTCATTATATTTTTCAAATATTAAATCTATATCTTTATTTTTATTTGAATATTTTATTGCATTATCTATAAATATTATTAAAATTTGCTTTAAGTGTAATTTATCCATTGGAAATTCCTCTATATTATTATATTGAACATTTATATTATATTCTGGATTTATAACTTTAAAATTCTCTAAAACTGTATTAACGACCTCTTTAACATTTGAATTTCCACTTAAACTTTCTTTTAAATTATCTAATTTAGACATATCTAATAAGTTATTTACTAAATATATAAGTCTATCAACTTCCTCTAAACTAGTTTTTAAAGACTTATCTAGAACCTCTTTATCATCTTTTCCCCACCTATTTAAAAGTGATAAATGTCCTCTTATTATAGTGAGAGGAGTCCTAAGCTCATGTGATGCATCTTGAACAAATCTTTTTTCTCTATTGAAAGAATCTTCTACATCCTCCATTAATGAATTAAAAACTAATCCTAATTTAGTAAATTCATCTCTTCTATCCTCACCTATTTCAACTCTCTTATCCAAGCTTCCTTCACTTTTTATTTCTTCCATAGTATTAGTTAGTTTTTTTACATCTTTTAAGAATACTTTTGATATAACTATTCCACCAAAAATACTTATTATAATACCCAAAACTCCACTTATCATAATTAAATCACCATAGGATTCAAACATATCTTTAAATATACTTAAATCAATGTCATATTTATTTTTATGTTTTATAAACCAATCTATAAATACTGCTGTTTGCGCAAATACAATAAATAATATAAAAACTATAAAAACTAGTGTTGATGCTATAGTTATCTTCCAAAGCATTGGAAGTTTTTTATATTTCTCCTTAATCATTTTCTCTCATTACATATCCAACTCCTCTAACAGTTTGAATATACTTCTCCTTATTATTTACATCTAATTTATTTCTTAAATATCTTATATAAACATCTACTACATTTGTTTCAGCTTCTGAATTATACCCCCATACATTATCTAAAAGAATATCTCTAGTCATTACTTTATTTTTATTTTTTAATAAAGTATAAAGTAGTTGAAATTCTGTATTTGTTAACTCTACATTTTCATCTTTTATTTTTACTATTCTTCCTTGTATATCTAAGATTATATCTTTAAATTTTATTTCTTCCTTAACCTCACTTTTCATTCTTCTAAAAATAACTTCCATTCTAGCTAAAAGTTCTTCAATTGCAAAAGGTTTTGCTAAATAATCATCTGCTCCTGTTTGAAGTCCCGTTACCTTATCCATAACACTATCTCTTGCTGTTAACATTATAATAGATGTATCTTTTTCTTTTCTTATTCGTCTACAAACTTCTAACCCATTTATACCAGGAAGCATTAAATCTAAAAGAATTAAATCATAATTATTCTCCAAAGCCATTTGCACTGCCATTCTTCCATCAGTTGCTTCATTAACTTCATATCCTTCATATTTAAGTTCCATTTTAATAAATGAAATCATATTTTCTTCATCTTCTACAATTAAGATATTTTTCATAAATTTTCCTCCTATCAAATAAAGTAGAGAAGTTTATAATACCCCTCTACTAGTCATCATGTTTATCATTTTTCAAGTTATGAAAATCATTTTGGTTTTTAACATTATCTTTTATTTTTATTATAGCTCCATTATCTCCATTTACAGTTACTTTTTTTAAGAAGTTATTATTATCTTTTATTGATATTTTGTATTCTACTATTCCATCATCTACTTCTTCACTTGTTTTAATTACTGTTCCATTTACAGCTTTTAAAGCTATTTCTTTAGCTTGATCTAAAGTGTAGTTTGGTGTTTTTGCAAATTTTAATTCAATTTTACTTTTTAAATTATCTACCGGATTAATTCCTTTCATCTCCATTAATTCATCAGCTATAGCAACTGTTCCTACAATTCCACAACCAACTACTGCTAATGTACATAAAACTGCAATTTTTTTCTTAGTTATTTTAATCTTTTCCTTTGCTATCTTTTTTATCTTTTCTTTTGTAGAAGTCTCTTCTTTTTTATCTTCTCCTAATTCTATATAATCAGCTTCCTTTACATTTTCATTTAAATTATTTTTTTCTTCATTCATCTTAATATCTCCTTAAAATCTTAAATATTATTTCCATGAGTTAATAATATCAAGGAGAAATTAAAATTCTCTTTGTTTAAAATGAGAATTTTCTCATTTTATATTTTGTTTAAGCATCTCCAATTTTTACTATTTTACACTTCATTTTAATTTATAATTATGTCCTATATATTAATAAATCAAATGTTATTAATTAAATAAAAAAATTTCTAACTTAATTTACTTGTTATAATCTTTATTTACTTATTTTTTTATTAACTTATCAAAATAAAAAAATTACTCAAAAAATTTAATATTTGAGTAATTTTATAAATAAATCTGTTATTCTAATCTTTTTTATCTTCTTTAAAAATTCCTAAATTCATTATATTATTAAGCCCATTACTAGCACTTGCAATCATTATTGGAAGTATACATAGTAAGTATCTTGGACAAGCTTCCCATAACATTAAGAATAAGAATATTCCAAATATACATATATTAAATAATATTGCTACATTTCTCTTATCCTTAAACATTCCAAGACTTCCTATTATAATCATTAATAACATGAATCCTTGACCTACTTGAGAGAAAAGTAAAAATCCTGAATTTTCACTTCCTATTGTATATTTATATAAAGTGCTTTTACTATGCAGTGAATCATATGAAAGTACATTTGCTGCAAAATATGTTCCGTCTCCCCATGTAAATTCATTTTTAAGAAGTAAATGATTCATTAATCCATCTACACCAAATGCATCTAATCTTTCTTTTATAACCTTTTTATTAAATGCCTCTATTTTTTGTTTATTAGGAACTAAACTTATACTTGCATCAAAATCTTCTTTATTCCAAGCTCCATATCCTTTTAATCCCATCATTATCCAATGAGTATATGGAAGTCCTGCTTCGTCTAAAGGTCTTGGAATATTTGCTTGACATATTCCTGTTATTATTGAAGTTATAATTAAAAAGCTTACTCCTACAAAAGCATATAATTTTATAATTTTCTTTATGTTTCTAAGTTCAAATATTGCAAATATCATTAATGCAATAATACCAATTGAAATATTATTTTTAATTCCAACTCCAATAGCTCCTACTATTCCCATTAAAATTAGATATATCCACTTATTTTCTTTTAAATATTTTCTATATAAAAGATATACTATTGGCAAACATAACATTGTAAAAGTGTCAGTATAAAATATTGGTGCATATGCATAAAGAGGTGTTAAAATTAGAAAAAAGAAACTTGATACTGTTGCTGTTCTTAATCCATATATATTTTTTATTAAAAAATATGTAGCAATTACACTAATTAATATAAGAATTATATTTACTGCTATAGAACCATATAAAAAACTTATCTTAAATATATAAAAGACTTTATATATCCAATATAAAATCATAGTTATAAAAATATTATTTGGATACCAATCATAATAATATGCTGGTAAATATCTTCCTCCATGTTTTACTTTATCCATTGCAGTATAATAAACAGTTCCAAAATCCCATTGTGGTTTTACTGTTAAACCAAATCCAAATACAACTAACAATATAAAAAATATAATAATATTAATTATGGACATTATCTTTAAATATCGTTTATCAATTTTCTTAGTTATAAATGCTATTATAAGAAATACAAATAATTCTAATATAATACCTACTGTAATAGCCCAAGTTGGAAAACCACCATTTGTAAATTGCCCACTTAATTCTCTGTAATGTGGCTTTAAAACTACAATAGAAGATACAAATATAATTGAAATTATAAATACTATATTAAATATAGTTAATAGTATCCCATCTAATTTAAGCTTATTATTTTTCATTTTATAATTTAAAAATAAAATAAATATAGTCTTATATAACCATTTTAATTTATTTTCAAAAAAGCACCTCCCTTATTTTAATTTATATAAATACTACTATTCTTTTTCATTTATTTTTTCAAAATTTATCTTGTCTTTTATTAAATAAAGAGGTCTTCTCTTGCTCTCATCATATATTCTGCCAATATATTCTCCTATAATTCCTAGTGATATAAGTTGAACTCCTCCAAAGAATACCATGACACACATTAATGATGTCCAACCTAAACTAGTATGGAAGAAAATTTTACTTATTATTGCATATATAAATATTAAGAATGCAATTACTATTGCAAATATTCCAAATCCAGTCATAAGCTTTAATGGTTTTGAAGAGAAAGCTATGATTCCATCACTTGCAAACTTAATCATCTTAGATAAAGGATATTTTGTTTCTCCTGCAAATCTTTCATCACGTGTATATTCTATATAAGTTTGATTAAATCCTATCCAACTAATCATTCCTCTTATAAATCTGTTATGCTCTGGCATTTGTCTAAATGCTTCTACAACTGACTTATCAATAAGTCTAAAATCTCCTGTATCTTTTGGAATTTTTACATCAGACATTTTTCCTAAGAAACGATAAAAATATTTAGCTGTTATAAGTTTAAATTTACTTTCACCTTTTCTTTTACCTCTTTTTCCATAAACAACATCAAAGCCTTCCTTCCATTTTTCTAACATTTTAGGAATAAGCTCTGGTGGGTCTTGTAAATCCGCATCAATAATAACTACTGCATCTCCTGAACAATTAAATAATCCAGCAGTTACAGCTGATTGATGTCCAAAATTTCTTGCAAAATTTATAACTTTTACTTTTATATCTTTGCTTGCAATTTCCTTTAGTATATCTAAAGTCTTATCTGTACTTCCATCATTTATAAATATAAGCTCATAATCAATGTTTTCAATATTGTCCATAACACTTTTTAATCTGTTATAACATTCTTGAGCAACTAATTCTTCAAAATACATAGGAACTACAACACTAACTAAATCCCTTTTCAAAAGAATTCCTCCTCTAAAACTTTCTTTTTTACACTTTATTTTAAGTCATAATTATGTATTATATATTAACAAATAAAAATTTTCATATATATTTTTTACAAATATATACTTGTAAATTAAAAAACTAAAAATACTTTATTCTACATTTAACTAATATCCAAAATTGATATCTACTATACAATTATTTATTATAAGTTCTCATATTAATTTGTTAAAAAATATTATATTTAAAATACTTTCTATCAATAGATTAAACTTAATTATATAATCAAGTTTAAGTATTATTTACTAAATAAAAAATATATAAACTAAAATTATATATATTTTAATTTATATATTATAAAAGCTTAATCTAGACAATTTCTAGATTAAGCTTTTTTTATTTTTTAAATCTTATATATAAAGATTCTTCCTCTTCATAAACTTTACAATCAACTTTATAAACTTCCTTTATAAACTCTTTTGTTAATACTTCTTTTGGAGTTCCTTCTTTTATAATATTTCCTTTATTCATAACATAAATATAATCACAGTACATTGCTGCTAAATTTAAATCATGAAGTGCAACTATAACACTTCCTTTTAATTCTTTTACTATATTTAATATTTGAATTTGATATTGAATATCTAAATGATTTGTTGGCTCATCTAAAATTAAAATATCAACTTCCTGAGCTAAAACTCTAGCTAATAATACTCTTTGTTTTTCTCCTCCTGAAAGATTAAAAAAACTTTTATTCTTTGCATCTAACATTCCTACTTTTTCTAAAGCTTTTAAAGCTATATCTAAATCTTTTTTAGAATCACTTTCAAGAAGCCCTTTATGTGGATTTCTTCCCATTAAAACCATTTGTAATACAGGAATATCAAAAGCTACATTATTAAATTGACCAAGTACTCCAACAATTTTAGAGAATTCTTTAATAGAAATATCATTTAAATTTTTTCCATTAATTAAAACTTTTCCTGACTTTATTTTATTAGTTCTATATATCCCTTTAAGTAATGTAGATTTTCCACTTCCATTTGGTCCAATTATTCCAACAAATTTTCCTTTTTCTAATTTTAAATTTGCATTAGATACTATAAGTTTTTTATTTAACTCAATAGATACGTCAATTGCTTCTATCTTCATATTTTATGCACCTCCAAAAGAATAGGATTTTTTAATTAATATATACATAAAAAATGGTGCTCCTATAATTGATGTTATTATTCCTATAGGAAGTTCCATAGAAGTTAATAGACTTCTTGCAATAATATCAGAAAGCATTAAGAAAATTCCACCTATAAGCATTGCACAAGGAGTATTTATCTTATGATTTGTTCCAACAAGACTTCTAGTAATGTGAGGTATAACAAGTCCAACAAATCCAATTATTCCACAAGCTGCTACCATTATTCCTGTTAAAAAAGCAGTTAATAAAAGATAAATTTTTCTATATTTATTTAAGTCAACTCCAAGAGTTATAGCTGATTCATCTCCTAAAAGCATTATATTTAATATTCTTGATTGAGTTAAGAAAAATCCTCCAATTAAAATTACACTTATTAAAGGAAGAGTTATATTTTTAAGTGTTGCTCCTGCTAAACTTCCCATAGTCCAATCTGAAATACTTCTAACTGCCCCATTATCATTAGACATATATATCATAAGACTTGAAAAAGCAGTACAAATAAAGTTAACTACAACTCCTGATAAAACAAGTTTTACAGGAGTCATTCTTCCTCCAATAGTTGATATTTTAAATACAACTATTGAAGAAAGTAATGCCCCAATAAAGGCTGCTACAGATATTGAAAGACTTATACTACTTGAGGAAAAATAAACTGAAAAAACTAAAACAGAGAAAGTTGCCCCTAAAGTTCCTCCGGAAGATATTCCTAAAATATAAGGATCTGCTAATGGATTTTGCACAGTAGCTTGCATAACAACTCCACAAAGAGCAAGTCCTATTCCAACAACTGCTCCTAAAATAACTCTTGGAAATCTTATTTGCCATATTATATCTACAGTAGACTGCTGAATGTGAGGTGATAAACTTAAATTAAATAATTTATTTCCGAGTATTTCATAAATATCACGAAAAGATATTTTTACAGAACCCATAGACATTGAAAATAAAGAGACTAATATAAGAATACCTATAAGTATAATAAATATTATTTTTCCTTTTAAATCTTTTAATATCATGATATCACCTTTTATTTATATAAATTAGGATATAATTCTTTAGCAAAACGTTGAATTGTAGGAACTGTTCTTACTCCTCCACCCCAAGTTTCTGTAAGTCCAGCTAAAATTATATCTTTATCTTTTACAGCAGTAACTGATTGAAGAGCTTTATTATCTAAAAATACATTTTTTAATGAATTATCTGAATCAGTTTCACCTTTTCCATAATGAATAAGAATAATTGCATCTGGATTATATTTAACAATATCTTCTGCACTTATGCTTCCAGGTTTACTAATAAGATCAACTCCACCAGCTAAAGCTACCATATCTCCAACTAAATCTGTTGTAGCATATGCTCTATACATTCCATTTTCAGGTGCTTCAAGAATTAAAACTTTTTTCTTTTTCTTTAATGTATCAGTTTTATCTTTAATAGCTTTTAAATCAGCTTTTAATTCATTTACATAGTTAGTAGTTTCTTTTTGAATATTGAATATTTTTCCTAAATTTTCAACATCAATAAAGAAATTATTCACAGTGTATGGACTAGCTGCCTTAGCAGTATCTCTTTGAACATAACAATTTACTCCACGTTCATTCCATGATTCTATACTTCCTAAAGCTTTTGGTGCAAAAGCTGTGCTCCATCCAAAAATAAAATCTGGATTTACTCCTAAAGCTTGTTCCTTTGTTGGATATTTAGCAGAAAGAACTTTAAGCTTTGAATATTCATCTTTTAAACTAGGTAATATTGGATTATCAAGATAAGCAGTTCCAACAATTTTATCTCCTAATCCAAGTTTTAATAAAAGTTCAGTTGCAGTTTGATTTGTTGTTATAACTCTTGAAGGTGCTTTATCAAAAGTTTCTTTTATAACTTTTCCCTCATAACTATAAGTATCAATTGTTACAGGATATCCTTTTTCCTTAGCAACTGTTTCTGTTTGTGTTGTATTATTTACCTCTTTTTTATCTTTACATGCTACAAAAACTCCAATAATACAAATTAAAATAACAACTAAAGATACAATCTTAATCGATTTGTTTTTCATTATAAAACTCCTTTAAACTCTTTAAAATAAATTTAATAAAATAAAAAAACTCTTAACTATACACTAGTTAAAGAGTTCACTAAAAATGCCTTAATCTATTAAATTAAAGCTTCTTAATTACACCTCCCTATACTCCGTAGTGATAATGTGTTTAAAAAATTTAGGCAGGTCTTCTGGCTTAAGAGTCATAGTATTTTCTAAACCTTCCCATCTTTAAGACAGTGGCATAATATAGAAAAACTCATCTATTACAGCGGCGGGACCGCGAGGGATTTACACCCAAACTTCCCTTTTAATTTATAAGAAAATTTAATAAAAATCCTTATAAAACCTAAATTAGTTCAATTTTCATCATTTAAAGCCTAACATTTAAAATAAATAGTGTCAACAAACTGGGTATTTAAATTTTTTATATCATAATTTTATTTTACTATTTATTTTAAAGGTACTATTAATAAAATTATTTATAGGTATAAAAAGATGAGATTTTTAATTTGATAATCTCACCTTTTTAATTATATTATTTTTTAACTATTCTAACTTCTAATCCTTCCATTCTTAATCCTTTACCCATAGTTCCTGCCATAGCTCCATTTTTAACCCAAGGTTGCCATCCATAATCTGCTCCATGTGCTCTATACTCTATATCATATAATTCTGAACCTGGTCCAGTAAGTTCAATCTTTATTGCTTCCATTCTTCTTCCTTCTCCAGTTGTTCCTGAAAGCTCTCCATTCTTTTTCCATGCTCTCCATCCATTATCATATGCAGAATGTGTTGAATATCTAATTTCCATTCCAGCTGGTGCATTTTTTAAATTTATTTTTATTCCTTCTAATCTTCTCCATTGACCAGTTGTTCCTGCTAATTGTCCATCTCTCTTAGATTTTTGCCAAGCATAATCTTGTCCATGTCCAGTATATTCAACTCCAATAGCATTACTAGATTCAACTTTTATTTCTATTCCTTCTATTCTTCTAGCTTGTCCCATAGTTCCTGCTGTTTCTCCATTTTTAACCCATGGCATCCATCCATAATCTGCAACATGAACTCTATATTTAATATTATAATTTTTAGCCATTTTTCCTGTTAATTTTATTTGGATAGCTTCCATTCTTCTTCCTTCTCCAGTTGTTCCTGAAAGCTCTCCACCAGATTTCCAGCTTCTCCATCCATTGTCATATGCAGAATGTGTTCTATAAGTAATTCCTAAATCTTGTGGTGCATTTTCTAAGTTTATTTTTATTCCTTCCATTCTTCTCCATTCACCTGTAGTTCCAGCTAATTTACCATCATAAACTGGATTTTGCCAAGCATAATCTTGTCCATGTGCTTGATATTTAACTTTTAAATCACTTTCAACTATTGGTCTAGTATTTTGCTCTTCTACTGGTGGTGTTGGTTGAGGCTCAACTGGTTTTTCTACTGGTTTTAATATTTCATTTTTTATATACTCAAAAGGATAATTTTTACCTGGGCAATCAGTTGGATTAACATCCTTATGTTTTAAAATTGTATTTATATTATATTTTTCAGTTAAATATTTTCCTAAGTTTATTACACTTTTCTTTTGTGCCTCAGGCATATTTTCTACATCATATTTACCTTCTACTGCAATTCCAATACTCTCTGCATTAACTCCTTTTGCATGAGCTCCTACTGCATTTTCAGGTCTTCCTCTATAAACTTTACCATCTTTAGTTACATAAAAATGATATCCTATGCCTGTCCACCCATTACTTAAATGCCAATTGTGTATATCAGTAACTGGAATAGTACTTCCTGGTCTTGATGCTTCAATATGATGCATTACTAATTTCTTAGGTTTATTAGTTAAATCAAGTTCTCCATTCCAATTAAAATTAGTTTCTATTATATTAAGTGAATTATTTACTTTAACTGTTTTTTGTTCATTTGATGAATATAATTGAGGCCCATTTGAATATTTATCTTTATTATTTAAAAAGTCATCTAAAGATATTTTTAAACTTTCATCATCTAATTCATTTTGTGAAACATTTCCTTCAATCTTTTTAAATTCATTTGATTCTTCAGCCTTAGAATCTTCTTTATTAGAATTTTCATCATTTCTATCATCAATACTTTGTGATAATTCAATTTTATTTGAAGTAGTATTATTTACATTTAATCCAGTAGCAAAAACAGAAGTAGCATTAAAACTTAAAACACATCCAATACAAATTAAAATTTTTAATCTTTTCATATTATTTTCTCCTATCTTTTATCTAAAAGTTAATAACAAATTCTACATTTTTCACTCTTCTCTTACTTTATGTTCATTATTGTAACATATTTTTAATTATTTTGTAAAATTTTTCACATTGTTTTTTCATAAAATTAACTATTTTTTCTAAAAATAATCCTTATTTACATATTAAAAAAATAAAAAAGATGCAGTTAAAAACTACATCTTTTAAAATATTTTTAATTATCATCTATGAAATTTGTTAATTTTATTTTTAATAAATAATCTTATAAATTCATTTTTTCCTATATTTTTTATTAACATTATTTATAAATTTAATAGCTTTCTCCAAGTATCTTTTCCAACTATACCATCTTTATTTAAACCTTTAGATTTTTGAAAATTAATAACTGCATTTTTAGTTCCAGCTCCAAATGAACCATCACTACCAAGTAATCCACATGAAAATCCTAAACTAATTAATCTCTTTTGAAGTATCTTAACTATTTTTTCCGTACTTCCTTTTTTTAAAATAATACATTCAGCTAAAGTTTTAGGACCAGCAATTCCATCAACTACTAATTTAGCTCCATAATTTATATTTAATTCTTTTTGTAAATCAACTATCCAATTATTCTTCGGCTTTATTGGACTTGAAGGTGCATTTTGAATTGAAGATACATTTTTCCCTGCTAAACCTTCTGCTATCTTTTTACCTATCTCATCATAACCAACCTTTTTATAAAGCTCAACATCTTTAGTTGCTTCTGCAAAACAAACTTCAATAATCATAGCTTTCATATTGGTTCTTTTAAGCTCACTAAGTTCACTTCTTTGTTTAACTCCTCTATTTTTAAATCCAAGACTTACTATTTTTTTTAGTACAGAATTGGCTTCAGTATTTGCCTTAGATGTATCATGAACAAGAACTTCTGTACCTATTTCTCCATCATAAGTAGTATAAGCTTTATTGAAATGTATGCTTATAAACATATCTACATTTGCCTTATTAGCTTTATCTATCCCATAAGCTAAATCAGAACTTACAGTATTATGAGTATCTTTAGAAGTTACATCTAAAACTTCATGTCCTAATGCTCTTAAATATTTAATTACAGAATCTTTTACCTTTCTATTCTCTGTAGTTTCATCAATTATTCCTCTTGCTCCTGGAACACTAAAGTTGTGTCCTCCTCTTACTGCAAACTTCATTATTATCACCTCGTAAATTTATTCTCTACTATACATATATTCAATACTGATATTTTTTGATAAGAAAATATATAAGTTTAATAATAAATTTCTCTTGTATTTAAAATCACAAAGTAATAATATTTCTGTCTATTAAACAATTTAAGCTTAAATTATAAGCAATTTATCTTTAAATAAATCTTATATTTATTTTTTTATATAAAAATAGGGCTTGGAAATCCGGCGAAAGACAAACCAAGCCCTGTAGTAAGCACTTACGTACCAACTGCTCATTTAGAATATCATCATTAACTTTATAAGTCAAACATTTTATATAATTTCCATATGTGTAACTTGTACAACTTTTCCATCTACTTCTCTTGGAAATTCATTTGTTTTAACAAAACCTAGACTTTCATATAATCTTTTAGCTAATAAATTTTCACTAAATAAATCTAAGCTTATTTTTTCTCCATCTTTTATACTCTTTTTTATTTCATTAATTCCAAAAGTAAGAAGTTTTTTACCAATTCCCTTTCCTGTAAAATTTCTCTTTATGTACAAAAGAGAAACTTCTGGAGAGTTTAAACATATAAATCCTGCAATTTCTCCATCAACATCTACAACAAAATTTCTTCCATTATTAAATTTTTTAAATTTAATATCATCCTTAGTAAAATCAATTATATTATGAATTCCACAAGTGTTAACTTCTCTCATTCTTCCATCCATATATAACTCTTCAATTTCTTTAAAATCCTCATCTTTATAAGCTCTTATAATCATAAAAACTCTCTCCTCTCATCTTTTGTTATAAAAATGTTATTAACTTAATTATATCTAAGATAGGAAAAATATTATTTAAATTCTTATTACAGAAAACTTAAAAAAAATTAAGGTTATTTTATATAAATTTTAATTAATTTATTTATGAATACCATTTAATTTGATATATCTCTTAATTGTTTTATAATATTTATATAATGCAACTATTTAACTTACAGAAAGGAGAGATAGTTTTATGAGCGATATTTATGAAGAAAGCTTTGGAAACATGGTGTATAAAGCAAGAGTTTTAATGAGGCTTAAGCTTCAAAAAAAACTTAAAGACTATGATGTTACTGCTGAACAATGGAATGTTCTTAACCATATTTATTCTAAAGAAGGTTTTAATCAAAAAGAGTTAGCTGAAAGATGCTTAAAAGATAGAGCTGCTCTTACTAGAATATTAGATTTATTAGAAAAAAAAGAACTTATAAAAAGAGAAAGCTCACCTATAGATAGAAGAGAATATCTTGTTTATTTAACTGAAAAAGGCAAGTCTACATATAACGAAATTTTACCAGTAATAAATGAAAATACAAAAGAAAATTTAGCTAATTTTTCAGAAGAAGAAATAGTTAATTTTAAAAATTTACTAAATAAATTACTAAATAACTTATCATAAAAGATTGATAAAAAGACACTTAAAGACAGCTTATTCCCTAAGTAAAGTATTTATTATTAAATATTTTACTTAGGGATTTTTTATCTTAAAAAAATATAATTTTATATTTTTAACTTATATATAGATTTTATTTTCACTTAAAATTTTAACTCTATATACCTCTTTAAATAAAAATTTTTCCTTATTAAAAGTATTTTATTATAAAAAAATATAGAATTATATCAATAATTGATATATCAATTATTGATATATCATTTATAAAGTGATATACTAACTCTTGTCGATTTTTTTGATATTTATTTATAAATTAATAGGAGGAATATATATGACGAATAATTCAAATAAAAAAGCTAGAGCTAAATACATAACAGTTTTTGCTACATTTTTAGCTTTTATGGGAATTGGAGTAGTTGACCCTTTATTGCCAACTATCGCTAAAAGCATTGGAGCAAATTCATGGCAAATAGAAATGCTTTTTACAGCATACATATTTACAATGGCAATTATGATGATACCATCTGGAATTATATCAACTAAATTAGGTAATAAAAAAATGATGGTAATTGGACTTGGAATAGTAACTGTATTCTCATTTTTATGTTCAGTTTCAAGTGGAATAAATGAACTTTCAATTTTCCGTGCTGGATGGGGACTTGGAAACGCATTTTTCTTTGCAACTGCAATGGTATTATTAATTTCTTTTAGTGATGAGCCAAGCCGTGCAATTGGAATGTATGAAGCTGCTATTGGTTTAGGAATGGCAGGAGGTCCTTTACTTGGAGGAATCTTAGGAAATTATTCTTGGAGATTACCATTTATGGCTACATGTTTATTTATTTTTATTGCATTTTTACTTGTAACGTTTTTAGTTTATGAACCAAAAAATAAAAAAGAAAGAAATGTAGCTGGAATATCAGATTTAATAAAACTAATAAAATTAAAAAGATTTTTAAAAGTAGCAATTGGCGCTATGTGTTATTATTATGGATTCTTTGTAATACTAGCATATACTCCACTTGTTCTTAAAATCCCAACAATAGTTCTTGGACTTGTATTCTGTGGATGGGGATTAATGCTTGCTTATGGTTCTGCAATTCTTTCACATACTTTAGAAAAGAAATATGAAGTTGCAAAAATATTACCATATAGCTTAATTATTTTTATAATTCTTATGTTAGGATTATTCTTTATAGATAACTTATATGTAAGAATTGCAATTGTTATTATAAGTGGACTAGTTTCTGGATTAAACAATGCATTATTCACTACTTATGCAATGGCATCTTCTCCATATGGAAGAGATATAACATCTGGTGCTTATAACTTTGTAAGATGGCTTGGTGCAGCTATTGCTCCAATTTTATCAGGAATTATAAGTGGATTATGTAATAGTAGCACTCCATTTATTATTGCAAGTTTTATTATATTATTAGGATTTATTTCAATTAAAATAAAAGTAAAAGATGTAGCTTAATTGCTACATCTTTTATTTTTATATACTTCATATTACAAACTATATTTTAATTTAATATCTTTTTATATAACCTTTACTAAATTATTTATAAAAAAGATGCAACTAATGTTGCATCTTATCATAAAATTTTACTTAACTATCTCTTTTTCACTTTTCTTTAAATTTGGAAGTACGTTAGTAATTTCAAGTAATATAATATTTAATGTTAACCAAACAGAACCTAAAGAATATCCAGCCAATACTGAGCTTAAATCATTCTTAAAGAATAAATTAGTTACACCAGTTGCACAGCTTATAACTAAAAATATAATAACTATTGATTTTTTAACAATATTATTATTTATATGCTTAATTAATATATATCCTGTAAAGCCATATATTATTATTACTGTAAAGCATCTTCCATCTAATAAATTTCTCAATATCTCTATATTAGAACTTAATATATTAACTATATAATTTAGTATAAATTTTATAAAAAATCCTCCACATACTGTTAGTATAAGATATTTTATTTCCACACCTTTAAGAGTAGATTTATATAAAATAAACATTATTAAAAGCAATGGAATTAATATATACATAAAGTCAGAAGTTAATATATTTAAGAATTTAAATATAGAGCTGAAAATAGGATATCTCATAAATATTTTTTCTATTAGATAATATGTAATTTCATTAAATGGAGCAAAATTATTATTTAAAAGACCTTGAACTATATTTATAAAAGCATCTATACAAACTATACAAACTATAGTTGTTATTAATACAAAAATTCTTAAGCTTTCAAGTGATTTAAATACATTGGCCAAAAATATTATAATTTTTGTTATAAACTCAAAAATCTTTTTCCTATATATTTTTATTATATAAAATAATAAAATTAATACAGTAATTAATATTGCACCTGTAACTAAATATTTTAATAAATATTTGTGAAATTGGTTCCAGTTACTTCCCAATGCATTTCCTATACATAAAAAAGTAAGTGACCAAAATCCAGCTCCTAAATATCCTCCTATTGCATACTTTTTAAAATTCATTGAGGACATACCTGAAAAATATCCTATAACATGCTTTAATCCTGGGATAAAACATATAAATACAATTAAAGCTAAACCATATTTATTTAAAAGATTTGAAACCTTTTCTATTTTATCAGGTCCAAAGTGAAATTTAGAACCATGCTTATAAAAAAAGGTTGAACCTAATTTATTTCCTATTAAATATGAAGAAGTAAGACCTGAAATTACTCCAAAGGTTGCAGAGATAAATAAAAGTATAAAATTAAGCTTTCCTTTAAATACCAAGAATCCACAATAAACCATTAGAATTTCTCCTGGTAAAAAAGGTACACCCATTAACTCTACAGTTAATAATGCATATACCAATATATATCCATATTGAGGTATCAAATTTAAAATATAATTCATATTATCTACTTCCCTTATAAAAATTTATCTCTTGTTATATTATAAATCATTTATCTATGATTATTATTAAATTAATATTATACTTTATTATATATTTTTAACTTAAAAATTAAAATAGCTAAAAAAAATCGATAACTATTGCTATCGATTTTTTCATAGAATTCTAAAATATTAAATTTATATATTTTAAATTAATTATATACATTAATAATTTTATATATTGTTTTAATTCCTCAATTTTAAATTAATTATACAATTGTTTATGAGATTTGATAAATATATTTCTTTAATAAATATACTGCCCTATCTCTTGTCATTTGTCCTTGTTCGCCTATATCTTTTCCCTTTTTAGAATTTATCCATTCAACTTCTTGTTTTGTTAGATTTTTCATTTGACTTTCAGGTAAATTTGCTTCTAAATCTCTCCATACACTATTTAGAACATTATTCCAATCATTATAATAAGAAGTTTCTAATTTTATGGTTTCTGGCCCTGGACCTGGAGTTATTAAACCATATTTATTATGTCCATATTTATTAATTAAATCTGATTCCATATCTTGATATTTCCCACTTAAAGCCTTAAGACGCTTCTCATATGCCTCATTATTATTATTATTGCTATTACTATTTGAAGATGTATCATTATTATTTACTAGTTTCTTTATTTGATTATTTGATGATTCACTCTTTTGAGTATTTGATGATTTACTGCTTTTATTATTTAATTGTGTAACATTTTTGCTATTTGATGATACATTTTTTTGATTACTATCTTCTTTAGAAGATGTATTATTTTTATTATTAGTCTCCTTATTTGAATAATCTTTATTATCCTTTTCTGTTGTATTCTTATTTGAATTAACCTCATTAGTGTAATCTTGTGATTTATTTGAAGTATTCTTTACTTCACTTTTACCTGCTTCATAAGAATATACACCATATCCTATAATGCAAATAACTATTACAACTATAATTGAAACAATTATTCCTCTCTTCTTTTTCATTTTTTCTATCCCCCTAAAAAAAAGATGTAGTCATTCACCACACCTTTTTAACGTTAAAAGTTTAATTCCAGTTGCATTATAGCATATATAAAAAATCAGTATACTATCTAATAATATCAATATTTTTACATTACATTGTTCATTTTAAATATGTTTTAGTCTAATCTAAAATAAATAAAAATAATATTAAAACCAATCCATTTTATATAAAAATTAACTATAATTTACACTTCGTATATTTAATTATAGAAAATATTATCCCTTTTCAATTGGATTTCTTTTATCACTACTCAGTCCATACTATATACCCCAATATTTTCATATCCTAAAACTTTAACATAAAAATAAATATATAAAAAAGCTATAAAGTAGAAATTTAAAAATCTACTTTATAGCTCTTTTTTACTTTAATAATCCTCTTCTTTATATAACAAATATTCTTCTTTAAAATTTGATAAATCTATCTTATAGTCTTTATCCTCAATTTTTTCTAAGGCATTTCCTCTTCTGTACAAAGTTTTATTTGTCCCTTTTTTACAATTCACATATTCTAAAAATTCTTTATCAATAAGCTTTTTAATCCTTTTTCTAATAGAGTTTTTTAAATTGATTTTTAATATAGGATTATCTTCTATAATTAAATCTGTTCTTATCCAATAAAAATCTTTTCCATCTATAATACGCTTTCTTAAAATACCAGAATCCATAAAATCAAGCATGTATCTTAATATATGCACATCTTTTATATCTAAACCATTTTTAATTAAAGCATCTTGATAAAATCCTTCTATTTTCTTATACATACTAACCTCTTTAAATTATGCTATTTTTTGATATTCAGGATAAAAATCTAATTTTATAGTTCCTGTTTTACCATTTCTATTTTTCCCTACTATAAGTTCTAGCTTGTCCTCTTTTAATTTTTTATCATAATATTTTTCTCTATAAGTAAAAATAACAACATCAGCGTCTTGTTCTATATTTCCACTATCTCTTAAATCTGATAACATAGGTCTTTTGTCAATTCTTCCTTCTACTGCTCTTGATAATTGACAAAGAAGAACAATACTTATATTAAGTTCCTTTGCCAGAAGCTTTAATCCTCTTGTTATTTCCCCAACTGCATTAGTTCTAGTATCTTTTAAATCAATATCCATAAGACCTAAATAATCAATTATAAGAACATCAAGACCTTTTGTTTGTTTCATAGTTTTTGCTTTTGCACTTATAGATAAAAGAGATTGCTTACTGCCAAAATCTATAAAAGCATTTCCTCTTTTTATCAATTTTTGATATTCATCAATAAGACTCATAAATTGTTCTTCAGATAATTTTCCACTTTGAAGAAGTTTATTTTCTATATTTAATCTTGAAGAAAAAAGTCTCATAGAAATAGTTTCTTCTCCCATTTCTAGTTCATGTAAAAGAACTTTATAATTATTATCAGAAAGTCTATCTAAAAGATTTAAAGCAAAAACAGTTTTTCCCATGCTAGGTCTTCCAGCCACAATAACAAGCTCTCCTTTTTTAAGTCCATTTAAATTTTCATCAAGAGACTTATATCCAGTTCTCATTCCTTGAATATCTCCACCATGTACATATCTTTTTTCAATTTCTTCTAAACCTTTAAATAAATATTCCTCTGGAGATAAAGTTTTATCATTAGACTTAAAGCTTTTTGAAAGACCTTTATAAATTCCTTCTTTTATAACATCATTACTAAGCTCACCATTTTCTATGGCATTAACAGCTCTACAAAGTAAATTTTTTAAATATCTTTTTTCACTATAACCTTTTACAAGCCTTAAGCAAGATTTTAAATCTACATTATATGATTTTTCAGCTACACTACCATAAGCTTGTAAACTAGAAATATAATTAACTCCCCCAATTTCTAAAACATCTTTTTTACCAATTACTTCAGTTAAATTAATTTCATTTATTCTTTTACCTTCTGCGTAAATTTCTTTCATTTTACTAAAAAGAATCTTATGCTTCTTATCATAAAAATCAAATTCATTTATAATATCTATACACTTTGGAAAGTTGCTATCATCAATTAAAATATTACTTAAAATCTCTTTTTCAGCATCTAAATTAAACATATCTATCATAAAATCACCTCCTAAAACTCATCAAAAGCTTCATAATCAGGAGTTAAAATTTCATGATTCTCTTTTTGATTTAAATACTCTTCAAAATTTTGTTTCTTAAAAAGAGTTGAAGGTCTTAAATACTTTTCATAAGGAGTTTTAGCCCATTCTTTATGTTTTTTATCAATAACACACTTAAAATCATTAATGTTGAAACCTTCATCAATAAGAGTAGTTATATAAGTTATAGTTCCTTTACTATTACTTTTATAATTAGTACCAATTTTAAAATTCAAATAATCAACTATTTCTTTAATAGCATTTTCATCAATCTTATCTAGTGAAATTTTATCTTTATATAAAAATTCTTTCTTATTAAATCTATCATTTTTTAAATTTTTATATTTTCTATCCTTAGAATAACTTCCGCTAAAACTACAAAGCTCCTTAGTAAGATTAGTAATATTATAAAAAGTATACTTTCCTTCATTAAAGTAAAGCTTATAACTTAAATATCCCTTCTCAACTAAAGTCTTAAGCCTTCTTCTTATAGAATCCTTAGTTTTCAAACCAATAACAGGATAAGTATTTAAAATAGCACTCATCTTAACCCAATAAAAATTTTCACCATCAATACTTTTCTTTAA
Source organism: Clostridium thermobutyricum (assembly GCF_000371465.1). NCBI lineage: Bacteria > Bacillati > Bacillota > Clostridia > Eubacteriales > Clostridiaceae > Clostridium > Clostridium thermobutyricum. Next base: position 401,278 of record NZ_KB850956.1, on the reverse strand, counting down.
AAGCCACTTTTCATTAATCCCATCAACAATAAACTTAAGCAAAACCAAATCTTTAAGCTCTAAATTATCATCCATAACCTTCTTTTGATCAAATCCTAAAATACATTTTCTCATAAAATTCACTCCCCTAAATTATAATTTTTATAAAATAAATTCTAAAACAATCCCCTAAAGCACCTAAAAACAAAACACAAAGCTTAAAAGCTTAAGCAAAACTTTCAAAAAACAACACAAATAGTTTACAAATAACCAACCAAAGAGCCTTTAGGAGTGCTTCTAATAAATAAGTATTACGAGAAATGAATTTGGGATAAAAAAATTTAGATTTTTTTGAAAAAATTTTTTATTATTTTTTTAATTAATTATTTTTTTATTTGATACAAAAAATTACTCAATATAATTCGTCTATTTTGTACAAGTAATAACTTTATTAATAGAAATATATTTAATAATTATTTAAACTAAATATATTTCTCTTTAATTATTTTTTAAATAAAAAAGTATCACTTTCGATTAAAATTAATCTCTTGTGATACTTAATTATAATTTATTTCATATATTCTTATTAATATTATTTATATATAATTTTTTATCTTAATTCATTGCTAATACTAGTTTTAACTCTTATTTTACATAATATTTTATTAAATGTTGATCTTTCCATATCATTTAATCCAGTTTTCCACATAATAACTATATAACAAATAGTAAATAAAACTATGAATTTAGCAATATCTAAATAAGTGCTAATATTAATAAAATTTACTATAATTAATCCAGATATAATTACTAATATCGTACTTGGAAATAATTTTAATATTTCCTTCCAATAATATTTCATATCTAATTTTAATTTTAATGAATAATATAAATTATTTATTATTGCATTTACAAATAATCCAAATACTGTAGCTAAAGCACACCCAATAGCTCCAAAATCTTTTACTAGAATTAGAGTTAATATTAAATTTAAAATAGCTACACCTAAATATATAATAGCTTTAACTCTATGTTTATTCATTGCTTCCAATAATGTTGCAAATAAAGCTTGTACTATTGAGATTATTTGTGGAATCATTATAAATAACGCTATATAGTAAGAAATATAGTATTCTTCTCCTACCCAAATTTTTATAAAACTTTTACCAATTAATAAAAATCCTATAAATATAAACATAGCTATTATATATTGAATTCTTGAGACTTTTAATAAAATACTCATTATTTCTTCTTTACTAGATTTTTTAGCAGTTAATTTTGTTAACTTCGGTAAAAACATACTATTTATTACATTTGAAAATACTTTAAAATATCCATTTAATTGGCTTCCTATAGCATATATAGATATAGATGTTGAGCTAACGAACATTCCCAATATAACTTGATCAGTACTCCAATATATTTTTTGTGCTATTAATCCTAAAAATATAAAAAATGAAAAATTAAATATACTTATTAAGAGTACTTTATCAAATTTTTTGAACTTTATCTTTATCTTCAATTTAATAAAACAATAATATATGTTTACTAATCCAAGAAATATATTGAAAATAGTAGATGCTACTAGCATTCCTATTGCCTTATATCCCATAACCAAAACCATTACCATTATTAATGGATTTAATACTGTTCTAAATAATCCTAAAATTTTAGTATATATAAATTTTTCGTGTGCTATAATTATTCCATTAAATATATTTAATGGAAAAGCTACTACTAAATTTATTAATGCTATAATAAACATAATTTTTATTCTATCTATTTCATTAGTAGTCAATCCATTTACAAATATTCTATCTAAATTTATATAAATTATATATCCTATAATTGCACCTAAAATAGCTATAGAAATATATAATATTAAAAACATCCCATTTAAATTTTCTCTTCCCTCGTTATCATTATCAGCTATAAATTTAGAATTATATCTTATTACCGCATTACTAAATCCCATATCTAATAAATATACATATGAAATAATAGTATTTGTTAAAGAAAATAATCCATATTCTCCAGTTCCTAAACTAGCTAACATAAAGGGTGTATACATTAAAGAAATTACATTTCCCAAAATTAATGATATATAAGAAATTATAGTTGCTATAGTTATATTATTTACCATTCTCTCTCCCATACTTCTAAATATTTTTTATTATATTATTCACCATATAATCAAAATGTCTTATGGCTTCTTTATGCATTTCAACGTATATCTCTTCAAATTTTTTTCTAATTTTATTTTCATTATCGATAAATTTATTTATCTTAGGAAGTATAGATTCTATATTATCATTATAATCAACTGAATATTCTTCCATGCCCATTATTTTATAACATTCTTTTCCTTTAACTTCGTATGAAATGTTAAATGCTGGAACTCCAGAAATAATTGACAGAATACACATATGTAATCTAGTTCCTATAACAAAATTAAATTTATTTAAATAATTTCTTAGTTCATCTAATGAAAAATATCTATCTATAACCTTAACTTTTTCTTTATACTTATCTTCTAAAAAATTATATATTTCTTTAGCAATTTTCGAATCATCAACATATCCTTCGATACCTTGACAAGTAGATAGAAATTCGACTTCATACCCTTTCTCAATTACATTTATAACCAAATTTTTTATCATTTTTATATATATATCTTTATCTCTTGAATCATGTGCCCATTCTCTAACTGATATTCCAACAATTTTATTATTGATTTTGTTTTTATTTATAGAATCTAATAGAAATGCAGCATCATTAGTTTTTAATATATTATCGTATTTTTCAACATTTTTATATGAAATTTCATCTCTAACCATAAATAAATCAAAATTATCTATATATTTGTCTAAAATCTTTTTATCCTTATCATTTAAAGGCCCTACTGATTGAGAATACATTATTAACTTAGGTCCATAATATTTTTTTATTAAATCCATCCAATAAAATCTTTCATAAAATCCATAGTATGAGTTTACATATCCTCCTGGAGCAGAAATTATAGCATCATAATTTTTATATTTTTTATTAAATAAAATTTTAGATTTAAGAATATAATCAACAGGTATAATTTTTTTTAATACTAATTCAATAAAATTAAAGTCATCATCTGACTTTATCCATTCTATATTCGGATATAATTTTTTTACAGTATCGTATCTTTTAGTTGATATTGTAACTTCAAATCCTCTCTCCATCAATTTTTCTCTTAATGCAAAAACTAATGCAGCATCTCCATTATTTGTAGGTATAGCATTTACTATTAATATTCTCTTCATAAAATTCTCTTCCTCATTTTTGATTAAACTTATTTAATTAATTGCTTAAATTTTTGTACTAATTTATTAGTGTTTTCTTCCAATCCAAATTCATCTATTATTTTCTTTCTTGCATTTTTACCATATTCAATTCTTTTCTCTGGATTTTTTATCAGAAATTCAATAGCTTCTTCTAATCCTTTTATATCCTTAGGTTCAACTAATATTCCATTTTTATGACTCGTTATTAATTCTGGTATTCCTGAAACTTTTGTTGATATTGTAGGAACTTCATATGACATAGCTTCCATTAAAGATACTGGTATTCCATCCATATCACCATTTTCTGCTATAACACAAGGTAATATAAATATATCAGAGTTAACTAAATTTTCTTTTACAACTTTAGAATTAACAGCTCCCAATAATATTATTTTATCTTCTAATCCATAATTAATTATTTTTTCATTAATACCATTATATAAAGGACCATCTCCAACTATAATACATTCAAAATCTATTTTTTTTCTGTCAATATTTTTTAGTGATTCAATTAAAAAATCAAATCCTTTTTTTTCTACAAACCTTCCAACACTAAAAATTTTCACATTATTTTTTGACTTAATATTTCCGTCTTCAATCTTTTTTAAATTATTATAATCTATACCACATCTAACTATTTCAAATTTATTTACTAATTTCTTATTAAATATAATATTTTTAATATATTCGATATTATATCTTGAAATAGTTATTGCAAAGCTAGCATTTTCAAGTTGTTTCTCTATCAAAACTCTATTCTTTTCTACAAATATATCAACTGCATGACACGTAAAACTGTATTTTTTATTAGTTAAAACATTTAAAAAATATGCTATGTTAGTAGGTGAATGTGCAAACTGCGAATGAATATGATCAATATCATCTATATTTAAGTGTTGACTTAAATATACAGCTCTATAAAAATCATAAATTACATTTTTTGATTTAGTTTTTAATGCAACATTTAAATTTTTGAAATATTTAATTGGATTTTTGATTAAATATTTTAAATTATATATAATCAATTTTATAATCTCTTTTAATCCATCCTTTACATTAGGAACATATATTATATTATCTAAAAAATCCTCAACTCCACTTTGTATAACTTCATTATTAGGGCGTTTTAATGAAATTACTTTTATATTAAAATTATTTTTCTTTAACATTATTATTTCATTTAAAACAAATGTAGCACTTGTTGATGGAAATACTGATACTATATAACCTATTTTTTTCATTCTTCTCTCCTTTTACTAACTATATTTTTTATTTTTGACTCATATAGTCCAATTGTTGCTCCAATAATGATCCATGGAAATAATCCTATTCTTATTTCTCTAAAGAAAAAATATGATACTGAGAAAACTTGATAGCTAACAAGCCCTATAAAAGAACTTACCATAAGTGCTAAACATGCTTTATTTTCAGCAGATTTTCTAATCCTTTTAAAAATATAAACAAGTAAAACAATTATCAATATATAATGTAATAAAAATCCTAATATTCCATAAGTAACAAATATATTTATAGGCTCAATTTCAACTCCATATGCATAAGAACTTAAATTTACTATTTGCTTTGATAAACCAAATACAAAATTTTGAATACTTCTAATATCATTTAGAAAATAATAAGCTTGGGCTACTCTACCTCCACCATTAGTTTCAAACAAAACTTGCCATCTATATACTGCTTTTTCTATTATAGGATTACCATTCTCATACATAAATTTAAAAACTATAAATCCCAATATAATTATAATAATTATGTATACTGTATTTTTTATACTCTTTCTCGTAATATAAATATCCATAAAATACATTAATATTAACGCAAATACTAAAGTCATTTGTCCACCTCTGGATTGACTTGCAAAAATATTTATTAGACATAATCCCATTAAAACTAATGATAGCTTTTTATGACTTCCATAATATCTATAAATTCCATAACCAAAAATAAAAAAGAATACAGCTAACCCTCCATTTGATGTAGCATGTTGTGCTATACCATGTATTCTTATTCCTGATAAATTTCTACTTAAATGTGCTAATTGAGCTACACCATCTTTAAAAGGATACAACTTAACTAATAACTCTCGTCCTGGCCATTTTATCCATTGCAAAACTCCTATTAGCATTCCAATATTAAATACTATTAATGTATATCTAATAAATTTTTCACTTGTTACTTTTTGTTTATATAAAAAATCTACAAAGAAAACAAATATACACATTCTAGCTATATATTGAATTATATCCGTTGGAAATATAAATTTGTTAAGATTATCTACTGTCCCATAAAAAGTTGATATTAAAATCTCTATTATTATTAATGTAAAATTTAATATAATATATTTCGATATTGAAGGAGCTTTTCTCTTTCCAAAAATTATTTGGAGTATAATTACTACTTGAATAGGTATCAATAAATAAAGAATAGGCATTCCGAATCCAGCAATATTTATTATTGGAAATATGCTCAATATTAACATAATAAATAAATATAGATTATTTTTATTTATATATATTTCTTTCATAATTCACTCCTATCTCATTTAATATTTTTATATATATTTTTCTATATATCTTTTCTATATCACTCCAATTAAATTTTTTCACTTTATCTAAACAATTAATTGATATATTAGAATAATTTTTCATTATATTTTCAATAGCAATAACTATCTCATTTTCATCTAACGAATTAACTGAAAATCCAACTATTCCATCAATAAATTGTTTATCAAATCCTTGATTCTTGCTATATATAATAGGGATTCCTTGACTCATAGCTTCTGCATAAACTAACCCAAATGTCTCATTTATAGATGGCATAACAAAAATATCATTTTCCCTATATTTTTTTATAAGTTCTTCTTTATTTAAAGGTTTATAATAATTTACAAAATCAAATTTACAGATATAATCATATATTTTTGTATCACTAATTTTCCCTATAATATTAAATTGAACTGAAATTCCTTTTTCTCTTAAAATCTCTATCGCTTTAATAGTTGTTACTATATTTTTATTTTTGTTAACTTCTCCAACATAAATTAAATTTAATTTATCAAATTTATCCTTTTTTAATTGGCTTCTCTTATTTTTATGCCAAAACTCATCTATACCATTTGGAATTACTTCTATATTATCTTTTATACTCATCATTGTTTCTCTATCCACATATTTTTCTAATATTGTATCCCTATATTTAGGAGATATGAAAATTATCTTTTTAGCATTTTTCATTATTTTTATTCCTAAACTTCTTAAATGAATCATATACTTAAAAAATACATTTAAATCAGTATTTCTTATAGCTACTATATATGGTATTCCATATTTTTCATTTAATTTATATGCTAAATATCCACTACTAAAAAGTGTATGCGCATGAACTAAATCTATATTTTCTATATCTACTTCTTCAATTAATTTTTTCATTATTTTTTTTTGTTTTGAAAAAAAAGAAAGTCTATCAAAATTATTAAACGACGGGATGAAATAAGCTTCATCCCCATCTATATTTTCAATTTTTTTACTATTCTTATTATTAGTTGGTACATAGATATAATTTTTTATATCTTGTTTTCTTAATTCTAAAAATAAATTTTCATATAACTTGGTGTTATAATAGTCTGGACATATTTGTAAAATATTCATTATAACCTCCAATATAAATATTCATTAGATAAACGTATATCCTCTCCTAAAATACCTTTTATATCTACGATTACTTTTTTATTCAATTCATCTACTGTTGCGGCTACTTCATTTTCTAAGTCAAACTTTTCATAAAATAATTTTTCTATGTCCTCTTTTTTAAACTCTCTATATTTAGAATGACCTACTCCTATAACTAATGCATCTAAATTTTTAAGATCATCAAATTTAGATAAATGTATTCCATATTCCTCTAAAACATCTTTTTTATCAGCCTCATAATCAGCAATTTTTACATTTATTCCATATGAAGTTAATTCAGAAATTACGTCAATCATTTTTGAATTTCTAGTATCTGGACAGTCTTCTTTAAATGTTATTCCCAATATTCCAATATTAGCATTTTTTATTTTTATATCTGCTTCAATTAATTTCTTAATTATATTTTCCACTACATATTTAGGCATATCATCATTTATTCTTCTACCTGAACTTATTATTTGTGATCTATATCCTAATTGTTCTCCTTTATATGTTAAATAATATGGATCTACACCTATACAATGTCCACCAACTAATCCTGGTTTGAATTTGATGAAATTCCATTTTGTTCCTGCCGCTTCTAAAACTGCATTTGTATCAATTCCCATTCTATTAAATACCATTGAAAGTTCATTCATAAATGCTATATTTATATCTCTTTGTGAATTTTCAATAACTTTAGCTGCTTCTGCTACTTTTATGCTCTCTGCCCTATGAACTCCTGCTTCTATTATCAATTCATATATTTTTGCTACATCATCTAAAGTTTCTTTATCCATACCAGAAACTATTTTTACTATAGTTTCTAATCTATGCACTTTATCTCCTGGATTTATTCTTTCTGGTGAATATCCTACTTTAAAGTCTTGTCCACACTTTAATCCTGATTCTTTCTCTAATATAGGTACACAATACTCTTCTGTTACCCCTGGAAAAACAGTTGATTCAAAAACTACTATAGACCCTTTAGTTAAATTTCGCCCTACTATTTCACTTGCGCCTATAACCGGATTAAGATTAGGTGTTTTATCATCATTTATTGGTGTAGGTACTGCAACTATATGAAATTTACAGTCTCTAATTTTCTTTTCATCACAAGTAAATTCAACTGTAGTATTTTTTATTACTTCATCTCCTACTTCTTTAGTAGCATCTATTCCACTTAAGTATTCATTTACTTTATTCTTATTTAAATCAAATCCTATTACATCAACTTTTCTTGCAAAAGATACTGCAAGTGGCATTCCAACATATCCTAACCCTATAACTGATATTTTTTCTTTTTTATTTAAAATTCCCTCATATAAACTCATTATTTTATCCCCTTTATTTATTTTCTAAAATACTTTCTAATTTTCTACATGCAATATCAACAGAATATACATTAGCTAATTTTTTAGAATTAGTACTATACTCTTCATATAGACTCTTATTTAATTTAATATTTTCTATAAATTTAACCATATTTTCTGGTTCATTGTAATTGCAACTAAATCCAGTTTTAGATTTTTCTAAAACTTCTTTTTGCCATCCACCATAATTTATACAAATCGGTAAACCAGCAGCTAAAAAATCAAAAAATTTGTTAGCACTATTATCTTCTAAAATTTTATAATTAGATACACACATTATTCCTAAATGACTATTCTTTATTAAATTAACTATCTCTTTTTTAGGTAATGAATCTTTTATTAATACATTTTTTAAATTCTTTTCTTCCTTTAATTTTATTAATCTTTGCTTTTCTTTTCCTTCACCAATTAGAAGATAAACTATGTCTTCATCATTGGTAAGTTCAGCTACATTTAGTATAAATTCTAATCCATTTACCATTCCCATAGTACCTGGATGTATACATATAAATTTGTCTTTTAAATTTATATCACATTCCATATGTCTATTATCTATATTAAATAAATCTAAATTTGCCATATTAGTTATTGTTGTGATTTTTCTTTCATGTATACCCTTTTTCAATATATTTTTTCTCATACCATCTGATAAAGCTATTATATGAAATGCTTCTTTATAGCACTTCATTTCAAATCTTTTAAGTAAGTTTTGTAAAATTCTATTTTTTATAAATCCCAACTCAATTGGAACATCAGGCCAAACATCCCTAACTTCAAATAGCATTTTGCATTTTTTAAATTTTTTTAATACTATAGCTGGAAGTCCTATTGTAAGAGGTGTTGAAGTTGCAAATATGCAATCAACTTCTTTACATCTTAATCCTATTTTTATGGCATTAAAAATATAATGAAAAAATGCAATTATTCGTCTTAATTTTGACATTTTATTAGAATACTCTGTATTAGTTGAAACTATTTCAATGCCATCAATATTATCAATATTTATTTTTTCCCCAGTTATTATTTTTACTTTATGTCCCTTACTAACAAGATATTTAGCAAATTCGTATGATCTAGTTCCCCCACTATCTTCATTTGTTTTAAAGTATTGATGTAAATATAAAATTTTCATTATTTATAATCCTTACTAATTATTTTCACTTTCAAATATATATCCATCTAAACTATGTTTAATTTGATCAAATGCCTCTTCTGTATTACTTCTTATTACTGGAATTTCCATCACCATCGCTTCTATAACTACTAAAACAAAACCTTCTTTTCTACTCGCTAATGTAACTATATCAGCTATTTCATAAAATTTTTTAGGATCTTGAAATTTAAATTTTTTAATATTATTTTCCATATTTAACTCTTTTATATTTTCTCTAAGCCAAATTTCATCTCCATATCCCAATAAAATTAAATTGAAATCTTTATTCTGATCTTTTAGTCTCTTACATGCTTTTAATAAGATATCAGTTCCTCTTCTTTTATTTATAGATGAACCTTGTAATATATTAAATTTATCTTCTAATCCTAATTCACATAATATACTTTTTCTTCTTTCTATTTTTTCTTCTAAATTCACATATTTATTTGAAAATTTATGCTCGTCTATCCCATTGCATATATCATAAATTTCTTCTTTTTTCATATTGTATACTTTCTCAGCATCTAATCTGACTTATTGATATTATTTCATCAGGTTTTTGATGTAAAATACTTCTCTTAGTATTTTTTTTGTGTAATATAGTAATAAAAGGCTTTTTATATATCAATTTATATATTTTTGCTATATATTGTGTTACAGTCCAATGAACATGAATTATATCCGAATTAAATTTTCTTATATATTTAATTGATTTCGGAATTGATATCAAATATTTAAATAATTCCTTACTCCTATTTATAATATTTGCATTTTTACCAACTTCAAAATTTAATAATTTTACTTCAATTCCTTCATTCAAAAAAATTTCCATTAATTTCTTCTATTCCTTAGTTCTAAGAGATCCACTTATTAAACTAACTCTATTATTATTTTTTACATACTCTTTACCTAGTGTAAGCATATGTGTAGTCGTTCCTCCTTTTACAAAATACTTAGATAAAAAAACTATTCTCATATCATTCATCTATAACTTTTATCTTCTTTGCAGGGACTCCAGCAAATATACAATTTTCTATTAAATCTCTAACCACAACTGATCCAGCTCCAACTATAGTATTTTCCCCTATTTTTTTTCCTTGTATTATTGTAGAATTTGTTCCTAATTCAACTCCTTTTTCAATAACACATTCCCCTGATAAATTCACACCTGGATACATAGTTGTAAACATACCTATCTTAGTATCATGTCCTATAGTACAATTAAGATTTATTGTTACATAATCCTCAATATTAGTATTTACTGTTATTATTGTCCCCGCACATATTATTAAACCTTCACCAAATTTATTATATTTTCCCGTCTTAACTGATGGATGAATTAAATTTATTGGTTTTAATTTTCTTTCTATAGCTTTTTTAACTACATTACTTTTTATTTTTGAATTTCCTATTGCACATGTAAAATATACATCTTTTAATTCAATCTCTTCTAACCCACCAAGTACTCTATATCCATTTATAATTTCATCTTTTTTCTCAATGCTATCATCTAAAAAACCAAGTATCTCAAATTCTTTTTTTTTCTTATTTATATCTTCTATAAGCCAAGCCACTTCTCTTCCAAAGCCGCCTGCTCCAATTATTACTATCCTTTTCATAGCTTTACCCCTTAATTTGTTCCATCAAAATAAGCTACAGTAGCTTGTCCTTCTGCACTTATTCCTTCTCTCTTAAAAACTTTATAAACTGTTAGAAAGAATATTTTTATATCTAGTCCTAAGCTCCAATTGTCTACATACCAAATATCTAACTTAAATTTTTCTGTCCAACTTATCGCGTTTCTTCCATTTATTTGAGCCCATCCTGTAAGTCCGGGAAGCACATTGTGTCTTTTTATTTGTTCTTCATTATATAAAGGAAGATATTCTACAAGAAGTGGTCTTGGTCCTATAAGACTCATTTCCCCTTTTACAATATTAATTAGTTCTGGAAGTTCATCTAAACTCGTACTTCTTAATATCTTTCCAAACTTAGTTAGTCTTTCACTATCAGGAAGTTGTTTACCATCTTTACCCACAGCATCTTTCATAGTTCTAAATTTATACATCTTAAATTTTTTATTATCTTTTCCAATACGCTCTTGTGTAAAAAGAATTGGACTTCCTAAGTTAAGTTTTACTAAAATTGCAATTATAAGAATCACAGGACTTAATAATAATAAAACTATAATCGAAAACAATAAATCAAATACTCTTTTTATTATCATTTTTTCACCTATTCAAATAACTCTCTTATTATTTTTACTACTCTTTCCATATCTTCTTCGGTATTTTTACTATCTGAAGGAAGACATAATCCATTTTCGAATATCTCTTCTGAAATAGATTTCTCTCCTAATTTAAAGAATTTAAAATCCTTATAATAAGGTTGCATATGCATAGGCTTCCATATATTTCTTGCTTCTATATTTTCTTTTTCTAAAGCAATTATTATATCAAGTGGTTTAATTTTTGATTTTTCATTTAAAGTAATACAACTTAGCCAGTAATTTGATTTTCTATCATCACATATTGGTTGCATTTGTATATCTTTTATATCCTTAAATGCTTCTTTATAGTAATCATAAATCCACTTTTTCCTTTCTATTCTTTCTTCTAATACTCTAAGCTGTCCTCTTCCTATCCCTGCAACTATATTGCTCATTCTATAGTTATATCCAAGTTCTTTATGTTCATAATGTCTTTCATTTTCTCTTGCTTGTGTAGACCAAAATCTTACTTTTTCTAATCTTTCTAAATTATCAGATACAAGCATTCCTCCACCTGAAGTTGTAATTATTTTATTTCCATTAAAAGAGAATATTCCATACTCTCCAAATGTTCCAGTTTGCTTATTTTTATATATTGCCCCTAATGATTCTGCTGCATCTTCTATTATTGGAACATTATATTTATTACAAATTTCTAATATCTTATCCATGTTAGCAGGTTGTCCATAAAGATGAACTACTATTACTGCTTTAGGCAATTTTTTTTCTTCCTCAGCCCATATAAAAGCCTTCTCTAAAGCTTTTGGACACATATTCCATGATTCTTTTTCAGAATCTATAAATACTGGTATAGCATTTTCATAAATTATCGGATTACAACTTGCAGAAAAAGTTAAAGATGAACAAAAAACCAAATCTCCTGTCTTTACCCCAACTGCTTTAAGTGCCATATGAATAGCTGCTGTACCCGAGGATAAACATACTCCCCCTTCTGATCCAACATAATCAGAAAGTTCTTTTTCAAAATTATTTACATTTAGTCCAAGAGGAGCAATCCAATTTGTATCAAATGCTTCATTTATAAATTCTTTTTCACTTCCTCCCATATGCGGAGATGATAAATATATTTTTGTTTTTTTTTCTACTATATCATTCATTTTCTTATCCCCCCTCTATATTTTAGTTGCTGCAACTTCATCTTCCAAAATCTCTTTTCCTTCTTCCCCAGGCTCTATATAAGTAGTAACTATCTCTTTCATTTTCTCTTTTAAAGCCTCTTTATCTTTATTTAATGCAACATCTCTTAAAATGAATATTTCTCTTTTTAAATCTTCAAAATCTATATCAGAAGGTTCTCCTATAAATATTTTTTTATTTTTAGTAGATTTTAAGCCTTCTTCATCCATCAGAAGCTCTTCATAAAGCTTTTCTCCTGGTCTTAAACCTGTTATTTCTATTTTTATTTCTTCTTCTGGCTCATATCCTGAAAGTCTTATTAGCTTTTTAGCTAAATCATATATCTTTACTGATTTTCCCATATCAAGTACAAATATTTCTCCACCTTCTGCATAAGCTCCAGCCTGAAGTACAAGTTGTGCTGCTTCTGGTATTAGCATAAAATATCTTGTTATTTCTTTATGTGTAAGAGTAACTGGTCCACCTTCTGAAATTTGTTTTTTAAATAATGGAATTACAGAACCATTGCTTCCAAGTACATTTCCAAATCTTACTGCAACAAATTCTGTTTTACTCTTTTTATCAATTCCTTGTATTATCATTTCACAAAGTCTTTTTGTTGCTCCCATTATATTAGTAGGATTAACAGCTTTGTCAGTTGAAATAAGAACAAATCTTTCTACATTGTACTCATTTGCACATTCTGCAACATTAAGTGTTCCCATAACATTATTTTTTATTGCCTCTTCTGAATTATTTTCCATTAAAGGAACATGCTTATGAGCTGCTGTATGGAAAACTACATTTATATTTTCTTCTGCAAATATTTTATTTAATCTATCTTTATCTCTTACAGAAGCTATTATTGTTCTTAAATCTAAATCACTATATTTTCTTTTAAGTTCATTTTGAATATCATAGGCATTATTTTCATATATATCTAAAATTATTAATTTTTTTGGACTATGTTTTGCTATTTGTCTGCAAAGCTCTGATCCTATGGATCCTCCACCTCCAGTTACAAGAACTGTTTTATTTTTTATATATCCTTTAATACCTTCTTTATCTAGTTTTACTTCTTCTCTTCCCAAAAGGTCTTTTATATCAACCTCTCTCATTTGAGTTGCTTGTACTTTATCTTCTAATATTTCAGAAATTCCAGGAACAATTCTAAGCTTAGCTTTTGTCTCTTGACATCTTTCTAAAATTTTTCTTTTTTCTTCTGCATTAATAGAAGCAATAGCCATTATAATAGTGTTTATTCTTTCTTTTTTAACTATTCTTTCAATATCAAATCTATTACCTTCTACTTTTATTCCTTTTATAAATTTACCAAACTTTGTAGGATTATCATCTATAATACATATTGGCTTCATATTAGATTCTTTGTTTTTAAACATTTCTTCTATTACAATACTTCCACAAAGTCCTGCTCCTATTATCATTACTCTTTCAGTTCTGTCATTTCCTTTTATGTCACCATAAACTAATATTCTTCTAATAACTCTTAATGACATTCTTGCTCCAACTGCTAAAACAAATATTATAAATCCAGTCATAAGAATAATTGGTAAATCTAAATGAATACTTAATCCACTTAATATAGAAGCTAATACTGTTCCAATTAAAGAACAAAATAAAACTTTTATTCCTTCATCTATTCCAGCAATCCTCCAAACACTTTTATACATTTTAAAAACATATAATGGAATTACATAAGCTAATGTAAAAAGTGGCATTATTTTTAAATTGTCTTTATAAATTTCAAATCCATCTATAATTCCATGTCTAACTGTAAAACTTCCTAAATATGCAAAATTAATTGATAAAATATCTATAAATAATAAAATGCATATTTTTATAAATCTTCCTTTCTTCATATCCCCTTATACCACCCTATTTTTATTTCATAAAAAGTGAAAAAATCCCACTCTTCTTTTTTCTCTTTTTCTTCTCTATTAGTTCTCCTTCAAAAACTACCTCTTCATCTCTCAATAATTTTTCTCCATTTTCAATAAATATATCTTCATATCCTTTAAAAATTTTATCTGCTTCGTAAATTCCTTTCCTTATCCCAGTTTTTCTATTTTTATTGTTGTGTGCATCTGAACCTATAAAACTATATATTTTTTTTGAAATTAATAATTCTGCACATTTTTTAGCTTCTTTTCCGTGAAGTCCTTCTATACTTCCTGAATTTAATTGAAAAAGGCACCCCTCTTCTACAAATCTCTTTATGAGACTAGGGTGCCTTTGGATATATGAGTATCTTTCTGGATGCGCGACAATTGGTATGATACCTTTTATTTTTAGTTCATACATTATATCAAATAACTCTTCTTCAAAATCTCTCATATTAAATTCTATAAGAAGGTATCTTCCTCCATTTATGGTTCCAATGACACCTTCTTTTAAATCCTCTAACAACCTCTCACTATAATAAACCTCTTGTCCATAATGAACATTTATATCTATATGTTCATTTTTAAGAATTTCATTTAGTTCTTTTACCATATTCTTTACATTTGAATAAGTCTCTTCTCCATATCCTATACAATAATGTGGTGTTGCTACTATATCTGTTGTTCCTTCTCTTTCTGCATTACGTAACATTTCTAGTGTATCTTCTATACTCTTAGACCCATCATCAATTTCTGGAAGTATATGTGAATGTATATCTATCACCTTTATAC
The DNA here is from genome assembly GCF_000371465.1 of Clostridium thermobutyricum. Lineage (NCBI taxonomy): Bacteria > Bacillati > Bacillota > Clostridia > Eubacteriales > Clostridiaceae > Clostridium > Clostridium thermobutyricum. The sequence continues at coordinate 385,668 of NZ_KB850956.1, read as the reverse complement.
CTCCTTACCCATAGTAATAATAATATTTCTCTTTTGATTGCTCTAACCCATTTAATACTGTTCCTATTATTTTAGCATTAACTTTATCTAGTGAAGCTTTTGCTGATACTACACTTTCTTTTTTTGTTTTTCCAGCCCTAACTACAAGAACAACTCCATCAACTTTTGTTGAAAGTATTTGTGCATCAGTAACTGCATGAACTGGTGGACTATCTAAAATAATATAATCATATTCTCTATCTAGAATTTTTAATAACTCTTCCATTGCCCTAGAACTTAACATTTCTGAAGGATTAGGTGGTATTTTACCTGCTGGTATTATATCTAAATTTTCATTATAAGAATAAACATAATCTTTTATTGTGTCGCCTATAGTTTCCTTATTTATAATTGCATCACTTAATCCTTTTTGATTAGATATATTAAATTTCTTATGAACTGTAGGTTTTCTTAAATCACAGTCAACTATAACTACTTTCTTATCCTCTTGAGAAAAAGAAAGTGCTATATTTCCTGCTGTTGTACTTTTTCCTTCTCCTGGCTCTGAACTAGTTACTAATATTCTTTTAACTCTTTCATCAAAGGAAGAATATTTTATATTTGTTCTTAATGTTCTATAACTTTCTGCTGGAATAGATTTTGGACTTTTATCCACTATAAACATTTTCTCTTCCTCCTAAACTACCTTTTAAACTTTTTCTATTTGCTCTTCCATTATGAATATGATTATTTCCTCTTATAGATTCTGCATCATATTCTGGTATAGCACCAATTACAGGTAAATCTAATACTTTTTCTAAATCTTCTTTACTCTTAAATGTATTATCCATAAATTCAAGAAGAAGAACTATTCCCACTCCAACCATAAGTCCTAATACTAATGAAATTAATATATTTAACTTTTTATTTGGACTTACTGGATTTTCTGGAACTTTTGCTTTTTGTATAATTTGAACATTTCCATTTGTTATAAGTTTTTTTGATTTTGCTATAAAATCATTTGTTATAGAGTTAACTATGTCAACTGCTCTTTGTGGATTTGAATCTTTATATACTATCTCTAAAATTTGAGTATCACTTCTTGGAGTAACAACAAGACTATTTAATACATCTTTTGCTTCCATTTTTCCTAAATCAATATTAGCTTTTGTTACAGCCCCTTGAACTAAATCTTCTGTTTTAATTATTTCTGCATATGTAGTAAGTAGTTTTTGGTACATTTGAATTTCACTACTGTTATATCCTAAATTATCTTTACTTTCTTCTTTCCCTATAAAAAGTTTAACTTTAGCTTCATATTTCGGTGTAATCACAAAAAAGCTTAAAACACTAGCAACTGCGACAAACCCAATAACAATTGCAACTATAAGCTTGTACTTTATTTTTAGAACTTGAAATATTTCACTAATATTTATATTTTCCTCATTCATCTAAAAAATTCCCATCCCTTCTAAATTATTCTACTCAAAGAATTATAACATATTGTTCATTATTTTTTAATATTCTTTTAATATTTTTGTATTTTTTACTTAATTTTATTTTATTTTTTAATTTTTTTATGATTTTTGTATTTTTTTTGTGTTTTTGATTTTAATCTAAATATATTTTTATTAATCTATTAGATTTATTTAAAAAGTAATTTCAAATAATAATATATTTTTTAATTTTAGATATTAAACTTAGAAAACTTATTTAAATATTACAAATTATTTACTTTTATTATGTTATTTTCAATTTATGGTATAATATTAAAAGTTTAGAAACTAATTTGATATAAAAATTTTATGGGGTGATTTTTTGAATAAAAATTTAATTAGTGTCATTGTTCCTATGTATTTCGAGGAACTTGTAGCACAAGAATGTTATAACAGATTAAAATCTGTTATGGAATCTATTGATTCTTTTGACTATGAAATTATTTTTATAAATGATGGGAGTACAGATAAAACTTTAGACATTTTAAAAGATATTTCAAAAGAAAATGAAAAAGTTAAAGTTATAAACTTTGCTAGAAATTTTGGACATCAAGTTGCTGTTACTGCTGGACTTTTTAATTGTTCTGGTGATGCAGTAGTTATTATTGATGCAGATCTTCAAGACCCACCTGAACTTATCCCACAAATGATTAATAAATGGAACGAAGGTTATGAAGTTGTTTATGGAAAACGAGGAAAAAGAAAAGGAGAAAGTAAATTTAAACTTATAACTGCTAAATATTTTTACAGATTCCTTGCTAAAATGTCTGATATAAAAATTCCTAAAGATACTGGAGACTTTAGACTTATTGATAAATCAGTTGTAAAAGCATTTAGAGAAATGCCTGAACAAAATAGATTTATAAGAGGAATGATTAGTTGGATTGGATTTAATCAAACATATATAGAATATACTCGTGATGAAAGATTTGCTGGAGAAACAAAATATCCTTTATCAAAAATGATTAAGTTTGCAAGCGATGGTATAATTTCATTTTCATCAAAACCATTAAAGCTTATGTCAGCATTTGGTTTTTTCTCTATATTTATTTCATTTTTAATTTTTTTATACGCTCTTATAAGTAAGTTTGTATTTAGTGCTAGTATTGGATGGACATCTCTTATTTCTGTTATGACTTTCTTTGGTGGAGTTCAAATACTTTCTTTAGGTATAATAGGAGAATATATAGGAAGAATTTATGATGAAAGCAAAAATAGACCATTATATATTATAAAGGATAAAATAAATTTTAATAATGAGGACAAATAAATTAAAAAACACCTTACTAATAATATTTAATGTAATATTTTTATTAGTAATTAGTTTTTGTTTTCATTTTGCTCTTTTAAATCCTTTTAATAAAAATCTTAATAAAGGATTTATATTTTTCCTATTTTTACTTTTATGTTTAGGGTTTTTATTTTTATGCTTTATTACTAAAAATTTAAGTAAAAGAAGTCTTTTAATAATATCAATTATTAATTTAATTATATTTATTTTACTTCAAATATTTTTTGGATACTTCTTTGCGGTAAACCCTAGTTGGGATATGATTTCTATTTTTAACAGTGCTACAAAAGTCGCTTCTAATGAATGGGAATTTTTCTCTTCATATTTTTATAAGCTTTATCCAAATAATATTTTTATAACAGTTTTATGGATGAAATTTTATAAACTATGTTACTACTTTAGTTTTAATTTAATTGTTAGTTCAGTAATCATAAATATAATAGTTGTTTTAATTAGTGTAATAATAACTTACATATTAATTAAAAAGGTATTTAATATACGAGTTGCTACTATATCTTCTTTTTTATTTATAGTAATAACACCTTTTTACTCTTATACACCTATTTTTTATACTGACACTTTGACAATGATTTTTCTTCCACTAGCTTTCTTATTATTTTATATTTATATTAAAAGTAAAAATAAGAATATATTCTTACCAATATTTATTGGAATTATATTAGCTTTTGGAATAGGAATTAAAACAAATATATCAATAGGTTTTATAGCTTTATCTATTTTTTCAATATTTATAATAGATAATTTAAAAGGATTTTTTAGATTTATATCACTTTTTCTTATTTCTTTTATTGTTTCATCTATTTTAATAAATTCCACTTGTCAAAAATATATTCCTGTTCCTTTAAAAGATGCAGGTCTTCCATCAACACATTGGATTATGATGGGTCTTAAAGATAACGGTGGTTTTAATAAAGAAGATGTTGATTTAAGTAAAAAGGCTGGTAAAACAAGAAAAGAAATTCAAGAATTTAATATAAAAACTATAAAAACTAGACTTAAAAATTACGGAATAGATGGATATAGTAAATTCTTATATAAGAAAATACAATACACTTGGGGAGATGGAACTTATTTTGCTCCTGTAAAATTATCTAGAAAGCCAATTAGACCAAACTTTCTTCATACATACATTTATGGAGATAAAAATAGTTTATTTACTTCTTTTTCAGAAGCTAGTCACTCATTACTATTATTTTTAATTTTAATTGGTTCAATAGGTTTATTTAAATCTAAAAATAAAATTGGTTTCCTTTTTAATATTTGTATATTTGGAGTATTTTTATTCTTAATATTATGGGAAGCTCGTTCTAGATATTTAGTTTGTATATTACCTATATTAGTTTGTAGTAGTTCTATTGGAATAAATGAAATTTTAAAATTAAAACCTTTTTTAAATAAAAAAAGAAGACTTGAAGCTAAATAACGCTTCAAGTCTTTTATTATTCTTTTCTTATTTTCATTCTATTTGATTTTATCGTTATATCTAAATTATGCTCATTATTAAAAAATTGACCAAACTTACTTGCACACCAAGCTTGTCTATTATATTTTTCTCCATCTACATCTATATTAATTTCAAAGTTAAAGAACCCCTTTTGTATTTCATTAAATGGCAATTTAAATATATAATCATATTTATTTTCATTTTTTTCAGTGCTTTTTACTAATTCTATATCTTTATATACATATTCAATTTCATCATCTTTTAAAGTTATATTATCAATCTTATATTCTTTATTTAATGGCTCTAAAGAAACAAATCCTTTAAATATTATTTCTTCTTCTGTCATATCTACATCTGTAAGACTTTGTTTTATTTCTACTAAATCTTTATATTTATGCTTATTTTCTATAATATCTTCTATAGAAACCCCATTTAAAAAATGTTTATAAAGATTTGCTACTTCATCTATTTCTCCATAATCTATTAATTTTCCGTGATATAACCATGCTCCCTTTGTACAGAAATTTCTCATTTGAGGAAGTGAGTGTGAAACAAAAAGAATTGTTTTTCCTTCATCTCTAAACTTATCCATTCTTCTTAAGCACTTTTCTCTAAACATTTCATCTCCAACTGATAATGCTTCATCTACAACTAATATGTCTGGATCTATATTTACTGCAATTGCAAAACCAAGCCTTGCTTTCATTCCACTTGAATACATTCTTACAGGTTGATCTATGTAATCTCCAAGTTCTGAAAATTCTATTACTGATTCTAATATTTTAGAAACTTCACTTCTTATCATTCCCATAGAATAGCCTTTTAGAAAAATATTTTCTCTTCCAGTAAGCTCTCCATCAAAACCAGCTGTTAACTCTAATAACGCTGATACTTTTCCATTAACTTCAATCTCACCTTCAGTTGGATATACAACTCCTGTAACCATTTTTAATATTGTAGATTTACCAGAACCATTTTTCCCAAGTATTCCTATAACCTCTCCTTTTGGCAAATCTAATGTAAGATTATCTATTGCCCTAAAAGGTTTATACCTATTCCCCCAAAGCAAATCTTTAAATCTATCTTTATCATTTTTATATAATTTATATTCCTTAGTAAGGTTTTTGAACCTAACTGCATAATCTTCCATAATAATCTCCTAACTTATAAAGCTTTTTAGCTTGTCTTTATAAAACATCAGTAAATTCTTTATATGTTCTTTTATAAACTCTACTACCAATTAAAGCAAAAATTATTATTACAAATATCATATATATTGTATATGGACTTTCAAAGAACCATCTTTTATATAAGAATATATCTCTATATCCTTGAACAAAATATCCTATTGGATTTAACTTTAAAATAATCCTTAAAAAGTTTGATTTTATATCATTTATATTCCATAAAATTGGTGATAACCAAAGTATTGCTTGTATAGCTGCTTTAACTAAATTTTCAAAATCTCTACTTATAACTGATAATGAAGCAAGTGTCCATGAAAGTGCTAAAAAGAATAAATACATCATTGGTATATATATTAAAAATTGAAGATAATATATATCTGGGAAAAATCCAAATAACATAAATACAACTGTAATAGCTCCAACTAACATTAATTGAACATATAATTTTGATAGTATTGTAAATGTTGGTATAGTTGAAATTGGAAATTTCATCTTAGTTACAAAATGCCTATAAGTTCTAATTGACATTGCTCCACCAACTATTGCATCACTTATAAAGAACCAAGGACAAAGCCCTGCAATAAGCCATAGAAAATAAGGAAAATTCCCCATTCTAGGATTATTTCTTATAATTGTAAATGCAAATAAATAAACTCCTATAGTAACCATAGGGCGAATAATTGCCCAAGCATAACCAAGGGCAGCCCCTTTATAGAATTTTACTAAATCAAACTTTGATATAAGTATTGTTTGCTTTAAATACTTAGCATTTTCTTTTATTATTTCTTTTAACATTAACCTTCCTCCAGTTTCTATTTGAAAATAGTTTCTACGAATCTTTTACTAGCTTGTCCATCACAATCATCAAAAAATTTATCTCTAAACTCTCTAACTTTCTTTAAATCAAATTCATTTTCATTAATTATTCGTATTATATCTTCATTTTTTTCTGCAATAAATCCTGGAACAAAGCTATCATAATCATAATAGAAGTCCCTTTCAGCTAAATATTCATTTTTATCATAAGCATACATTATTATTTTCTTTTCTAATAAAGAAGCTTCAAAAACAACAGATGAATAATCTGTTATTACAATTTCTGATGCTATAATTAAATCATTAATTTCAGTTGAGCTATCCATATTAATAACTCTATTTTCTAATTCTTTTGGAATTACGACATCATTTATCCCATTTTTTACACTTGGATGAAGTTTTAATATTAATACATAATCTTCATCTATTCCTTTTAAAAGTTGTACTGGGTTTAGTTCTAATTTAAAATTTTGTCTTTGCTTAGTATTTCCTCTAAAAGTAGGCGCATATAAAATTATTTTTTTTCCTTTTATCTCTGGATAATTTTCTTCTAAATCATTTTTCTTATATAATCTATATGCTTCATCTAAAAGTATATCTGTTCTTGGAACTCCTAATGGTAATATATTTTTTTCTGATATATTAAATGCTTCTGCATATTTAGGAATTATATTCTTTGAACTAGTTATAACTTTTGTATAAGCTGAATGAGCTCTTTCTTCAAATTCTTTTGGATTTCCATCTCCTTTTCCTATAGAACTAAATCCAAATTTCTTGAAAGCTCCACACGCATGCCAAACTTGTATAACTTCAGCTTTTTTTCTAAATTTCAATCCATAAATTTGTCTATAATAATCATCTAAAACTATATATTTTGCTCTTGAAAAATCTAAGTACATATCTACAAGCTCTTTAAAATTACGTGAATCATTTTTCATATAAAGCTTTATTTTATATTTACTATCTTTTTTCAATTCATCATATATAAACTTTAAATTTCCTTGTAATTCTTCACCCTTATTACTAGCAAGTATTACTAAATTTTCATTCATTGATAACATCTTTCCAAAATTAAATGATATCTTAGCACTTCTTCTAAAAATATTTTTTACTTTTCCAAGAACTCTTCCCAGCCTTCTTCTTACTAAATATTTAAATATACTTAAAGAACTTCTGCTTTTACTTACATTTTCTAAACACTTATATAATTGAATATTTTCTTTTTCCAAAATCTCTTTACTATTAGAATTGAATTTATTATAAAAATCAGCCAAAATTTCTACATATACTTTTTTGGTATTTTTAGTTAAAAACAAATATTTGTTTATTATACCTTGTCCCATTATCCATCTTAATTTTCTAGAATTATTTATTATTATAGGATCTATTTCCTTTAAAATTTCATTCATATTTTTTAATGCATTTATTTTTACAGTTTCTTCTCCTCTAATAACTGCATTTTTTAAAGGTGGCCAAATATCATAATCTAATAATCTTTCAAAATACTTTAAACTAAGCATATCTTTTTCATACTCATCTTTACAGTAAGTTTCTATATTTTTTAAAGTTCTACTCCAAGATTCATTTACTTGTTTTATAACAAAATCAGATTTATTAATTATTTGCTTAGTTAATGACCCTTCAGCTTCTTCTGGCCTAACTCTATAAAAATAAACTACATTTTTCGAAGCATATATATTTTTAGCTTTTAGATATGCCTCCATAACAAAAACTTGATCTTCTGCATACTTTATATTTTCTGGAAATCTTATATTTTCTATAAGACTTCTTTTAAACAGCTTATTACAAGGTCCTAAAGTTTTTAACATATCATAATCACTTCTTATATTCTTTAGTCCTTCTGATAAGAAATGATTTTGCATTGGCCATTGTTCTTTTCCATCAAATTTATAAGTTCCACCTATTACTATCTCTGCATCATTTTCAATAGCTAGCTTATATCTAATTTCTAAAGAATCCTCTGGAATAGTATCATCTGAATCCATAAACGCAATATAATCACCTTTAGCTAATCCAATCCCTTTATTTCTAGCACAACTTGGACCACTATTTTCTTGATTTATTAATTTAATATTTTCATTAATATACTTTTCTATTATTTGTACACTTTTATCAGTAGAGCCGTCATCAACTAAAATAACTTCATAATCTTTCATTGTTTGATTCTTTATAGAAATTAAAGTCTCCTCTATATAATCTTCTACATTATAAACTGGTATTATAATACTTATCTTGCACATATATCTCTCCCATTTTCCTAAAAAATTTCTCATCCCTTGTAAAAGTTTTTATCAAAAAAGTTTTATACTGTATAAAATTATATCATATTTTGAACTATTATTCATTATTTATTAATTAAATTGTAATAATATTAAATTTTGAGAAAAACATTTTAGCCATATCTATATGCTTACTAAATAGTTGAATTTATATAAAATAAAACTTCTTATAATTATTAAAATCATAAGAAGTTTTTTATTTTAAATATTTATATTATTTTTATGTGCTCTCTTATATGTTTTATAGTTCTAAAAAATTTTTTTATTAATGTATAAATTATAGGATATATAAATTTATTTTTCTCTATTCCCTTTATATAAAGTTTTACTCCTTTAATATTAGTATTTTCATAAGTAATTTTTAATATTTCTAAATATCTTTTTTTACTTTCTTTAGTTAATTTTTTATAGTTTCTTATAAATGCTTCAGTTAAAATCCATAAAAGATTATCACAAGAATTTATTGTAGATAAACTTAAAGTATTTATTAATTTCTCTAACTTATCTAAACCTTCTAATTGTATACCTTCATCTTCACTTATTATAATATGCCTCAATGGTGGCCAAATATCAATTTTTATAAGTCTAGAAAAATAGTTAGTCTTTAGAATATTTTTCTTTTTTTCATCTGTACAATATTTATCTATATTTTCTAATGTGCTTGTCCAAGATTTATATACTTGATCTAATACATTAAGAGATTTATCTTTTATTTGAGAAGTAAGAGATCCTTCTTTATTTGCTGGTCTTATTCTGTAATAATAACCAACTTTTTGAGTTGCAATAATTTTTTTTGCTTTTAAATATGATTCTAATACTAAGACCTGATCTTCTGCATATTTTATATCTTCTGGGAATTTACTTTCCTTTATAAAACTACTTTTAAATAATTTATTACAAGGCCCTAATGTCCATAATAAATCTTCATCTTTAATAATATTCTTTTCTCCCTCTTCTAAAAAATGCTTTATCATTGGCCATTTTTTCTCTTCATCAAATTTATAAGTACCACATATTATTACTTCGGCTTCATTCTCTTTAGCTAAATTATATCTTAACTCTAATGAATCCTTTGGAAGCTTATCATCAGAATCCATAAAAGCAATATATTCCCCTTCAGCTAATTCAATTCCCTTATTTCTTGCAACACTTGGACCCATATTCTCTTGACAAATAAGTCTCATATTTTCATTTGTATTGATATATTCCTTTATTATATTAACACTATTGTCTGTTGAACCATCATCAATAAATATAACTTCAAAATCTTTCATTGTCTGATTAATAATTGAATCTATAGTTTCTCTCAAATAATCCTCAACATTGTAAACTGGTATAATAACACTTACCTTGTACATTTCACCCTCACTTTTTTAAATCTAAAATACAATTTAGTAATTATAACAAACTCATTGTAACATAATATACATATTTTATTAACCTTTTGTTAATTTTATGTTTTTATCTTTCTTTACTTATAAAATCTATAATGATAGACTAAACTTAATATATAAAAACAAAAGGTAAAAATTAATCTAACCAATGGAGGTAATAATAATGACTATTAAACTAATTTGCACAGACATGGATGGAACTCTTTTAAATACAGATCACACAGTAAGTACCGAAAATAAAATTGCTTTAAAAAAAGCCATAGATAAAGGTATACATGTTGCAATATCAACTGGAAGACTCTTTACCTCTGCAAATTTTTATAGAGAATTAGTTGGCATAAATGCTCCAATAATATCATCCAATGGTGCATATATAAAAGATAGAAATACTGGAGAAGTAATATATGAAAGTGTTCTTTCTTTAGAAGACACAATTGAAATATATAATATTTTAAAAAAATATAACTTAAAATTATTTTTCAATACATGGGATACTGCAATATCAAATGAAGAATTTATAGATAATCATGCTTATCTTATAAGTAATAAAGGTATTACAAATGAAGAAGATAAAACAAAATTTATAGTACAAAAAGATTTAACTAATACTTTAAAAGATTGTGAAGGATCTATTCTTAAAGCTATTTGCATAGATTATTCAAAAGAAAATATAAAAGAAGTTGAAAAAGCTAGAAAAGAAATTGAAAACCTAAATAAATATGAAGTTGTTTGCTCTAGCCCATATAATTTTGAAATTATGAATTCTGGAACAACTAAAGGAAATGCAGTAAAACAACTAGCTAAAATATTTGATATAAAAAGAGAAGAAATACTTTGTATAGGCGATAGCGAAAATGACCTTTCTATGATAGAGTATGCAGGAATTGGAGTCGCTATGGGAAATGCATTAGATATAGTAAAAGAAAAAGCTCAATTTATAACAGATACTAATGATAATGCTGGTGTAGCAAAAGCAATAGAGAAATTTATATAAAAAAACAGGATATTTAATCCTGTTTTTTTATAATTCATTCTTAATAAATATATATTTAACTTGTAATATTCTAGTTATTAGCATTATATATTTATTTTACTAAAGGATCTAATAATGCTACTGCTTCCGCTCTCGTAAGTTTATCTTGTGGTCTAAAAGTTTTACTTCCTTTTCCCATATATCCAGCTTCTATAGCACCTTCAACTGAAGGTAAAGCCCACTTTGAAACTTTCTTGAAATCTTCATATTTACTTATTTTATCTAAGTTTTCATCTTTATTTTTCTTTATATTAGTTATTATTGCAGCTGCCTCTTCTCTAGTTATATTGTCATTAGGTCTAAATTGTTTATTAGCAATACTTATATATCCAGCTTTAACTGCTTTTCTAACCTCACTATAGAACCAATCATTTTTATTTACATCACTGAATCCTTCTTCAGCTTCACTTGTAAAATTAAAAACTCTATTTATTATTTTTATAAATTCTGCCCTTGTTATATTTGAATTTGGCTTAAATGTACCATCTTTATATCCTTCTACATATCCTTTATTAACAAATTTCTTTATAACTGCTTCTCCCCAATGTCCTTTTGTATCTTTAAAAACACCCTTTTCTTGTGTAAGTGTTATATTTTTTACTAAATATTCTGATATAGCATTTGAAACTCCTTCCGCAATTTTTTCTTGATATGCATCAGACTTTAACTTATTAACTTCATTTAAATTAGTAATAAATCCACATTCTATTAAGGCTGATGGCATAACTGTTTCTCTTAATACAACAAAATTAGCAGTCTTAATTCCTCTATCAAAAGAATTAGTATTTTTTATTAATGATTTTTGTATTATGTCTGCATAGCTTTTATGTTGACTCTTATCTCTATGATAATATGTTTCTATTCCATAGGCATTCCCAGATGTAAATGAATTTTGATGTATTGAAACAAAAATATCTCCATCATATTTATTAGCCATATTTGCTCTTTCATACAATGAAATTGTTTCTTCTTTTTCTCGGGTCATCTGCACATTAATATTCTTTTTTTCAAGTTTACTTTTAAGTTTTTTTGCAATTTTTAAATTTAAATCAGTCTCTTTTACTCCATTCGCTACTGCTCCCGGATCTTCTCCTCCATGTCCCGGGTCTATAAAAACTTTATAGTAATCTCTATTTACAATAGTACTTCTTTCTTTTTTTAAATTATTTTCACCAGAAACCAAAATTTCTAAAGCATAAACATTCTTATTTCCTTTTAATATAATAAATTCAGTTCCTTCGTTTTTAGCTATAATATATTTATTCTCTAAAGAAACAACATTATTTTGTTGTAGCTCTTTTTCTATAATTTCTTCGTCTATATATTCTTTTATATATTCTGTTAAATCAAATTTATCATTAATATCGATTACAATTCCATTTAAAAATTGTATATTATTCCCCTTATATTTTTTATTGATATTTTCTATTTTTTTAATATATTCATTTCTATCAATAGCTTGTACTTCTTGAGTATGGATTAATATTATTCCTACTAAAGTTATAACTAAAGAAATAATAAATTTTTTAACATACTTATTTACTTCCATAAATATCTCCTTTTATACCTATTATTTTACAAAATTATTTAAAAAGGATATGGTAAATAATCATCATATCCTTTTATAATTAATATTATTTTATTCTACTTAACGTAACTACAGCTTCTGCTCTAGTTATATTCGCAGTTGGTCTAAACTCTAATGAACCTTGTCCCATATATCCTTTTTCAATAGCTCCTTCAACTGAAGATAATGCCCATTTAGATACTTTATTATAATCTTTATATTTCTTTATTTTATCTAAATTATTATCTTTATTTTTCTTTATAGTTGTTACTATAGCTGCAACTTCTTCTCTAGATATTGGATCATTTGGTCTAAATTTATTTTGTGCTGTAGTTATATACCCTGCTTTTATTGCTATTCTTACATCATCATAATACCAATTATTAGTTTGAACATCTATAAATGGTTCATTTGATGCTTTTGTTTTAAATCCAAATGCTCTATTAACTATCTTTACAAATTCTGCTCTAGTTATAGCATCTTCCGGTCTAAATAAATCTGCTTTCTCTACCCAACCTTTGTTCATTGCACTTTGTATTTCATTCTTTGCCCAATGGTTCTTCCAATCATTTTGTTCAAATAAATTAATACTATATTGAGCATCACTATTATCATAATAATAACTATCAATTTTTATATAATATGTTCCTGCATCTAAATATACTTCTTTTGTTAGAGAACTATCTCCTCCTTTTGAATTCATAGTTAAATATTCTTTATTTTTTGAATCTAATATTTTTATTCTCCAATAATAACTACCAAAGTTTCCAACTAAAGGATGTGAAAAATTAAGTTTATATATTTCAGACTTATTCAAATTTATTTTAAAATAATCATAGTCAGAATAACTCTTTATTTTTCCAGTTTTACTTGTATTTAGTTTCATAATATTGGCTGTGGCCGCTGTATCATTGAATTCTGCTTCATAATTTTCATTAGCTTTAAACATATATGATATCTTATATGCTTCATCTTCTAATGTATTGCTATATGACGTAACTTGTATATAATATGTTCCTTTTCTTATTCCTATTTTTTCGTTATATCCCCCATCTTTTCCCTTTATATTTTTTGAAATATATTTATTCAATTGTGAATCCATAAGATTGACTTGATAATAATTATATTCATCTCCAGGTAAATTTTTTGTTTCAAGATTTAATGTTAATTCTCCATCATTAGGTATTGTTAATTTATAATAATCGTAATCATTGTAACTACTTATTCTACCTGTTATTTTTTGATTATTTTCTAAAAAAGTTGCTTTTGTCATTTCTCCATTATCTTCTTTTTCATAATTTCCTTTTGTAGCAGTTACTGAAAGATTATAATTCATAGATGTATAGTAATATCCATCTGTTATCCTTATATAATAAGTTCCTTTTTTTAAGCCAATTTTATATTCAAGTTTTCTATCATACCCTCTTGAATATTTATCTAAATAAACAAAATTTTGTGAATTTCTAATATTTATATTAAAATATCTATTACTATCTCCTGGAATTTCATTATGTGAAAAAGTTAATGTTACTTCTGCATCATAATCTAATGTAAACTTATAATAATCATAATCATTATAGTAATAATCATAGTCTGTAAGATCTCCTGTATAATAATCTCCACTATTTACTTTTATTAAGTTTGCTGTGCTCATATTACCATTAGGTTCTCTCTCTTTTTTAGCAGCTCTAGATGAATAACTTTTGAAAGTATTATCCTCTATTATTTTTTTCCCCTTTAAATCAATCTCTTTTTTCTTTTGCACATTTTTATTTTTTTTCTCTTCTTCTTTTTCTGGTTTTATTATATCTTCCTTAAGTTCTGGTTTTTTTTCTTCTATTATTTTCTCTTTTTCTAATTCTTTATCTTCATTATTATCAGAAACGTTATTTTCTTTTTTTGCTTCTTCTTTAATAATATTACTTTGAATATTATTAACTTCTTCTGCATTTACTGTAATATTAAAAAAGTTTCCTGCAATAAATATTACTAAAATTATTTTTGCTATTTTTTCATTTAAATTTCCCATTTTATCCCCCCTAAAACACTTACATTACATATTTTATATTATTTACTTAACTTAGTCCATTTTTTTCTAAATAATCATTATTTTTACATAAATAGCAAATATAATTTTTATTTTTTAATTTATATTCCATTTATTAAACAAGCTAAAAAATATCTTTTTATTACCAAAAAAATCTTGATAGTAAAACAAGCTATCAAGATTTTTAATTACTATTTGCTTCTAAAAACTCTCTATATTCTTTTATATCTATATCTTCACTAAATTTTCTCGCAAATAGTACATTTTTATTACTACTTATTATTCTTTCAAAATCACTTTCATCTAATACTCTTGGTAAGTCTGGTCCTGTTTCCCAATCTATATATCTTAATGCCATATAATTGTCATTTAAATCTATATCATTTAATCTATTTTTAAATTTTGAATTACATACTATAGTTTGTATAAACATTTCATCTCCACAATAAGATCCTTTAAATGCATTTAAATATTTAGGGTTTTTTTCTATATATTCTAATATATATTTACAACATTCTCCTGTTAATGTAAACCAAAGACACCCTTTATTTATTGAAGGTAAATATTTAAAATATTTATTTGTCTTTAGGAATCCAAACTTTCTTTGAAATTTAAAAAATATTTTTTCAAATATATTTTTATTTTTTTTAAAAGCATATTCTCTATATAAATATTTAATATTTTTTATATTATCCTCATTTATATCTATTACTCCTAAATACTCTTTACCTCTATTATCACTTAAATATTTTTTTATACTTTCTTTATCTTTTAGAGGTAAACAATCCCCAGATAATAAAAATACATAATCATAATTTTTATCTTTTATTTCTTTTAATAAATTAATTATAGCTAATATAGTTGAATAATCTCCCCATTTAACATCTACTCTATCATTTAAAAATTTAATATTATTTGTTCTTGAATCTAAATTAAATTCATTTATATCTGATTTTTTATCAACATGTATATATATATCTTCATCTTTTAATTGATAAATTAACTCTTCTAATATTATTGAATTTCTATGACATAAAACACAGTATGCTACTTTCATAATATTCCCTCACTTATATCTTCATCTTAAATATATTGCATTTTAAAATAATTAAATTTAATATATATATTAAAATAGATATAATGCTATAAACTAATATATTAATTAAATTATAGTCAAATTTAAAATACTTCCTTATATACATAACTATTAAAATCGTTCCTAAACTTGAAATTAATATTTTTATATTTTCTCTAAAAAACTTTTTATAATCAAATTCTATTCCGAAAATAATTTTAAATTTATTTCCTATTAATATGAGTGATATTATACTTGTCAGTGTTGTTCCTATTACAACTCCATATACTCCAATGTATCTAGATAATATAATACTTAGTATTATATTTAAAACACTAATAAGAAAGCTATTTTTAAAAGGAGTATATGTATCACTATTAGCATAAAAATATTTATATATAACATCTCTTATAGCTGACATTGGTAATGATATAATATAAATTATTGTGCATATATATACTATATTTACAATACTATTTTCAAATTGACCTCTCATATATAACAATTCTATAGCATCTTTCCCTACAACTACTATACTTATAATAATATAAGATAATATTGCATTTATTATTAAAATGTATTTAACTAAATCTTGTTGATAATTATTTTTCTTTATATTTTTAGCTATCTTTGGATATAAAAATGACGTTATATTTACTATTAATAGCATATTTATCATACCAATTATATAATTTGAATAATTTAATATAGATATATTTCCTTCTCCTAATCCTGATGCAATTGAAGTATCTATAACTAATGATATTTGATATAATCCAGTACTAAGTATAGTTGGTAAAAATGTTCTTATCATATTTCTAAAATCTTTATCTTTAATATCAATTTGAAATTTAATTTTAAATCCACTTATAATTACTAGGATAAATTGAATTAATATGTTTATAATAGTAGAAATCAATATAGCATTTGCATATGAGTATATGTTTTGTTCCTTATTAAACATCAATATTATAATTAATATTATATTAGAAATAAATATTACAAATTTAGATCTATTAAATTTATTTTGAAATTGTAATATAGAATTAGTTAATCCTATAAAAGAAGCTATATATTGTGAAATTAATAAAATTGACATTACGGCTGATGCAGTGTCTATAAAATATTTATCATTATTTTCAGAAAATAATACTACAATATGCTTATTAAAAATTAATCCTAAAAATAATAAAATTGTTGCTCCTAAATATAAAATTAAAATAAATATATCAACAGCTTTTTTCTTTTCTTTTTTACCTAAGTTAGGAATTAAAACTGTAGTAACTCCAGTTCCTATAAAGCTAAATATCATCATAGATATGCTATTTGCAAAATTAAAAGCATCTAATTCTATTGAAGTACCAAATTTTGATGCTATTATAGATGCTCTGATCATTATTACTAGTTGAGTTAATAATGTTATTGATATCATAATGCCTAATTTTACAGAAGTATTATTTTTTATCCTCATACATTTCCTCTCTATTTATAAATTCATCAAGCTTAATAAACTGATTCTCGCCTTCTTTTTTTAAATCATAAATATTATCTATCTTGTTATTTTCTAAAATATTAAATATATCTTCTAAATTAATTTCTTCATTTAATTTATTTAAATCTAAATAATAATCTTTAAGATTTAAATCATTCAACATATTAATTGTTTTCTGACTATATATAATTGGATATACGCCTTGTTTAAAAACCTGAGATAATATTATAGAGTGAAACCTTGTACCTATAATACCTTTTAAGTTATATAATTCTAATAAGAAATTTTTAATTTCTCCATTATAATTCAATACCTTAACTTTTTCTTTATTATCTATTTTACTGTAAACTTCTTTTGCTATATTAGTATCGCCTTGCTCAGTACAAAATGATAATAACTTTACATTTTCCCCTTTTAAATTCAAATAATTAATCATATTAATTATATAATTTAAATATTTCTCTCTATTTTTTTCTAATTCACTTTTCCCATTTATTTCGATTAAAGATATTCCTATACCATCTCTGTTAATACTATCTATTTTCTCATCCAATGAAAATACAATATCTGACGCATATCTAATATTCTTATAATCTTTAAAAAGATTATAAGAATAACTATCTCTAAAACAAACATCATCACACTTAGATAATATAGTTCTATAGTATTCTATAAACCTTTCATCTTTAAATGGTCCAAAATTTGAACCTAAAACAAATATTTTTTTATTTAATTTTCTATAATTATTTAATCTATCTCTAAATCTTTTAAATTGATTTTGCCATGTACTATTCTGCATAAATATAGATCCACCAATTATTAAAAGTCCATCTACATTCTTAGCTTCATTTTTATAATAGACATTTCTTATACAACTTATTTTATATATTCCTTTTTCAAATTTATTTTTAATATTTATCTTTACATTACTAAATTCTTTAAAAATATTAATATAATCTATATCATATGTATTAACAATCCACATTACATTTGAATTACTATACCTCTTAAACAAAATATATAAAAATAAATCATCCCCAAAATTTTTTGCTAGATATGCATCTACTATTATTTTTTTCATAAATCTCTCAATTCTCCTAAATGTTAAATACTTAGGTAAACATATGTTATCTAAACCTTTTATTTTATATGCTTATCCTATAAGGAACAACCTCTCCAACATTTGATATTAATAAGTAATTACAGAAAACAATAAAAAATATTACTATCCCTATAATTATCTTTTTCTTATATTTATCCTCACTTATATCTATTAATTGAGGAATTAACACTATTGTAAAAATATAAAAATACATACTTACTCTAGTAAATAAAGTATTTGCTTCTGATAATATTTGAAATATAAATGCTATCATCGTTGTATTTATATATAAATTATTAAAACTATCCTTATTTAATAATTTATCTTTAAAATGTATACTTATAACTAATATAATAAGCATTATCATACTTGTTGTTCCTAATCCTGATCCAGAACTAAAATTTAAATAAACTTTATATTTAGGAACAACCATTACCAAAATTTTCATAAAAATAGGTATTAATGGCACTAAAATAATACTTCCTAAAGTTATTAAAAAATATTTCTTTTTACTTAAATTAATATCTCTTATAAAATATATAATTACTGCCATGATCGCTGTTTTATGAAACATAGCTGCTAATAATATACATATAATAAATTTCATTAATTCTCTTCTTCTAATAAACCTTAATGATGAAAATACTATACCTATTGCTATAAATTGTCTTATTATATTAAATGAATTAAAATAAAAATACATTGTTATAAATAAAAATACTGTAATATAATAATTTATTGAAAAATCTTCAAATGTTAAGAAGAAAGCCCCTATTATAATAAAAGAAGTTACTACAAATATCAGTCTATTATTGTTAGAAAATATACTTGTTATTCTCATTAAAATATCATATCCTGGTTCAAATCCATAATTTACATAAGTCCCATCTATTACAGAGTTATAAACTCCTATATATCCTTTAAAGTCTGTACCTACATAAAATCTAAATGCTGATATTACAAATAGAGTTAAAAATGTTGATATTCTTAAAAATTTTCTTTTATTTTCAGATATATAATATTTATCTAATATATAAAAAATTAATATTACTAATATCAATAAATTATAAATTAACATTTTTTCCTCCTAATTTAACTATATTTTTAATCTTAATTTAAGATACAATAATTTGAATTTAATTGATGATTTTAAATTTTTTAAGTTAAATTCAAATTTATTTATACTATCTTTTTCAAAATCATTTAATTCTGAAAATTTTTTATTACAATACAAAATATTCTGTATTATAACTCTAGGGAGTAAAAACGTATCTAATGCTCTTTCTATTTTTTCTATTTCCTTTTTACTGTATATAAAACTCCTATTCTCTTTAATAAATCCTTTAAAATCTGATATATAATTATCTTCATTATTTTCTCTTATTGAAAAATTAAATGAACTAGATGTGTTTCTTATAAAATACTTTGTTAATTGTTTGTTTACTGAAATAACTTCTTCTAACATAAGTATTTTCATAAAAAAATTAACATCTTCTCCATATCTAAATTTTTCATTAAATCTAATATTGTTATTTTTTATAACTTCTGATTTTATCATCCAATCATTTAGATGAATCATTACCGAATCAACTATATAATATTCTATTATTTTTCCATCTAAATTATATACATGCTCAATTTCTTTATTTTTAAATACATATTTATTTCCTGTATAACAAACTCTTTTTCCTGATTCTTTTATTTTATTTACTTGTTCTAATACTTTATCTTTCTCATAAATATCATCTGAATCTAAAAATGTTATTAAATCTCCTCTTGAAATATCTATACCTTTATTTCTAGCTGCTGATACTCCTTGATTGTTTTGCTTAATGCCTTTAATCCTTTTATCTTTTGCCTTTAACTCTCGAATTATGTCCCAAGTATTATCTTCACTTCCATCGTCAATCAATATAATTTCCAGCATTTCATAACTTTGCATAAGTACTGATTCTACAGTATCTTTTAAATACTTTTCTGAATTATAACAAGGTATAATTACGCTAACTAACATATTACTTCTCCTTAGAAAAAATTATTTTTTCTATTCTTTCAACAAACTTTCCTGAAATATAGTTTTCCTTACATTTTTTATAATTTTCAATGGAAAATTCATTATATTTATCATAAGCTTCAACAATTGCATTTTTAATAGATACTTCATCTCTTTCATTACATCTAATACCATTTATTCTATCTTTAAATATATCTATTATTCCGCCTTGATAAGTTGTAACTATTGCTATTCCATTTCCCATAGCTTCTAAAATAGATATAGGTTGTCCTTCATTTGGATAATATGTTGGTAAACAAAATATATTTGCTTTTTTCAATAGTTCTTTTTTTTTCTTTCCCTTTAACTATTCCATGATACTTTATATTTTCACCTAACAAATTAATTTTATTTTTCACCTCATTTTCTATTTCTTTTTCTATTACCCCTGCTATATTTAAAATGAACTTTATATTTTCCTGTTTCATAATTAAAGCTGCATCTAATAATTCAATTATTCCTTTTGTTTTCATTAAATTACTAAGATATAAAATATTTATATATTCATTTTTTTTTCGCAATTTTTCTTCTAACTCTTCCTCTTTTATCAAAAATTCGCTTTCAATTCCATTTTCGCATACATATACTTTTTCTTTTGGTACTATTTCATCTAGCATATATACCAAAGATTCTCCTAGGACTATTACTCCACTAGTTTCATTAAATAATTTTTTTATTCTATTTTTTCTTTTTGAATTTAAAGAATCATACATTTTCTTAACAAATCCACCGTGAAAATGTATGTAACATGGTATTTTCATCCGCTTAGATATTTTTATAAATAAAGAGTACTTCATAAACCCTAAATAACTTTGTGCTGGAGTTATATATATAACATCAAAATTACTAAATAAAATTTTATTTATTCCTAATAATATTGGTTTAAAACTATTTATAACTTTTTTTAAATTAAATTTACCTTGTGATTTTGCACTATTTATTTTCTTTTCTGTATCTGTATCTACAATTTGGACATTATAATTTTTTTTTAATCCATCATACAGCATTTTATTGGCTAATGACATACCTGTTATTGGTTCTGGAAATGGTCCTATCATCAAAATCTTTTTTTTCATTTTATTTTCTCCAAATAAACTTATTAACTATCTCAGTATATCCTTGAATAGCATTTACAACTTTAATTGATACATTTATATCTGTATAATCATGAACTTTTACAAGTTCTTCTCCAATCTCTTTTTGCTTGGTTATAATTTCTATAGCTCTAGTTATACTATCAAAAGTTATACCACCAAGTATCACAGAACCTTTATCAATAGCTTCTGGTCTTTCTGTACTTGTTCTTATTGATACAGCTGGGAATCCCATTATATTTGACTCTTCAGCAAGTGACCCTGAGTCTGATAATACACAAAAACTTTCTTTTTGAAGTTTATTATAGTCATAGAATCCAAAAGGTTTTAATTGTTGTATATTTTTATGAAATTTAACTCCCATAGCCTCTATTCTTTTCCAACTTCTTGGATGTGTTGAATATATAACAGGCATATCATATTTTTCTGCTATCGCATTTAATGCATCTGTTAAATTTTTAAAATTTTCATCATTATCTATATTTTCTTCTCTATGAGCTGAAACTAATATAAATTTTTTCTTTTCTAAATTTAATCTATCTAATACATCACTTTCATTAATCTTATCCATATATTTATGAAATACTTCTGGCAGCGGTGAACCTGTTACAAAAGTATATTCTTTTCTCATTCCTTCAGATAAAAGATATCTTCTTGCATGTTCTGTATATGCTAAATTAACATCACTTGTAACATCTACTATTTTTCTATTTATTTCTTCAGGTACATTTTGATCAAAACATCTATTTCCAGCTTCCATATGGAATACCGGAATTTTTAATCTTTTAGCTGCAATTGCACTTAAACAACTATTTGTATCTCCTAATATTAAAAGAGCTTCTGGCTTTTCTTTTATAAGTATGTTATAGCTTTCTGCTATTATATTTCCCATTGTTTCCCCAAGATTTTTTCCTACAACTCCTAAAAAATAATCTGGTTCTCTTAACTCTAGCTCTTTAAAAAATACGTCATTTAATGTATAATCCCAATTTTGACCTGTATGTACTAATACATGGTCAAAATATTCATCACATTTTTTTATAGTCTCTGCTAATCTTATAATTTCTGGTCTTGTCCCAACTATTGTCATAACCTTCATTTTATTTATCATCTCAAATTCCTCTTTTCTATACTTCTAAAAAACAAGTATCCGGTATCTCTGGATTAAAAATTTCATTAACCCACATTATTGTTACCATATCTGTAGTTCCAGTATTTATTATGCTATGAGTATATCCAACTGGAATATCTACAACCCTTAAATCTTTTCCTGATACTTTATATTCAATTACTTTATCACTATCATATTTTCTAAACTTAATTATTCCTTCTCCACTTACAACAAGAAATTTTTCATTTTTAGTATTATGCCAGTGATTTCCTTTAGTTATTCCAGGTTTTGAAATATTTATAGAAACTTGTCCTCTATCTTTTGATTTTAAAAATTCTGTAAATGACCCTCTTTCATCTATATTCATTTTTAATGGATATGAAAATTCATTCTCTGGAATATAACTTAAATAAGTACTATAAAGTTTTTTTATAAATTCATTTTTAGTGTTTGGTATATTCAAGTTACTTCTACTTTCTTTAAATTCTCTTATATTTTTAACTATTTCTCCTAATGTTGCTTTATATTCTATGTCAACTTTCAAATAGCCTTTTATAGATTTAGGATTTTCTATAGTCTCTATAATACTTTTTACTACATCATCTATATAAACTAGAGTAAGTTCTATATTTTTATCTGATATCCATATTTCTTCATCTCTAGCAATCTTATGGCAGAATGTAGCCACTGCTGAATTATAATTTGGTCTACACCATTTACCAAAAACATTTGGTAATCTATATATATATATATTTGCTAATTCTTCAGTCATATACTTTAAAAGTGCTTCTTCTGAACCTTTCTTACTTTTTCCATAAGGATTATTAAGTTCAGCCTGTATTGAAGATGTTATTAATATTGGAGTATTTTTATTTTCTTTTTTTAGATATGAAATAATTTCTTCTGTCAATCCAGAATTTCCTTCAAAAAATTCTTTTTCATCTTTTGGTCTATTAACCCCTGCAAGATGAATTATAAAATCAGCTTCTATAACGCCTTTTCTTAGTTCTTCCTTTGAATTTTCTTTATCTATTAAAATTAATTCATAATCTCTATTATCTGTTAATGTAGCTACTAGATTCTTCCCCACAAATCCCTTTGCTCCAGTTACAAGAACTTTCATTTTTTTCCCTCCATAGTTTTAATTCTTCTCTTATATATGAAAGTGTAAGAAGTTTTTCTTTAACACCTTCTACATCTAACATCTCTGTATTATCAGAATTATATTCTTCTATTTTTTGTATTTCTTCATTTCCTTCATTAAAATATTTATTATAATTTAAATCCCTTTTATCTGATGGAACTCTAAAGAAATTTCCCATATCAATAGAATTTGAAGCTTCTTCTCTAGTTAAAAGAGTTTCATATTTCTTCTCTCCATGTCTTGTACCAATTATTTTTATTTCATTTCCTGAATCAAATAATTGTCTCAACGCTTCTGCTAAAACTCCTACTGTACAAGCTGGAGCTTTTTGAACCATAATATCTCCTGATTCAGCATTTTTAAAGGCAAATATTACAAGCTCTACTGCTTCTTCAAGACTCATAATATATCTTGTCATATTAGGATCAGTAACTGTTAATGGTTGTCCATTTTTTATTTGTTCAATGAACAGTGGAATAACAGATCCTCTAGAACACATAACATTTCCATACCTAGTTCCACATATTAAAGTTCTCTCTGGTGATACTGTTCTAGCCTTTGCTATAAATACCTTCTCCATCATTGCTTTTGAAGTTCCCATAGCATTTACAGGATAAGCTGCTTTATCAGTTGAAAGACAAATAACTTTCTTAACTCCTGCTTCTATAGATGCAGTAAGAACATTGTCAGTTCCAATAATATTAGTCTTAACTGCTTCTATCGGGAAAAATTCACAAGATGGAACTTGCTTAAGAGCAGCGGCATGAAAAACATAATCTACATCATACATAGCATTTTTTATACTTTCTAAATCTCTAACATCTCCAATGAAAAACTTAATTTTTTCATTATTATATTTTTTTCTCATATCATCTTGTTTCTTTTCATCTCTTGAAAAAATTCTTATTTCTTTTATATCTGTATCTAAAAATCTATCAAGAACAGCATTTCCAAATGAACCTGTTCCCCCTGTTATTAAAAGTACTTTATCTTTAAACATATTTTTCTCCTCTACTTTAAATTCATTATTATACTTAATTCTTCTAATAATTTTTTTCTCGTAAAATTATCTTCGAAAAAATTTTTCCCTCTTTCACCCATTTTTTCTCGTTCTTCTTTGCTCATTTTATATAATGTAATTGTATTTTCAAAAAGCTTATATGAGTCTTCTGATTCACAAATTAGTCCACATTTACTTTCCTTTAATATTCTATTTCCTTCTCCGCTTATTGCCGCTAATATAGGCTTTCCAGAAGCCATATATGATTGTACTTTTGCAGGTAGAGTAACTTTTAATATATCTTCATTTCCTAATGTAACTATAAGTGCGTCAGATTTTGAAAAATACTTTGGCATATCAGTAGAAGGCTTTCTTCCTAAAAGGTTAACAGTATACTTTATATCATATTTTTCAACTAAAGCTCTAATATTCTCAAATTCACTTCCGTCTCCAAGTATATTCCACTGTATATTTTTATAATTTTTTGCTAAATTCGCTGCTTCTATAATAGTTTGTACGCTTTGTGCTTTACCTATATTTCCAGCAAAAGTTACTACAAAATTATCTCTAGGAACATCTATGTCTTTTGCTGTGACTTTAGAATAAAAATCTTCGGCCCACTGAGGAAAATATTTTATTTTTTCCTTTTTAAAATTATTATTTAATAAAATATCTTCATAACCTTTTGATGCTATTAAAAGATTATCAAATCCATTATAAATTTTATTACATATTTTTCTCATTAAATTTCTAATATTCTTATTAGAAACATTGACTATTGAATATAATGTTTCTGGCCATAAATCTTGGATATATATATATGAAGGAATTTTTTTAATTTTTGATAATATTAAAGCTGGTATTGCACTAGTTATTGGTGACACTTGAAAAACAAATATTCTATCATATCTCTTATGTATTAAAGTTAATGCTCTTATTGACGCTGTAATCATAAATGATAAATAATTTAATCCTAATTTTAATGAATTATTTTTACCTCTTGAAGTTATAGGTACTCGCATTATCTTTATCCCATCTTTTATTGTAGTTTTCACTTTTAAATTTGAATATCCATCATATATTTTTCCTTCTGGATAATTAGGCATTCCTGTTAAAACTTCAACTTTATGACCTTGTTCAATAAAACTTTTACAAATATCATTTATCCTAAAATCTTCTGGCCAATAATATTGAGTTACCACTAATATTTTCATGTTAATCTATGTCTCCAATCGAATATGATATATCTATTTTATTATTTAACTTTTCAGAAGAATATATATTGTCAGTTATAAGCTTTATTGTATTTTCATAAATAAACTGCTTTTTTATGCTTCTCTCATTTATATTACTTATAATTTTTATTAATATTTCCGGTACTATAATCTTAAGTTTTTTATTTCCTATACAATTTATAAGATCATTAAAATTACAAACTTTTTTATCTGATATATTGTATATTTCCGAATTTTCTTTTTTATAATTTTTTATCACATATTCAGTTGCTAAAAAGATGTTCTTTATATTACAAATACTAAGTTTTGTATCTCCTTTTCCAACTCTATATTGTATCCCTTTAACTTCTGTTCTCCTTTGAATATTCAACATAAAATCCTTTGAATAAACTGGTGCAAGTCTAAAAACAGTAAAATTACCTTTATAATTTTTTTGAATATATTCTTCTGATTTTTTCTTTGCTACTGCATAAGGACTTTTGGGAAAACATTGATCTGTTTCTACATATATCTCTTTATCCATTCTTTCTCCATATACAGATATTGTGCTAATAAATATAAAATTTTTTAAATTTAAAATTTCATTACTTAAATCTGTTATATATTTTGTTGCCTCATAATTTACTTTCATAAATCTATCCTTTGATAAATCATTTCCTTTGTTATGAGCAAGTGCAGCACAATGAATTATAAAATCTATATTTTTATTTTCTTCAAAAACTTTATTCAATTCTTCTTTATCTGTAATATCACATTTATAATATTTATGACAGTTTTCATAAATATCTCTACGTCCTATCCCTATTATTTCATGTTCATTCTTTAAACTTTCACATAAAAAACTTCCAACAACTCCATAAACTCCTGTTATTAATATCTTCATGTTATTGCCTCACCTTTGTTTTATCTAATTTAACATCGTTCTTCCCCTCTTGTACTCCATCACTTTTTACTACACTAATTATTGTTTTAAATATTATTTTTATGTCAAATAAAAATGTTTTATTATCTAAATAATATTTATCTAATTCAACTTTTTCTTTTAATGGAATTTCATCTCTTCCATTTATTTGTGCCCATCCTGTAAGTCCTGGAACTAATTTATGAATTCCTTTTTTAGTTCTCATTTCTTTTAAATCTAATTGATTATAAAGAGCTGGTCTTGGTCCAACTACACTCATCTCACCTCTTATAATATTTATAAGCTGTGGTAATTCATCAAGGCTTGTCTTTCTTAAAACTTTTCCTATTTTAGTTATATATTTATCTGGATTTTCTAAAAGATGTGTAGCAACATTTGGTGTATCAATTCTCATTGTTCTAAATTTTAATATATAAAACTCTTCATTATCTTTTCCTATCCTTCTTTGTTTAAAAAAGATTGGTCCTGGAGATGATAATTTTATTATTAAAGAAATTATTAAAAATAGTGGTAAAAAAAATATAAATCCTATTAAACTGCTAATTAAATCAAATACCTTCTTCATATTTTCACCTCTTCACAAGTTGCTGCAACTTCATCTTCTAAAATCTCTTTTCCTTCTTCTCCAGGCTCTATATAAGTAGTAACTATACTCTTCATTTTCTCTTTTAAAGCCTCTTTATCTTTATTTAATGCAACATCTCTTAAAATAAATATTTCTCTTTTTAAATCTTCAAAATCTATATCAGAAGGTTCTCCTATAAATATTTTTTTATTTTTAGTAGATTTTAATCCTTCCTCATCCATCAGAAGCTCTTCATAAAGCTTTTCTCCTGGTCTTAAACCTGTTATTTCTATTTTTATTTCTTCTTCTGGCTCATATCCTGAAAGTCTTATTAGCTTTTTAGCTAAATCATATATTTTTACTGATTTTCCCATATCAAGTACAAATATTTCTCCACCTTCTGCATAAGCTCCAGCCTGAAGTACAAGTTGTGCTGCTTCTGGTATTAGCATAAAATATCTTGTTATTTCTTTATGTGTAAGAGTAACTGGTCCACCTTCTGAAATTTGTTTTTTAAATAATGGAATTACAGAACCATTGCTTCCAAGTACATTTCCAAATCTTACTGCAACAAATTCTGTTTTACTCTTTTTATCAATTCCTTGTATTATCATTTCACAAAGTCTTTTTGTTGCTCCCATTATATTAGTAGGATTAACAGCTTTGTCAGTTGAAATAAGAACAAATCTTTCTACATTGTACTCATTTGCACATTCTGCAACATTAAGTGTTCCCATAACATTATTTTTTATTGCCTCTTCTGAATTATTTTCCATTAAAGGAACATGCTTATGAGCTGCTGCATGGAAAACTACATTTATATTTTCTTCTGCAAATATTTTATTTAATCTATCTTTATCTCTTACAGAAGCTATTATTGTTCTTAAATCTAAATCACTATATTTTCTTTTAAGTTCATTTTGAATATCATAGGCATTATTTTCGTATATATCTAAAATTATTAATTTTTTGGGACTATGTTTTGCTATTTGTCTGCAAAGCTCTGATCCTATGGATCCTCCGCCTCCAGTTACAAGAACTGTTTTATTTTTTATATATCCTTTAATACCTTCTTTATCTAGTTTTACTTCTTCTCTTCCCAAAAGGTCTTTTATGTCAACTTCTCTCATTTGAATTGATTGTACTTTACCTTCAATTATTTCACTTATACCTGGAACAATTTTAAGTTTAGCTTTTGTTTTTTGACATATTTCAAGAATTTTTCTCTTCTCTTCCGAATTTATTGTAGATATAGCAATTATTATTGTTGTTATTCCTTCTTCTCTAACTACATTTTGTATTTCATTTCTAGTTCCAACTACTTTTATTCCATGTAGCACTTTTCCAACTTTACTTTTATTATCATCAATTATACAAATTGGAATCATATTTAACTTTCTATTGTTAAGCATTTCATTTATAATTGAGCTTCCACTTGAGCCTGCTCCTATTATCATTACTCTCTCATTTCTATCAACAATTTTTAATTGCCCATAAATAATAATTCTTCTTATTACTCTAAATGAAAATCTAATTCCTATCACTAATAAAAATGTTATAATTCCTGATAAAATAACATTTTCCACAAGAATACTTTTTCCTAAAATTGCAAATAAAAGTATTATTGATGTTCCAATTGTAATTGCCCCTATTCCTTTTATTCCTTCATCAATTCCTGCAATTCGCCATACACTTTTATACATATTGAATAAACTTAAGCTTATTATATAAATTATTATTCCCAAAGAAATAAACGACATATCATTTCTAAATTCATTTATTCCTTCTCCTAAACCATATTTAAAAACATAACTTAATATAAATGCTATATTAATGCATAAGGCATCTATTAACATTAATACTAATACCCTTCCCCTTAAATTTTCTCTCATTTTATTACCTCATCCCATAATGTTGTAATTTAAACTTAATTTTTCTCAACACCCTATTTTATGTATTGTTCGTAAATTATTGTAACATATAATTAATTTTTTTTAAATATTTAATGAATTTATATTGTTATTTTTTGACTTTTTTATTACTTTTACAAAATATTATAGTTTTTTTTAAATCATTTTGTTAATTTTTATTAATTTATCCAAAGTATTTCATAACTTTTTAAATTAAAATTAAAAATCCTTTCATTTATAGTAATTCATTTATAAAAAATTTCCTATTTTATATACTTCTATTTACTAATATAATTTTTATATGTATTACTTTAATAAATTTATAAAAAAAGACACTAACACAATTATTATGTTAATGTCATTAATTATTTTAATTATATTTAAACTCCAAAAATTTACTCTAATTCAACTCTATCTAAATATTTATCTTACATATTTAGCTGACACATACCCATACCCATTACCATATTTTATTTTATGCCAACCATTTTTTGTTTCTACTATTATTACTTTAGATCCACCTCGTACTGCTCCAATTTTAGAATAATTAGTTCCTCTACCTGACCTAACATTTAAAACATCAGCTATTACTTTTCCTGTTTTTTGTGTACTTCCTGAATTACTTGGTGGTTTTACAGTATTTCCTGAACCATTTGAGCTATTAGAGTTTATTTTTATATAATTTGAACTTACATATCCATAGCTGCTTCCATATTTTATCTTATACCAACCATTTTTTGTTTCTACTATTGCTACTGTTGCACCATTTTTTAATGAATCTATAACTTTATAACTTGTCCCTGCTCCACTTCTTACATTTAAAGCGCTTGCTGTTACTTTTCCTGTTTTTTGTGTACTTCCTGAATTGCTTGGTGGTTTTACAGTATTTCCTGAATTATTTTGTGAACCATTTGAGCTAGTAGAGCTTATTTTTATATAATTTGAACTTACATATCCATAGCTACTTCCATATTTTATCTTATGCCATCCATTTTTTGTTTCTAGTATTGTCACTGTTGCACCATTTTTTAATGAACCTATAACTTTATAGCTTGTCCCTGCTCCACTTCTTACATTTAAAGCGCTTGCTGTTACTTTTCCTGTTTTTTGTGTATTTCCTGAATTGCTTGGCGGTTTTATAGTATTTCCTGAATTATTTGGTGGTGTAATAGGTTTTTCTGGTTGTATTGTTGGAGGCTTAGGTTCTACTGGTTTTGTTGGATTTTCTCCCTTTTCTATTTTTTCAATTTCTTTGGTCATTCTTAACACTTTTTCTCCATACTGTTTATCACTTGCCCATGAACCTGAAAGTCCTAATACAGATTTAGCTCTTCCAAAAATAAAAGAAAAATGTCTAGGATCTTTTGTTTCTGTCCTTGGATATCCATTTGATCCAGCATAAAGAGCTAAATGATCTAAATGAGCACTAATCCCATCTTCCCATGAATCAAATTTTTGATGCGCATTAGGATCACTGTCATTTCCACCTTCTTTAGTTTTCATTCCACATGGATTATTATAACTTTCATTTATAACTCCTCCAAAATTACCATAGCCTGTTTCAAGAGCTGATTGAGCATATGCAACTATAGGATTAATCCCCCCATGTGATGAATATAATTTCATGTATTTAGGTGCTAAACTTATAAAAGTTTCAGTTGCTCCTTTAGATCTTGCCCATTTTTGCATTTGCTCTACAGTTGCTGTTGGAGAAGATATAATACTCTTATCTTCATTTTTTATTTCTAATTGACTACTTGTACTATCTAAGTTATTAGCATATGCAATACTATTAGACATAACTACATTACTTGCTAATGCTATTAACATAATTAGACTTAAAATCTTTTTCTTTTTCATAAATTCTCCCCTTATAATTTTCATAAAAAATAGTTAAATTTACATTTTATTCAATTAATTTTAACATATTTTTCTTTTTTTGTCTTTTATAAGCGCAGAAAAATATTATAAAATCTTATTTAATATAGAAAATTAATATATTTTCTTGATATCATAAAAATAAAAAAGAAATTCCTAAAATTTCTTAGGAATTTCTCTATCTTTTTAATATTTCTATTCTGCTTTACCTACATCTGAAAGTACAATTCCTTCATTATGCTCTAATGCCCATGTAATTCCCCATGTATTTTGGAATATTAATAGGTTTCTATCTTTAAAGTCTGTAACTTTCTTTGTATCTGATGTTAAATTTAACTTATCTACATCTATATTACTATCATTTTCTATCCATCTTACAAATCTATATGGAAGTCTTTCCATTTTTATATCAACATTATATTCATTCTTTAATCTGTATTCTAATACTTCAAATTGTAGTACCCCAACAACTCCAACTATTATTTCTTCCATACCTATGTGTAATTCTTTAAATACTTGGATAGCTCCTTCTTGTGCAATCTGTGTAACACCTTTTACGAATTGTTTTCTCTTCATTGAATCTATTGGTCTTACTCTTGCATAATGTTCTGGTGCAAATGCTGGTATTCCTTCAAATTTAAATTTCTTTGAAGGTGTACAAATTGTATCTCCTATTGAGAATACTCCTGGGTCAAATACCCCAATTATATCTCCTGCATAAGCTTCTTCAACTATTTCTCTATCTTGTGCCATAAATTGTTGTGGTTGTGCAAGTTTTATTTTTTTATTTTCTTGCATGTGGAAATAATCTTTTCCTTTTTCAAATTTTCCTGAACAAATTCTCATAAATGCTATTCTATCTCTATGAGCCTTATTCATATTTGCTTGAATTTTGAATACGAAAGCTGAGAATTCTTCATCAAATGGATCTATTTCTCCTATGCTTGAATTTCTTCCAAGTGGTGAAGTTGTCATTTCTAAGAAATGCTCTAAAAATGGTTCTATACCAAAGTTTGTAAGAGCTGATCCAAAGAATACTGGTGTAAGTTCTCCAACTCTAACTTTTTCTATATCAAATTCATCACCTGCTATATCAAGTAATTCGATATCTTCCATTAATTTATCATGAAGAGCTTCCCCTAATAATTCTCTAAATTTAGGATCACTTGGATCTCCTGTAATAGTTTCAACTTCATTTTGACCGTGATTACCACCATTAAATACTATTATTCTATTATTATCTCTTTCATATATTCCCTTGAAATCTTTACCTGAACCTATTGGCCAGTTCATTGGATATGTTTTTATTCCAAGTTCATTTTCTATATCTTCTAATAATTGGAATGGATCTTGTGATTCTCTATCCATTTTGTTTATTAATGTAAATATTGGCATTTCTCTTAATGAACAAACGTGGAATAACTTTCTAGTTTGATCTTCCACCCCTTTAGCTGCGTCGACTACCATTACTGCTGAGTCAGCTGCTATAAGAGTTCTGTATGTATCCTCTGAGAAGTCTTGGTGCCCTGGTGTATCAAGAATATTTATACAGTGTCCACCATAGTTAAATTGCATTACTGATGAAGTAACAGAAATACCTCTTTGCTTTTCTATTTCCATCCAGTCTGAAACTGCATGTGCAGAAGCTTTTCTTGCCTTAACTGAACCTGCAAGTCTTATAGCTCCTCCATATAATAAGAATTTTTCTGTTAATGTTGTTTTACCAGCATCAGGGTGAGATATGATGGCAAAGGTTCTTCTTTTTTCTATTTCGTTTCTTAAATCAGACAAAACTATTCCTCCTAAAGCTCTAAATTTATAATAAAGTTTAATTTTCTTCTTATATTTTCACTATTCTTCATTATATCATAGTATTTCACTATGTAAAAGTCCTTAACATTTAGGTATTTAATTGCAAATTTTAAATTATTCTTCTATCAAAATTTGCATTTTCAAATTTTATTATTGCTTATAAATTTCCTTAAATTAATTTATATTTGTTATAAATATAATTTTAATCTTCTAAAAATCTATTTAATCAAAATATAATCTATAATTTTACTCTAAAGAAAACATTCCAATATTGTAAAATAAAATTAAGTTAGAATCTTTTCCATATAATATTTTTGTCATTTAAACAAATAAAAAACCTCCTAAGTTAAATTATTTTGTTAATCGTAACTTCTAGAGGCATTTTAAAACTTATTTTATTATAAAATTTATATCTTATACTATTCTAGTACCATGTATTTCTTTTGCACCAGTTTTTTCTATTATATAATCTCTATTGCTCTTATTTATTCCTTTACCAGGCATTATTATTATTCTATCACCTGCATAATCAACAAGTTTCTTTAAAGTGTTCCAGTTATAAAGAGCATCTTTTTTTCCACCCTTAGTTAATATTCTATCTACTCCAAGTTCACTTAACTTATCAATAGCTTCTTTCATTTCTTCTAATGTATCTAATTCATCAAATGCCATATGGAAAGTAGTTTCCATATCTCCTTTTACTGATAAAAGTTCTTTTATACAGTCATAATCTATTCCAGTTTCATTTAAAGCTCCTATTACTATACCACGAGCCCCTGCTTCTTTTACCATTTCTATATCCATTTTCATTATTTCAATTTCTTCTTTTGAATATATAAATTTTCCACCTCTTGGTCTTATTATTACCATTACTGGAATATCAACATCTTCAATTATCTTTTTTATATTTCCATAACTAGGAGTTGTTCCATCTTCCATTAAGTTATCACAAAATTCTATTCTATCTGCTCCTTTTTTAAAACCTTCTATTCCATCTTTATAACTTCCTACGCAAATCTCATAAATCATGTCTTTTCCTCACCTTAACTCTCTTATTTTTTAAAAGTATTTTTTTACAATTCTAGTTATATCACGAATTAATTGCCTTTTAAAGAATTTTTTTATTACTTTTATATAAATAAAAAATAACAATTTAGCTTTTATACTAAATTGTCATTTTTTAATTTGTATTCTAATATTAGTTTATACAAAGCAAACTTAAATATTCTTTTATTATAAATTAATTTGCTTTTGTTTCCTTTATTGCTAACTTAATTTCTTTTTTATCTAATCCAACTTGCTTAAGGATTTTTTCTGATCTTTCCTTTGTTGAACCTGAAATAGTTGTAAAGTTAACATTTTCAGCTTCTAAGAATGATAATATAGCTTTATCTATAGCAATTGCTATATCTTCGTCTTGCCATCTTACTCCATCTTTTTCATATCCAAATTCTCTTGGAACAAAGAATATATGATCATATTTTTGTAAGTCCCTTAATGCTAATACATATAAATCTTTTAATATTTCAATTTCTTTTTTAGTTCTCTTTTTATTTCCAAGCATAAATCTACCATATATATATGGTAAAAATGTTGCATAATCTGTTAATGCATAATCAAAACAATTTAATGAATCTTCAATTTGAGCTTGCCCTAAATATATACCATATTGTTCTGATATATTTTCTATCATACCTTTATCTCTTAAATAATCTGTACTATATTCTGTTACTGCTCCAACATTTAAATCTCTTATTTTTAAATCTACATATAATTGTTGTATTAATGTTGTTTTTCCACATCTTGGGCCACCTAATATAGCTATTCTAATTGGCATAGTTACTCTCTCCTCCGTATCTTTAGCAAACCATGTATTTAAGCATTTAATTTAAATACTTTTTTCATTTCTGAACACTTTTAAATTATATCAACATATTATTCGCATGTCCACATAGCAAATAATAGAAAATCACTATAAATTTTCTCTTATTCTTCAACCACCAAAATTAATTAAAATTTCCTATCACAATAATTAATTTAACCCCAATTTCTTTCTTATTCTTAACTAATAAATTTTAATTTAAATCTTTATTCTATATTTTTCATGTTTAAATTTAATTTCTCGTCTCTAATCATTTAAATAAGTATTTAATCAATCACTTAAATTATATATATAATGGCTTAATTTATTTACTTAATTAAATCCCCCTAAAATTTACTTCTAATACTACAGAATAATTTTAACTTATATGTACAAACTATATATAAAGGAGTTGATTTTTATGAAAAGTAAAAAAAAGAATGTTTATACACCAGAAATTAGGACTGCTTATGATCCAACAGATGAAGAGTTAACTAACGCTTATGAATCTGAATACAAAACAAAAGGAACTAATCCAGTTGAAGATCCTATAGCTGTTAACAACATTTCTTACTCTGAATTTGATTATACTGAAGAGCCATATTAAAAAATTTAATTATAAAAAATAAGAGCTATATAAAACTATTTTTTAATATAAATAGTTTGTATAGCTCTTTTTATTATATAAATTATTTTTGTCTTTTTAAGATTTTTTCTTAGCCTAAATATTCATTTTCCATTTCAAAAATAAAAAGAGCAGTTTTCCAGACTTAATAATCCTTTCAACTGCTCTTTTTTAATATAAATAACAATTTTATAGTACTTTCATGTTATGTTTTTAATGTTGGCTTTATTACTTTTTATTTAATTTATAAAATAAATTGTTTATTCTTTAAACTCAACTTCTATATAACTCTCTCCTAGTCCTTTTTCTATTATATCTCCATTTATCTCTTTACCATTAATAATAATCTTGTTTTGATTTGATCTTTTAACATGTATTTTATATTTCTCTTCTTTTATTTCTATAGAGAACTCATCTATATAATTTGGTAAATTAGGTTTTATAGAATATCCTTTTCCTTCTATTACATTGAATCCTAATATATTTTGTAATCCAACTTTATACATCCAACCTGCTGCTCCTGTATAATAACTCCAACCGCCTCTTCCTTCATAAGGCTTTTTAATATAAACATCTGCACTCATGACATAAGGTTCAACTTTATATTTATCTGCATCTTCTTTTGTTTTTGTGTGGCTTATTGGATTTATCATACTATAAAAACCATATGCTTTATTATTTTCTCTAAGTTTTGAAAAAGCTAATATAACCCAAATAGCTGCATGAGTATATTGCCCTCCATTTTCTCTAACACCTGGAACATATCCTTTTATGTATCCTGGTTCTAGTTTTGATTTTGCAAATGGTGGATGAAGAAGTTTTATTAGACCATTTTCTTTATCTACTAAATACTTCTCAACTGACTCCATAGCTTTTTTTCCTCTCTCTTTACTTCCAAGACCAGATATAATTGAAAAACTTTGTGAAAGAGAATCTATAAAGCATTCATCATTTTCTTTTGATCCAAGAGGCGTTCCATCATCAAAAAATGCTCTTCTATACCATTCTCCATCCCAAGCATTCATCTCTATGTTTTGAACTAAAGTATCTAGAATATTTTTATATTCTCTTCCTCTTTCCTCTTCATTCATATATTCACATATAGGAATAAATTCTTTTAGTATTTCAGCTAAGAACCATCCAAGCCAAACACTTTCACCTTTTCCTTTATTCCCTACAGTACTCATTCCATCATTCCAATCTCCACTACCCATTAATGGAATTCCATTTGAACCAAATTTTAATGACTTATCGATTGCTTTTATACAATGATTATAAATAGAGTCTTCTGGAAGAAGATTATTTACAACAGTATACCTTTCATCTTCTCCTTCTCTTAGTGGACTATCATCTAAATAAGGAGCTTTTTCTGTTAAAATGATTTTATCTCCTGTTAACCTTATATATTCTATAACTCCATAAGGCATCCAAAGTAAATCATCTGAAAATCTTGTTCTAATTCCACTGTTAACAATAGGATGCCACCAATGCTGAACATCACCTTCAATATATTGTCTACTTGCATTTTTTATTATTTGCTCTCTAAGTATTTCTGGCCTACTTATAGCAAGAGCTAAAGAATCTTGCATTTGATCTCTAAATCCGTAAGCTCCTCCTGATTGATAAAATGCAGTTCTACTTAAATATCTACAATTATAATTTTGATATAAAAGCCATCCATTCATCATATAATCAAAAGACTTATCTCCTGTATTTACTTTTATATTTCCCAGGAAATTATCTAATTCTACTTTTAATTCATTTAATTCTTCAAAAACTTTATCGATATTTTTATATTTTTGTATTTTTTCATTTATAGCTTCAAAACTTTCTTCTTCACCTAATATACCTATTAAAGTAATTTCTTCTCCAATATTAAGAACTATATTTTTTTGTGTAAGCAAGCAAGGTCTATATGAACCTCCACATCTTTCACTTAAATTTTCTTCCCATGGTTCAATTAAAGTTTTTTGCGCTTCTTCTATATCACAAGTGTAAGAATTTTTACCTTCTCCTAAAATAGTAGAGTAAGCTATTTTATTTCCAAAGCTTTTTGAATAAGGATTTTTTCCATAAGCATATTCTTCATTTATTCCTGTATAAATTTTTTCACTATCTTTTCTTTTATTTTCGCTCATTGCTAATTCATTATAATAAAATACTGAAATACTTTTTTCTTCTTCACTTATATTTTTAAGCTTTATTATTTGAAGTTTTAAGTCTTCATTTCTTGGAACGAATACTGTTATACTTCCTTCTATACATCTATGTCTATGCTTAAAAGTTGAAAATCCAAAGTTATGATTTACTATATATTCTTCTCCATCATCAAAAGGTTTTTTAAATATAGAAAATAAATCTTGGTCTGTGTTATCTTTCATCCAGATTCCTTCATACATAGGATCTTTTATGTAGTCATTACTCCAAGGTGTAATTTTATTTTCTCTACTATTTCCACACCAAGTATAGCTAGCACCTGACTCTGAAATATGTGTTCCAAAATTCTTATTACTTAAAATATTAATCCAAGGTCTTGGAGTGTTTTCTTTATTTTTTAGCTTTATAACATAACTACCATCTTCTTTATTAAATCCACCATAACCATTAAAGAAATCTAAATTATCAGATGTACTATCTTCTAATTCACCTTTTATTTCATCAAGCTCTTCTTCTTCAACTTTAATATCATTTAAATGTAATAGATATTTGCAATCTTTTTCTATTTCTCTATTTAAATCTGAATATCTTTGAAGTAATTTTATCTTTCTTTCTAAATCCTTATCCTCTTCTTCATCAATATAAATAGAACAAATTCCAATTAAGAAATTAAAGAATTCTTCATCTAACTGTTCTTTATTAAAAACAAAAATATTCTTTATCTCTTCTCCTCTAATTGCTCTTATCCATCTATCTATTTCTCTTCTATTTGTATTATAATAATCAGTTTCTTCATTATTATAAATAATTAAGTCTAATTCAACTCCCTTTATCTCTAAATAATAATGAAGTGATACCATATCTTTTAATAAATATTTATTTTTATTATATTTTAATAAAAGAATTTTTTTATCTCCAGATATTCCATATCTCCAAAGATCTTCTTGATGCATATTTATATTTTTTATAAAGCTTTCTCTATATTTTCTGTTTCCACCTATATACAATATTTCTTTTAGTATTTTTTCATATAGATTTGCTTTTTCAGAATTTATAGAAATTTTATTTAAAAGAATACTAGCCATTTTATTATATTTTCTTTTTAAACTCACTAAGTCTTTTGAAGATTTATGTTCTTTTATTTTTTTGACTATTTCTCCTTTATCCTTTGTATATCCTATTATTAAGCAAATAGTTTTTTCTTCACCTTTTCCAAGACTTAATTTTCTTCTCATTGCTATAATAGGATCTAAAGGAGCTGAAGCTTCATTCTCTAAATCTTTTTCTATTCCAATTGGATTTTCAAAAGTTCCATTTCTTCTAATGAAATTCTCTCTTCTTGTTTCATATTGTATTCTTTCTTTATCATCATCTTCATCTAATACAAATAATGTTGTAAAAATGTACTTTTCATCATCTTCTTTTCTTCTAACACGCCTTTTACCAATAATTACATTTTCACCATTTAAAAATTCTGTTTCTATAAAAAGATTTGAAAAAGTAGTATGAGCTAAATCTCCTTCTAAAGTAGTTAAAATAGGCTCTAAATAAGATGTAATTTCTAATTCTAAATTTTCATCTCTAAGATTTTTTATTTTTAACTTTCTAATTTCAATATCATTTTCTCCAGAAATTAAAATCCTTAAGGTTGTATCTATAGAATTTTCTATCTTATGTATTTCACTTTTTTCTAATGAAAATCTAACTTTATATTTTTCTCCTATATTATTAAATGGGTAATATGTTGGACTTTGAACATTTCCATTTTTCATATCTTTTATATAAAATAAAACTCCACCTTCTTCTGAAAGAAAGTCTCCTCCCCATCTATATAAAAGGTCATTTTCACATTTAGAATATCCTCCTCCTAATGTGTTTAACATAACAGAATATTTTCCATTAGAAAGAATATTTACATCTTTATCTAATATATCAGAATCTGTTATTATTCTTTCAGAAAAGATGTTAGTCTTAACTTTAAACTCTTCATTAATTAAAGCTCCTCTTTCTCCTTCATATAGATTATCTTTCTTTTCTTTTAAAAGTAATTCTGTGGCTTTAACTTCTGGAATATTATGGAATCTATTTATCATAATATTATTTTTTAAAACATTATCTAAAGCTAAAAGAGACATTCCTAAGTGATGTACCATATATGTTTTTATTAATAAACCATTTTTTCTCTTTTTATTTTCAGGTATACTCTCTATTTCTTCACTTATAACTTCTTCTTTTAAAAGTTTATTTATTCTATGAGCTGTATAATCTATAGATTCAATAAATCCATATTTTCCATAAGCACCTTCATCTTCCATAGCTCTTAAGTTTTTTATACACTTTTCTCTTTCAAATTGTAATCCCATTAAAGAAGAATATGGAGATACAACAATCTCTTCTTCAACTTCTCTTTTCATTCTTAAGCTTGGAACTCCAAAAGCTTTATATTGATAATTTTTTTCTAAATCAAATTTATAAAAAGCTGATTCTGATATCCCAAATGGAACTTTTTTTCTTCTTCCATAATTTATCTGAGCTGATAAAACTCCTTCATAAGTACTATCTAATACACTACCTTTAAAATTTTTCATTATTAATGAAGGCATTAAATATTCAAACATAGTTCCACTCCATGAAAGTAGAGTCTTTTTCATAAATATACTTCTACAGCCTCTTCTTAATTTAAACCAATGACTTTCATCAACTTCACCTCTAGCAATAGCTAAAAATGAAGCAACTCTAGCTTCTGAAGCAAGCAAATCAT
Organism: Clostridium thermobutyricum; assembly: GCF_000371465.1. Taxonomy (NCBI): domain Bacteria; kingdom Bacillati; phylum Bacillota; class Clostridia; order Eubacteriales; family Clostridiaceae; genus Clostridium; species Clostridium thermobutyricum. The sequence continues at coordinate 345,296 of NZ_KB850956.1, read as the reverse complement.
AATGTGCTTTCCCAAAACTATCTTCTTCTAAGTTATATCCTATATAAAATAAATCTTTCTTTTCATCATATAATTCCTTAAAATTCATTTCATCTATAAATTTATTTAAAAGCTCAATAGTTTCATTTTCTTCTTTTGCATTTTCTAAAATAAATTCTTTTACTATCATTAAATAAGAAAGTAAATTTCCACTATCAACTGTTGAAATATATCTTGGCATTAATGGATTTTTATTTTGAATGTCATACCAATTTAGAAAATGTCCATGCCATCTTTCTAATTCATCCATTGATTTTAAAGTTTTATTTATTCTATAAACAGCATCTTTTATTCCTATAAAATTTAAATCATAAGCTACTATATTAGCCATAAGAGCTAACCCTATATTAGTTGGAGATGTTCTCTTTGCATCACCTCTAAAAGGTTCTTCTTGATAATTATCTGGTGGAAGCCATTTATTTTCTTCATTTACAAGGTCGTCATAATACTTCCATGTATCCTTTGCAATATTAAAAAGATAATTCATTTCTTCTGTTTTTAAAACTTCTTCTTCATCTTCTTTACTTATCGCATAAGCTAAATATGGTGATAGAATCCATAATATTCCTAACCAAAAGGTAAAAGCTGCTATACTTTCCATAGCTACAAAACTTAAAATCATAGTTATTATTCCACTAACAACAGAAAACCACATTTTACTATAATAAAAACTTACAGTAGTCTTTTCATCTCTATCAGCTATATCAGAAGCTTTCCACTCTAAAAGATGTTTTTTAGTTATAAAAACTCTACCTAAAGTTTTAAAAATTGCACTTAACATAATATAAGTTTGATATGGTATAAAACTTAATATAAACAATACTTGAACTAAAGTTTTTCCACTACCATTTAATTTATGTTTAGGTGTTACCACAAAATCTGTAACTCTAAATATAATTGGTGCTATTACTGCTAAAAATAATATAGTTACTACACCTTTTCCTCTATTTAGAAATGTTAATGAAATCCATAATCCAAACAAAAGCCAAGGAGATAAAAGACTTCTTCTTAAATTATCAAATATCTTCCATTTAGATATAGCTTTTAAATCTCTAGTAAAAATCCATTTTATAAGTTGCCAATCTCCTCTAACCCACCTATGTAATCTAATTACACTTGAAAAATATGTTTTTGGATATTCTTCAATAAATTCACAATCCGTTATAAGCCCACACCTATTTAATTCTCCTTCTAATAAGTCATGGCTTAATATACTATCCTCTTCAATTTTTCTAGTTATAGTTTTCATAAATGAATTTATATGTAATATTCCTTTTCCAGTAAAAGAACCTTTTTTAAATCTATCTTGATATGTATCTGAGTAAGCTGTGGAATACCCATCTACTCCACTATCTCCAGCAAATATTTTAGAAAAATAAGTTTTATTTTTACTCTCTAAAGAAATAGAAACTTTAGGTTGTAACATTCCATATCCTCTAACTACTTTTCCATTAGAAACCTTTGGATTATTTAGAGGATGCGCCATTGCACCTACAAGTCTTTTTAATGTATTTCTTTTCATAAATGTATCTGTATCTAAAGTAATCAAATATTTTGCTGATTTTATATCTTCAATATTACCTGAGAAAAAACTAAAGGTTGTTTTTGTTCCACCTCTTAATAGGTTCATAAACTCTACTAACTTTCCTCTTTTTCTTTCCCATCCTATGTATTTCTCTTCACTTTTATCATAAACTCTAGTTCTTGTAGCCATAAAAAATATATCTTTTCCATTTCTATTTTCTATGTCTTTTATGTATTTTTTATTTAAATAATCTATTTTTTCTTTTCCATAGTTATTTAACTCTTCTTCTATCTCTACAAATTCATTTTTATTATCTTCAAAATCTCCTAAAATAACAAAAAATGCTTCTTTATCTTTATTTCCTAAATAAGTTACCTCTATATTTTTAATTAACTTATCTATTTTTTCCTTAGATTCAAACATTGTAGGAACTACTACTACAGTTCTATTTTCTTCTCCTATTCCATTTTCAAAATTAATTTTTGGAATATGATTTAATTTATGTGATTTAGGAGTTCTATAATTTATCCATGCAACTATCATTTCGCTACAAGGTAAAAGGATAATAAAAAAACTCAATATATAATCTCTTAATGTATTATATGGCCATTCAAATAAAGCACTAAAAATAACTACTCCTAAAGCTAAAAGGATAGTTCCAAAAATATTCCAAAGAATAAACCTTCCCTCAGAATCTGGATTTTCAATAGTTGTTATTTTTAACTCATTTAAAAGCTCTTTATATCCTTCGTCACATAAATAATATCCTATATGAGTAGTATAAATTTCTCCTCCTGATGCTTTTGCTTTTTTAGCCAAATTTAAAGCTGCCTCAACAACTATATGTTGGTTTAATTCATTTTTCTTAGCTATATCTTCAACTTTATGTCTATAATAATCCTTTGACTCTTCCTCCATCATAAGATATGTTCCACTAGGGTCTTTTTCTAAAGTTTTTTCAAGTTTTGATATATTTCTAAAAACATATGTCCAATCTACATTATCCAACTCTCTAAGGGATGATATGCTTCTTTCAATCTCTTCTTCTAGTTTTTCATTTATAAAAATATCTTTATATTCTTCTTTACTTTTATAAAATTCTTCAACATTTTTAACTTCATTACAAATTTTTATAAGAAGACAAATTTTAAGCATAATAGGGATTGAAATAACTTCCCCATAAATTAAACTATCATTTTTTTCTAAAATAAACTCTGATAAATTTTCTTCTTTTATAGGCACTCTAGTATCAATAATCTTTTTAACTAAAGTATATACTCTAGGAAGTACAGACTTATTACTACAACTAGATTTCTTCTTTTTTCTATTTTCTTCTTTGCTTTCTAATTTATAGCTTCTTTCTAAATCTATTGGTAAATCTAAAAGATATTCTTCTGGTAAATTCTTTTTTACAAATTTAAATTCCCTTTCTAAAAGATATGTATTATCTAAAATCCATTCACTTGCTCCAGTTTTTAATCCACCATGTTTAATCTCTTTTTGTATTACTTTATAAGATTCCTTTAGAGAACTATAGGCATTATTTAAATCTTTTAATAAATTTTTTTTAGCTTTTTTTAATTTTTTATCATTCATTTTGAAGACCTCTCTCTTTCTCTAAAAATCATATATTTTCTAAGATATAGTTTTACCAATAACCTTAAAATTTATTACTTGTTCAATTTACTAATGCCTATACAGCTTGTATTTTTATCTAAATTATGTTAAATTTGAATAGAGATTTTTATGGAATCTCTCCTTTAGAAATATTTTAACAAAAGAAACCACTCGCTATTAACTCTATAGCGAGTGGTTTCTTTTATTTCAACATTTTATAAATTATAGAATTCTGTAAATGCTTTTACTGTATAATAATTATCTTTAACTGATGCAAGTTCTCTTACTGAGTGCATTCCTATAAGTGGTGCTCCCATATCTACTACTGGAATACAAAGGTCAGCAGCTGACATTGGTCCTATAGTTGTTCCACCTCTTACATCTGATCTATTAACAAATTTTTGCATTGGAACTCCAGCTTTTTCACATACTGATTTAAATATTGCTCCTGAATATGAATCAGTTGAATAACTTCCTGAAGCAGCTATTTTTAATACTGGTCCCATTCCTAATACTGGTCTATTTGTTGGATCATGTTTTTCTCCTAAATTAGGGTGAACTGCATGTGCAAGGTCAGCTGAAATCATTACTGAATTAGCTAGTGCTCTAAAGAACTCTTCTGTTCCTTTTCCTTGAGATATTACTATTCTTTCTAATAATCTTCTTATTAAGCTTGAATTAGCTCCTTGAGAAGTTAAACTTCCTATTTCTTCATTATCAACACAAATCATAACTTTTGTACTATCAATTTCTTTACTGTCTAATAAAGCTCTCACTCCAGCAAATACCATCCATTGATCATCAAGTCTTCCTATAGATATTAGTTCTTCATCAATTCCCATTAAACATCCTTTTGTATATTCATATAAGAAAAGATCAAAGTCTAAGATTTCTTCTTTTTTAACTCCTAAACTTTCACAAAGTAAACTAATTAAATATCCGTCTTTTTCAAATTTTTCATTTATAAATCCTAATAGAGGTAAAGTATCTTTTTGCTTATTAATAGCATATCCTTCATTAATACTTCTGTTCATGTGTATAGCTAAATTAGGAATTATAAGAACTGGTTTATTTACATCTACTAATCTTACAACAGGTTTTAAAGGATTTTCTCCTTTTAAAGTAACTCTTCCTGCAATACTAAGAGGTCTATCAAACCAAGTACTTAATATAGCTCCACCATATCCTTCTGTATTTAACTTAACATATCTATTTTCACTTTTCATATCTGCATTAGGTTTTATTTTAAATCCTGGTGCATCAGTATGTGCTCCTATAAGTCTAAATCCATCTTTTTCAATTTCTCCATTACCTATAACAAAAGCTATTACAGCTGAATCATTTTTCTTAACAAAATATTTTCCGCCTTTTTCAAGATTCCAGCTATCTCCTTCTGAAAGTTCTTTAAATCCGTCTTTTACTAGCATATTTTGAACTTCATTTGCAGCATGGAAAGCTGTTTTACTATTATCTATAAAATTTATTAACTCTTGAGCTAATTTTTTTTCCATTGTGAATCACTCCTAATTTCTAAGTCTAGTTAAACTTATTTTACCACATTTCTAATTCTTTTTTAAATTGATTATTATATTCTTATACGTTAGAATAATATTAATATATTAATATAGGAGAGTAATTTATGTTATCAAAATTTTTAGTTAACACTTTTATTAAAGATAATAATAACACCAAAGAAAAAAAAGTTAGAAATAAATTTGGTGTTCTTGGTGGTGCTGTTGGTATAGTTGTTAACTTAATTCTTGTAGCAATAAAAGTTTCTGTTGGTTTAATTACAGGAAGTATTGCCATAACTGCAGATGGTTTTAATAACCTTTCTGACGCTGCATCATCTATAATAACAATTGCAGGATTTAAACTATCTAATATGCCTGCTGATAAAGAGCATCCTTTTGGGCATGGAAGAATTGAATATATATCTTCATTAATAGTTTCTTTCTTAGTAATCCTTGTAGGACTAGAATTTGTAAAATCTTCAGCAATAAGAATTTTTAATCCTAGTAAGGTTGACTTTGAAATAATACCTTTCATTCTATTAATAGTTTCTATTCTTCTTAAACTGTGGCTTGCTGGATTTAATAGATACATAGGAAACAAAATAGATTCTAAAGCATTAAAAGCTGCAGCTGTTGATTCACTTGGAGATGTTTTTGCTTCTACTTGTGTATCTATATCATTTTTAGCTTCAAAATTTACTAATTTTCCTATTGATGGTTATGTTGGAGTAGTAGTTGCGTTAATAATTGTATATTCAGGAGTATCATTAGTTAAAGAAACTCTAAATCCACTACTTGGAGAAGCTCCAGATCCAGAATTAGTTAAAGAATTAGAAAGTTTAATACTTTCATATCCACATATTACTGGAATTCACGACCTTATAATTCACAATTATGGTCCTGGTAGATGTATGGCTTCAGTTCATGCTGAGATTCCAAGTGATATGAATATAATGGAAATTCATAATATAATAGATAAAGCTGAAAGAGAAATTTCACAAAAGCTTGAACTATATCTTGTAATTCATATGGACCCAATTTGTCTTTCTGATGACGAAATAAAAGTTGCTTATACAGAAGTATCAAAAATTATAAAATATAACCCTCTAATAAAATCAATGCATGATTTTAGAATAGTTGGAGAGGGTGATGAAAAAAATCTTATATTTGATGTTGTAGTTGATTCAGAAAATCTAAAAAAAATAATGGATGAACAAGCCTTAAAAAATGACATAATAGAAGCCATAAAAGAACTTCACCCAGAATATAATTGTATAATTACAATAGATCATGATTATACTTAAAATATAAAAATAAGTTTCTACTAATAATTTACCTATTAGTAGAAACTCTTTTTTTATTTTCATTAAACTTATTAATTATTTTTATACCTATTAACTTAATACCTATCTATAAAATTTATAAAAATAAGTTATTAAATATTTTTTTGAATTTAATTATTTCATAGAGTGTTTTTTCTATTTTAATTTTCCTACAAACATTCCTTTATCATTTAAAGTTAAAACAATTGTTTCATTTGCTGTTTTACCATCTTTATATTCAGCAGTTATATTTATTTCTACTTCTCCAAATTGCTTTTTATCCATTTTTTCCATTTCAGGACTTAAACCCCAAGCAATTCCTAATACTTTGTTGTTTATATTATTTACTTCAATACTTTTTCCATCTTTTGAAACATTATAATCATATATTTTTTCTTTTTTATCGCTGTCTACTTTTTCACCAATCGATTTTTCATTAAAATTATTTATATTAGTTTCATTAAATTGGAATTCATTCATGAACTCCCCTTTATTTGTACTTAATTTTAAGCTTTTTATATCATCAGATAAAATACTTAATTGCGCACCTTTTTTAACGCTATACATCTTTCCTGTTTTATCATCAGTAATAACTGAAACTGAATTAATTGCTATTTCTTTTCCTTTTTCAAATAATTGTTTATTAGCTCCATTGTTTTCTGAAGCATAAACAATTAAGCTACCTCCATTATTTTCTATGCCTTTAAAATCAGTTCCTATATTTGTTAAAAATATTGCCCCACAAATAGTTGCTACTAATATTCCACTTGCTATAGCTTTTTTATTCATTTTTTCCTTTCTCCTAACCTCAAAATTTTTCTCTTTACTTTTTAATTCTGGTAATCTTACAGAATTACTTATTTTTTTATACTCATTAATTCTTTTTCTATTTTTAAACATACTAAATCCTATCCTTTTCATTTAATCTAAGCTTTTTTATTCCTCTAGAATACTTTGCTCTAGCATTTACAATTGAAATGTCTAAAATTTTTGCTATCTGTATATATGAAAAACCTACATTTAATCTAAGGATTATTATTTGTTTTTCTATTTCACTTAAAGGTTCTATCATTCTTAAAAATTCAATTTCACTTTCAATTTCTTGTAATTCATTATTAGCTACTACTTCAATATTCTCTTTAAAATTTATATGTTTACTCTTATTTAAATAATTTAAAGATAGGTTTCTAGCTATTGTCATAATCCACGCCTTTGCATTTGTATTTCTTTTATATTTTTCACTATTTATAATTATCTTTATAAAAACATCATGTAAAATATCTTCTGCTACTCCATAATCTTTTACTATAGATAAAATAAATAAGAAAATTCCTCTTCTTTCTTCTATATATAACCTTTTTAGTTCAGATAAATCACCTTTCTTTACACTGCTTATCGAATTCTCAAACAATTTAATGCTTTCTATTTTGGTACCCATTATAATCTCCCATTCTATAATTTGATGTACATCTACTCATATAACAAATCTACTTTTTATTTCGTGACAAAATAAAATATATTTAATTTAAAATTTTATAAATAAATAAGCACTAACAAAAATTAATTTGTTAGTGCTCTTAACGATTTTACTTTAAAGCTCATTTTATTTAACTTTAAAACTAAAAATTATTATAATAATTTTTTTAGAAAAATTTATATTAGAATTAATTATATTTACTTTTAAATTTCTCATAAGATTTTATTTATAAATATCTAAATTTAAGTTATCATAGAACTTTTGATAAAAATGCTTTCATTCTTTCATTTTTAGGATTTTCAAAAATTTCTTCTGGTGTTCCCGCTTCCATTATTATACCTTCATCTATAAATAAAATTCTATCTCCAACTTCCTTTGCAAATCCCATTTCATGAGTTACTATAACCATTGTCATTCCTTCATTTGCAAGAGATTTCATTACAGATAAAACTTCTCCTACCATTTCTGGGTCTAAAGCTGATGTAGGCTCATCAAATAACATAACATCTGGTGCCATAGCTAAAGCTCTAGCTATGGCTATCCTTTGTTTTTGCCCTCCTGATAAAGAATTAGGATAAGCATTTGCTTTATCCACTAATCCCACTTTCTCTAATAACTCTAAAGCTTTTTTCTTACTATCTTCTACACTTTTTTTCTTTACATTAATTTGAGCAATAGTTAAATTATCTAACACAGTTTTATGTGGGAAAAGATTAAATTGTTGAAATACCATTCCCATTTTTTCTCTTATCTTATTTATATCTGTTTTTTTATCAGTTATATTATTTCCTTCAAATATTATTTCTCCACTTGTAGGCACCTCTAAAAGATTTAGACAACGTAAAAAAGTGCTTTTTCCTGAACCTGATGGTCCTATTACAACTACAACTTCACCTTTTTTTATATTTGCTGATATTCCTTTTAAAACCTCATGATTTCCAAATGATTTTTTTAATTCTTTAACGCATATCACTTGCTTTCATCCTCCTTTCAATATACTTCATTAATCTTCCTAAACTAAATGTCATAATAAAATAAAATGCTGCTACAACCATTAAAGGTTCAAATGGCTTAAATGTAGCACCTTTTACTATAGTTGCACTAAACATTAATTCATTTACACCAATAACTGAAGCCATTGAAGATTCTTTTATTACAACTACAAATTCATTTCCTATAGCAGGTAATATATTTTTCACTGCTTGAGGCACTATTATCATTCTCATAGCTTGTCCTCTTGTCATTCCTAAGCTTCTAGCAGCTTCCATTTGTCCTTTATCCACTGCTTCTATTCCAGCTCTTATTATTTCAGCTACATATGCAGCAGAATTTAAAGAAACTGCTATTATAGCAGCTGTTAAAGCTTTCATATCTATTCCTAAAAATAATGCTGACCCTGTATAAACCATCATTATTTGTAATATCATTGGAGTTCCACGTACAACTTCTATATATGTTGATGCTATTATATTTAGAGGTTTTATTCCTAAAATTTTTATGTTCACTGACTTTAAAAAATATAATACTGAACCAGCTACAGCTCCAAATAAAACTGAAATTGCTGATATTATTAATGTTAATTTAGCCCCTTCTAAAAATACAGGAAAGTATTCTTGCAAAAAGCTAAAATCAAAACTATATCCCATTAGTCTCACACCCTTTTACAATTAATATAGGATGCACTTAAAGTGCATCCATCATATCATTTTTACTTTCTTTATATAACTAATTTTTATTATTTTCTGCAGCAAGTTCATTTGCTTCTATAATATATTTTTCTAATTCTCCACTATCAACTAGTCTTTTTATAGTTTTATTAACTTGTTCTATTAATTCAGTTTCACCTTTTTTAACTGCAACTGCGTTTCCACCTCCATCTGCTTCAAACTTAATTGCAGCTAATGCCATCTCTGGATTTTTCTTTATTGCCATTTTAGCTACTGGTTCTTCAGTAATTAGTGCATCCATTTTTCCTGTTTTAAGTTCTAAAATTAAGTTATTTACATCTGCCATAAGAGTTGGATCCTTTGCTTTAATAACTTCCTTAGTTATCTTTTCTTGAGTAGAACCAATTTGAGCTCCCACCTTTACGTTTTCTAAATCTTCTATTGTTTCAAATTTAGCTAAATCTTTTTTATTTACTAAAACTCCATGTTGAGCTTCATAATAAATATCTGAGAATGTTACAACTTTTTCTCTCTCAGCATCTGGATTCATTCCTGAAATTATCATATCAATTTGATTTGATTGAATTGCTGCTAATAAAGCTTCAAAGTTCATCTCTTTTATTTCTAATTCTACTCCTAAATCTTTAGCCACTTCTTTAGCAAACTCTACATCAAATCCTACTACAGTATCTTTTCCATCAATCATTGCATGAAATTCATATGGAGCATAATCAGCACTCATTCCAACAACTAATTTCTTATTATTTTTAACTTCTTCTAATTTAGTTTTTGCCCCTTCTTTAGCTCCATCATCATTTTTTGCACCACATCCTGCAAAGCTAAACATCATTATTCCTGTGATACCTAATAGCATCATCTTTTTTAAAAACCCTTTTTTCATAATTTATTCCCCCTAAATTCTCTATTGCTATATTTAAATTTCCTTTTTTTACCTCGGTATAATTATACACTTAGTTTTAATTTTTATGCAATATTTTTTTAAAAATTTTTTCTATTTTTTATTTTTGTTCTCCCTAGCAAAACACCACTTATATTCTGTACGTATATTATATAATTAATTACTCACTTCAATATACTTAAATAAAAATATGCATATATAGTAATTTTTTATGCATATTTATTAATTTTATATTTAAACTTCATTTTATACTTTATAAAAATCATTTTATTTAATACTTTTTAAATTTCTAATATATTTATTATAAAGTTTGATAATTTTTCATTTAAGTTTTATACAATATCACATTTCATCTTTTTGTAGTATATATTGTATTGTTGCTAAATAATTAAAGGAGCTGATTGTTATGGAAAAAAATACTGATCGTCATATGTTTTTAGGCGGAAATACCTCCGAAGGATTTCATTCTTTTTTTGATTATATAATTTCTCAAAATGATGCTACTAAAATTTATTGCTTAAAAGGTGGTCCTGGTACTGGTAAGTCTTCTCTAATGAAGAAAGTTGCTTTCTATTTTGGTTCTAAAGGATTTAATATCGAACAATTCCATTGCTCATCAGATGACCAATCTTTAGATGGAATATTAATTAAAGAACTAAAAGTTGCACTTCTAGATGGAACTTCACCACATAGCATAGATCCTAAAACTCCTGGCGCTGTAGATAAAATAATTGATTTAGCAGTTGCATTAAATGAAAAAGAAATTGCTCAATATAAAGATGAAATAATTTCTGTAAACAATGTTGTTTCTAATCTTTTTAAAAGAGCTTATAAATATTTTAAAGCTGCTAGTATAATTTATGAAGATTGGGCATCTCTTAATAAAATAGCTCTTGATAAAAATCTTTTATTTAAGTTTAAAGTATCTTTAAAAGATATGATATTCCCTGATTGCAGAATTGCACCTTTAGGAAAAGAAAGACATCTCTTCTCAACTGCTTTTAGTCCTAATGGAGTTGTTTCATTCACAGAAACTTTAACTAAGAATCTTGATTCTATATATATTCTCAAAGGAGAAACTGGTTTATGTAAGAGTGAAATACTTGAAGATTTAGCTAATACAGCAATTGGTTATGGTTATAATGTAGAATATTATCATAATCCTATATTACCTAAAAAAATATCTCATATTATAATTCCAGAACTTAATATTGGAGTATTTTCTGAAAATGAAATATATAAATTAAATTTAACTGGTACTGCATTTAATTTAAATAATATGTGCGACACTAATAAACTCTCTATTCTAAAAGAAGAAATTGATTTTAATAAATATGAATTTGATACTCTTTTAAACAAGGGCTTATCTCTTATAGCAGAAGCAAAATTAACTCATGATACTTTGGAAAAATATTACGTTAAAAATATGGATTTTGATATAGTAAATTCTATATATGATGATTTAATTAAAGAAATCGAATCTTTAATTTAAAATTAAAACCTTAATAAAATTATAATTAGAGAAATTAAAAATATAATCAAAAAAATAAAAGCTTTCCTTTATTTTGGAAAGCTTTTATTTTTATTTATTTTTTCTTTATCACAGAAAGTCTATGCAATGCTCTAGTACACATAATATACTTAACTAAGTCTGGAGAAGGTTTCTCTTCTTCTAGAATTATAACACCATCAAACTCTAATCCTTTTGCATAGTAAGCTGGCATTATAACTTTTCCACCAGTATAGATTATATCACTTCTATCAAAAGTAAGAATTTTAGTTTTTTCTTTTAATTTATGTGATATTTCTTTTAGTGTCTCTTTATTTTTAGTTATTACTGCAATACTTTCAAGTCCTTCTTCTTCATAATCTTCAATTATTGAAAGTATAGTTTCTACTTGGTCTTCTATAGTTGTTACTTCTTCTTCAAGTACTTTTTCTCCATTTCTTACTAATGGTACTATTCTTTCTTCATGTAAGAATTTACTTGCATATTCCATTATCTCTTGAGTTGAACGATAACTTTTATTTAAAGAATAATTTATAACCTTATCTCCAAATATACTTTGAAGATTTACCATAGCAACTTCTTCATCTGTTTCTATAAGTCTTTGATTGCTATCACCAACTATAGTCATGCTTGAGCAACCTGTCATTTCTTTTATTATTCTATATTGCATAAAGCTATAGTCTTGAGCTTCATCTATTACAACATGCTTATATTCTTTAGATGATTTCTTACCTTCTAGCTTTATCATAAGATAAAGAATTCCTGCAAGATCCATATAAGTTAAATTATTTGTATTAACTGCTCTCTTATAAATATCTATTGTATCTTCTCTAGTTATCCAACTATTTAGAGCAGTTCTAGCATTTATTACTTCTCTTATAATTTCTCTTATTCTTAATCTTCTTTGGAAATCAATATTATTCTTTTCAAATATTAAATCTTCTTCTTTAACTTCTTTAAGTTTTTCTTCCATTTCTTTATTTAAAAGATAAACTTTTTCATCTCTCTTATCTTTTATTTTAGAAATTATTATTCTTTTTATCTTTTCACTTCTTCTAAATAAAGGCATATTAGAATAATAATTTTGGAATAAATCTTTTATTTCTTCCTTAGTCATTATAGTTTCATTAAAGAATACTACATCTTCTATATTGAAATAATTTTCATTCATTTCCTTTACAACTTCATCAAGTTTATTTACAAACTCTTCTGAACTTTTTTCTTTATAATCTCTTAAGTTTATTTCATTTCCGCTCATAGCTTCTTCCATATAATATGAAAAACCTTGAACTTCTTCTGTAAGTCCTATTTCATTTATTGCAAATACTTCAAAAGTCATATTATCAATTCCATCTTCACCTAGTGAAGGAAGAACTCCACTTATATAGTCCATAAAAATATCATTTGGACCTAAAATTAAAACTTTATCTCCAAACTGCTTTCTATAATTATATAAAAGATATGAAACCCTATGAAGTGCTATTGTAGTCTTACCTGAACCTGCAACACCATTTACAACTACAACTTTATCTTTTGGTGCTCTAATTATTTCATCTTGCTCTTCTTGGATAGTCATAACAATATCTTTAAGTTTATCACTAGAGTTATTAGTTAATACCATTTGAAGTATTTCATCCTTAACATCTAATGCTGAATCAAAAACACCTTTTAATTCACCTTTTTTTATTATTATTTGTCTTCTTCCAACAATATTTGTTTCTACGTCTCCTCCTGGAGATTGATAGCTTGCAGAACCTAATGTACCTTTGTAGAAAAGAGAAGCTACAGGAGCTCTCCAATCAACTATTACAGGTTCATAAGTTTCTTCCGGTGTTAACCCAAATCTTCCTATATACATCTCTTCTGGAACACTACCATCTTCGATAAAGCTTATCTTTCCAAAATAAGGACTTTCTTTAAGCTTTGTAAATTCTTTTAGTTTTCTATCAATAGTTCTAAAAGCTTCTTCTTTTACATAAGCTTCGTGGTCAAAATATTCTTGTACTTTATCTTCATCATCTCTATATTCTTCAATTACTTTCTTTCTGTAATCTATAATATAATCTGTTATATATTTTCTTTTATCAATATAATTTATTATCTCACGATTAAGAACATTTAGGGTTTCCCCTAAATGTTCTCTCTCAAATAAGAAATCTATGTTTTGTTCCACCTAGATTATCTCCTTATTATTTTATTTTTTCCTCTTAATTTTGAGGATCATCATTTACATCATCTTTTTTAACTTCAACTTCATTTCCTTCTGAAGTTTGTTCTTTTTCCATGTTTAATGATGGTTTTATTTCTGATTCATTTTTTTCTGAATCTTCTCCTTTTAGCTCTTTTTCTATTTTCATTTTTTCTAAAGCTTCATCTAAAGGAGCAAATTTTGCTTTTCTAGCTTCTTCTTCTGCCTTAGCAGCAGCTAAAGCTTTTTCTTCATTTCTTCTAGCTATTTCTTCAAGTTTAGCTTTTCTTAACTCTTCAGCTTTTTTCTTAGCTTCTTCAACTTGTCTCTTAGCTTCTTCTCTTCTCTTATCTCTTTCTTGTTTTTTAATCTTCATTTCTGGATATTTTTCATAAACTATTTCCATGAATTCATCTCCAAAAATAGTTTCTTTTTCAAGAAGAACACCTGTTATCTTATCAAGTAAATCTCTATTTTCTCTTAAGATATCTCTTGCTTTTTGGTGACATTGCTTAACTATTGCTAATACTTCTTCATCTATAATAGTTGAAGTTTGTTCACTACAGTTTCTAACTGCTCTACCATCTAGATATCTATTTTGAACTGACTCTAAAGCCATCATATCAAATCTTTCTGACATACCATAAACAGTTACCATACTTCTAGCTGTTTGTGTAGCTCTTTCAATATCATTTGAAGCTCCTGTTGATACAAGATTAAATACTTCTTCTTCAGCAGCTCTACCACCAAACATAACTGTTATTTGATTTAATAAATCTTCTTTTGATACAAGATATTTTTCATCTTCTGGAAGCTGCATAGTATATCCTAATGCTCCCATAGTTCTTGGAACTATTGTTATTTTGTGTACTGGATCTGAATCCTCTAATAAACCTGCAACTAAAGCATGACCAACCTCATGGAATGCAACAGCATCTCTTTCCTTTTTAGAAAGAATTCTATCTTTCTTTTCTTTACCTGCAATTATATCTTCAACTGCTTCTCTTAAGTCATCTTGGCTTACAAGTTTTCTTCCTTCTCTAACTGCTCTTAAAGCACCTTCATTCATTATATTTGCAAGGTCTGCCCCAACAGCACCTGGAGTACTCTTTGCTATATCTTTTAAATCTACATCTGGTGCTAATTTAACATCTTTAGCATGAACTTTAAGTATAGCTTCTCTTCCTGGAAGATCTGGTCTATCAACTATAATTCTTCTATCAAATCTACCTGGTCTTAATAAAGCTTTATCAAGAATTTCAGGTCTATTTGTAGCAGCAAGAATTACTATTGCTTTACTTGAATCAAATCCATCCATTTCAGCTAGTAATTGGTTAAGAGTTTGTTCTCTTTCATCATTACTTTGTAATTGACTATCTCTGCTTTTACCAACAGCATCAATTTCATCTATAAATATTATACATGGTGCTTTTTCAGCAGCATCTTTAAATAATTCTCTAACTCTCTTAGCTCCAGCCCCAACAAACATTTCAACGAAGCTTGAACCTGATATTGAGAAAAATGGAACTTTTGCTTCTCCTGCAACTGCTTTTGCAAGAAGAGTTTTACCTGTACCTGGAGGTCCTACTAAAAGAGCTCCTTTAGGTAACTTAGCTCCTATTTCAGTGTATTTTTTAGGGTCATTTAAGTAATCTATAACCTCTACTAGAGATTCTTTAGCTTCCTCTTGACCAGCAACATCATTAAATGTTACTCCAATTTCATCTTCCATATAGACTTTAGCATTGTTCTTACCAAATGGCATCATACCTCCGCCCATTTTTCCAGACATTTTTGAGAATACGAATTTCCACATAAATATTAAGAATAGGAACATTAATCCATACATTACAATTGTATTAATGAATGGTGAATATGTTGGATTTTTACCAACAAAAGTTACACCTGCATCTTTTAATTCTTGTATTAATTGTGGATTATTGATATTCGGTGTATAAAGTGATTTACCTTTGTACTCACTAGTATCTTTTGGAGTAATTACTAAGTCATCTTGTGTTATTGTAACTTCAGAAATTTGCTTCTGATTAAGTAATTGTTGGAACTTTGTATATGTTATTTCTTCATTTAATGAAGTATTTCTAATATATCCTGCTGATAAAACAAGCGCTAAAGCAATTACTATATATATAATTATGGTCTTTCCTGGCCCTTTCATCATATTATTAGGATTAGAATTTTTATTCCCCTTATTTGGATTGTTTTTTTGGTCCATCTTTCCACCTCACCTTTCTCTATCTTTTCAGAAACTCAATATCATCAAATGGATAAATTTTCAGCACTGCTTTCCCCATTATATCCTTTGCTGGAATATAAGGATTTTTCCAAAATCTCGAGTCATAAGAATTAGCTCTATTATCTCCTAAGAAGAAATATTCTCCTTGTGGAACTTTAAATTCCTGATACGTTGACATTGGATATTTGACATAGCTTTGATCTATCTCCTTACCATTGACAAATACGTTTCCTCCTACTATCTTTACTGTGTCCCCTGGCAGTCCTATTAACCTTTTAATTAAAACTTTACCAAGTTCTTGAGAATAGAATACCACAATATCGCCCTCTTTTAAATTCTGAGGTTCATAAACTCTTGTTACAAATAATCTATCTCCTACATTTAAAGTAGGTTCCATAGATCCACTTGGAATTTTAACCTTAAATATAAGAAATTTATTAATTAAAAATGCAATAGCAACAGCTATTAATATTGGTAGTATCCAATCAAAAAATATATTATTTTTTTTTAATTTTTTATCATTTTTATTTCTAATACTTCTTTTCATATGCGTATTAGGAGTTTCTATCTCTTGTCTATTTGTTAAATTCTCTTCACTCATTCGTCCACCCACATTCCTTCCACGGAGTTT
Organism: Clostridium thermobutyricum; assembly: GCF_000371465.1. NCBI lineage: Bacteria > Bacillati > Bacillota > Clostridia > Eubacteriales > Clostridiaceae > Clostridium > Clostridium thermobutyricum. The sequence goes on along the minus strand of NZ_KB850956.1, from coordinate 328,633 downwards.
TCTATAATTTTTCTCCTATTTTCAGTTTCAGCTTTATCTAAATAATATCTACCATTTATCTTAGCTAAAACATCCCCTTCTTTTATGTTATCAAAAACGAATTTGCTATTAACTTCTATAAATTTACCATATTTATTCTCTAAAATAAAAGTATCTTTTTCTTTTCTATCCATTATATATAAATCTCTGTTCTTCTCTATCATCATCACCTAACTTTTCTTGAACATATATTCTTTATTAGTATATCATAAAAATCACATAAAATTCTTGCAAAGTTATGTAAATTAATTATATCTTAATAGAAAAATCAATCTATATTACTATGTAATATTATTATTTATGACTTTTAATTAATTTTATATAAAATTTTCTATATTTTTTTATTGAATATATTTTTCATTGTCCATATTAATTATAATACCCATATTTTCATTTATAAAAACATATAATTTAAATCAATATAAAAAAATAGCATTTAGATCATTCTAAATGCTCATAATATTATATATTAATTTACTTTTCCAAAAGAATCAAATGGATAAAATCTAAAAATAGCTTTTCCTTTTATTTTTTCTTCTTCTATATATGGATTATTCCAATATCTGCTATCTTTTGAATCATTTCTATTGTCTCCTAAAAAGAAATAATTATTTTCTGGGACAATATATTCTGCATAAGTATCTTCTGGATATTTAACATATTCCTCTTCTAATTTTTCTCCATTTACATATACAGCTTGTCCATCTATTTTTATTTTATCTCCTGGAAGTCCTATAACTCTTTTTATGTAAAGAGAATCTTCTTCTATAAAATTAAAAACTAATATATCTCCATGCTTTATATTATCATAATTATGAATTCTAGTTGCCACTAATCTATCACCAATATTTATAGTAGGCATCATTGATCCACTCGGTATAAAAACCGTAAAAATTAAAAATTTATTTATTAATAGTGAAATTACATAAGCTATAGCAATTAAAAATACCCATTCTCTCAAAACCTTTTTCCACATAAAAAATCACCTAATCCTTTCTATAATCATTTTACCAATTTTATCCATTTTTGTCTATGAAAGGATTAGGTTAATATTTTTTAATATCTATAATATTTCATTTCTTAATATATCAGCATATGTCTCTCTTTTACAAATAACTTTTTCTTTACCGCCTTTAACCATAACAACAGCTGGTTTTGGTATTTTATTATAATTATTAGACATTGAATATCCATATGCTCCTGTTGACATTATTGCTAATAAATCTCCACTTAAAACTGATGGTATTTTTATTCCTTGAAGAAGTATATCTCCTGATTCACAACATTTTCCTGATATTGTTACTGTTTCTCTTGAATCATGAATAACTCTATTTACAACTACACATTCATAATTTGCATGATATAGTGCAGGTCTTATATTATCTGTCATTCCACCATCTACTGAAACATATTTTCTTATATCAGGAATATCTTTTATTGATCCAACTGTATATAATGTTATTCCTGCATTACCAACAATTGATCTCCCAGGTTCTATTACTAATTTAGGCATTTCTAATTCTATTTCTTTACATACATTATCAGCTTTATTTAATATAGCTTGACAATATTCCTTTGTTTCTCTAGGACTATCACCTTTACTATAGTATATTCCAAAACCTCCACCTAAATCTAATTCTTTTATTAAATATCCAGTTTCATCTTTAACTCTTTTTATTAGTTTTAGCATTATTTCTGTTGCATCTTCATATGGCTCAATTTCAAAAATCTGAGAACCAATATGACAATGAAGTCCTAAAAGATTTACATTTTCTAAATTTATAGCTTTCTTTATTGCATTTATTATATTGTCTCCTATAGGTGCAAAACCAAATTTAGAATCTATTTGTCCTGTTTTTATATATTCATGAGTATGAGCTTCTATCCCTGGTGTAATTCTTAAATAAATATTTTGTATTTTTCCTTTTTCTTTTGCTATATGATTTAAATGTTCAATTTCAAAAAAGTTATCTACTACAAAAGTTCCAACTCCTAGTTCAACTCCTAGTTCAATTTCATCTAAAGTTTTATTATTTCCATGAAATAATACTCTTTCTAATGGAAAATTTGCTTTATAAGCTGTATATAATTCTCCTCCTGAAACTACATCAAGATATAAACCTTCTTTTTCTACTATTTTACACATAGCTAAAGTTAAAAATGCTTTTCCAGCATAAGCAACTTTATTACCTTTATCTTCACATTTAAAATTTCTATAATATTCTCTACAATTTTCTTCTAATAATTGCTCATCCATTACATATAAAGGTGTTCCATATTTATCTGCTAGTTTACTTAATTTTATTCCCCCAACACTTAATACATTTTCTTCTACAATCATGCTGCCAAATAATTTCATCTTTTCATTCCTCCACTATTTTAAGTAAAACAAAACGCCACAGAATTTCTGTGACGGGTAATAGCGTGTAATTGATTTATATCTTCGTATAGCTTAAAAGGATAGACTTATCCCTAAAAAAACTAAACTCAGTTGTAGCACTCCACGTTATGTGACAGTTATATGCATATTATACATATACCCAGAAAGCCTTCTTGCGGTCAGCTAACTTCGGCCATTGCACCTTTCTTTATTAATCATAGCTTGCAGCTCCTAATAAATACTCTTTACACTGGCGCCTCTACCCTGTATTTTGTCTTTTTCCATTTTATTCTAACTTTTTTTATAAATATAATATCATATTTAAAAAAAAATACAATATTTTTTATTACTTTTTTCTGAAATAAATTTTTACAATTTATTACTTATATCAAATTCTTAACTATCTTACTTATTTTCTTATCCTTTTGATTATATTTATATAATAATCTCATCTATTTTATAATATTTCAATAGGAATTTTTTGTTACTAATTTGATAAAAAAATAAAACCTTTAAATAAAGGTTTTATTTTAACAGTTTTATTTTTGTCCCTTTCTTTCCCTATATATGTCCATTAATTCACTCATTCTATCTGCCCCTGATGGAGGTGTATATGTTATAGCATTTGCTCCTGCTTCTATTGTCTCTTTTATACTCTCTTCAGTAGGGCCTCCAGTTGCTATTATAGGAAATGTAGGATGTGATTCTCTTATTTTTTTTACAATTTTAATTGTATCCTTTCCTCCAGATACATTTAAAATTGTTGCACCACTTTCTATTCTTTCTTCTATATTTTCTTCTTCTGAACATACTGTTACTATTACTGGTATATCTATAGTTTCCTTTATATTTTTAACAATTTCATTAGATGTAGGTGCATTTACTACAACTCCTATAGCTCCTTTAAATTCAGCATCTAATGCAAGATTAATAACTCTTATCCCTTGAGTTATTCCTCCCCCAACTCCGCAAAAAACCGGAACATCAGCAGCAGTTACTATTGCCTCTGTTATTTTTGGCTGAGGAGTAAAAGGATATACTGCCATAATAGCATCCGCATTTGTATTTTTTATCATTGCAACATCTGTAGAAAATAGTATACTTTTTATCCTCTTTCCAAATATTCTTATCCCAGAACAATTTCTTATTACATCTGGAACCTTTACTATATGACTTCTTAATACTCCCATTACTTCTGGAACATATTTAATACCATTACTCATATTTAATCCTCCCCAAAAACTTCTTACTATTCTTAATTATATATTTTTTTAAAATTTTTGAAAATATTTTCTAGCATTTTTTCTATTTTTTAGTAGAAAAGTTTATATTCATTATAATATAATAAAATTGAGTTTTAAGTTTATTAATTTAGGTATAAATTATAAATTTAATTTTGAGAGGTGAAAATTTTGCTAAAGAAAAAGAACTTTTTTAGACCTTATAAAATTCTTTTGGTTATGTATCTATTTTTTTTAATAGCTGCTTTATTAATTAGTTCTCCTTCTGAAATTTTAAATGGTTTAAAGAAAATTTTACTTGCTCCTGATATTTTAATAACAGATTATATTGCTGTTGGTGGAATATCAAGCGCTCTTTTTAATGCGGGTATTACTAGTATCATAAGTATTTTAATGCTTATACGTTTAGAAATTAAACCAAATGGTTCAACTATAATGGCATTATTTTTAATGACCGGTTTTGCTTTTTTTGGTAAAAATCTTTTGAATATTTGGCCAATCATGTTTGGCGTTTATCTTTTTTCTAAATATCAAAAACAACCACTTCTAAACTATAGTCTTGTTATGTTATTATCTACTGCTTTAGCACCTACTGTTAGTCAACTTAGTTTTACTTATGACAATATTCCACTTGGAATGATTTTAGGTGCCATAATTGGTGTAATAACAGGTTTTATTTTAACTCCAATAGCTAGCCACTGTATTTTAGCTCATTCTGGATACAATCTATATAATATTGGTTTTGCAGGTGGATTAATTGCAACATTACTAATGTCTATCTTACGTTCTTTTGGAATTGACTTTGATTCTAGACTTCTTTGGCATACTGGAAGCAATAAATTCTTGCTCTTTTTTATGATGTTTATTTCAATTTATTTAATAAGTGTTGGAATTTATTTTGGCAAAGATAATATAAAAAAACTTAATAATTTGTCCAATCAGTCTGGTAAACTTGTTTCTGATTTTTATTTATTATATGGAGATACTACATATATAAATATGGGAATACTAGGCTTGTTCTCAACATTATTTTTATTACTTATAGGTGGAGATTTAAATGGACCAACTCTTGGCGGAATCTTTAATATTATTGGATTTGGATGTTTTGGTAAGCATTTAAAAAATATAACTCCCATATTAATAGGAGCTACTTTAGCAGCTCTTATAAATATAAACCCTTTAACAAGCCCAAGTATAATACTTGCTATTTTATTTAGCACATGTTTAGCTCCTATAGCTGGTAAATTTGGATTTTGGGTAGGAATACTTGCAGGATTCTTACATGTTTGTTTAGGAGTTAATGTTGGATATTTACATGGTGGACTAAACCTTTATAATAATGGTTTTGCAGGTGGACTCGTAGCAATGATATTAGTCCCATTAATAACTACATTCAAAAGAGAGGTTAGACAAGATGAATTTTAAAACGGAAAAAAATCTAAAAATCGTAAATGAAATAATGGCATATTGCTATCATTTTAATACTAATAATATTAGTGTTAATATAAAAACTTTAGAAGATATATCTTATATAGAAATAAAAGCTATAATTGAAAATTTTCCTAAAGAAGCTTTTGAAAGTTTAAACAAGGCTTTAAATACTCCTAGACAAAGAGAAGTTGAACAATATTATTGGCAACTTGGTGGTGAATGTGAGTTTGATAGTGAGCTAACTCTTGTAGGAATGATGATAGATGAGGCATTTATTGATTACAATAATAATACTCTTTTTATAAAGTTACAACGTAAATCTATCATTTAATCAGTATAAATACTACTATATTAATTGTAGTTATAAACATAATATTTTAGCCCTAAGAAAATTCTTAGGGCTATTATTTATAAAATCCTATCTTATTAAGACTACAGTATATTTGTTTTTAACTTATATAATATTTATAAAATTATGATTCTATTAATTTATATCATTTTTTAAAATTTCCATTATCTTAGATACTGCTTTTGTTCCTACTAAATCTTCTTTCATTTGAGCTAATGCACAATCTATTTTACACCACTCTACATGTTCAACTTCATCTGATTTAATAATTTCCCCTTCTTTATAAATAGCTATAAAAGTTAACATTAATAAATCTTTATCTTTAACGTAATCAGAACCAATATACGATATATTTTTTACTTTTATTCCAGTCTCCTCTAAAACTTCTCTATATACAGTTTCTTCAGCACTTTCATTTTGTCCTACATAACCTGATATAAGTACTTTAGAATCTTTAAATATATAACTTTGTTTTAATAAAAGTATTTCATCATTTTTTATTACACCAACTACAATACAAGGTCTTGGAGTATCAAAAAACATTTTATCATCTTTTTTACAATAAGGAACTCCACCTTCATCATAACTATATTTTTGTTCCAATTCGTCTCCACATAATGGACAATATTTAAATTTCATTTATTAACATCACTCCTTTCTTTTTTATTTTTAAATATCTATGTTAAATTGATAATTTTACCTCTTTATTTAATGTTATTTCCTTTTCGCTAACAATGCAAGAATAAACAAAAATATCAACTCCATTTTCTTTAGCATATCTTAATGCTTCTCCAAAAGCAGGATCATTTTCATCATTAGATGTAAATTCTTTTATACCTTCCATTTGTATAAGAAATAAAACCCCAGCACCTTTTCCTTCTTCTTTTACTTTAACTAATTCTAAAAGATGTTTTCTTCCTCTATCTGTTGGAGCATCTGGAAAGCTTGCATATCCATTATTCTCTAAAGTAACTCCTTTTACCTCTAAATAATATTCTTCTCCTGTTTCTTTTTCTAATTTAAAATCAAATCTACTTTTCCCAAAAGTTTTTTCTTTTAATATACTATTATATTCTATTAATTTTCCTACCTTTTTATTTATTAAAGCCTCCATAACTACTTTATTTGGAATTTGAGAATCAATATTTATTAATTTATCTCCTTTATAAGCGCAAATTAAATCATATTTAGTTTTTCTTGTTGGATTATCTTCTTTTCTAAGTAATATTTTTGTTCCTGGAATTAATATTTCTTTGCATCTTCCTGTATTAGGTACATGAACAATTTCTTCTTTACCATTTATTTTAACTAAAGCATTAAATCTATTTGGTCTATTTATAAATTCCGCTTCTGTTATTTCCTTAATATATTCCATATTATATCCTCACTTACCACTTATTGTATGTTATCAACATTATCCACATATTTTGTCCACAACTTTGTGCATAATGTTAGTATTTTTCGACATCATATTTAAATTAATTTTATCTTATATTATATTTTTCTACAATATGCACTATATTGTTTGTCGAACAAGCTATCCCCTATTATATTGTGTATACAATCTGTTTTTACAATTTTATCCACTTTGTAAAGTTATCCACAATTTCACGCTTTTTATCCACATTTCTCAACAACCCCTTGAAATAACTAGCTTCAGCTTGTTGATAACTTATACAAGCCATTTTGTTCCAATAGTGTTGCTATATACATAATAATAAGAGTAAAATCATAAGTATATTGGCAAAATTCACTCTATGTAGGAGGAATAAAATATTGAAAAAAAAATTTATAATTTTATCTTTTGACGCAGTTGGTAATAAAGATTTTATTAATCTTATAAAATTACCAAACTTTAAAGAATTGAAAGAAAACAGTAGTTATTCAAATAATGTTGAGTCTGTTTATCCATCATTAACCTATCCTGCACATACTTCAATAGCTACAGGAAAATTACCAGTTAATCATTGGATAATTAATAATATTCTTATACAACCTGAAAGAAAAAATCCAGATTGGTTTTGGTATAAGAAGCAAATAAATGGATCTACAATTTATGATATAGCAAAAGAAAAAGGACTTAAAACTTGTACTTTACTTTGGCCAGTTACAGGAAAATCTAAAAGCATTGATTTAAATATCCCAGAAATTTTTCCAAATAGAAAATGGCAAAATCAAATAATGGTTTCTGCTCTAAATGGAAGTCCATTATTTCAAGCTAAAATAGAAAAGCTCTATAGTCATTTAAGAAAAGGCTATGAACAACCCTATTTAGATAATTTTACTTTTAATACCTTAATGTATGTTTTAAAAAATGATTTAGCTGATTTTATTATGGTTCATTTTACAGATACGGATACTCATAAACATATTTTTGGTACTAAAAGTAATCATATATCTCAATCCTTAAAAAGACATGATAAAAGACTAGGGGAAATAATATCATTTCTAAAGGAAAACAATATATACGACTCATCTACTTTGATTGCATTAGGAGATCATAGTTTCAAGGATGCAGAATATGTTATTAAACTTAATAATCTATTTTTAAAAAATGATCTAATTAAATTGAACTCTAAAAATGTTATTAAAGAATATGATGCTTATCTTAACTTCTGTGATGGTTCTGCTTATGTTTATGTAAAAAATAAATATAAGATCAAAATGGTTTATGATTTAATTTGCAATTTTTCAAAAGAAAATAATAACTGCATCAAAAATATTATTTCTAGTGAAGAAGCTAAAAAACTTGGGGCAAGTGATAAATGTACATTTATGCTTGAAGCTAATGATAATTATTACTTTATAAATGATTATTTAGGAAATACAATAGAAAAAACAAAAGGTAAACATGCTATTGCAAATCATGGATATAACCCAAAAGATGATAATTATAAAACAATATTCTTTTGCAAAGCACCTAATGTAAAAAAGAATTTTGATATAGGACCTATTAGGCTTATAGATGAAGGAGCAACAATATTTAATATGCTTGGAAAAGTTCCAAGTGACATAGATGGAAATATATTAAATAGTATATTTATTTAGAATAAGCCTCCATTAAATTGATAAACTATCATAATGGAGGTGTTTTTATGGAAGACTTAACAATAACTAAAATTCTAACTAATAACGGTGTTACTTTTGCATATGAGCTTTCTAATGGAAAACAATTAACAATTGCAGATGCAATAGAATTAGCTAGAGAACAAAAAATTTCTAATGCTAAAGCTGTAATTGATCAAAAAGGATTTACTACTCTTGTAGGAGATTCAAATTCTAATTGTGATTTTAGTAAACTTCCTCACGAAAATATAAATAGACCATCAGATTAATACCATAAATTACTAAGTATATATACGTATGTTCTCCACATACTATTAGTGTAGAAAGTGGAGGTGTTTTTTATGAAAAATTCAAAAACTCAAAAAAGTTCAAACTTAGAAAGCGTAACTAAAGTTATGACTAAAGACGGAAGATATGCTTCTGGCTACGAGTTATCTAACGGTGAAGTAGTTAGCGTTGATGAAGCCGTAAGAATGGCTAAAAACGGTGAAATCAAAGACGTAGTTGTTTCTGTTACTAGAAATGGAGATGAATATTTAAGATCTACTCCAGATGATGACGAAAGCAACAACTTAAGTAACCTACCTCACGAAAAAGAATACTAATATCCACTTATTTTAGATAATTACATATCTAAAGTAAAAAGAGAGTCAAGAAAATAAATTATTTATTTTTCTTGACTCTTCTTCTTATAAATTTATATTTGTTTGTATTAATTTTTCTAAATTATTGGCAGCTCCAGTGTCCTTAATTTCTTTTATATATTTATTTTCAAAATTATTGACCTTAATATCGCCCTCTTTACTTATAATTATATCTCCAACTATTTTTTCATTATCACTTTTTAATTCAATATAATATTTATTTCTTCCCGGAACATTACATCCTGAATGAGCTTCTTCTTTTTTGTTTTCTTTTGGAACTTCTATACTATTTAGTTCATCAAAAAATCTAGTTATAGCATCTGCATCTGTTATATTAGTAACTTTTCCTGTTACATCATCTGTAGCTATAATTTCATTTATTTGAATTTTATCTAACCCACTCTTAGTAAATAATCCATTTTTATTCACATATTTTATTAATACTACGCCTATGATAATTGCAATAACAATCACAGCTATACTAACCATTGTTTTTTTCATAATTATTTTTCTTCCCCCTTTTATACAATTATACAATTTTCACCAAAAAATTTCTATAAATTAGTTAATTTATAACTGCACTTGAGTTTAACCCACCTAATAAAGCTGTAATTACTTGATCATCATTTGTAATTTTCCAATCTCCAAGATTTCTCTTCATTTTAATTTCAACCTTTGTTTGAACAATATTATTTATATTATCATCAATTGCATTAGTAAATGCATTATTATATTGTGCTCCTAAAAAATCTCCATTTAAATTATTATCTTGAATTGTTTGACTATCTATATTTAAACTGTTCATACTTTGTTGGAATTCATTATAAATTTCTTTTCCATTTGGGGAATATATTTCTGCTACTATAACTGCTTCTCCATTTTCTTTTTTAGTAGATAATATGTTTACTTTTATAGTTTTAAGCCAATTTTTCATTGCAGCTTGTTTCATTGAATTATAATTCTGTATTTGAGATATTCCTTTACTCAAATCTCCATTAGGATTAACATACTCCTTTGCAGAATCTAATTGAAATTTATTGCAATCAGAAATAAAGCTTTTAAAACTTTCATCAGCTGAACTTGTTCTATTAGAATAAATATATACTCCACATATAATTACAATTATAGCTACTATTATTGCTAACACTATTTTTTTTATCACTTTTTTTATCTCTCCTCATTTGTAATAATACCTATTATACCATTCAAATTTAACTTTTTCTCCTCTATAATCAAATTTGTAAATTTATGATTTTTTTTATATAATTACCTTATCAACTTTTGAGGGGGTTATAATTTGCACGCTTTTATAGGTGCTTATCTTTTATTAATAAACATTATTGGCTTTTTATCTATGTTTATTGATAAAAGGAAAGCTATAAATCACAAATGGAGAATTAGTGAAGCTCATCTTCTTTCCATTCCAATCTTAGGTGGTGGGTTTGGATCTTGGGTTGGAATGTATACTTTTAGACATAAAACCTCTAGAATAAAATTTAATTTAGGAATACCACTAATAATAGCAATTCAATTAATTTTAATCTTTTTGATATTCGGAAGATTATATTAATATAAAAATTGGCTATCGCCTTATGATTAATTAAAATCAGCTAGCGATAGCCTTTTCCCTTATGTAAAACAAAAATTCTAATTTAGTTTTGTAATTGTTTCTTTTAATATATTCTTTTTTATTAGATTTATTTTTTGAAATTTCGTAACATAATTAATCTTTTTATATAAAATAAAAAAGCATTATCTACTAACTGATAATGCCTAGTTTTAATTTTATTTTCTATATATTTTAGCTTCTTTTAGTTAAAGCTCCTTTTTCTATATTAATTATCTTCCATTCATTATTATTTTTTTCTAAATAATATATTCTTTTTTCTTGATAAACTTCTTTCAAATTCATTTTATTTTTTTCTAAATATTCTTTATTTGCTTCTTTAATTTTAAACTCTGATTCAACAGTTACTTTGCATGTAGTCATATCTTCATTGAAATAATTGCGATACCATATTAAATTTTCATGCTTTAAAGATAATTTATTACTTTCATACATAGCTTGTACTGATTTTTTATAATCTCCCTTATCTAACACTTTACTAAATTTATCATTATATAAATTATATTCATTTTCTACTTTTAGCTGTTTGAAATCCCTATTGTCTACTAATGTACAATGGTCATTTATAATCTTCTTTATCTTTTTTACATCATCACTATTCTTCTCACTTACCATTTCTTTTTCATTTCCATCAGCATCTAATACTGTCCATAAAGTTTGTTTATTTCTTTCCTCTTGTTTCTTTGTTTCTTCATCATAATTTACACTATCATTTTTTTCTGATGAATTATTCAATTCATTAGTATTTGCTTTACTAACACCACATCCTGAAAGTATCGAAACTATCAAAAAAATTATAGATACCTTTAAAATCCTCATAAACATAGTCCTTTCATTTTTTACAAAAGAATCTAGATAAATCTAGATTCTTTTGCTTATTTAAATCTATTTAGTCGGTATTAGCTCCCACTGGCTACTCCAATAACCTTTAGGTACATTTCCATATTGCACTGCACCATTTTGATCTTCTGTATGAATATAAGAATTATTTTTCCATCTATTATTGAACCTTAAATAATTCCCTTCATTTTCAACTTTCCATTGAGCACTATAATAAGTCTGTGGAACCTTTCCATGCTCTAACATTCCAGTTTGATTTTCTAAATGAAGATATTCATCTGTCTTTTCATTCTTTAATCTAACATAATCTCCTGCTTGTTCTTTTTTCCAAACTCCATTCATATCAAAGTCATCAAGATCTCCATATAATACTTTCTCATTATTTTCATCTAAATATAAATACTTTCCAGTTTGTCTATTTTTTATATGATATGAAGGCACTTTATATCCTTCATTCTTTTTCCAAACACGAAAATAATCTATTGCCCATTCCTTAGGCCAAACATCATTATGTTGTCCTGATCCTGCATCAGTATATATATTTAATATTGTACCCATTGGATAATCTGGAGCTTGATTTATTTCTTTATATAATTCATTATCATAATAGAATTTAAGACTTCCTGGTGACCAATCAAGTCCATAAATATGATATTCAGATGTTGGATTTCCTGATGGAACAGATTCTTCTGAAATCATCCAGCTTGTTTGGAAGTTTGGATCATTCCATCCATAAGCTGCTATTCTCCAAGTATCTGGCTTACTAAAGAAAGATTCTATAATATCTATCTCTCCAGTTTCTTTTGAATTAAACCAATCATCTGTATCATTTTGCATACCTACCATCCACCATGCTTGGTGACCTCCACCACCACAATCTGCAAATTTTGCACGTATTTCAAAATATCCATAAGTAGTTGCATATCCTACCCAAGGTTCTCTATTTTCATTGTTGGTAGTACCACTAAAATTATGAATCCAGTTTTTATCAAATGACATTATAGCAGATGAACGAACTGTTCCATCATGTTCTGGACTCCAAGGTTTTTGATCTTTAGTTATATATTCTATTAAAGATCCATTTTCAAATCTATATTGAGCTTTTGCATTTTCCGGATTTTTAGTCCAATGAGGTAAATAATAATCTGTCCATTTTGATTTATCTAATTCTGGACCATCAAACTCATCTGAAAAATCTAAAGTATAGCCTTCTTTAATTAATGGATTAGGTGGTTTATCCTCTGCATAAACTGTTGGAGTAAATATCGTTGATGCTGAAACTAATAAAGTCATGAAAGTTAACAAAAACCCCTTTAAAACTTTATACATAATATACCCTCTCTTTTATATTTTTACTCGTTACACTTTTTAAACTTCTATCCTTGTCCTCTATTTTAAAACTGGCCAATACTCTTTATTAGCTTCCATTAAATCATCTAACACAGCTTTACCTACTCTGTAAGAAGGTATTGTTTTATTTAATAATATAGCTTCCATAGCAGTGTCATAAGAACCTGTTAAAGCAGTTTCCACTGTTAGTTTTTCATATGCTTTTTGCATTTCCATCATTCCTTTATGGAATATTGGTATATCACCAATTGCAACTGGTTCTGCACCTGTAACTCCAATATAGCAAGGAACTTCTACTACCGCTTCTTTATTAAAATTACTTATTACTCCATTATTTTTTATATTTACTATAAATCTTTCCTTAGTATCATGAATTATTGCATTAGTTATATCTACAATATAGTTTCCATGAACTCCACCTAATAATTTAGAATCTTTAGCTGTTCCAAGCTCTATAACTCTTTTGCATTCCTCAAATACTGTTATTTCTCTAGTACTTAATACATATGATCCTCTTGTAAATTCAATATTATCTGATTCAACCATTTCATCTGCAAAATAGTAATATTGTAAATAACAATTAGGGAAATATTGTGGATACATCTTAAATGCTTTAATTACATTTTGAAAAGTCTTAGTCCAATAATCATCTCCAATTATCTCTTCATTAGTCTGAATTAATCCTTTTAGCTCCCCTGATTCTACTTTTTCTCTTATTCCAGGTAATAAATCTTTTCCTTGCTTATTGTATATATTTGTCCACCATCCAAAATGATTTAGTCCAAAATATTTAAATGTTAAATCTTTATATGGTACATCTAAGTATTCTGCTAAAGTTTCTTCTATACTTATTGGCATATCACATATACATAAGCACTTTGCATTAGGAAACTTTTTATTTATAGCTTCTGATATTATAGCTTCTGGATTAGTATAATTTAAAATCCAAGCATTTGGACAAACTTCCTGTGCTACTTCTACAATCTTTAATATTTCAGGTATAACTCTTAATGCAAAAGAGAATCCTCCTAAACCACAAGTTTCTTGACCTACAACTCCATGCTTCAAGCATATTTTTTCATCTATTTCTCTTTGATTATTAAGCCCTGGTCTTATTTGAACATATAAGAAGTTAGCATTTTTAAAAGCTTCTCTTATATCTGTAGTATATGAAACTTTAACAGATGAATTATTATCTCTATAATATATTTTTGTGAATTCACCAATTAAATAATTTCTCTCCTCATCATTATCATATAAAACTATTTCTTCTAAATCTAAATCCTCTACACGATTCCTAAGAACTTCTACAATTCCTGGAGTATGGGTTGATCCTCCCCCTACAATTACTATTTTATTTCCCATATTATCTCACCTCATTCATATTTTCATTTAATAATGCATTAAATTCTTTCATAACATTTCCCACATCTGTTCCTATTATGATTTGTATATTATTTTTATTTATTTTTACTACTCCTCTTGCACCAGTTTTCTTTATATTATCTTCATTTATTAAGTCTATATTTTTTATTTCTAATCTCATTCTTGTAACACAGTTTTCTGCATTTACTATATTTTCTGCTCCACCAAGATTTTGTAATAACTTCTTAGCCATATAAGCATAATTTGAGTGAGATAATTTAATAGATGTTTCATCTACAGCTTCTAAAACTTCACCTCTTCCTGGAGTTTTTAAATCTTTTTTAAGAATAATTGTTTTAAATGTAAAGTAATATAAGAAGAAGAATACTATTCCTACTGGTATTATGAATATTACATTATTCCCCATTTTCCAGTTTAATCCTAAGTCTATAATATTAAATCCAAAATTAAATCCAAGTCTTGAATCAAATAAATATAATATTGCTCCTGCTAATCCTGTAAATACTGAATGCATAAAATATAAAAGTGGTGAAATAAACATAAATGAAAACTCAATCGGTTCAGTTACACCTGCAAATATTGATGTTAAAGCTCCACTATTAGCTAATCCCTTTACATCAGCTTTATTTTCAGGACGTGCTGTTTTATATAATGCAGCAGCTATACCAGGTACTCCAAATACCATTATTACGTAAAACATTACTAAAAATGCACCTGCACTCGGATCCCCTGCTAAGAATCTTGTCATTTCTCCTGTTACTACTGTTCCAGTTTCAGTTGTATAACTTCCTAATTCGTAAAATATATAAGCATTAAAAACATGATGCAATCCAGTTGGTATTAAAATACGATTTAAGAAACCAAATAAGAATACACCAAAGATCCCCATTGAACCAAGACCAGTTGCAAAAACATTTAATCCAGCTTCAATAGGAGGCCAAATAATACTAAATACCCCAGCTAAAATAATTGAAAATATTGGACCTAAAGTTAATGCTAACTTTTCTCCAGCGAAAAAAGCAAACATACTTGGAACTTTCCAGTTTTTACTGTGATTATATATAACAGCTGTACTTATCCCCGATACTATACCACCAAATACACCCATACTCATATTTTCATCTAAATAAGTTATAGCTTGTCTAAATACCATAACAGAAAGAACTCCTGCTAAAACTGCTGAGGATTTATCTTTTCCTTTTGTATATGCAAGTATACATCCTACTGCAAATAACATGTCTAAGTTTCCAAAAATAACGTCAGATGCGATTTTTAATATCTCTAAATTCAATAAATCTGGTTGTCCAAATCTTGCTAAAAGCCCTGCTACAGGCATCGCAACAACTGGTATCAACATTGCTTTTCCTAGTTTTGATAATTGATTGCTTATTAATCTAAATGAATTATTCAAAATTATGTCCCCCTTAATTTAAATTTATAGTATTATAATTGCAAAGTTTTATATTATATTTTTTTATAAGTTCTTTCATAAGTGAATCACATAATATATCTACTTCTCTCATTCTAGCAATATTAAAAGATGAACCTTCAAATAAAGGTGTATCTATAAAAGCTGGATGACACATTGCTTCACTTTTTTCAAAATTAATATTTTTAAGTATATTAGTTTCAATAATTTGAAAACACTCTTCTCTTACTGATTCGTACTTAAGACTCATATCTCTAATAGTTCCATAATTACATAAATCTAAAAAGTTTATTTCATTATTATTTTTTATTGGATTACAATTTCTAACTGGCAAATTATACTTTTTTGAAAGTGCATCAACTACCCCTTTATATTCTTTAAAATTATGAATATGATTATGAGAATCTATATGACTTAAATCAATTTTAGCTAACTGTAACTTATTTATTTGAGCTTCCCACTCATTGTATAACTCATCTAAATCTATTTTGGGAATCCCTTTTTCAAAATCGTTCAATTTATAAAAGTTCCCATCTTCCTTTACTAATGAGTCTACTCCTTTCTTTAATAGTGGTTTACCACAAGTTAATGTTAAATGTATTCCAACCGCCAAATTTGGTAAACTTTTGGATAATTCAATCGCATGATGTGTTCCCGGCATATTCGCCATTAATGTTGTTGATGTTAGTATCCCATTTATATGACTCTTAGCTATTCCTAAATTTACAGCCTGAGAATACCCGAAGTCATCTGCATTAATTATTAATTTTCTAATCTTAATCTCCTCCTCTCTTGATATAGTTTAATTATATATATTTTCTTCCATTTAGAATACATTTTAAAACTTTTATGTAACAAATATACAATAATGTAACGGGTTTCATACAACAATATTTTTATGTTATAATTTAACCATATAGGGAAATTAAGTATTTTAGGAGGTTAAAATGAATAATGCATTTCACATTGGTAGAATTTTCAAAAATCAAAATCTTTCTGAATCAGAAATACAAATTTTAGAAAATATATTTGATAATCCTGAAAAAATAAAAAAAGAAGGGATACGACAACTTGCCAAAACACACTTTACTTCAACTACATCTATAATACGATTAGCTAAAAAACTAGGATATAGTGGATACAATGAATTAATTTTTGATATAAAAAAAATGACTTCTAATCTTGAAATAGATACCGTAAAAAATGAAAATGATTTTTCTTGGGCTTCAAAATATCCATTATCTAATTTAAATGAATTATCAAAAAAATATTTAAATAAAGATAAATATATCTATTTATATGGAGAAGGTTTCTGTGAATTTGTAACAGGATACATTCATAGAAAATTGCTTGTAAAAAAATATAAAGTTCTTTTACTACATGGATTAGAAATACCAATAGTTCATGAAAAAGAACATAATCCAACTTTAATTATAATCTCAAAATCTGGCGAAAATTTTTCTTGTATCAAAAAAATAGAGCATTTATCAGCTTTAGGAGGAGATATTATATCTATAACCTCAAATCTCAATAGTGGAATAGGACGTATTTCAGATGTTTCACTCTCAATTCCTGTAAATCATATTGCTGATAATAAAAACGAATGTTTTACTACCTTTTATGGTGATAGTATAAATTTACTTGAACATTTATTTTCTATTTAGTTATGATATAAATTAAATTTTCAATATCTGCTTGTTTATTTTTTATCTATTTTTTATAAAAATATCCTTTGGTAAGTTATAATCAATATCTAAGGCTATAAAAAAGCCTATATTAAAAGAAACAATTTCAAATTCCTATTAAAAAGAAAGAGTAAAATCATTTACTCTTTCTTTGAAATTTAGAGAGAAAAGAAAATAATAAAAAAATATAACAACTGAAAAAGATATTTTATTTATTCGAAATAAAAGCAATCAAACTCAATAATTATTTACTCAAATAAAACAAGATATAGATTTTAGAATATTTTTATCTAAAAGAGAAAAAGACTATCGCTAGCCGATTTTAATTAATCATCATGCGACAGTCCCCTTTTTATTATCTATCTATTTTAGTTTCAAATTCTTCTCTTATATTTTTCAAATTTCCATAAACAGTTACCTTATCAAAAATATCAAATACATAATCAGGTAATGGAAATTTTATAAATTTATCTCCTTTATCAATATTTAATACTTCTATTTCCTTTGATTTAAGTTCACTTTCTTTTATAGATTTTCCAACAAGTCTGTTGTTTTTTGATATGTACACTTCATATATTCCATAACCTCTAGAACTAGTTATCAATATAGAAGTCTTAGAATTTATTTTACTCCATAATTTTGATTTCAAAATTTTATCTTCTATTTTATTTTCTATCTTTTCTAAAAGATATGATTTATGAAAAAAGAAAGTTACAAATATAAATATTAATACTACTGCAAAAAATCCTATACTAGTAACAGTATCCGATAACATAGAAACAAAAAAAGAAATAAAAGTTGCTGTGCTAACATAACTAAATATCATTAACCAACTTGCGAGTTTTCTTCTAGTTGGATGTTGAACTATCATTTCACTTTCCTTAGTTGTAAAGCCTGTACTAGAAAGAAGAGAAATAACTTGAAATCTTGCTTTTGATATTGGCATTCCTGTCATTCTAAATAATATCGAAAAGAAATCTATAACTAATAAAAATATAGTCATAAATAATATAAATGTTAATATTAAAACCATAATTTTTCCTCTTCCTTTGTATTATAAATTTAAGCTTTCATAAAGATAATTTTTATGAAAGCTCAATCTTATTTACATAAGTGGTGCAAATACTCTAAATACTGCTGTTGCTATTTTTCTAAGCCAACTCACATCTTTAGCCATTTCAAGTGTTATTGGTGTACAAATTTTTAAAGTTTCTAAATAATCCTCTTTTATTTGAAGTACTGACTTTGTTTTATATAACCAAACTCCGCATTCAAAATGTAGATAAAGGCTTCTGTAATCAAAATTTATACTTCCCACTGTTGCAACTTCATCATCTGAAACTACAGTTTTTGAATGTATAAATCCAGGAGTATACTCATATATTTTAACTCCACTTTCTATAAGCTGGGGATAATATGACCTTGTAAGCATATGTGCATACCATTTATCTTCAATATGAGGAGTTACTATTCTTACATCTACCCCACTTTTTGCAGCAAGAGTTAATGCAGTTATTAATTCATTATCAATTATTAAATAAGGAGTATTTATATAAACATAATCTTTTGCTTTAGTTATTATACCTAAATATATATTCTCCCCAACTATCTCTTCATCTAAAGGACTATCTCCATAAGGTTGAACATATCCATCATTTATAAAACATTCATTATTCTTTGTTTGTGGTTTAAATTTTTCATAATCAACTTTAGTTTTACTTTCATAGCTCCACATTTGAAGAAACATAACAGTAAGATTCCATACTGCTTCCCCTTTTAACATTATTGATGAATCTTTCCAATGACCAAATCTAACTATTTCATTTATATATTCGTCAGCTAAATTTATTCCACCTGTAAATCCTGTATGACCATCAATAACTGTTATTTTTCTATGGTCTCTATTATTAAGTATTACAGATAGAAAAGGCACAAATCTATTAAACACATGACACTTTATACCTTTCTTCCTCAGAACTTCATCATATCTATAAGGAAGTATTCTTAAACATCCTACATCATCATAAAGCATTCTAACATCTACGCCTTCTTTTACTTTCCTCTCTAGAACTTCTAATATATCATCCCACATTTTACCTTCATGAATTATAAAATATTCCATAAATATGTATTTTTCTGCTTTTTCTAATTCTTCAAGTAACCTTTCAAAGAATTTTTCTCCCGGAGATAAATATTCAGTAGTAGTATTTTTATAAACAGGAGATAATGCATATTTACTTGTGTATTTTGCTTGATTTGCTGCATGCTTATTTTCTTTTTCTAATTCTTTTATTATTTCTGGATCTTGAACTGACACCTTTATTGCTTCATTATAAGCTCGTGCTATTTTTTTTCTGAATTTTAAATTTATTTTTTTTCCTCCAAAAATTAAATAAATCAATCCTCCAAAAATAGGAAAAATTAAAACTGGTATTGTCCAGGCTAGTTTATAAGATGGATTATCTCTTCTACTTATTATATAAATTACAACTAGCCCACTTATTATAAGTAAGGGTATATAAATATATATAAATGCTTCTGCTAATTGCCAGACTATGAATAATAATATAATTACTTGAAAGAACAATAAGAATCCAAATATTACTAATCTGCTCAATAAAAATTCAAATATTTTTCTCATTTATACCTCCTTTTTATAGTTTTCAATATAATATATTCTAATACAATATTATATACTTATACAGTATTTATTTCACATTTTATATACTTTTGGACAAAAAATCCCCATTGGTTATACGCAAGTGGCTCAAACTTGTGTATAGCAAATAGGGATTTTTTTGATTAACTCAAATTAATATTAAATTATTGGTTAGCTTTTTGTACTTTTATTCTATCATACAAAGTCATAATTATGTTATAAAATAAGTGATATTTTACATTTAATTCAAAAAAAATATATATTATATACATAATATATTGTTTTTTCAGTTTACATTATTAAATTATATAAAAATATATGATTACAAATTTTACTTTAGTTAATTGTTTTTTATTTTTTAATTTTATTTCTTATTTATGAAATATTTTAGACAGCTCTTTATATCTATTTTATAAAAAATTCTCTTTAAATTCTTAAGAAATTTTAAGATTTCTTATTCTTTCCTTAATAAAATTATCTTATTATTGTTTAAACATATATAACTCTGTATACTTGTCTTAAAAGTAATTATTTTAAATTATGGGGGACAAAATTTTGAATAAAAAAGATTTTTTGATAGCTTTAGCTAACGGTTTAAAAGATTTACCGCCTGATAAGGTTTCAGATATATTATTCGATTATCAAGATTATTTCAACTCACAAAAATGTTTAATGTCTGAAGAAGAAATGATACTTTCATTAGGAAAAGTAGATGATCTTATAGAAAAATATAAAGAAGAATATTCTGATTATCCTATTGAATGTAAAAAATTTGAAAATGATTCAAAGTTCGAAGATTTTAAATTCTCAAATACTGAAACAACTGATCCTAATTTAGATGAACATCAAAATGAAACTTATATTAAAGAGGAAAAAAGTAAATCTAAAGAAGATTCTATTTATGAAGAAAATTCTAATTACTCTAATATCAATACAAATGCCACTAATAGTTTTAATAATAGTTCTGAAGATAACATAGATTTATCTAAAGAAAGTGTAAGAAAGTATAAACTAAAAAATCCATTTAAAAGATTTAAAAAATCAACCTTTTTAGGAATTTTATTTTCATTACCTCTTGCTATTATATCAATTCCAATTGGAATTGGATTAGCAATTGCTACATCCTCTGTTTATATATCTTTTGTACTACTATTATTAGCTATAGGAGCATTATTTTTCTTTATATCACTTGTTCCACTAATAGCTTCATTTGGTGGATTTATGATATCTATTGTAAAAACATTATCTCCTTTGTTTTTTATTGATATTCCTAAATTTATATTAGAGTTTCCTACTTTCTTTATCATTTTATTATCATTTTCTGCATTATGTTTATTTGTATGCATATTTACTTTAGGCTTATCTTATTTTAGATTTGCTAAAAATAAAATTGCTTATATTTCAAAATGTATATTAAAAGTAATTTTCATTGATAAAGGAGATGTTTATGAAACTAAATAATTTTTTTAATAAAAATAAACTAATAAAAATATCACTTATTTCCTTTATTTTATCTATATTATTATTTTTTACTGCTATGATTTATATAGGAAATTCAAATTATAAACTTTCAAAATTCTCTAAAGAAATAGAAGAAACATTTGGAGTAAATTTCAATGAAATTTTTAGCTTTAATTATTTTTTTGCTTCAAGTAATGAAGGAATCCATAGAAATATATCATTAGATAATTTAGATAAACTTATAATAAAAGCACCTAATTCTAATATTTGGCTACATGAAGATTCTGATAAAAATTCATATCTAGCTAAAAACAATAAGTTTTCTACTAATGTAGATATAAGAAAACTAAATAAAATTGATATTAATGCAAGCAAATATTTTAATTATCAGTATTTAGAAAAAACTAAAACAGGTATTTTAACTTTAAATGATAAAATTGAAGGAATTTTTTATTCTAGTGTTTATTTAGATATTCCTAGTACATTTAAAGGTTCTGTAATTTTAGAAACTTTCGAAGAGAATGTAAATAACATTACTTCATCTTTAAATGTCTCTATAAATCAACCTAAATAAAAAACATCCTAAATTAGAATCTCACTAATTTAGGATGTTTTATTTTATCTGTGTGTTACTTCAACACTACCATCAATATATACTTTACCAACTATTTGTTTGCCACTTTGAGTTTTATTCATCATTCCAAATGTACTTATTGTGAAGTTATAGAATGGTTTTCCTGCATTTTTATCTTGATCTTTGTTGTCTTTATTATCTTTCTTGTCTTTATTGTTATTATTATTTTTGTTGTCTTTATTATCTTTATTTTGATCTGGAGTAACTACTCCTTTTGTTAATGTTATAAACATTGTATCTTTATCACCATCAACACTATCATTTTTATTGCTACACATAAATAATTCACTATTATCTACTTTCTTATAAGCAAGTTTTCCATCTTTTAATATTTGTTGAACTGGGAAAACATATTTATAATCTGTTCCTGTAGCAAATTTTAATGCATCATTTGCATATCTTTCTAATTCAGCATTTTTCTTAGCTAATATTTTAGCTGCTGGTTCTAATTTAAAGAATGCACCCTGACTATATATTAATAATGAATCATTATCATTTTTAATTATCTCTTGTTCATAGTCATTTTTTGCTCCTACATTTATGAAGTATGCACTATTAGCTTTAACTCCTATTTTTTGAAGAGTTGTTTTATATATTGAATTAAACATTGTATCATTTGTTTGATTTACTTCATAATAAGGCTTATTTATATTTACATTACTAAAGTTTATTCCGTTAACTGATTTAGTATCGTTATATTTAATTGAAAAATTATTTTCATTTATTACAACTTGTGATCCTATAAAGTTGTTTTCTAAAGTTTTTAATTGGTCTTGTGGTAATTCTATTGAAGGTGATGTACCACTTACTCCTGTTACTATATAATTTCCATAAAATCCTTTAAGAACTTCTAAATCTTTTTCTCTTTTCATTTTGTATTGATATGAATTTTTATAGTTATTTTCTTTATTTGCTGATTCTTTTTTTCCTATACTTCCTACAAAAGTAGCTATTAAAGCAATTATAATAATGATTACAACTATAACAATTCCTATAATTATTCCTTTTTTCTTTTTTGTATTATTCATAGAAATTCCTGCCTTCTCTTTATAATATCCGATATTTATATTCTAATTGATAATACTACTTTTATCCAACTTATTTATTACATTTTAACTAAATTTATGATTTTACTTGAATAAATCAGTATTTTTTCCTCTTGAAAATATTAAAGTAACCTCTGTTCCTATATCCTCTGAATCTATTTCTAACCCTATATTTAATTTATCACAAAGCTTTTTACAGATATATAATCCCATTCCAGTTGATTTCCCAAATTTTCTTCCATTTTCTCCTGTATATCCTTTAAGAAAAATCTTATCTAAATCTTCATTTGGAATACCAACTCCACTATCTATCACTTTTAATAATACACTATTTTCCTTTTGTATACCTTTAAGTTTTATAGTTCCATTTTCACTTGTATATTTTAAAGAATTTGAAATAATCTGATTTAATATAAATTCTAACCACTTCTTATCTGAAAATATTTTAAAATCTACATTTTCTATATCTACTTTTATCCTTTTTAATATAAAGTCCATTGCATTATTTTTTACTACGTTTTGGACTATATCATGTATTATTAATTCTCTTATTCTATAATCTTCATTTGCCTCATCTATTTTAGAATAATATAATACTTGCTCTACCATTTTATCTATCTTTTCAACTTCTCTATCTATTTGTCTTGTTACTATGTTCTTATCATTTTCTATAATCAATCTCGAAGCTGCTATAGGCGTCTTTATTTCATGAACCCACATATCTATATAATCTTTATATTCATTTCTTTTTTCTCTATAAAACTTAACTTTTTCATGCATGTCTCTATTACATTCTTTAAGAATATCATATGTAATTTTACCTTCCATAAAGTTAGGTCTCTTCATCACTTCAGTAATTAAATATTTTTCTTCTAGTTCACTAGTTAAAGATTCAATCTCTTTATAAAATTTATTTATTTTTATATATTCTAATAATATATAGAAAATTAATGGTAAAAACCAAATCATAAAAATTACAAATATAATATCTCCATCTAAATTTATAAGCTGTGAAGCAAATATAAAAACTACAAAAATCATTATATTAAAAATTATGTATAATCCTTTATCTTTCAAATATTCTAAGAAACTCATGGCATTATATACCCCATTCCTCTTTTAGTTTCAATTACATTTTCTAACCCAAAATCTAAAAGCTTCTTTCTTATTCTTGTAATGTTAACTGAAAGAGTATTATCATCAACAAAATAATCAGAATCCCATAAATACTTCATTAAATCTTCCCTTGAAACTATAGTTCCTTTATTCTTCATTAGATAAGTTATTATTTTTATTTCATTTTTTGTTAAATCCATTTCGCTTCCATTATATGTTATTACACCTTTTGAAAGATTAAGTTCCATACCTTTATGCTCTATTTTTTCATTTTGCTCATTATTTCTAAGCCCACTTCTTATAAGTAATCTCTCTATTCTTGCTAAAAGAACTTGAAGATTATATGGTTTAGTAACAAAATCATCTGCTCCTATATTAATACTCATAAGTTCATCCATATCACTATTCCTACTAGTTACTATTATTATAGGAACATTACTAAACTTTCTTATTTCTCGACATATAGTGTATCCATCAAAATATGGAAGGTTAATATCTAATAAAATTAAATCTTTTTCTACTGATTTTATTTCTTCTATTATATTTTCAAAATCATTTAACACCACGCCTTCATATCCATAACGTCCTATTGCTTTTATTATTTCATCTCTTATTATTAAATCATCTTCTATAACTGCTATTTTTGCCATATATGTACTTTCCCCCCTTTAAATTTATTTTAAGGATTTTATATTATAATTATATCCATTTTTATATCTAATAATTAGTATATCAGATATAACCATTACATAAAACTTATGTTATAATGTAGCCATAATTTTAAATACGGAGGTGTACTGTTGCTTTATTTCTTCGCAACTTAATTTATGAAAATTTTAGTTAAAGATAGTCTTAAAAATAAGAGCTTTGATGAAATAGTTTACCAGAACATAAATGACCAAATGTCCAAAGCTAGAATACATACAATTTTATACTTAATTATAATAGTCATTAGCTCGGCTTTACTTTTATTAAATGTAATTCCTAATACTACAGTTAATGTTATATTTATGATTATTGCTTTTGTAAGCCTTATGCTTTTATATGATTCATTTAAAGAAATATTAAATATGTCTAATGCTTTAAAAGGAACTTCGCCTTTAAGCAAAATACAGGAATTTTAACTTGTCCTAATTTAAATGAAAAAGGAAAAAAGCTAGAATTTTTTATTGGTGAAAAAAAATTATATTCTATAAAAGCTTTAGACTCAATAGAGCTAAAAAAATATATAAATCAAACAGTTACAGTATATTTTATAGGAAATAATATTTTTTTATTAGAGATTGATAAAATATTATAAAATAAAGCTATTCAAAATATTAAATAACATTATCTAATATTTTGAATAGCTTTTTATTTGTCTATTTTTAATAATCTTATTTTAATGTTATTCTTTATATAACCATAAAACAATATCTTTAATTTCTATAATTTAACATTATAAAAATTAAAGATATATATAAACTACTCTTGAACTTCTTCTACAATTTCTTTTTTACGTTTATATATAGCTAATTTTTCTTTAGCTAACATTCTATCTTCATCAGTAAATTGATCTTTGTATTTTTCATTTAATACTAAAGCTTCTACTGATAAATCTTCTCTTCCACTTTCTATTAACTCTTGTAAAGCTTCAACATCTTCTTCAAGTCTTATTATTTCTTTTACTGCTAAAAGTGCACCTTTATTATTAACCATTTGAAGAACTTTATTAAACTTATAATTTTTTATTAATCCAGCTTCTCTACAACTTTCTATAATGTCATTATATAATTCGAACAATTTCTACCACTCCTTAAAAATATATAATTTATATTATCGTACTTTTATTTTTATAATTATAATAACTTATTTTATCATATTAGCTCCTTAAAAACTTTTAACATATTTATAATACAATTTTTTTCTTTTTTTATTTAATTTAATAACATTACTACTGTAATTATAATTTAAATTATATATTATTTATACTATTAAAACCTATTAATTATTACAAAATATATTTAACGAAATTTTTTAGTTAAAATAAAAAATTACTTATTTTTAATATTGTAAAAAAATTAATTTTATTAAATGAATTTTTATGCGAATTAAAAATCATTTAGCAATTATAATTTAATTTTTAAATACTCTTAAATTTAATATTTTTTATATTCCATTTTTTTAATTCATCAAAATAAAGTATTATTTTCTCAATTTAATTAATAAACCTCCCTTTAGATATTAAATAATTATCATTTATACATATTTTTATTAATTTAATTCATTTTTACAAATTATGCATTATTCGTTTTATTTTTATTCATATTAATAAAGTATTATATTTATAAAGACAAATGTATTTAATAGAAAGACATTATTTTTACAAATTTAGCATGATTTAGAATTTTTATAGATACAATTGATATATTTTAGGAGGTAGATTTATGTCAAAAGTAAAAGATAACAAGTATAGTATATCTTTTTTTGGTTTTTTAGTTATGATTTTCTTAACTGTTTACGGTTTACCAAATGGTGAACAAGTTTACTACCAAATGGGATATGCTGCTATAACATATTTAATAATAGCCGTAATTATTTTCTTTGTTCCTTATTCATTTATAGTCGCAGAAATGAGTTCTGCTTTCAAGGATAAAAAAGGCGGTATTTTCTCTTGGATGTCCGAATCAGTTAATGAAGGTTTTGGACTTGTAGGAACTTTCATCTGGTACGGATCTTTTGTTGTTATGTGGTTTTCTGCATCTTCAATTTGTATTGCAATTTCAGTTGCATTATTTGGTGTAGATACAACTTCAACATGGCACTTCTTAATGTTTAATGCTCCAGAAACATTAGCTATCTGTGGAGCAATTTATATGATAGTAGCTGCTCTTATAACAACTAGAGGACTAAAAAGATTATCATTCCTTTCTAATATATCAATTGTAACAGTAATACTTACTCATATTTTGATTTTAGGTGGAGGATTAGTAATTTTCGCATTATCTGGATTTAAACCAGCTCAAGGTTTTGACTTTTCAAATATACATTCATATTTTTATGGTCCAAACCCTTCTTATGCTTCATTTCTACCTGCATTAGGATTCTTAGTATTCGCAGTTTCTATATTTGCTGGTATGGAAAATAGTAGTGGATTAGTAGATAAAGTTAAAAACGGAAAGAAAAATGTTCCTAGAGCAATATTTGTTGCTACTATAATGATAACTTTCCTTTATATATTCACAGTTTTAATACTTGGTTTTGTATGTAATTGGAAAAAAACATTTGGTACTCCAGATGTTAACTTAGCAAACTTCTCTATATATATTGTTCAAGAAGAATTCTTTAGACTTGGTACTCTTATGGGATTATCAGCTCATAATTCTTTACTTGTTGGAGAATGGATAAATAGAGTTATAACTATAATTGGTTTAATTGGTTTAACTTCAATTCCATTAAGATTATATACACCAATTAAGCACATGTTTGAAGGTCTTCCAAAAGGAATGTTCCCTGAAAAGCTACAAAAAATAAATAAACATGGTATGCCTATTTATGCAATATTACTACAAACTATAATAATAGTATTCTTTGTATTATTACTTGGATTTGGTGGTGGAAACGTATCTGCTCTATTTAACAAAATGACTCTTATGACATTTGTTGCTAGTTCAGTTCCAATATCATTTATAGTTTTTGCATATATTAAATTTAAACTTAATGATAATATACCAAAAGAATATGTTTTCTTTGGTAAAAAATCTGGTGTAATTTATGCTGCTATATGTTTTGTAGTTGTTACATTTACAAATATCTATTCAATGATAGAACCTGCATTAGCTGGTAATGTTTCTAACTCACTTTGGGTAGCTGGAGGTCCTGTATTATTTGGACTAGTTGCATATATTTTATATAGAAGATATAAAGTCAAACTTAATAAAGGATTAATTGATTAAATAAAAACAACAGAATTTTAATTCTGTTGTTTTTTTATTTAATGATATTTTTAATTTAATAACTATTTATTTTATACAATAAATTCTTCTTCTGGTAACATTGATTTATCTATATATAATCTATACCATATTATATAAACTATAATAGACCATATCTTTCTACTATAATCTACTTTTGTACTTCTATGTTTTTCTAACATTTTTATTGCTACTTCTGTATTTATTTCTTTAACTGGATTACTAAGTATAATTTCTTTTGCCCAATCATAAAGTTCATCTTTTAACCAAACTCTAATTGGAACTGGATATCCTAACTTCTTCTTTTCATATACATAATCAGGAAGTATCCCTCTAAATGCTTCTCTTAACATATGCTTAGTAGTAAATCCATTTATTTTATCTTCTAATTTAAGCTTAGATGCAACTCTAAATACTTCTTTATCAAGAAAAGGAACTCTAAGTTCTAAAGAGTTTGCCATAGACATTCTATCAGCTTTTGAAAGTATATCCCCAACTAACCATGTATTAATATCTACATATTGCCTTTTGCAAACATTATCTAAGTTTTCTACTTTTCTAAAAAATTCTTTTGTTATATCTGTTGATTTCATATTCTCTTTATAGTTATTTATTATTTTGTGCTTCTCTTCCTCTTTAAATATTCTAGCGTTTCCAACATATCTATCCTCTAAATCTGTACATCCTCTTTCTATAAAACTTTTTCCTTTCACATGATTTGGTATTAGTTTTGAAGATGCAAGCATTAATTTTTTAAATCCCTTAGGCATTTTTTCAAATACTTTTAATGAATTATCTTCCGTATATATATTATAACCACCAAAAAATTCATCTGAACCTTCTCCAGATAATACAACTTTAAACTTATTACTTACTTCTTTACATATATAATAAAGTGGTATTATTGATGGATCTGCAATAGGAGTATCCATATGATATATTATTTTAGGTAAATTTCTTACATAATCTTTATAATCTAACTTTAAGCACTTAAATTTTATTCCAAACTCATCTGCAAATTTTTTAGCATATGGAGTTTCATCATATCCCTCAATATTAAATCCTATGCTATAAGCAGTTATATCAGGATTAAGTTTCCATGCTAAATAAGTTGTAATTGAAGAATCTATTCCACTTGAAAGAAATGTTGCTACTGGAACATCTGAAACCATATGCTTCTTAACAGAATCTTCTAGCGAATTATAAATTTCTTTTTTTAATTTTTCTTTATCTGATTCCTCCATTGGGTTAAGTTCTAATTCAAAATATTTATTTATTTCTAAATCTGAATCAATACTTTTTTCTATAAAATATCCTGGTCTTAATGTTTTTATCTCATTGAATAAAGTTTTCTCTCCTGGTATATATTGAACAGTTAAATAATTATTTATCTCATCCTTGTTATAAGTAAGATTTTCATTTATTGCCCATAAAGATTTTAGTTCAGAAGAGAAGTATAATCCTTTTTCATTTTCAAAATAGTATAAAGGTTTTATTCCAAAATGGTCTCTAGTAATTATTACTTTTCTTTCTTCTTTATCATATATAACAATTGCAAACATTCCTCTTAAATATGATATAAAATCCTTTTTATATTCATCATATAAAGTTGCTATAACTTCTATTTCTGAATTAGTCTTAAACTCATATCCTTTTTCAATAAGTTCTTCCCTCAATTCAGAAAAATTATATATTTCTCCATTAAAAACAACTATGTATTTATTATAAAAATTAAATGGTTGAGCCCCATTTTCTAAATCAATTATACTAAGTCTTCTAAATGTTAAAATAATATTTTCATCTATAAAACTTTTTGAATCATCTGGACCTCTATGAATTATTACTTCAGATCCTTTTGTTATTTGATTAATATCCTCCTCATTAATATCATTTTTTAATACCCCTATAAAGCCACACATATCTTTTCCTCCTCAAAAATCAAACTCTCTAATATATTGCTATATTTTATCTGGATTTTTATGTCATGTATTGTAATTATCGTACAATATCTGTTGATTTTTAGAAATATTCAACTATATTATTTTATTTCCCAAATTTATATAATTATTCTTATATTTCTATTTATTAAACAAAATAAATCCGTATTTTATAACAAAAAAAGAAAGCTAAAAGCTTTCTTTTAATACATATCTATTCTATTTTCTCCTCTATATCTAGCAAATCCACCTTCAATATTTATTAAATCGTATCCTAAAGGATTTAATTCTGCACAAACCCTTCCACTTCTATTTCCTGAGTGACAAAGTATATAATATGTTTTATCCTTTGAAATAAATATTTCAGGACATTCTAATATTTTATTCATTGGGATATGTTTTGCTGTATCTATAGTTCCAAATAGAGCAATTTCATCTTCATCTCTTATATCTATAATATCTATATTTCCTATTAATTTATCTATTTCGTTTATATTTATTTTCTTTAATTCATTTTTATTTTCGCTCATTTTTATTCCTCCTAAATATTATTCTTTATAAATTATATCATTTTCCTTTTAAATATTTTTAAATCAATATTTATTTTTTCATTTTAAATATAAAATTTAACCATATAAAATTTAATTTTTACATTCTAAGCATTTTTCTTAGTCTTTTTTTCTACAATTATATTATATATTTCAATTATTATTGCTAGTGCTATTCCTACAACAAGACCATTACTTAGGAAAGAAGTTAATGATGATGGAAGAGCCGAAAAAGCAGTATTTGGAACAAACATTATTCCAACTCCAGTAAATATTGGGATACCAATACTAAAGTACATTTTACTTCTATCTTCTAATTTTTCTAACTCTTTTATTGCAACTCCAAACATATTACTAAATACAGTAAATATTGCAGCATATGCAACTGGAGTTGGTAAAGTTGTAAAGAAAGCCATTATTGGAGTAATACAACTAACTATAATAACTAATATGTTTCCTATTAAAAATGGTTGTTTATGAGTTGATTCAGTTTGTTCCATAAATCCTGATATAGATATTCCTGGAACTGCTGCAACTGATAAAAATATACCTGAAAGAATTTGGTTTATTCCTAATGCTATTCCACCTCTTTTAGCAGATGTTTCATATCTTCTATTATTAGCTTTTTCCATTACACTTTTTATAACACTCATTGCTCCTAACATTGTACTTATTAATATAAGCACTGCTATTATTATAGATGGTATCATGCTTAAATTTACTATTGGTAATCCAAAAGGAAATGCCTTTGGAAAACTTATAAAACCTTTAATATGCGTCATATTATTATCTTTTAATAATCCAAAAACATAAAAAGCTAACCATCCTGCAGCAATTACTATAATAAATGAAACTGATGCAAGTTTTCTAAATCTTCTTATGATAAGAGATAATATAACCATTCCTATTGAAATAAGCATTATTGGAATTGAAACTTTATTACTTCCATAACCTATTCCTAACATCCCCATTATGAAATCTTTTGATAATTCAGCTACAAGTAAAAACATAAATGTCGCTAATACTCTTGGACTAAATAAAACTAATAATTTATCTAAAAGTCCAAAAGCACTTAATAATACAATAATTATTCCTGTTACTATTATAGAGAAAGACATTACTCTTAAAGTTTGAATATCTCCTCCAAATAAAGTTTGACCTATACCTGAATAAATTATAAATACACCTACCCAAAGCCCTGATGGAACTTCACTTATGTATAATCTATGCCCTATAAATAATTGAATTAATGCTCCTACTCCTAACATAAATATAGTTCTTTGTAAAAACATCATTGTTTGAACTTCACTTAAATGGAACATAGGCCCAATAACAAGTGCATAGACAACATTAGCTAATACAATAAACGCCATCCACTGTATTGATGATAATATTTTTTTCATTTGTTCTACCTTCTTATTTGTTTAATTTAATACTATATGTCTTTTATAGCATTTATATATTATCATATTTATATATTCTTATTATTAATTAAGAATTCATATTTATAATCAAAATTTTTTATTGCTCAATTATTCTCATAAAAAACTTATTTTAAAATAAAATTTTTTAAAATATTTCAATAAAAATAAATAGAACTTTCACTTTTTTAAATTCGTGAAAGCTCTTATATCAATAATTAAAACTCTTTTCTATTAGTTACTTAACAAATATTTTAAATTTAAATAAATAAGTTTGAATTTGAGTCCTCAGCTTCTCCTAAATAATATCCAACTCCTCCATATTCAATACCATCTATAAGCTCTTGTTCTTTTATTCCCATAACATCCATAGACATAGTACAAGCTACTATTTTAACACCATTATCAATTGCATTTTTGATTAATTCTTCTAATGATTGAACATTTTTCTTATTCATTATATCTCTAATCATTTTAGCACCAATTCCACCCATATTCATTTTTGAAAGACTTAATTTTTTACTTCCTCTAGGCATCATTTTTCCAAACATTTTTTCAATAAAATTTTTATTTACTTTTACTTTCTCATTTTTTCTTAAAATATTTAATCCCCAAAAAGTAAAGAACATTGTAACATTTTTTCCCATAGCTGCTGCTCCATTTGCAATAATAAATGCTGCTATGGCTTTATCTAAGTCTCCACTAAATACTACCATTGTCTGACCGTTTTTCTCTGCTTTAATTTCTGTTGCAGCTACTTCTCTTTTATCATTATTATAAATCTTTATATTTTCTAAATTTTTTAAATTATTTATATTTCCTTTTATTAATTGAGCTTTTATTATTCCTTTATCCTTGCTTATATCAACTAATGTATTTCCTGTTCTTTTTGCCCAAGCTTCAACATCTTTAAAGAATCCTGAATCTGTTGCAGTTGCTATTAATTTATCTCCTTCATTTAGTTCATCCATATACATTTTAATTTGCATTAGAGGCCCAGGACAACATAAACCTTGTAAATTAACTTCTTTTGTTTTTCCACTATTGTTATTTAAATTCATATCTACTATTTCCTCACTATTAACTGAATCTATCTCTTTAAAATCAAAGCTTTTTGCTTTATATCCAAATGTTTTAAAAGCTTTATATCCTCCAGATAAATTCTTTACATTAAATCCTGAATTTTTAAGAATTCTTTCTCCAATCCATCCTCTAACTCCAACTGCGCAATAAACCCATATCTCTTTTCCTTTATCTAACTCATTTAATCTATCTCTTAAGCTATTTAATGGAATATGAATTGCACCTTCTATCATTCCATTTTCAACTTCTATATCTTCTCTTAAATCTAATAATATTGTATTTTCTTTATCTCTATTTTTTAAATCTTCAACAAATACTAAATTACTTAAATTTTTAGATTCATTTTCAGCTATAAATCCTGCCATATTTGCTGGGGATTTTGCTGAAAGATATGGAGGTGCATAAGCTAACTCTAATTCTCTCAAATCATTCATAGTTCCTTTTAATTTAATAACTGTAGCTAATACATCAATAAATTTATCTACACCTTCATTTCCAACACATTGAGCTCCTAATACTCTTTTGCTTTCTCTTTCATAAAGTACTTTTATTGAAAGTCCAGTTGCCCCAGGATAATAACCAGCATGACTCATAGGATATAAATAAACCTTTTTATACTCTATTCCTTTATTTTTTAAAATTCTTTCATTATTTCCTGTTGAAGCTGCTGTTATATCAAAAACTTTTATTATTGAAGTACCTAATGTTCCATTATAAACACTTTCAAGACCTGATATATTATCAGCTATTATTCTTCCCTGTCTATTAGCAGGTCCTGCAAGAGGAATATAAGTTGTACTTCCATTTACAAAATCTTTTACTGCTACTGCATCTCCCCCTGCATAAACATCATTTATATTTGTTCTCATATATTTATCAACTAATATATGTCCTCTTTCACCTAATTCAATTCCAGTTTCTTTTAAAAATTCAGTATCAGGCATAACACCAATAGCTGATATAATAATATCTGATTTTATTTCTTTTCCGCTTTCTAATTTTATATTTATAATATCTTTTCTTTCATCAATTTCTATTATCTTATCATTCAAATTTATAGAAACATCATTGTCATTCATTTCCATTTCTAAAAGCTCTGAAATCTCAGAATCAAATGGTGCTAAGATATGTGGTGCAGCTTCTACTAAATTTACATTTATTCCTCTATGCTTTAAATTCTCACAAACTTCAACTCCAATATATCCTCCACCTACAACTACTGCATTTTTTACATTACCACTATCAATTTCTTTTTTTATTTTATCCATATCCTTTATATTTCTTAGAGTATAAATTTTATTTATTCCTCTAATATTAGGAATTACTGGTTTTGACCCTGGTGCTATCACTAAATAATCATAATTTTCTATATAAGTGCTATTATCTTCTTTTCTTATTTCTACATTTTTAGAATCTGTATCTATTCTTAAGACTTCACTTTTTACTCTTACATCAATTCTAAATCTATCATACATTTTCTCTGGTGTTTGTAATAAAAGTTTATCTCTTTCTTTTATAACTTCTCCAATATGATATGGTAATCCGCAGTTAGCAAAAGATATATAATCACTTTTTTCAAATATTACTATATCAATATCCTCTCTTAATCTTCTAAGACGCGCAGCCGTTGATGCTCCAGTTGCAACACCTCCTATTATTAAAACTTTTTTTCTATTCATTTTGTCTCCTCCTAATTTTTAAAATAAATATATTTTATATATTCTTAATTAAATACAATTCAAATCAGTTAATTAATATATTCAAATATTACGATTAATATATTAAAAGTAGCTTCTATATAGCTCTTATGAGCTTAAGCCACTTCCTAATTAGATTTCTAAAGCTTTAATAATTTTTTCTACTTTATTATTCACAACTCTATAATTTATTTCTAATCCATTTCTTTCGCCTTCAATAATTCCAACTGATCTTAATTTTTGTAAATGTTGAGATATTGTAGATTGAGGCATGTCAAGACAATTTTGCATAAACGTAACATTACAACCACCATTATCTAATAATCCTCTAACTATGCAAAGTCTTACTGGATGAGCAAGAACTTTTAAAAGCTCTGCACTATTTGTCAATGCTTTATAATCATTTTCCATATTTATCGTCTCCTAATCTTTATATTCAAATATTACGATATATATATTTTTTTGTCAATAATTTATAAAAAGCTATCTTAAAGTTATTTAAATAACTTTAAGATAGCTTAAATTAAGCTCCACTTAAACTAGAGTTACTTTTCTTCAATTTATAAAGGTTAACTGCATTTATTATAACTATTATACCATTAGAAATTGCAACTGGATATGCCCCAATTATTATTCCATATGTTACGAATAATAAACATCCTATTGTATTTAGTATCCTAAGCCATACCATTGATGTACATAATAATGATACTACTACCATTGCTGATGCGCCATAACCTACCCATTCAATCAATGAATTACTCAAATTTTAACACCTCTTTAGCTCATAATAATCTGTAGTTTTTTAATTTTACTTTCCCCTCGTAATTTACATCCTATCATATGTAAAAAAAATATTAAATAAACCTTTACAATTGCTTTTATATTTAATTTATATATTTTTTATTAATTAGAAATTTTTAACTAATTATATTTATTAATACGATTACATAATAATATTTTATTTTTTATTTTTATAAAAACTCCATACTACTTTATACTTAATACGAAGCCATTTTTTTACTTATTTTAAGAGTTTTTTTCATATTATATTAAACACTGTAATTTTTCTAAACAAAAAAGATTTTATCATCTAGAGATTTTGCCAACTTTTATATGAAAATCTTTCTGTTCTAATATAATATTTCAAAACTGTTCTTATTTTCTTTCGTAATTATTCTTTGTAAAAGAAGGATTTATTGTAATATAATAGAATTATATAAAAAGGATACATAAAAATTCGGGTAAAATATTTTCAACTACTACTCATATTTTAACTCTAGTTATGTATCCTTTTTATTATATTAAATCTATATATTAATTTTCTTTAACTCTGAATTTTTCTTTATTTTATAGAGTATTATTGATGCAACTATAATTATAAGTGTACCTATTAATACATTTATTGTTATCATTTTTCCCATTATAATAAACATTAATATTGGTACTATTATAGGCTTTATATAAAAAACACTTGTTGCTGTTATAGCAGATGTCTCTTTTATAGCCATTAAGAAGAAAAAATATCCTATTCCTTTTACTACAATTCCTAAGTAAACAAGTAATCCTATTGTATGCAAATCTAAATTGGCCAAAATTGGTATTCTGAATATTATCATAAATAGAAAAAGTGCTGCAACTCCAAAGAAAAATGAAAAACTATTTGTTATATTTGGTCCAACTTTCTTTGTTGCTTTACTTGCAAATACATTATAAAATGCCATTGCTATTGCACCTAATACACATAATCCAACACCAATCATGTGACTTTCTGCTCCTCTTCCATCACTTCCTGCAAATGGATTAAGAATAACTATAATACCAATAGCTGCAAGTATTATTGCTATAAAACTGAATTTTGGCATTTTTTCTTTTAATATTACTCTTGCAACTGGAATTGTTATAATTGCATTTGAACATAAAATTACTGCGGCTATAGCAGGAGTTGTGAATACTAATGCCTCTTGAAAAAGAGTCATAGCAATGGATACTTGTACAATTCCTAAAAAAGCTATTAGACCAATTGTCCTTTTAGTAACTTTGAATTTTAATTTTCTCATGTCATTTAACGCAAAAGGTAAAAATATAATTGCTGCTACTAAAAAAGATATTAAATTTATTTGTAATGAATTTAGCTTATCTGTAGCTAAATATTTTCCAACAATCTCTTGTGTACTAAAACATAAAGCTGTCAGAAATATAAATATTATACCTTTGTATGATTTCATATTTATTACTTCCTCTCTGTTAATAAATTATCTCTCAGTAAAATTTTGTTATATATCTATAATTAAGTGTACTCCTAATTTTTTATATAGATATTTATTTTGTTACTATGTTTTTAATTTTATTTGAAATAAAATCATAG
This sequence comes from Clostridium thermobutyricum, assembly GCF_000371465.1. Classification (NCBI taxonomy): domain Bacteria; kingdom Bacillati; phylum Bacillota; class Clostridia; order Eubacteriales; family Clostridiaceae; genus Clostridium; species Clostridium thermobutyricum. Next base: position 291,243 of record NZ_KB850956.1, on the reverse strand, counting down.
TATTTAATTTTTTTAAATAAAAAAATGGTAACTAAATAAGTTACCATTTTTAATACTATATTTATTAACTTCTATATAATCCTTCTAATGTAGCGACTTCTAGTATATGACCTCTCATTTCATTATATAATTCATTTACTAAAAATCCATTTTCTAAATTTACTTCACAATCTAAAGCATAAACTCTTAATTCGTATGTATGTTCACAATTAGGTGGTGCCATTCCTCCATAATTTGATGCTTCTTCTCTTGAAAGAGCTTCCTCTCCTAATATAGGTGCTCCCCAACTATTTACTCCTTGGATAAAATCTGAAGTATTTTCTGATTCACCTTCATTTACTTTAGTCTTCTTTAAATTTGCTCCTGCCCAATGTACCCAAGTAAACCCACATACAGCTATTGCATCATGGTCATCTAATATAAAAGCAAAGCTTTTAGTTCCTTCTGGTGCATCAATAATTTCAAAATCTATTGAATGACTTGGCATTCCCTTTAAAAATTTTTCTCCGTATTTTCCATACTTATCATAAAAATATCCATTTTCATTTATTGAATTACTTTTTATTTTCATAATTTTATAATCTCTCCTTAATCTTAATATTTTTATTTTATCTATATGAGTATTAATTTATTATATCTAAAAATAATCATTGTAAAATTTCTCAATATAATTTTATATTTTCAGTATAAAAATCTTTTATATTTTCAAATTAATATTTCTTTTTATTTGTCAAATACTTGTCTTTACATATACTATATTTAATATATTATATTTTCCTATTTCTATTATAGATAATTTCCCATCATAATCTTTTGCTGAAGTAAAAACTCCAGTATCTAAACAAATAACTTTTTTACCATATTTATTTTCTCTTATTCCTATATTTATATTCTTTTCAAATGCATTTTGCATTGGAGTATGTCCTATTATTATATTTAAATATCTTGACCCAAAATTATTTTCTTTTGTTTTATAAATAGGATCAAAAATATTTATCCAAAATTCTCTATTTAATAAAACTTGTTCTTCTATTGTCTTATCTTCTAATTTTTTAATTATTTCTTCTTTAGTATCTTCAATATTTATATCTATTCCACCATGAATAAGAAGAAAATCTCATTCTATAATATAATATGGCAACCCTTTAATATATCTATAAAGTGATTCTTTATATCCATTATCTATTATATTTCTTTCTTCTACTTCTTTTAAAATTTGCTTTTTATTAGGTATTCGTATATCTCCTTCTATTGAACGCTCTATTGCATATTCATGATTTCCTTTAATATGAATTATATTCTTCTTGTTTCTTATATAATCAATTGTTTCTAAGCTTTTAGGACCTTTATCATTTGCATCTCCTAATACATATAAAATATCATTAGAATTAAAATTAACTAAATTTAATCCTTTTAATAATTCATCTAAACATCCATGCACATCACTTGTAATAAATATTCGCCCTTTTTTATTTTCCATTCTTTTATTTTCCTATTATTTTATTCTTTTATACATTATAGGCTCTTCAAGACCAAAAGTTATTTTCCCATCTTTTCTTAGAACTTCACTTACCATTAAAGCATCTTTTTCAACTCTTTGTTTTATTTCTAAAGTTGTTTCGTCAGGAAGATTACTAATTGATATTCCCTCAAACGCATTATCTTTAAAAATATATTCCATTGGAGTAAATTTATGAGATTCTTTTAAATCTTCAAATTTAATATTTATATTATTATAATTTTTTAATTCATTATCATCTAAATTAGATATCTCATATGATTCTAATATTAAATTTTCATTTTCATTTTTTGAAAGCTTAAAGATATGATATATATCTTGTTTCATCTCTCTCATTTCATAATAGCCTTCTTCTATTATAAAATAGTCTTTAAAGTCATTAGGTAAATTCTCTATTTTATCATTAAAAACATAAGCTGAATGCTTTGATTTAGGATGTACTATATTTCCGTTTTTCTCTTCTTTTTCTATTTGTTCATGATTATCAAATTTTCCTGTTAAATAACTTATAAACTTGTCCAACTCTTTCATTTAGTTTCCTCTCTTTCTAACTTTTATCTATTTATTCGAATATAATCCTTTAATTTTTATTTTTCAATAATTTATCTTAAAATAATATCTAATATTTATTAAATATATAAATTGTACATTATTTATCTATTATTTCTATATAAACTATTTTTAAGTCACATAGATAAATAAAATTCTTTTAGGTTATATTTCCATGAAAGATATAGTCAACTTTTTAAGTAATATAAATAAATTTTTATTTGATAAAATAAAAAAGCTACCCAAAATTTTATTGGATAGCTTCTTTTATAATTTATAAATCACATTCACAAAGTTCTTCTAGTCTTTCTCTTAGTTGAATTTCTTTATTTTCACTAGCTAAGGTGCTTATTGTGTCACCTGCCATTATTACAGTTTCTCCATTAGGTATTAATATTTCTCCTTCTCTTTCAATAGAAATTATTAATACATTTTTTCCTAAGTTAATTTCTCTTAACTTCTTACCAGCTATATTTGAACCCATACCTACTATATAAGAAACAACAACTTCACCTTTATTTTCTTTAGCATATTCTTCGCTCTTTTCTTTCGGTTCCATTGAATGAAGTCTCATTTTAAATAATGATTCATATACTGGTTCACTTCTTAATAATTCAGCTACTAAATAAGATACTCCACATACAAGAATTATTGGTCCAAATTGAGTAAATGATCCACTCATTTCACAAACAAGCATTAATCCAGTTAATGGTGCTCTTACTATAGAAGAGAACATTCCTGCCATTGCAAAAAGAATAATATTCATTAAATACATTCTATCTAATCCAAAGAATTGTATTGATATCTCACCAAAAATTACTCCAACTAATGAACCTAAAGTCAATAGTGGGAAAAGAATTCCACCTGGAGTACCAGAACAGAAACTTATCATTGAAAATATAAATTTAGCTATTAATAATATAATTGCAAATGTTAGTACAACTCTTCCATTTAATACACTATCAATTAAGTTTTCTCCTCCACCTAAAACTTGTGGTATAAAAATACCAAAAAACATTGCACATACAAATGGAATAATCATTCTAAATTGAATTGGTAATTTTATCTTTTTGTAAAGTCCCATAGTTCTTACTAATGAAAAATTATAAAAAGCTCCTGCACATCCTACAATTATTCCTAAGATTACTAAGTATCCATAATATCTAAAAGGTACTGTTGATAATACATGCGCTTCTAATATTTGCCCTTTACCAAAGAAAATCCAAGTAATGGCATCTGATGAAACAGCAGCTGCTATTGCAGATACAAATAGCATTGGAGTAAATTTCTTATGTACTTCCTCAAGTACGAATAAAGCTCCCGCAAATGGCGCATTAAACGCCGCTGCAAGCCCAGCTCCGGCTCCACTTGAAATCAAAAATCTTTTTTCTAGCTTAAGTCTTTTAGTTATATTACCAAATATGTGACCTATACTTGCCCCTAATTGAATAGATGGTCCTTCTATTCCTAATGATAATCCACTTCCAATTGCTAAAACTCCACCTACAAATTTATACAAAACTACTTTTACAGGTGATGGTGCTTTAAAATATCCTGTTAAAATACCTTCGATTTGCGGAATACCACTTCCACTAATCATAGACTCATCTTTAACCATCAGTCCCACAATAATACCAACTATAGAAAGTACTATTAGACCTACAATTATGTAAAGAATATGTCTTCCAATGAACTTATATGTCAAGTAAGTGTAATTTAATACGTATTTTAAAACAAGTCTATATAGTGAAACTAATAGTCCAACCCCAATTCCTACGATAACACTTTCTAACACGACTCTTAGTTTTGAAGCATTTATCATCTTAGCTATCTTACTGTCCATTTTTATCCTCCTATCTGTTAATTTTTTTGTGTTTTAGCTTTTTAGATTAAATTTTAAATGTCTTTAATTATTAATTCGTTAAAGCTTACATTATTATTTTATCTATTCCTTCTTATTATATATCTCAACAAACTTTTAACTCAAAGAATATAATGTTAATTAAAAATAAATTTTTATAAACTTTTTTACTACCTTTTTCTATTTTTTACTTTTCAAGTATATGTATATGTTTACTTTTACTTTTTCTTTTCTTAAAAACAGTTTTTATTATTTTTTAACTAAAAATAATAAATTATGTAAAAAAAATTTTTTTACTTATAAACGAGGTAATTTTACTTTTTTACCACAAAAAAATAGATTCTCATAATATATTTAAATATTATGAGAATCTTTTAAACATTACTTCATTAATTTACAAATATCATTTGCAAATTCAGTAGGATCTTCTATGCTTAATCCTTCCATAAGAAGTGCTTGGTTATATAGTAAATTAACATAAAGGTTAAACTTATCTTTATCACTACTATAAGCATTCTTTAATGAATTAAACACTTCGTGACCTGTATTTATTTCTAGTACTTTTTCTGATTTAACTCCTTCATTATTAGGCATTGAGTTTAATATTTTTTCCATTTCTATTGAAAGCTCACCTTCAGCTGAAAGACATACTGGATATTTCTTTAATCTTGAAGATGCTTTAACTTCTTTAACTTTTCCACTTAAAGCTTCTTTAATTCCAGTAAATAAATCTTTATTTTCTTCATTTGCTTTAGTTTCTTCTTCTTTATTTTCTATTCCTAAATCACCTGCTGAAACTGATTTAAATTCTTTTTCTTTATAACTTTGAAGCATTTTTATAGCAAATTCATCTATATCTTCTGTAAAGTAAAGAATTTCATATCCTTTATCTAGAACCATTTCAGTTTGTGGCATTTTTTCAATTCTATCATTTGACTCACCTGAAGCGTAGTAAATATATTTTTGATCTTCTGGCATTCTTTCAATATATTCATTTAAAGTTACCATTTTCTTTTCTTTAGATGAATAGAACATTATTAAATCTTTTAAATCATCTTTATTTGCACCAAAATCATCATAAACACCGTATTTAAGCTGTCTACCAAATGATTTGTAGAATTTTTCATAAGCTTCTCTATCATTTTTAATCATAGATTCAAGCTCATTTTTTATTTTATTTTTTATATTTTTAGCAATTCTCTTTAATTGTCTGTCATGTTGTAATAATTCCCTTGATATATTTAATGAAAGGTCTTGAGAATCAACAATTCCTTTTACAAATCCGAAATAATCAGGAAGTAATTCTTCACATTTTTCCATTATTAATACACCATTTGAATATAGTTCTAATCCCTTTTTATATTCTTTTGTGTAATAATCATAAGGTGTGTTTTCAGGAATAAACATAATTGAATTATAACTTATCATTCCATCAACACTTATGTGTATATGTTTTAATGGTTTATCAAAACCAAATCTTTTTTCAAAATAGAAATTATTATAATCTTCATCAGTAAGCTCTTTCTTATTTTTTCTCCAAAGAGGTACCATACTGTTTATTATTTCTTCTTCTATATACTCTTCATATTCATCTTCTGAACCTTCTTTAAGTCTTGATTTCTTAGCATCAAGCTTAATAGGATATCTTATGAAATCTGAATATTTCTTAATTAAACTTCTTAATTTATACTCATTTAGATATTCATCAAAGTTTTCATCTTCTGTATTTTCTTTTAAATGAAGAACTATATCTGTTCCAAATGAATCTTTTTCACCTTCTGAAATTGTATACCCATCTACTCCATCAGATTCCCAAACAAATGCTTTATCTCCTCCAAAAGCTTTTGTAATAACTTTAACATGGTCTGCAACTAAAAATGCAGAATAGAATCCAACTCCGAATTGTCCGATAATATCATATCCATCTTTTAATTCATTTTCATTCTTAAATTGTAAAGAACCACTTTTTGCAATAACTCCAAGATTTTCTTCAAGTTCAGCTTCTGTCATACCTATTCCAGTATCTCTTATAGTAAGAGTTCTTTCTTCCATGTTTGGTATAAGCTTAATAAAATAGTCTCCTTTGTTAAATATTAAAGAACTATCACTTAAAGTTTTGTAGTAAATTTTATCAATTGCATCACTAGCATTTGAAATTAACTCTCTTAAAAATATTTCTCTATTTGTATATATAGAGTTAATAACAATATCTAATAATCTTTTTGATTCTGCTTTAAATTGTTTCTTTTCCAATTTAAACATCTCCTTTCAAAATAAACCCTTTTGTTAGCACTCTCACCAGTTGAGTGCTAATCACATAATTAATTTATATCACACCTTGAATTTTTTGTCAATGAATACCTATTTTTGAATATGATATAATAAACCTCAATTATATATATTGCTTGCTTTAAAATTATATTTTTAAACTGAAATAAAAAAAGATTGCAATATTAAAAGCAATCTTTTTTATTTCAATTTTTCTCCACATTCAGGACAATAAGTAAATTTTTCATCTACAAGTGCTCCACACTTAGGGCATTTGCTTTTTAAATTGAATTCACTATTAAATCCATTGTTTCTCTCATAATTATTACTATTATAATTATTTTCTTTTCCTAAATACTCTAAATCATAAGATTTTAACTCAGTTATCTCTCCTTTTTCTAAAGCCAAACCTTTTTCCTTAGATATTCTATAAACTGAATTACATCTATTACATACTACATAATATTCTATTCCATATTTTAAAATTGGAATAAAAAAGAAATGAAAGTAACTATATTTTTTTATCAGTTTTCCACTTGTATTCCAATTGCAACTTTTACAAGGTATTGAATTTAAAATTTTTATTATTTTCTCTTTAAATGATATTCCAAATATACCAATAAAAAACATAATATCATCTCCTTTTTATTCTATTTTACTATCAAATTTAGATATATCAATATAAATTTTTCTTAGTAATTTCAAAATCAATTTTTAATTTGTAATATTAAAATCTGATACTTATTGTACTAAAATTATATTAAATTTATTCACTTACTTTATTTTAAATTTCACTAAGTCCTCCATCAACTCTTATTTCACTAGCTGTCATATATGATGAATCATCTGATGCTAAAAATAAAACTGCTTTAGCAACTTCTTCTGCTTCTCCCCATCTTTTCATTGGAACAGTATTTTCTATATATTCATCAATTAATTTTTGCATTTCTTTATTATCTTGTTCAGTTAGTGGTGTTTTAATAGGTCCAGGACTTATTGCATTAACTCTAATTTTTTTGTTCAAGAACTGATTCATCAGCAGCAAATGTTCTTACTAAACTTCTTAAAGCAGCTTTTGAAGCTGAATATAATGGATCTCCTGGTACTCCCATATCATATGAAACAGAAGAAGTGAATATTACTGATGAGTTATCATTTAATAACTCAAATAAATTTGTGAAGATAAAAAAATTACTTTTTAAATTTGTATTTATAATTTCATCAAAAAATTTCTCATCTGTTTCAAAAATAGAAGGACATTCAGACATACCTGCATTTCCAAATAAAATATCAAGTTTTATATCTTCTTCTAATAAAAATTTTTTTAATTTATATATATCTTCAACTTTAGAAACATCCATCTTAAAAGTAATAACATTTTCTCCAATTAGAGTTTTAGTTTTTTTAAGATTTTCTTCATTTCTTCCAGTTATAATTACTTTTGCTCCTTCTTTATTAAAAAGCCTAGCAGTTTCTAATCCAATTCCACTAGATCCTCCTGTAATAACAGCTGTTTTATCTATTAATTTCATTTTCTTTTCCTCCTTAGTTCTTATTAAAATAAATTGTAACTAACTAAAAAACTAAAGTCAATTTACTTTTTAAATAAATTAAATGAAGAATATATACTCTTTACTCTCTTTTACAATTTTCACTTTATAAAACTAAGGAATTTACTTTATAAAATTAATTTAAATAACATCTATCTAATTATTTAAAATAAAAATAACTCCTTTATAATTTTTATAAAGGAGTTATTAAAACAAAATATTTAGATTGGATGTATTAAATTTTATATTTATTAAATAGTCTATTAGACTATAAGGGTGTCATTATTTTTCTTTTACTATATTTTTATAACCTAAATAAGTTACTATAAAATATCCTAAGTATATTATTACTATACAAACCATTGTCCATATAGATGCTATAAATATACTTGATTTTCCTAACATCTCTACTAATCCATTTGATACATATATTCCTACACCTGCATGTACAAGCGCTAATATAAGAGGTAATCCAAAGTATGCTAATGTTTGAGTAAATATACTTTTATTTATTTGCTTATCACTAGCTCCAATTTTTCTTAAAGCTTTATATCTATCATAACTATCACTAGCTTCTGAAAGTTGTTGAAGAGCTAAAACAGCTGCACTTGATACTAAGAATATAGCTCCAATATATAATGCAATATATAGTATCATTGTAGTTAACTGATTTTGTTGCTCCATTACTCCAATTTTTGTTGATAAAATTACGAATATATCATCATTTGAATTTTTTCCATGAGGATTTTTTATATCTATATAACCTTCTTTTTTGAATAAATTTTGTATATAGTTTTCTGATGCTGTAATATTATTTTTATTGTAATTTATATTTATATATTGATGATCTATTTCTGCATTATCTAGAAGATTATCATTTACTATAATAGTAAGGAAGTTAACTGGACCTTGGTTTGTAGTTAAACTTTCATCAAGTGCTTTATCCCCTTTAGGTGTATACTCTTTATTATTTATTTTTATTTTTCCATTCTCTTTAAAGAAATTATTAAGTGTACCTTTCATTAAGCTAGAATTAGAAGTTATTAAAACTTGATTTTGATTTAAAGTAATTGGCTCTTTACCTTGTAATTTTAAGTTATTATTGTAATCTGTTAAGCTTAAGAAATCTATTGGAGAAACACTACCATCATCTGATTTCCATAAATATGATGATTTTAAATTTGAATCTGCATATTTTGAAAATTCACTTTTATATGTAATCCCGTTAATAGTTTTTTCAGTAATATAATTCATTTTGCTACCTTCTGGTAATTTAAAACCTATAGATTTTAACCCTTGCTCTAAATTAAAATCTTTTACTCTACCACTAGATAATATTGTCGCACTAAAAGGTGTATATTGACTTATATTTTGATTTTTAAATCCAACTGATACAGCAATTAAACTTACTGTTATAAAAATCATTAAGCATATAACAGCCATTGAAATAAAGTTTGTATTTATTTTACTATTCATTTGTCTTACTGTAAAAATATTCAATTTTTTATAATACATATTTTTACTTCTTTGAAGTAATAAAATCAAAAATCCTGTTAATCCATAGAAGAAAAGTAATGTTCCAATAACTCCAAGTACAATAGACATACCAAATCTAGAATCATTAGGATTGAAACCTGCTTTTATTACAAAATAGTATGCAACTCCAATCACAATTAAAGAAATTAAAAATATAATTCCTGCTAAAACTGGGCTTTTTACTTTTATTTTTTCATTCTTTCTATGTGCAGTAAGTAAATCAATAAGTTTATATCTTGAAACTACTATTACATTAAATATCATTACTAAAATAAATATTATCCCAAAATAAACAATTGATTTTATCATTGCATTTGCTGAAAATACTAATTTAAAGTTTTTTATTGATACTCCAAAAAGTTTTGTAGTAAGTACTCCTAAAAGTTGTGATAATACTATTCCTCCAACTAATCCACAAATAAGTGAAAAAACTCCTATTATTAACTCTTCTAAAACAAGAATTGTAGATATTTTTCTTTTGCCCATTCCAAGACTCATATAAAGTCCAAGTTCTCTTTTTCTTCTTTTAATTAAGAAATTATTGGCATATATAATAAGACATCCTAGTACTACTGAAACAAATACAGATATGTATCCTATTACTTCACCTATAGTTTTAACTATCTCACCATTATTACCTGAATTTAATATTTTACTTTGTGCTCCTATTGAGTTAAATGCATAAAATATACACACAGCAAAGCTTAAAGTTAAAAAGTATATTGCATAATCCTTTAAGCTTTTTCTTACATTTTTTAAGGCTAGCTTAAAATTCATTTGCTGTGTCACCTCCTAATAATGTTACTACTTCAATAATTCTTTCAAAAAATTCTTTTCTTGTTGAAGTTCCTCTATTTACTTCTGTAAAAAGCTTTCCGTCTTTTATAAATATTATTCTATTAGCATAACTTGCTGTAAATGGATCATGTGTTACCATAAGTATTGTTGATTTTAATTCTTTATTTACTTCTTCAAAGCTTTCAAGCAATGCTCTTGCTGATTTAGAATCTAATGCTCCAGTTGGCTCATCAGCTAAAATAAGTGAAGGTTTTTTTACTATTGCTCTTGCACAAGCAACTCTTTGTTTTTGTCCTCCTGAAACTTCATAAGGATATTTATTAAGTATTTCATAAATTCCAAGTCTTTTTGCAGTTTCTTCTATCTTTTTATCTATGCTTGAAGCTTTTTCTCCTTTTATAGTAAGTGTTAATGCTATATTTTCTTTCATAGTTAGAGTATCTAATAGATTATAATCTTGGAATATAAAACCAAGTTTTTCTCCTCTAAATTTTTCTAAATCTCTTCCTTTTAATCTTGTTATATCTCTTCCTTCTAAAACAATTTTACCAGTAGTTATATTATCTATTGTTGATATACAATTTAAAAGAGTTGTTTTACCTGAACCAGAAGCTCCCATTATTCCAACGAAATCTCCTTCTTCTAATTGAAAGCTAACCCCTCTTAAAGCTTTAGTTACATTTTTTTTATTTCCATAATATTTTTCAACATCTCTAACATCTAAAATAGTAGTCATTTTTTTATTTCCTCCGTTTTCTTTATCTTATGTGTTTATTTTAATCTCTTTTTTATATTTCTAGTATCGATTTAACTTTCAGTTATCTTACAGTTTTGAAAGATAAAACTATAGCTCTAAGAAAATTCATGTTAACTAACATATCTTTTCTTAGAGCTTAATTTTTAATCTTGTATTTTTTTTATTATTCTTCCTGATAATAATAAAGCTATTATTAATATTGCAACTGGTATTATAAATTGTGGTGAAAATGGCTTATCAAAATTTTCTCCTAATATAGAATAACATATTGTTTCTGGAGATACTCCTATTAAAGTTGCTGCTATAAATTTCTTATATGAAATTTTTGAAAGTCCGCATGCATAACTTATAGGATCTAATGGAATTACAGGTATCATTCTTAAAGACATCATTATCAAAAATTCTTTTTTTTCTATATTTGATTCAAAATTTCTAAATTTTTTTCCTAATATTCCTTGAACAAAATCTTTTCCTAATATTCTTGCTAGAAAAAATCCTATCGTTGCTGATATAAAATTTCCTATCATTGTTACTAAAAAACCTTCAAATGGTCCAAATATAAGTCCATTTGCAATTGCAATTATGCTACTAGGTATTACTATAAAAATTGGTTTAACAGTAAATATAATAAGTGTTATTAATATTGCATAGAATTTTGTGTTTTTAGATTCTGCAAAACTTATTATTTCGCTTACTTTTAAATGCATTAAGAATTCTCTATTCTTTATTAAAATAAAAATTCCTATTCCTATGATTATTAAAAATATAATAAATTTTAATATATTTATTAATTTAGAATTTTTCATTTATATTTCTCCTTTTCATTCCCCCAATTCTATATATTTGTTATTGTCTTTTTTAAATAATATTATAACATGAATTTTTAAAGTACTATTTTCAACAAAATATATTAACATTTATTTATTAACTCTAAATAAATAAGAAGACCACTCTGGAAAACAAGCTATATTTAATATAACTAGCTCACCAAAGTGGTCTTATATGTATTCTTATATATTTATTATATGTATTAAAAAATTTTTTATACCAATATACAGTTATTTTATTATGTATATATCATATTAAATTCTGTTTTACTAAATTGTTTTTGATAAACTAACAATTTATAAAAACAGAATTTTATTTTTAATAAAAACTTTCTATATAATTATCCTTTCTGAATAGTTTTTATATCTATCTCTACTGCTTCACCAGCATTTTTAACTATAATAGTTCTAAATATCTTTTCTAGTTCCTCTCTACTAAATTCTTTTAAATATCTACTTATATAAAATAGATTATTAGTTCTATAAATTCCTAAACTCTTATCTTCAAACGTTTCTTCAAAATATTCTCCATAATCTTTATACTTTTTATTGTATTGCTCAAAAGTTCCTATATTCTCTAACCCTTTTATTAAATTATATCTACATTTTGCACTATTAGGTTTTACCTTAATAAGCATTATCTCTTTGTTCTTATTTATAGTTTTATATCTGTTTTGACCTAAAACTAATATATTTATATCATGATTTAATTTTACATTTATCTTATGAATTATTTTTTCCTTATCAATTCCATATTCATCTCTTGCACCAAATAATTGAAGAATTTTTTCAGTACAGCTTGGTCCTGTTCCGCCATAACCACAATTTGTATCAAACCAAACTTCATTTCCTTCTTCATCTTTTATTATAAAATTATAATAAGCTTTATCTATTCCAAAGTCCTGATAATAAGGAGTTTTTTCTGAATAAAATGCTGTAAATTCTTTTAATTCTCCTACTTTTCCTAATATATTTTTTGCAAACTCATATGAATCATAACATCCTGTTTTACCTGATAAATACTTCATCATGTTCACCCCCTAGTAAATAATATTTATGACTAAATAAATTTATGCATAAATTTTATTTTGTAATGTAGACTTTTAATAAATTTTATAATAAAAAAGCCTTGCAAATTTAATTGCAAGACTCTCTTTATATTAAGAATGCATTCCTATATACATTCCTATAAAGTAAGGTATTAACCAAATTACCCAAACTACTATACTAAATTTATGGAAAACTCTTTTTGCTTTTTCGCTTCCTTTATTATAAACCCAAGTTGCCCATATAGCATGTATAAGCATCAATATTATTGCAAGCATTCCTGTTGTTTGATGAATTAAAAGCTCTGTTGGAGTTGTAACTTTATCAGTTCCTGAAGAAGCTATCATACTCATTGTAGTTGTACCTAATGTATCACATATAAGACCTAACCAAAATATAATTACATGCTTTTTCTTTAATGTTTTTGATAAAAATTCCCCCCATACACCTATTGTATAAAATACTAATGCTAATGTAATAAAAATTATTGCTGGTAATAATAGTTTCATATTATTCACTCTCCTTAATCTTTTGTATAAAACTTAATAAATTTTCTTTTGTTTCTTCTAATTGTTCTATATCTATATCTTTAAATATTTTATTAAATCCTCTATTAAAATTAACCATTACTTTTTTCGCTAACTCTATTCCTTCTTCTGTAAAATTTATATAAGTATTTCTCTTATCATTTTCATATTTAATCTTTCTTATATAATTTTGCTTTTCCATCCTATTTAAAATTCCTGAAACAGTACCTTTACTTAAACTCATACTTGTACATATTTCTGATACAGTCATTTCACCTTTATGCCCTAAATGTTTTAGTATAATTATTTGTTGAGGTGTTAACTTTTCATCTCTTAGTTCATTTAAAATAGCACTATAAATTTTTGAATCTATTTCTTTTATAATCATTGCTATTTCAAATCCTATATTATTCTTTTTATTATGCTCATACATAATTTTCACTTCCACTCTTTTAACTTAAATTTTATATAATATATTTTTTAAATATAATTATGTAAATGCAATATAGTTTGTATGCAAACTATATTTTTATAATATCATAATATTTTCTATTGTCAATTTATATAAAACTACTTAAAGCCTAGTTATATTGCTATTTATAAATATATCTATATACAATTTAACTAATTATTAAAATTTTATTTACTTTAAGTTTTAATTTTTTCATATTTTATTATTTGTTCCATTTTATTCTAAATTAACATAATTTTAATAACTAGCTTCTAAGTTCGAAATATTTATATATTATAATTTATTTTAATTATTAAATTAACATTATTAAAAAGGAGATTTATAATGAATAAAAGAAAAATAACAAAACTTATTTTCCTAGCTGGTGTGGCTGTTTCAACCATAAGTGCTGCTCCAACTATTATTTCACATGCAAACACTCTTAATAATATAAATATATATAATCAAGAACAATCAAATGTTCATTTACAAAAAGCTGTTATAACTAGAAGAGTAGCTATTATGAATAATGGAAAAATTGTAGGTTATGCTAATGCTTATGATATGGCTGTAATTCAAAGTCATAATGGGAACACTTATAATGTAGTTACTGAATTCGGATTAATTGGAACTGTAAATAAAAATGATTTATTAATTGTACAAAATGATGAACAAGATAAATTAATTACCCTTAATGAACAAGAACATGTAATTCATGTTACTACTGATTTACATCTAAGAAGTGAAGCTTCAGCAAATTCTCCAATTATAACTAATTTAAAAGAAGGAACTAATTTAAATGTTATTGGAAGACAAGGTCAATGGCTGAAAGTTAATGTAAATGGCTACACTGGTTTTGTTTTTGGAGATTTTGTTCAAAATGGATTTGTAAACACATCAACTAAAAATTTCCAACAATCAAATCAAAAAATAGATTCAACAACAAATAGCTCAAAAGGACAAATAGTAAATCCTAAAGTAAAAATAACTCCTTCATATAATTCTAATCAATCTCAACCTGGAGTTATTCAACAATCTCCAAATGTTAAAACTGAAATAAATTCTACTACTAATAATCCTATTCCAATTATAAAACCTGAAGTTAATCCTGATACTCATAAATTTACTCCAGAAGTAAAACCTGAGGTTAAACCTGAGTCTCATAAAACTTCTCCTGAAGTAAAACCTGAAGTTAATCCTGATACTCACAAAACTTCTCCTGAAGTGAAACCTGAAGTTAATCCTGATACTCACAAAACTTCTCCTGAAGTAAAACCTGAAGTTAAGCCTGATACTCACAAAACTTCTCCTGAGGTTAAACCTGAAGTTAAACCTGAGTCTCATAAAACTTCTCCTGAAGTTAAACCTGATACTCATAAATCTACTCCAGAAGTAAAACCTGAAGTTAAGCCTGAGTCTCACAAAACTTCTCCTGAAGTTAAACCTGAAGTTAAGCCTGAGTCTCACAAAACTTCTCCTGAAGCAAAACCTGAAGTTAAGCCTGATACTCACAAAACTTCTCCAGAAATAAAACCTGAAGTTAAGCCTGAGTCTCATAAAACTTCTCCAGAAGTAAAGCCTGAAGTTAAACCTGAGTCTCATAAAACTTCTCCTGAAGTAAAACCTGAAGTTAAACCCGAGTCTCACAAAACTTCTCCAGAAGTAAAGCCTGAAGTTAAACCTGATACTCACAAAACGTCTCCTGAAGTAAAGCCTGAAGTTAAACCAGTTAATAATATTCCAAAGGTAATGCCTGGACAAATAATACCAACTTATTCTGCTGTTGTTATTCCAAATACAGCTACAGTAAGAAGTGCACCTTCTACTAATCCTTCTTATGAATCTATTTTAGGAATTGTAAAAAAAGGTGATATTGTTCAAGTAATTAGTAGAATTAATGGATGGTATGAAATAGAATTTGGAGGAAGTGTAGGATATATTAGACCTGATTTCGTAAATACTAATGGAGCTAATATTCCAACTGCAAAATCAGTTGCAAATAAAGCAAATACTATTACAGTAAATGCTAATTATCCAAATACAATGAAAAAATATGTAGCTGGTGAATTAAAAGAACTTAATGCAATTTATGGAAATAAATTAACAAAATCACAACTTGAATCTTATTCTAAACAATTAAGTACAGCTATAAATCCTAAAGCAGCTGATACAATGTTTGAATTTTTAGAAATTAATAAATTTAGAAATGTTAATGTTGATGAACTTAATGCAGCTTTAGAAAATATGGGAGTATTTAAAGGACAAGGACAAGCATTCGTAAATGCTGCAAAGAAATATGGAATGGATCCTATATACCTTTTATCACAATCAATATTAGAAACTAATCATGGACATAGTAATTTTGCTAATGGTATAACTATTGATTCAATACAACATATTACAAAAAATAAAGAAGGTAAAATCATAAAAATTACTAATGAAAAACTTTCAAAACCTGTAACAGTTTATAATTTCTTTGGAATAGGAGCTTATAATTCTGATCCTAATTATGCATTAACTTATGCTTACAATCATGGATGGTTTACTCCTGCAGATGCAATTGAAGGTGGAGCTAAAATGCTACATGATGATTATTTATATAATGAAGTTAAACAAGTTACTCCATATGAAATAAGATATATAAATGGAACTAATGACCAAATGTGGCATCAATATTCTAGTGATATACAATATGCTCAAACACTTGGAGAATTAATAAAACAATATAGCTATCTTTATAATTCAAATGATACATTTACATTTGGAATTCCTAAATTTCAACAAAGCTAATAATAAAATATATTTTTATTATTCATAGATTAAATTTTTCAAATAAAATAGTTCTTAAATATAAAAAGACATCATATTTATTAAAACTAATATGATGTCTTTTTATTTTATTCTACGCTATATAAAGTATTTTTATATGTATTAAAATCTCCTTTTGGACTACTTATTAACTCTTGTAATTCTTTAATATTATTATATTTAATTACTGTAGAGTTATACTCAACTTCATTTTTCACATTCATTGAATCTAATTGATTTTTTATAGTTAATAGTTTTTCTCTTATACTTGGCAATATTTCTGAATTATTATAATATGCAACTACAACTTTTGCTGCTTCTAATCCATCATTATACACTTCTTTACTATATTCTTTAGTGTTTTCTAAAAAAGTATCATATTTTATATTAGAAATAATAGCCATATCACTTTTAGTTATAGATTTTTTATCTATAGTATTTTGCCAAATAGTTATAATATTATTTCCTATATTAATAAGTTCATTATCAATTTTTACAAGCTCTGAATTTATATAATCTAAACTAATATTTATTTCACTGCTTTTCAGACTTTTTCGTCCAGTACAATAACCTATCCCTAAAAATAAAATTATAATTATAATTAGAATTCCTAGTATTTTTTTAATCATATTAATTCCTCCTTATTTAAAATAATAAATAAGGACGCATTATTCACTTCTATTAAATGTTACATTTATAACTCTTATTTCATTTGAATTATCACTAACACTTCTCCTACCTGAGCAATATCCCATTGCTATCAAAATAATAATTATTAATAATATGACTCCTAGTATCTTTTTAATCATAATGAAGCCTCCTTTAATTTATATTTATAAATTTAGTATGCTTCACTATAATACTTTTACTCTAAATTCTTATGAACTATTATATAAAGTCCAATAATTTTCTTATCTTCTTTTTTCTCTTCAAATTCAAAATGTATATCTGTTTTATTATTTATTTCATTTTGTGTATATAAAATCGCTTTCCTCTTAAAATCAGCATATAATTTATATGCACTATCAATCTTTAAAAGATATTTCAGATATTCTATTGAGATATAATACCTTTTCCCATCTTCTAGATTTTTTAAAATCTCATATACTTGCCATGAATATTTTCCTTTTAATTTTGAAACTTCAAAATTTAATCTCTCTTGGAACACTTTCTTAAGTTTAAAATATAAACCATCAATAGAATTATTAAACTTAAAAGTTACTATTTTATGATCTAAATCATAAGAAATAAAGGAAAATATATTTATTACATATTCTTTTCTTTCATTATGTAAAGAAACTTCTAATAACTGACCATTTATTAATTTAAATATTTTTATTATCTCTTTATCTGTTAACCCTAAACATTCAGTTAATGTTTTAAAAAATATTGTAACTTCTTTATCTAAATTATTTTCATCTACTGCTGCTATAAATAATCCTATCATCTTTTTTTGCTCATTACTAAATAAATTAACTGGTTTTATACTCATATCAGGTATATTTATTACTTCACATTTATCAAAATTACTCATAGTCTTCTCCTTTAAGATTTATAACTTAATTATACAATAGTAATTTAAACTTTAAACTCCAACTTTTTTCTCATTAGACATGATAAGTGTAGTACAAGTGAACATAATTCCTATAACTAAAATAATAATTAAAGCTATTATTAAGTGATTTGAAAATAACAATCCTGAAATAGTAGCTCCTAAAAAACTTCCTAAATAAGAGCATCCATTTGCTATTCCATTAACTAATCCTCTAAATTTATTATCTACAAAATCATTTATTACTGTTGGTATTAAAGCTGTTACAACTGTATAAGCTCCAAAAACTAATATACTTTCTATTAATAATAAAAGTAAATTTCTACTTTCAGTTAATAACAATAATCCTGCTATAATTGTTCCAATTCCCGCTAAAAATGCAACTCTTTTTATATGACCTTTTTTAATAAACTTTGTTGAAACTCTCATTATAACTATTGATATTAATATTGCAGGTGTTAAAACCTTCCACATAGAATCTAATCCAATTGATAGCTTTAAATATTCAGGTATTAAAAAGAAAGAAGCAATTCCTATATAATTTGCTGAGAAAGCTATTATTAAATAAGAAATAAATTTTTTATCTTTAAAAATCTTTTTCAAATAAATTCCTTTACCTTCTATTTTTTCTTTTTTTGTATTTTCAACTACATCTGATTTCACAAAAAATAAAACAAATAAAAATACTAAAGAAACTATTATTGTTGAAGCTAAATATAAAGTCTTTACTGAAATAAATTTTATTAATACTGGTCCTCCACCTAATGCTATTGCTGATGCTAGTCCCACAACCACTCCAACTAAACTTATTGAATCTGCTCTTTCTTCTGGTGGAACGCTTTTAGATAACCAAGAATAAGCAGCTGATGTTATAGCACCTGAACCTTGAAGAGCTCTAGATAACACATAAACATATGCGTTATTTGATATAAATGATAAAAATAATCCACAAATAAGCATTCCAAGTCCTATTAAAACAACTTTTTTTCCACCTATCTTATCATATAAATTTCCAAAAGGAACTTGACAAAATCCTTGTGTTAAATTAAAAATTCCTAAAGCTATTCCTCCAAGCACTAGAGAACCAAAAAGTAAAGTTTGAGCATAATAAGCTACAAAAGGTGTAACTATGTTCATTGCAAGTTGTCTACTTCCTAATGCTAATGCTATTACAATTACTAAAATCAAATTTTCTTTTTTTATTTTTGATTTACTCATGTTAATCACCTCAAATATGACCTATTTTTATATTAGTCATATTACTCTTTAAATATGACCTTTTCAATAAAAAGTCATATTTGTTATTTAAAAATTCATATATAAAAATTTTTTATTTTATTTATTTAAATATTTTAAGTAATTTCGTTAAAATAAATTTATTTGACTTAATTCATTACATTTATTGCTATAATATATTTAAAAAGTAAATTTTATTTAGATAGGAGGTTTATTATGGAAAGAATAATTTACTATAATGGTACTATTTTGACTATAGATGATAAATCATCTATTTTTGAAGCATTATTAATAGAAGATGGTATTATAAAGGAACTTGGATCTTCTAATGAAATTTTAAAACTAAAAGATTCTAATACTGATCTTGTTGATTTAAAAGGAAATACTATAATGCCTTCATTTATAGATTCTCACAGTCATATAACTAGTTATGCTCAAACATTAAGACTTGTTAATTTATATAATTGTACTAGCTTTGAAGATATCTTTAATACTTTAAAAAACTTTATTGATAAAAATAATTTAAAAGAAGATGAATGGATAACTGGATTTAATTATGACCATGAAAGATTAAGAGAAAA
The DNA here is from genome assembly GCF_000371465.1 of Clostridium thermobutyricum. Taxonomy (NCBI): domain Bacteria; kingdom Bacillati; phylum Bacillota; class Clostridia; order Eubacteriales; family Clostridiaceae; genus Clostridium; species Clostridium thermobutyricum. The sequence continues at coordinate 271,376 of NZ_KB850956.1, read as the reverse complement.
AGAACACCCAACTAAACTTTTGCTTGATAAATTATCTAAAACTAACCCAATAATATTAAGTCATATTTCTGGACATATGGGTGTTATTAATTCTATTGGATTAAATCTATTTAACATAACAAAAGATTCTATAAACCCTGATGGTGGAGAAATTATTAAGTTTAAAGATTCAAATGAACCTACTGGACTTTTAAAGGAAAATGCTTTTATTCAAAACACTTTTAAAATTCCTGTTCCTTCTGTTTCAGATTTATCAGATTTACTTGTTAAGGCTCAAGAAGATTATTTAAAATTTGGAATAACGACTTGCCAAGATGGATTTACGAGAAAAGAAGAATTTGAAATATTAGATTATTCATCTAAAAATAAGAAACTTAAAATGGATATCGTAAGTTTTATTGATATAAAAAATAATAAAAAGATTTATGATGAAAATAAAGAAACTTATGTTAAAGGTTATATAAACAATTTTAGAATTGGTGGATATAAGATGTTCTTAGATGGATCTCCTCAAGGAAGAACAGCTTGGATGTTAACACCTTATAAAGATATTAATAATCCTGATAAAAATAGCGAAGAATTTGGTATTGGAACTCTTACAGATGAGGAAGTATCAAATTTTATAGAACAAGCTTTAAATGATAATGCACAAATTTTATCTCATTGTAATGGAGATGCTGCTGCAAAACAATTAATTTATTCATTTAAAAAAGTATTAAATGAAAGAAATGAATCCTTTACTTCAACATTACCTGTTATGGTACATGCTCAATTAGTTAGAGATTCTCAACTTAAAGATATGAAAGAAATTGGAATGATTCCATCTTTCTTTACAGCACATTCTTATTTTTGGGGTGATATACACATTAAAAATTTTGGATTAGAAAGAGCTTCTAAAATAAGTCCTGCTAAATCTGCTTTAAATATAGACTTAACTTTCACTTTCCATCAAGACACTCCTGTACTTATGCCTGATATGTTTAGAACTATTTGGTGTTCAGTAAATAGAATAACTTTAAATGGAGTAACTATTGGAGAAGATGAAAAAATTTCTGTTCTAGATTCTATAAAAGCAGTTACAATTAATGCTGCAAAACAATATTTTGAAGATGATAAAAAAGGTTCATTAGAAAAAGGTAAATTTGCAGATATGATTATTATTGATAAAAATCCATTTGAAATAAATCCTATAGATTTATATAAAATTAAAATCCTTGAAACTATAAAATCTGGTGAAGTTTTATATAAAGCAGACTAAACTTTAATTACTGAAATTTTTCTATTTTTATATACTTATAATAACTTATTTTAAATTAATAGAACCCTGAATTTTTCTTTAAGATAACTATCTATATTCTTTAGATATATCTTAGTAAATTCAGGGTTCTTACTACACGAACTTTTTCTTTGAGTTCTTAAATATTCCTTGTATGAAATTTTCTACTGACATTGATATTCTTTCAAATGCATTATGCTTAACTGCTTTTTCATCTATTTCAAAAACTTTTTCTACAACTCTTGAATCTCCAATTGTATTGTATTCATTACAAAGATTTTTTAATCTTTCATATTTTTTTCTTGAAAAATTCTTCATTAAGCTAACTGAATATCTTTCAATATATTCACCTAATCCTTCATTTTTTCTTCTTATAACTTCTTTACCATTATCAATTACAAATGAATAGCTCATCTCTAATTCTTTCTCTAAATTTCTAATCATAGTTTTATCACCATTTAAAACTAATAATTCCATTAAATTTTGTTGAATTTCCTTTGCATTATCTCTCATTTTACTATCCCTCCAGAAACATTTTTTCTCTCTTATTAATTTAATTATATTCTCTATTTTTTTAATAAAATTTATAAATTGAATACAAACTTCTTACAAATTAATGACAATATTTTTTTATATAAAAATTTTTATTTTTTGTAAATGTTAACACAAAAAAATCTTGATATATCAATGAACTTCTCTTAAAAATTCATTAATAATATCAAGATTTATTATTTTTCTATTTATATTTTATTTTAACAAGTTTTTTTCTCTTCATTATTATTTGAATCATTTTTTTCTTTTTTATTATTTGGTATTTCATAATCAAAAGAAATTACCCTTCTTTTAACTCCATTAGTGCTCATAAAAATCACGCCCCTCTTAAAATTTAGCAACTATATATTCTATTTATTTATCGTACTTTTTATTCCTAAATTTAATATTTTTTAAAAATATTATTATATAAATCCCAACTTTTATAATAAAAAATAAATTTTTCTAATTAAAATATCATTATATAAAAGATTAATCTATATATATTTTAATCTTTTTTGATTATTTATAATTATTTTTGATTATTTCTGATTGTAAATGATTATTTTTTAAGTTATACTTATATCATAAGATCTCACTAAAGGAGTTATAAATTATGTTAACAGAAGAAAGATATAGTTTAATTTTAGATTTATTAAAAGAAAAAGAACTTATAAAGTTTGAAGAATTATCTTCTAAACTAGAGGCTTCTGACTCTACTATAAGAAGAGATTTATCAATACTAGAAGAAAGAGGATTATTAGAAAGATTTCATGGTGGTGCTAAAGCAATTTCTTCAAAACGTAAAGAATTAAGTTACAAAGAAAAGCTTTCTAAACACACTGATGAAAAAAATATATTAGCAAAATATGCTTCAGAATTAATAAATGATGGTGATTGTATCTTTATTGATGCAGGAACAACAACATATGAAATAATAAAATATTTAGCAAATAAAAATGTCTTTGTAGTTACTAATGGTTTAAATCATATAAATGCTCTAGTTGAAAATAACATTGATTGCTATATGATAGGTGGAAATGTAAAGCTTACTACAAAAGCTATTATAGGAAGTCACGCATTAAACTGTTTAAATAAATTTAAATTTGATAAATCCTTCATTGGAACTAATGGAGTAGATTTAGAATCTGGCTTTACAACTCCTGATTGTGAAGAAGCAAGCATAAAAGAATGTGCAATAAACAATTCAAAAAAAGCTTTTATTCTAGCTGATTCATCAAAATTTGGTTATGTAAGCTTTGTAAAATTTGCTAAGCTAAGTGATTGCTCTATAATTACTAATAAAAATTCTGATTTAGATAAATATAAAGAAATTACAGATGTAAGGATGGTGAATAAAAAATGATATATACACTAACTTTAAATCCATCTATTGATTATATAATTTCTCTTAATTCTGTTGAATTAGGAAAAGTTAATAGATGCACTAAAACTTTTAAATTTCCTGGTGGAAAAGGAATAAATGTTTCAAGAGTTTTGAAAAATTCAGGTACTGATAGTGTAGCTTTAGGCTTCGTAGGAGGATTTACTGGTGAATTTATAAACTTAACATTAAATAATTTAGGAATTCATACAGACTTTATAAAAGTAAAAGAAGATTCTAGGATAAATGTAAAAATAAAATCTGTTGATGAAACTGATATAAATGCAGATGGTCCTTATATAGAAAAGGAAGCACTAAATTTACTTTTAGATAAATTAAATAAGCTTAAAGATGATGACATCTTAGTTTTAGCTGGAAAGATTCAAAGCTCTCTTCCAAATAATCTCTATTCTAAAATTCAAGAGATAGTAAATAAAAACAATGTAAAAGTTGTAGTAGATACATCTGGAAAAGCCTTATTAGAATCTGTTAAAAAGAAACCTTTTTTAATAAAACCAAATAATTTTGAAATTGAAGAAGCTTTTAATATAAAAATTAAAGATAAAAATGAACTTATAGATTATGGTAAAAAGCTAAATACAATGGGTTCTGAAAATGTAATAATTTCATTGGCTGGAGATGGAGCATTATTAATAAATAATTCTGGTGTATTCTTTGGCAATGCTCCTAAAGGCGAAGTAAAAAATTCAGTAGGTGCTGGTGATTCTTTAGTGGCTGGTTTTTTACATGAATACTCAAAATCTAAAAATATTTTAGATTCTTTTAAAAGAGGAATTGCAACTGGAAGTGCTAGTGCATTTTCATTAGACCTTTGTGATAATAACTTTGTTTTAGAACTATTACCACAAATTAAATTGAAAAAATTATAATTATTCTTCATATTAATTTAAATTTAAATCTAGGAGGAAAAACAAATGAAAATTTCTGAGTTATTAAGAACTAATACAATATCAGTAGATTTAAAAGCTAAAGATAAATTAGATGTAATAAATCAATTAGTTGATTCACTTTATAATGCTAATTTATTAAATGATAAGGAGCTTTATAAAAAGGAAGTTTTAAGGCGTGAGGAATTGTCCTCTACCGGAATTGGTGGAGGAATAGGAATTCCTCATGGTAAAACATCAGCAGTTAAAGAATCTGCTCTAGCTTTAGGTATTTTTAGAGATGGAGTTGAATTTGATTCTTTAGATGGTGAACCTGTAAATATAGTATTTATGATTGCAGCTCCTGAATCAGCAAATAATGAGCATTTAGAGACACTTTCAAAACTTTCTATTCTTCTTATGAATGATGATTTTAAAAATTCATTATTAAATTCTAAAAGTGCTGAAGAAGTGTTTTCTCTCCTAGATAAATATGAAGAGAAAGATTCTGCTGAAGAAGAAAACGTTTTAACCAATGATCCTTCAGGAGAAAAATATATAATTGGAGTTACAGCTTGTCCTACTGGTATAGCTCACACATATATGGCTGCTGAATCTTTAACTAAAACTGCACAAGAATTAGGTTATAAAGTAAAAATAGAAACTGATGGTTCAACTGGTGTAAAAAATGGTTTAACTAAAGATGATATAGATAAAGCTGATGGAATAATAGTTGCAGCAGATAAGAAAGTTGAAATGGATAGATTTCTTGGAAAACCTGTTGTGATAGTTCCTGTTACTCATGCTTTAAAAAGACCTAAAGAACTTATTGAGGAATCATTAAATAATGCTCCTATTTATACAGATAAAAAAGAAGAAACTTCAATTGCTGGAATGCTTGGAACTAAAAATAGAACAGGTGTATATAAACATCTTATGAATGGTATTTCAAATATGCTTCCTTTTGTAATAGGAGGTGGAATCCTTATAGCATTATCTTTTGTATTTGGAATTCACTCTGCAGATCCTAATAGTTCTCAATACAATATAGTTGCTTATGTTTTAAAAACCGTTGGCTCTAAATACTCATTTTCTCTAATGGTTCCTGTACTTGCAGGTTTCATAGGTTCAAGTATAGCTGATAGACCTGGTTTTGCTCCTGCAATGGTTGGTGGTTTTATTGCTGCTAACACAGATGCTGGATTCCTCGGTGGACTTTTAGCTGGTTTTCTTGGTGGATATGTTGTTTTATTATTAAAGAAAATATTTAATAAATTTCCTGAAAGTCTTGCTGGACTTAAACCAATGCTTATTTATCCTGTTCTTGGAATATTAATTACTGGTGGATTAATGTTATTATTTGTTGCTCCTCCTGTTGCAATGTTAATGCATGGAGCTGAACATTTATTAAAAACAATGGGAACTGGATATCTTGTATTATTAGGTGCCATAGTTGGTGGAATGATGGCTGTAGATATGGGTGGTCCAATTAATAAAACTGCTTATACTTTTGCTATTGCTATGTTGGCTTCAGGAGATTCTGCTCCAATGGCAGCTGTAATGATTGGTGGAATGGTTCCTCCATTAGTAGTTGCATTATCTTCAACTTTTGCAAAACATAAATACTCTAAAGGTGAAAGAGATGCTGGTAAAACTGCTTATGTTCTTGGATTATCTTTTATAACAGAAGGAACAATTCCATTTGCAGCAGCAGATCCAATAAGAGTAATTCCAGCGTGTGTTGTTGGTTCAGCTATAGCTGGTGGATTATCAATGTTATTTAAAATAACTATGCCAGCTCCTTTTGGAGGAATATTTGTATTCCCATTAGTAGGTGGAAGTGCATTATTATATTTATTATCATTAGTAATTGGTTCAGTAGTTGGTGCAATTATATTAACTATAATAAAGAAACCATTAAAAGATATAGCATAATATAATTTAAAATATAATCTATTATAAATATATTATATTTATCAATAATGAGTAAAAAACAACTAAAAAACTCTTATGACTTTATAATCATAAGAGTTTTTATTTATATATCATAATATAAAATTCTATTCAATTTCTTCATTTATAGTAATCTCTAAAATTAAATATATCATTACCAAAAAGCTTAAAATCATAAATATTCCTAGAAAAATATAGTTAACTATTGCTATTATTGAATAGTCTAAAGAAAAATTTATATAAAGTATTTTATCTATAAACCTTTCATTTAATAGACTTTCGCTTAGCCTTGGATTTTTAGGTATAGCTAATAAAGTCCATATAATGGCAAAGGCACCCCATTTCTTTAATAATCCTTTAATTACACTTTTTATTAAATCCAAATTTATATCTCCTCTCATCAACCATCCAATATCTTAAACCTTTCTTTATGAATCAGTTATTTTTAATATCAAATTATCACTTAAAAGTAACCCTTCTACTTCTAAATCAATATCTAACTCAGAAAAATATTCATATTTATTATTCTGTTTATATTTTATAAATTTAATATATTCTAATAATTCTTTTATTCCTTGAATTATATTATTTGTATCTTTTGTATATTTTACTTCTCCTATCACTACTTTATTTAATTTTTTATCATTTATATTTCTTATCTCAATTAATATATCGGGTCTTCCATTAAAAACTTTTGAATATCTTTCTCTTATGTTAGGAAAAATTTTTTTTGCAATATTATTTGTTTCATTTATTATTTCTCTTCTTTTATTTATAACTATATTTTCAATATCAGATATTTCTTCTAAATCTACTTTAAAGCTTATTTCATTACTTCCTGTTGAGTTATGATATATTGTATAAATGTTCTCATTATCTCTCCATTCCGCTACTTTAGTATTTTTATCATCTAATATATATAATTTTGCATTTTTTGTGTTTTCTTTTATTATTCTAACTACCCAATATAATTCAAATAAGGTCCAATCATTTAAAATATCTATAAAAGTTCTTTTAAATAAATTTTCTACCTCTTCCTTATTTAAATTTAGTATCTTTTTATATCTCTTAAGTAATTTAGCTGATTGACTATAAAATTTATTTCTACTATTTATTACTGAATTTATCATTTTATCTGTAATATATTTTTCTTCTATTTTAGATAAATATATATTTTTCTTATATACATTTATGTTTTTTAATAAGACCTCTTTATCTAAATCATAATTATCATATATTAAGTCACTCGTTTCAGTAACTATTTCATACAATATTTTTAATAGCTCATTTAAAACTATATTTTCTTTTGCAATATGATTTTTAAAGTTCTCTTTACATATAAAAATGCTACAGTCTTTTGGATTTATATTATATCTTTTTATTATGCTTTTATGCCATAATATATTGCCTCTAATATTTCCTTTAGTTAATATCTCTTCTTTAGCTATAGATGTATTTAATCTTTTAATATTTATTTTTAAACTCTTTATATAGCTTAAAACTTCTTCATCTAATAAAAAATGTATTTTTAAAAGTTTTTCCAAGTTATCAATATTAAAATTTAAATCTTTTAAATAAGGATTTATTGATAATTTTCCACTTTTAAGATAAATTATGAGTTCTTTTTCAATAAATTTTATAATTTCTTCTTTTGTCATCTTTAATTATCCTAATATAAATCTAAAGAAAAGAAATCCTCTATATATTTTTTCAATTTATCTATATTTATTTTTACTCCTAATTTATTTATCTCTTCTAGCTTATCTATAAATCCATTTATAATATCTTCATTTACTCCTTCAAATTGTGGTAATACATATAAAATAATTGCTGAAGTCCAATCCTCTTCTTCTTCAACATAACTCACAATATCCTTAATTATTGCTGGACCAATTTCTCTATAATCATTTATTCCTAACCATAGATTATAAATTGCATCTACATTATTTATATTTCCTATTGTCTCTTCTTTTATATTCCATATTGAAAAATACTCTCTAATTAATTCTTTTGTAATATTAGATGGAACTTCTATAGGAATTATTGCAAATCTTCTCATAAAAGCATAACTCATCTCATATAGCGTATTTTTATCTAATGTATTTATAGTTCCTATCATTCTCCAATCCTTTGGAATAAGATATTGATTGCTTTTTATATCTCTTGGATCTGTTATATTTTCTTCGCTTATTATCTCTATATTTTCTCTATATTCATTTTTAAAGCTTAAATCTATATCATCACCTGAAAGAACAGAAAAGAATACTCCAAAAGCTTTATCTATATCAGCTCTATTCATTTCATCTACTATAAGCCATTCATTTTTAACTTCATTTCTTTCATCTTTAAAACAAGATAAAAATATTCCTTCATCAAAATATAAATTTGATTTTGAATCAACTTTATAACTTCCCATAGTTTCATATGTAGTCCAGTCTGATATTGCTGTAGTCATTTTATATTCGACTTCAAAAGATTCACATATCTCTTTAGCTAATTTAGATTTTCCACTTCCAGGTACACCTGCTAAAATAATATTTTTTCCACTCTTTAAAGCTTTATTTACTCTTCTCTTTATCTCTTCTTTATTTTCAAATATTAAATTATCTATCTTTATCTCTCTATCCATGTTAACTTCTATATCTTTATAATTTTTCTTTCGAATACTTATAGGAAACATTTTTTGAAAATTATCAATTGAATACCTTTTGAAAAATTCATTCTTATTTTTATGCCTTTTAGGTATTTCAAAATATTTTTTTATATAATCTACAGTTTTTCTAACTAATTCTTTTTCTTCTTTTTTTATAAAAATAGTTCTTTTATCATTTTTTAATTCTATAAAAATACCATATTCCAATATAGCTTTTAGTAATGTTCTTGAATTAGCGAAATTATCTGGTCTTGAAACCTTAATTTTTTTATTTATGTTATCATGAAAATACTTATAATAATCTATTTCTAACCTTTCTGATTTAAGTATATTTTCACATATATCTATCCAAATAATTTTAGGATTACCTTCGCTAATTACATAAGGATTTGGTACATAATATGTTAAAATCCAAAATATTATATAATTTAAAAGTTGTTTATCACTTAAAAGAAAAAGAAATTCATTTACTTCAAAATATTTATTTCCTCTATTTTCTATTCCAAGCTGACACGCAAACTTATATATGCTCTCTTTATAACCTTCAAAGTTAGTATTAATAGAATTAAAATCAAAAGTTGAGAAGGTTTTTTCCCATTTTAAATTATTTATTAAATAAGGATACATTTTTAATAAATCTCTTAAATTTTTAAGGTTTATACTTTTATGTATTATAGGTGTAATCTCCATATAAATCTTTCATCTCCTTCTCAAATAATATTTATTTTTCTCTATTTTTATTTTATTTAACCAACTTTTTATGGATTTTATTTTTTAAATTTTATATAAATAAAAAAAGAGTGCTTAAATCAAATTTAAACACTCTTTATATATTTAACTATAATTTAAAGCTTATTAAAAAAGAACCCAAAACAAAAGGCTATTATAACCCATCCGCTCCCAATAATAAAAGTTCTAATTTTTTCATACATAATATCACTCCTTATATTAATGTAAGCATTATTAGAATTTATCAATAGTACCCCTACCATTTGTATTTATTATATTATCATCATTTAAACAAATGATTTCTAATTATTATCTTCTTCATGAATTCTTTATGATTTTATTCTTAAGAATTTATATATAAAAAATTATATTTAATTTTCCTTATACTTTTTAATATTTATAAAATGATATAATTATAATAGTTTATAAGAAAAGAGATGATTAAGATGAAATATCAATTAACTACTATTAATGTAAAAAATCTAGATGAATCTATTAATTTTTATACTAATATATTAGATATGAAAGTTATAAATAGATTTTCTCCTAACAAAGGTGTTTAAATAGCTTTTATGAAAGGTGAGGAGTCAATAGTAATTGAGCTTATTGAAGGGCATGAAAGCTGTAATAATTCAGGAAATATTACATTAGGGTTTGGAGTAGATAATTTAGAAGATACTATAAAAAAATTAAAAACTTCTAATGTTGAAATACTTGAAGGGCCTATCTCTGTTGCTAATGGAGTAAAAATTCTATTTGCTAAAGATATAAATGGAGTAAAATTATCTTTCCTTGAAAATTTAAAATTTTAATTGTTAATAGTGAGAATTTTATTTATTCTCACTTTTTATTTTTAATTTTTATATAAAAATATCAATTTTAAAAATATAATACTTATTTTAAACTATATCTTTAAGTATTTTTCCTTTAGCTTCTTCAAACTCTTCTTGAGTTAAAACTCCTGAATCTCTTAACTTTCCTAATTTGGCTAATTAATTTATTCTATCTTCATTTGTTTCCTCTACAATTCTAGGTCTTAGCATTCTGTTCTTATAAAGTCCTAATTCTTCTGTTATATGACTAACCATTATTTTTGCATATTTATTTAAAACTTTATCAATTATAATATATTCTGCTCATTCCATATTTTTATCCTTGAAAATATAATTCCAGTTTCATATTCTACTGAATTAACTTTATCTAAAGTTATATCTTTTTGCTTTAATCCATAAATTAATTCTTTATCTAAAAATCTAATTATAAATAAAAGAGTAAATCAAACTTTAAATTTGACTTACTCTTCTAATATTTAAATTCTCTTTACAAACCTTATTACTATTTAAATTTTCATATCAGGATTAGCTGATTGTAATTTACCACTTGCAATTATTATACAAGCTATTACTAAAGCTGCAATTGAAATTGGGAATATAAGTGAACCATGTCCATTTGTTATTAAATATCCCCCTATTAAGTTACTTATTATTTGAGGTATACATAAGAATATATTATTTATTCCCATATATTCTCCAAGTTTTTCTTTTGGTGCAACTACAGGTATTAATGCATAGAATACAACTTGTAGCATTGCATATCCAAGTCCATAAACTATTGTAAATGCCCATAATCCAGTTAATGATTTTACATTCCATCCAATAAAGAAAGATGCTCCAAATATTATACATGCAATAAGTATTATTATTTGCTTATTAAACTTATCACACCATATTCCTATGAATATTGAGAATATTACTCCCATAGCTGTAAATCCAACAAGTGCATAACTTATATCTGTACTTGAGAATCCATTTACCTGTGTATAATAAGGAATCCAAAATGGCATTATAAATCCATATCCTATATAGAAGAAAAATGCACACATAAATAATTTCATAGCACTTTTATTTTTTAAGAAATCAAAACTTATTTTTGTAGGTTTTAATTTTTCTGTAGTATCTTCTTTCACGAAAAAAGTTACTATAAGTATTGGTACCATTACAGCAATTATAACTGCTAAAAATGGAAGGGATTTTGATATATCAAATAAATCAACTCCTAAGAAGAATACTAAAACTCCTCCTAATCCAAAGAATAATTTTCCAATTCCATTAACCATACCAATTTTATCTGGTGTAACTGCCTCTGGCATCCATGAATAATATGCACCTTGTGCAAAATTCAAAGAACCATAGAAAATAAATGCAAATATAAACATTAATATATATTCTGTTGAGAATCCTAGTAAAAACAAAGCAATTGATCCAATTATTCCACCAAGTAAAACCCAAGGTTTTCTCTTACCAAACTTACAATTAGTTCTATCACTTATTGCTCCTCCCAAATATGGAAATAACATTCCTGTTACAGGAGCCATAGCCACTAAAATTGCTAATTTAAATGCTGATGGTGTAGCTGTCTTTACTAATAATGGTACTACTGTACTATTCATATTCCACGCAATTCCTAATCCTATACTAGGTAATGCTATTAAAAATGGTGTTAATATCCCCTTATTTTTCACAATTTTTCTCTCCTTTATTGTGCTAATGTTTAATTTTAATTAACTAAAATACAACTCCTGATTTTAGAATAATATTAGCATATGGTGTTTGCTCTCCTGTTCTTATAACTGCTCTACAATCTTTTAAGCTTGTCTTTAATTCTTCATGAGATATAAAAGTTATTTTTGTATCCCCTATCTCTTTTTTTATTTCCTCAAAAAGACTTGGGCTAACTTCTTTTGTTTCAGTTGCAATTAAAACTTCTTCTATTTGAAGTTCTAAAAGAACAGCTTTTAATGTATCTATGAATCTTGGTAGATTTTTTATTAATGCTAAATCAATTCTTTGAACTCCCATTGGTATAGGTAATCCACAATCTCCTATTGCTAAAGAATCTGTGTGCCCCATTTGTGATATTACTGTTCCAATTTCATTGTTTAATAATTGTGTTTTTCTCATTATAATTTACTCCTCTCCATATACTTTTATTACTTCTTCTAAATTTGGTATTGAAGGTTGTGCTCCTTCTCTTTGAACTGCTATTGATGAAACTTTATTTCCAAAAGTAACAGCTTTAATTAAATTTTCAAAGTTTAAATCATTTATATTAAGTTTTGAACTTAATCCCCCTATAAAACTATCACCTGCAGCTGTAGTATCTACTGCATTAACTTTAAACGCTTTTACTAATTCTGCTCTTTCATTGTTTATTATTGCAGCACCTTTTTCACCTAATGTTATAATTGCAAATTTAACTCCAGATTCTAATAATTTTTTTCCTGCTAATTTAGCTGTATCTAGATCATTTACTTTTATTCCAGTTAAAAGCTCTGCTTCTGTTTCATTTGGAATTATTATATCTGTAACTTTTAATAATTCTTTTTTTATTTCTTTTGCTGGTGCTGGATTTAATATTGTTATTTTTCCATTTTCCTTTGCTATATTAAATGCTTTAATTGTCATATCTTCTGGTGTTTCAAATTGAGAAATTAATATATCACTATTTTTTATCTTTTCTTTTGATTTTTCTATTTCACCTTCATTTATATTCATATTTGAACCTGAAATAACTATTATTGAATTATCACTATTTTCATCAACAGTTATCATTGCCATTCCTGTTGGATTTTTTTCATCTTCAAATATTAAGCTTGTATCTATTTCATCATCTTCTAATAATCTTTTTAAGGCTTTTCCATTATCATCTAACCCTATCTTTCCAATCATTGAAACTTCATTTCCACATCTTTTAGCTGCTACAGCTTGGTTTGCACCTTTACCACCAGCTATTTTTTCAAAAGATTTAGAAAGAATAGTTTCCCCAACTTTTGGCATATCTTTAACCTTTATAACTAAATCCATATTAATGCTTCCTAAAACACATACTTTATTCATAATATTCCCCCGATTTCTTTAATATAAATTTTAGTAAACCGTTTTACTTTGTTTATAAATTTATAATACATCTTATGAAAACGTTTTTCAAGTATTTTTTATAAATATTTTGTAAACAACATTTTTTTCATTTTATATAATTAGCTATACACTATTTTAGATGTATACTTATAAAATACTTTTTGATTTCTATATTAAAGATATTTCTATATGTAATTTTTATATAAATATCTATTAAGTATAATCCATTTTAAATTAAAAAATATTATCTTTATTTATATTTTTTTCTGATTATTTTTTATTCAATTCTATTTCAATCTTATGAATACGTTTTCTTAAAATTCATTATTTTAGCCTATTTTTTTACTTATATAATTCTTTTAATTTTTCTTTTTTTATTGTAATATTAAAATAAAAATACATAATTACATTTTCCATATTAAGTAAAAAGTAATCGATTAAATAAAATTTTTTAGATCTCATTTATTCTATTTTCAAATCCATTTTCTACTTACAAAATCAAGCATTTATAAGCATTTAATCCTTTTATGTAATTATATTTATTATATTAAATTTATTACCTGTAAATATTTACTTTTAGAAATTTTTCAATCTCCACAACTCTTAATCTACCTCATTTCCATAGTATTCTTATATAGGAATTTTAAAATTTTTCTTCTATTTTTTATGCTCACTTTTATTGAAATTCTATTAATTTTATAAATAAACTTTAAATATTATCATTTTAGTGATTGCAAGTTTTAATTCTTAGTATATACTTTATTTCAGAAAGATTATTACGTTTACAAAAATGAATGTATAGATTTACAGAAATATATTTATATTATTATTAGAGGAGGAATTATATATGGGAACTAAAAAGAAAAGTGCTCTTATTCCATTTCTTATTGCTTTACCAAGTATAGGTCTTGGATTAGCATGGAATATGAATAGTACAGTTGTACCTTTATTAGTAAAAACTGTAACACCTTCAGCATTTAAACTTGCTGTACTTGTTACAATGGCTCCTGTTACAGGAATTATATTCCCTTACATAGCTGGAGCATTAAGTGATAGAACAAACATGAAGCTTGGAAAGAGAAAACCTTGGGTTTTAATAGGTGGTATTATAGGTGCCGTTGCCTTGTTCTTATTAGGTTTCTCTACAACTTATATAGAAATGTTTATTTTTGCATTTATAGTATATGCATCTTTAAACTTCTATCAAGGAGCTTATTATTCATGGATGCCTGAAGCAGTTGAAGCAAACCAAATTGGTCTTGTTACAGGTCTTGGAAAATTATTCTTCTCTTTAGGTGGAGTTATAGTTTTCTTTACAGGAGTTAGTCTTTTCGATAAGTCTAAATCCCTTCCATTCATAGTTGTTCTAATTGTTGTATTAATACCAATTATACTTGCAACATTATTTGTTAAAGAAGATACTAGCAAATTCCATAAGCCATCAAAACTTAGCTTAGAAGTATTAAAAAATGTTAGTGCTATGAAAGTATTTATGTGTGCTTTCTTCTTCTATATTGGTTATGGATTAATAATGCCATTTTGGCTTCCATACTACTCAAATTTAGGTATTTCAGATGCTAACATTAGTTATGCATTAGTTGGATTTACTGCAATAGGACTTATTCTATCATTATTCGTTGGAATGTGGTGTGATAGATTCAATAAACAAATAATATTCCTTATATCTTGTATAATATTTGGAGCATCATTTATTATTGGATGGTGGGCTCACACAGTTACTGGTCTTTGGATATTTACAATAGTATATGGTCTTGGATTCGGTATCATGAACGTTGTATTCTATGCATTAATACCAGTTGTTTCACCAAAAGAAAAGCTTGGAGAATACATGGGAATAAATAATGTATTCTTATGTATACCTCAAATAGTTGGTAATTTAATAGGTGGATCATTAATTTCAAACGGACGTGGATGGATGATATTCCCAATTTCAATTGCAGCTTTAGTAATAGCTTGTATAATAATTGGAGCTGGTAAAATCAAACCTTTAAATCCAGATATAAAACTTTAAGAAAATAAGCTATTTCAAGTAATACTTGAAATAGCTTTTCTTTTTTATTTTAATAAACTTTTTAAATTAACAAATATATTTTATTTATGGTTTCTTTAATCAATTATAATAAATATTTTTACTATAAATTGTCTAATACTTTGATTAACTTCTTAATATATATTATGAAAACCTATCTATATTGTGATAACTAATTCATACTTTATGTGGATTTTCTTTAATAAAAAACTCTTTTTTCACTAAATCTAACAGTACTACTATAGCTAATATATCTGCACTTCCTCCAGGACTGATATTTTTATTTATAAACTCATTATTTAACTCATTTAAAATTTCTATACTATCCTCTCTATACATTCCACCAAGCTTTAAGACTTCTTTAGCTTTGTTTTTAACATAATGCAAAGTTTTAAAATTATGTCTGTGTAATATAGTTGAATCATCGCACTTACTCATTATCACTAATAATGTATTTATTAACCTTTTTTGATTATCTAAATCCTTAAATTTCTCATAAACTGATAGCCCTAAATCAAATGCCAGAGGAATTCCATTTTCTGCTTCTCCTCTAACTCCTGTTATACCATATTCTAAATATAATTTTTCTCCATGAGATAAATTTTTAGAATTTTTTTCTACTTTCAGAAGTTCATCTGTTATGCCTTCACACATACTTTTTATAGTATTCTTTATACATTTAAATTCATTATTATTTGATATTGTATATGAAATAGCTGCTAAAGTTATTCCCATAAGAAATATCATTCCTTTATGAGTATTTATTCCTTTTGTTTTATTAAACATTTCGGCCTCTGCTTTTATTCCTATTTCTCTTAAATTAGAAAATAATATTTTTAGGTCTTTTTCTCTAAAACCTTCTAAAGCAAATTCAAACATATATTTATTTAAAGCTGATGTACTATCAATAAAAGTATAGAAATTCATATCTTTATGAGAGCCATTAGATATTGGTGAAACTAATCCAGGTGATGGAAAACATGAAACTTCATATAGCATAGCTTGTATAGCAAATTCTGATAATTTAAATGAAATATCAAACATTAGTATTCTCCTTAATAAACTTATCTATTAATATATCTATAGCTCTTATAACTTCTTCTATACTATGAGATCTCTCTCTTGAACAAACCACTGCATCTTTTTCACAAACTAAACATTTTCTTTTTTCTATATTAAAATTTGCTCTACTTAAAAGTTCTCCATTTTTATCAAATACATCTATATCAAATAATCTACCTAGTAAAGAAACATATTCTATATTAATCATATGTTTCTTTATTTCTTTAGCTGGTGAATCTACTAAACAAAAAAATTCATATCCTGATTCTCTTTCTATTTTCTCAGAATATATAACTTTTATATTTTCACTTTTTAAAGTTTTTTCTATAAGATTAATACCTTCATTGAAAACTAATTTATATTTATCACTTACTTTATAAATTCCAGGTATATTCAAAGTAAAAGAAATTAACGTATTTTTATATGTTTTTAAAAGCTCTCTTTGTCTTAACACTCTTTTTTCTTTTCCTTCTAAAATTTTAAATATTAATTCATCAGCATTCATAGTATTCACCACTTTCTATTATGTAAAATTAGGAGATATCTTTATAAACTAAAATTTAATCTAATAGCTTTATTTAAGATACCTCCTTATATAATTATTATTTAACTTTTCTTATAACGTCTATAATAGAACCATCTCTATATTCTACAACAGCTACAACTTTATCTTCAAATTCAATAGCTTTTGGTTTTCCAGTTAATTTATAAGCTTTTTCTTTTAATTCTTCTATTGTAAACATAGGTATACTTGTCTTTGATAATCTTTCTATTAAATCAGTTCTTTTTGGATTTACTGCAATCCCTCTATCTGTAACTACTACATCAATACTATCTCCTGGAGTAATTGTAGTAATAACATTATCAACAATTGTTGGGATTCTTCCTCTAACTAATGGGCAAACTATCATAGAAAGCTTTGCACCTGCTGCTGTATCACAATGTCCACCTGATGCT
The DNA here is from genome assembly GCF_000371465.1 of Clostridium thermobutyricum. Lineage (NCBI taxonomy): Bacteria > Bacillati > Bacillota > Clostridia > Eubacteriales > Clostridiaceae > Clostridium > Clostridium thermobutyricum. The sequence continues at coordinate 253,977 of NZ_KB850956.1, read as the reverse complement.
CCTCTTAAAACTCCATCAGAACCTGTAATAACATTTACATTAAAATTAGTATCAACTTCTAATGCACTTAATATTACAAAATCTAAAAGATTTACTGCACATCCTTTATTATGTGGATTTGCATAGAATGATGCATCAATTTCATAGTGATTTGGATTTTTTCCAATTGATTTAGCTGCTCTTAAGTCAAAACTTTGTGTATCAAAAAGTTTTCCAACTAATCCTTCCTCATGCATTTCTACAAATTGTCCAGTTATTCCACCTAAAGCAAAACTAGCTTTTATATCTTCTTCAATCATTTTATCTTTTAAAAATCTAGCAACAGCTAATGAAGCTCCACCAGTTCCACATTGCATTGAAAATCCATCTTTAAAATATCCTGATGCAAACATAACTTGAGAAGCATATTTTGCAATTAATAATTCTCTTGGATCTTTTGTATATCTAGTTGCCCCTGAAACTATTCCAGATGGATTACCAATTTGATCTATTTTAACTACATAATCGACATCAACTTGCTCAATACTTGCTGGTACATTTGGATATGGAACTAAATTATCAGTTATTAATACAACTTTATCCGCAAATTTAGCATCTACTTTTGCATATCCTAATGAACCACAAAAAGATTCTCCTTCATATCCATTAGCATTACCATAATTATCACAACAAGGCACTCCTAAAAAGGCAACATCAATTTTTATTTCTCCACTTTCAATTGCTCTTGCTCTTCCACCATGTGATCTAATAATTATTGGATTTTCCATTAATCCATTAGATATTTCATTTGCTAATTCTCCCCTAATTCCACTTGTAGAAATATTATTTACTACTCCATTTTTAATATGTTCTATTAAAGGTGAATGCACTCCATTTAATGAACTTGGAGCTATAGTGATATTTTTAATTCCCATTTTAGCAATTATATCCATAACTCTATTTAGAATATAATCTCCTTCTCTAAAATGATGGTGAAATGATATTGTCATTCCATCTTTTAATCCAACTTTTTTAATAGCTTCTTCTATACTATCTAATAATTTTCCTTCTCCTGGCTCTATTTTACTTATAGTTCTTCCTCTTAATCTTCCTGTTGGTTCTAAAGCAAATTCACCATTAAATACTTTTTTATCATTTAATTCTTTTAAATTATCTGGTATTTCTCTTCCGATTTTATTTATCATTATTTTCACCTCCAAAATCTATAACAACTCCAGCAGCTTGTGCAAGCATTATAGCTCTTTGTGCTCTAGCTATAATTGGTTTATCAACCATTTTACCATTTAATGATACAACTCCTGAACCACGTTTCTTAGCCTCTTCACTTGCTTTTATTATTTTAATAGATTTATCTATTTCTTTTTGTGATGGAGTGTAAATCTTATGAACTGGATCTATTTGTCTTGGATTTATAACTGATTTTCCATCAAAACCTAATTGTTTTATTAATGTTGTTTCTTTTATGAATCCTTCTTCATCATTAACATCTGAGAATACAGTATCAAATGCATATATTCCAGCAGCTCTTGCAGCTAAAAGAACTTGGCTTCTTGCAGTTAATAATTCTATTCCTTCTAAAGAACGAGTAGTTTTCATATCAGTAACAAAGTCTTCTGCACCAATTGCTATCCCCATCAATCTCTTACTTGAAGTTGCAATTTCATAAGCATTTATAACACCTAATGCACTTTCAACAGCTGCCATCATTCCAGTTTTTCCAACAGGAATTCCTGCTTCTTTTTCTATTCTTTCAATTTCTCTTTCAACATCTATAACATCTTGAGCAGTTTCTGTCTTTGGAAGTCTTATAATATCTGGCTGTGCTCTAACTATAGCCTCTAAATCTTCCATTCCATATGGAGTGTCAAGTCCATTTATTCTTACAACAGTTTCTACTCCTTCATAATCTAAACTTTTTAAGGCATTAAATACTAAAAGTCTTGAAGTATCTTTTTCATTTATTGAAACAGAATCTTCTAAATCAAACATTATTGAATCTGCACCATAAATATGAGCATCTTTAATCATTCCTGGATTACTTCCTGGAACATACATCATTGTTCTTCTTAATTTATACATTATTTAACACCTCCGAAATCAAATTTTCCACTTTCTGTACCACGAGCGACTGCTGCTTGAACTCTTGCTTTTATTACGCAATCTAAAGCTCCTTTATCAGTTGCTCTAACAATTACATTAGAAACATTAAGTTCTTTTAAAGTTTCTAATATAACTTTTCTTATTTGATCTCCAAATTGTTTTTCTACTGTACTGTTTAACTCTAATTCAATCCCTGAGTTTCCAGGTTGAATTGTTATAAGAATATCACTTGATTCAATTGTTCCTGCTGATGCAGCTTTTACTATATTCATATTATTTCCTCCTTTGTATACTGACAATTATATTTTCTTTATTTTATCCACAATTTCTATTCCATCTTCAGAATTTAAGAAATCATATGTACTTTGAGGAATAAAATTCCTCAATTCATCAAATTTATCCTCTTTTATAAATTCTCTAACCTTTGAAGCACTAATTATCTCATTATTAAAAGTTTTTCTTTCTACTTCTATTAATTCTATATCATTCTCTGGTAAAATTTCTTTTAAAACTTTATTATATTCTGATGTCACTTTACAAATTGGCTCAGTTCCTACATATCTTTTATTTATGTTAAGACTTTTTGCTATATATTTTACAAAAATTTTAGCATCAAGTTCTGCTTGAGACTTTAAAATATCATTTTCATTCTTTAAAAAATATGTTGGAAAAGTCGCACTTGAAATAATGTAATCCTTAGCTTTATGTAATATTACATTATTTAATCTACCTATTCCTTTTTCCACTAAATCATATCTAACCTTTGCTGGAAATATAGATTTATCTTCATCTAATATAAATAAATGTACCAAATCATTTTCATTTGAAGCTTTTTCTATTAAATATTTATGCCCTAATGTAAATGGATTGCAATTCATAACTATTGAAGCTATATTTTTATAATTTTTTGAATTTATATCCTTATATAAACTTTCATTTATAAGTTTATTACAATATCTTTCGATTCCGTGTTTATCATTTTCTAATATAATGGCTTTTTCAGCTCTCTCTAACGTGTAAAAACCTAATTGATTAAATAAATTTTCATTATTAGGTTTAGTAAAAACAAATAATCTTGAGTTTCCTATCCTATACTCTTCATTTATAAGTTCAGAGGCAATAATATTTGAAACTCCATAACCTCTAAACTCTTTATCAATAGCCATACATTTTATAACATTTCCTCCAAAAGAACCTGTTCCAATTATTTGTCCATTATTTTCTAAAGTTACTGTATAATCAATATTATTATCTAATTCTAAACCTTGAATTTTCAAAAAATCTTCTACCTTTTTAAGTTCAGATTTATTTGGCTTGTAAAATATATTTTTTTCAAAATCATAAAATCCCATATTATTACCTCCTTTCTAAAATTTATTTTAAGTTATTTATAATGAGCAAATTATTTAAGTAATGAATTAGCTACTACATCTACTACTTCTTTATTAAATACACTTGGTATTATATTATCTTCATTTAAATCTTTACTACTTATTAAACTAGCAATTCCTTTTGCTGCATTTATTTTCATTTCATCAGTTATATTAGTAACTCTTCCTTTTAATGCTCCTTTAAATATTCCTGGAAATACTAAAAGGTTATTTACTTGATTTTTAAAATCTCCTCTACCTGTTGATACTATTCTAGCACCACCTTTCTTGGCTTCACTAGGTAAAATTTCAGGTATTGGATTTGCTAAAGCAAATATTATGCTATCTTTATTCATAGTTTGTATCATTTCTTTAGTAACTATATTTCCTACTGATACTCCTATAAATACATCTTTATTTTTAATTATTTCTTCAAGCTTTCCGACTTCTCTTTCTTTATTAGTCATAGCTGCAATTTCTTTTTGTGGTTCATTTAAAGAATTATCTCCTGCAACTAAAGCTCCATTTATATCAGCTAACACTATATTTTTTGCCCCTGCTGCTATTAAAAGTTTTGCAATTGCTATTCCTGATGCTCCTGCTCCATTTATTAATATTTTAATATCCTCTATTTTCTTGTCTACAATTTTTAGTGAATTAAAAAGTCCTGCTAAAACTGCTATTGAAGTTCCATGTTGATCATCATGATATACAGGTATATCTAATTCTTTTATTAGTCTTTCTTCTATTTTAAAGCATTCTGGAGCTTTTATATCCTCTAAATGTATTCCTCCAAACCCTGGTGCAATAGATTTACATATTTCAACAATTTTATCTGGATCGTTTTCATTTAATGCAATTGGAAAAGCATCAACTCCAGCAAATTCTTTATGAAGCAAAGCTTTTGCTTCTACAACAGGTAGTCCACCTTCTGGTCCTATATCTCCTAAACCAAGTACAGCTGTTCCATTAGTTATTACTGCAATTGTTCTACCTTTAAGTGTATAATCATATACCTTTTCTTTATCAGCTGCAATTTCTAAACAAGGAGCAGCAACTCCTGGAGTATAAACTATAGATAAATCTTCTTTATTTTCAACGTTAAATTTACCTTTAATTTCAATTTCACCCATCTTTTCTTTATGTAACCTTAAAGACTCTTGTTTAACATCCATAATTACACTTCCTCTTCTTAAGTTTTCACTTGATTTTATACTTAGATAATATCACCATAAAAATCCTCTGTCAAAACATTTGTGTAATTATTAAACAAATGTTAAAAATATTTCTGTAAAAATATTTTATTTTTATAAATGTTATTTGAGCAACAAAAAAAGGGTTTACCTATATTAAATAAATAGTACAAACCCTTTTTAATTAGTTTTTTAAATCTGATTTTAAACCTAGTACTTTAGTTGCAGTTTCAGCATCTGTTATTAATACATTTATGAAATTTCCGTTTAAAGCTCCTAGTATAGCTTCGGCTTTTAATTTACCTGAAGAAACTCCAATTCTATACTCTATATTTTTTATTATATTTATATCTACTCCTATAACTTTTTGATTTATAGAAGATTCAGTTATATTACCATAAATATCATATACATGCCCATACATGCACCCTACAGCATTTCTTCTATTTATATCATCATCTAAATAATCTTTCCAAAGAGATGAAGCAAACACTGCGTTTACAGTTCCAACTCCAGTTAATGCAATTTTAGATTTACTAGCAGAAAATATCAAATCATTTATTACAGGTTCTTGCAAAAATGATTTTCTAGCATAGTCATTATCCATATATAAAGGAGCATATAAATATTTATATTTTCCACTATATACATTAGCCAGTCTTCTAATAAGCTCTGGTGAATCTATTAATAAATTATCTTTTGCAGCTGATCCCACTAATTGAACTACAGTAATTGGCATCTTATTAGTTGGTTTCATATGTTTAATAACATTTGATATTGTTTTTCCCCATAAAACACCTACAGTATCATTTTCAACTATTATCTTTTGAAGATATTCTGCTCCAAATTTTCCAAGGGCATATATTATTTCATCATAAGGTAAAGTCTGATTATCTATTATAATGGCATCTTTAAGTTCAAATTTTTGTACTAATTCTTTTTCTAAAGTCTTTAGTCTTTGTCTAGGATAATTTATATTTATTTCTACAACTCCTTTATCTCTCGCTTCCTGAAGATACTTAGAAACTTTAAATCTAGTAGTTTCTAATTCATTTGCAATTTCAGATTGAGTCATAGATTTATCATAATACATACTAGATAATTTAGCTAAAAAATCTTGTTTTTCGGTTTGATTCATTTTTTCATAATCTTTCATAATCACTACCTCAAATCATATATTATTTTTTAAAATCTTTTTTATTATATTCTAACTTATATTAACTTTCAATCATACACATTTTCTAAATAAAATACTTAAATTAACTTTTTAATAATAAATAAAATAAATCTATTTTTAAACATTTGATTAAAAACTAAACAAATGTTTTGACTTTAGAATTTTTATTTGTTATTCTTAACTTAAGAATTAAAAACTTACAAATTATATTTAGTAAATTTTATTTTTAAAATTTCAACTAATAAACTAATGTAAAAATATTCAGTAGTAATTCACGCGCCTTATGATAAGGTTTACAGATATATGAATATACTTTATTATTTTTACTAATAAATGTTAAATTAAATAAAAAGGGGGCTTTTATATATGGGGCTATATAAAAAACTAAAAACTTAAGCTTGTAAATTGAAGTGAAATTTTCAGAAAATTTCATATAATCACTTTATTCTGTAACTTTAAAACAAAAGAGGAAGGAAGAGATCTACTATGTCAAAATACAAAGGTTATATATTCATATTTTTAACTGCATTATGCTTTAGTACTCAAGAAATAAGTGGTAAATACTTAGCAATGGACAAGCTTAATGCTTATCAAATCAATTCAGTTGCATTTTTAATTGGAGCAACAATTTTATTACCTTTTGCAATAAGCGATATGAGAAAATTTCATATAAAACTTAAAACTAAAGATTGGTTATACTTTTTACTATTAGGTGTTATACAAGTTTCTGTAGGAATGTCTTTATTACAAGAAGCTTTAGTATTTACTACTCCTGCCATAGTTGCAATTCTTGTTTGTTCAAATGCAATAATGACAGTTCCATTAGCAAGAATAGTAAATAAAGAACAATTTGATCCTCGTTCTTGGATTGCTATAATAATAGCTGCTATAGGAATTATAGTCATATTCAATCCATTTGCAGGTGCTGCTGGAAAAGATGCTGAACAACATTTAATTGGTGTTACTTTAGCCTTATTAGGAGCAATTTCAATTGCCCTATTTAATGTTCTAGCAACAAAAACAATAAAAAAATATGGAAAAGCAGTAACTAACAGTTTTTCATTCTATCTTGGTGTTTTAGTTATGTTTATATTCATGTTAATATTCCATATTCCTATAATTAAAGGTATTAATGGACATAGCTTTGCTTTATTAGTATATGTTGGTGTTGTTGTAAAAGGTTTAGGCTTCTTCTTCTTCTTAGGTGCTATGAAAGAAACTTCCGCTATAACTGCAACAAGTGTATTTTATATAAAACCAATTTTAGTCCCAATTTTAATGCTTTTAATTATGGGAGAAATGATAACTACAAATGTATTAATAGGAACAATAATAATAATAATTGCTTCACTAATAATTTTCCAAATAAAGAGAATAAACGCACGCCAAAACTCTATATCCGCTCATTAAATATTTGATAATTTAATTATACCAAAAGGCATACTTTTAATTTTTATAAAAATAGAACCTTTAGAAAACTATTATTTTAAATCAGCTTTCTAAAGGTTTACTTTTTTATTATTTATTCCCATAATATTTAACTGACCATTCTTCTATCAATTTCATTGCTTTACCAAGTTCTCTTCCCTTTTCAGATAACTTATATTCTACTCTTGGAGGAACTTCTGCATATACTATTCTTTCTACTATCTCTTCCTCTTCAAGTTCTTTAAGCTTTTCAGTTAAAACTTTTTGGCTTACACCTGATGTTACTCTTTGTAATTCTAAAAATCTTTTTGGTCCTTTATATAAATGACATATTATTATACTTTTCCATTTTCCTCTAATAGTTTCAAATCCTAAATCTAACAAACATACATATTTTTTATTTTTATATTCTATCACTTTATTCACCTCATTGGTTAATTAATATACTTATATAACTATATCTATTTATCTATAATCATATCTTATTATATAGTTTTATTGAAAACATTATAAGCAAAAGTTTTAATAGAAGTATTACTATTCTTATAATATTATATATTTTAAATTTATAAAATTTGAAAATTTATACCATTAGTGGTATACTCCTCAAAAAGTAATATATTAAATTTTAAAATTAAACTTTTAATTAAGAGGTATACAAATGAAAAAATTAATAGTAAATAATACAATTTTGTTTGCATGTATTATGGCATATATATTTCTTTTTAAATTTATATTTGGAAATGATAATATTTTAGTTGCTGTAATGTCTATAACCGGTATTCTAATGTTTATGGGAAAAGATTTGACTGGAGAACCAATAAAAAATACTTTTGGACTAGTTTTCTTCTATTTATTAATAGGAATAGGAACTTTTTTTGCTGCAAGTAATATGTGGTTAGCCATTCCTATAAATTTTATAATAGTATTTTTCATAAGTTATTCTTTTGGCCACATTTTAAAAACTCCAATGTATATTCCATTTACTTTTCTATATTTATTTTTATTAGCATATCCAGTACCATTATCAGCCCTTCCTTTAAGATTAATTTCTTTAGTATTCGGAGCATTAAGTATAATGGTTCCTCAATTTTTAATTAATAAGAATAAAATTGAAAAAGCAAGTGAAAAAATATTTATAGGCCTATTAGAAATGCTTAATCACAAAATACAATTTATTAACTCAAATAAGTCTACTGAAGAATTAGATATTAAAATAAATTCTATGATTCAAAATTTAAAAGATATAATTCATGATAAAAAAGAAAAAAATTTTTATATTGTAAAAGAAGGTAGAGATAGTTTAGATATTTTAGTTTCTATAGAAAAAATAAACCTTTTAATATCAAATATAAATCCAAAAGAAAATATTCTAAATGATGTATCTAAGTTTTTCTCTATTTTCAAAGAATTTTTAATAAATAAAAACCCAGAGGAGCTTGATAAATACATACTAAATTTAAATAATAAATATAGTAATTCTGTAAGTAATTTAGAAATACAAATTCTAAGTTCTATTATATTTTTGAAAAATTCAACTAATAGAGTTTCTATTATAAATAAAGAAAGTAATAAAACTAAAATAACAAACAATATTCAAGATGATATTTATGGATTAAAAAATATTAAATTTAACTCAATAAAATTGACTTATGCTTTTCATGTAGCAATTGAAGTTTCAATAGCATGTTTTATAATGGATTATTTTAATTTACATCAAGGTAGATGGATTATGTATACTGTTTTATCTCTTACAAATCCAATTTTTGAAATTACAAAATCAAAAGCAAAGGACAGAATTATTGCTACAACTATAGGTGCAATTTTTATAGGTGTTACTTTTAGTATATTTAAAGATAATGTAATTAGAAGCTTTATAATCATTGGAGCTGGGTATGGAAATATATATTGTAAAACTTATAGACAAAAAATTATTTTTGTTACAATATCTGCAATAGGAGCTGCTGTAATGGTTAATGCAACTGAAGCTTTAAATAGTACAAGCCATATTGTATCTAATCCAATTTTATTAAGTTTACAAAGAATTATATTTATTTTAATTGGTGCTTTAATTGCATTATTAATAAATAAATTTATATTTAAATATGATTCTGAAAAAGCTAATAATAATTTAAATAATATCTCTAATGAATTAACAAAAGATTTATTAAATAACTTAGATAAATTATTTGAAAAAGATAAGTTAGATCATTATATAAATAATGTATATATCTTAATTTCTCAAATAAATGATACTATTAAAAACAATATTAATATATCTAAGAAGAAAGATATTTATGATAACTATAAAATTTTAAACAATCATAAGTTGCTATTTGTATCAACTATTTATGAACTAAATAAATTTGTGCATAATTTATCTTTAACTAATGAATCAAAAGATAATCTTAGAATACTTACTTCTAAACTTAATAATATTAATTCAATTTTAAATGAAAAAGATACAGTTTTTGAACTATCAAATTTTAAAGATTTAAACGAAAAAATAATAGTTAGTTCTTTAATAGAAATAACAAATAATTATATTATTTTAAATAACTTAATAGAAATAAATGATAATACTGAAGCTTTATCTCCTGCTTAAAGCTTCATAAAAAATAGTATCTCAAATAATTGAGATACTATTTTTTATTATAAAAGAAGCTCCATGAAATCATATTGCTCTTTTTTAATATCTTTCTCTTTATTAACATCTTTAATATCTACGCTTATCATTTCATTATTGCGTACACCAACAGCTTTACCTGATACTCCTTTTTTAAGAAGTTCTACAGCATGTGCTCCCATTCTTGAAGCTAAAATTCTATCTGCTGCAGATGGATTACCACCTCTTTGAATAAATCCAAGTACAGTACTTCTTACACCAATACCAAGATTATCTTCTAAATATTTTTGAACTTCTTCAATATCATACATTCTTTCAGTTATTATTATGATACTATCTTTCTTTCCTTTTTCTATATTCTTTTTAAGGGCATTTTTTATCTGTTCAAGACTTAACTTTCTCTCCGGAGTTGAAATTATTTCTCCTCCCCCAGCTATTGCTGAATAAAGAGCTAAATCTCCACAATATCTTCCCATAACTTCTACAATTGTAGCTTTTTCATGAGAAGCATCAGTATCTTTTATTTTTCTTATACAATCCAAAACTGTATTTAGGGTTGTATCAAATCCTATACAATAATCTGTATATTTTAAATCGTTATCAATAGTTCCAGGAACACCTATAACCTTTACATTTAAATCATGAAGTTTTTGTGCTCCTTGAAAAGAACCATCTCCTCCAATTACAACTACAGCATCTATTCCATATTTTTTTAGATTATTTAGGCCTTTTAATCTTCCCTCTTCTGTTGTAAATTCTGGACATCTAGAAGTTTTTAATATAGTTCCTCCTGATTCAGAAATATAATCTACATCAGATTCAGTTAATTTATATATTTCTTCATTAAGAAGTCCTGTATATCCCCTTTTTATTCCAAAAGTTTCTATACCGTATTTAGTTGAAACTTTTACTATAGCTCTTATAACCGCATTCATTCCTGGTGCATCTCCACCACTTGTTAAAATTCCTATTTTCATGGTTTTCTCCTTCGCAATTAAAATTATAATTTATTCTATGTTGTAAGCTTAAAATTATAATCTTATTACTTCAATTTGATATCCATCTGGATCAGTTACAAAATAATATTTTGGTTGTTCTCCTGGTAATCCTTTTAAATCAGTTACTTTATACCCTAATTCTATATGCTTTTCTCTAAATTCTTCTAAATTTTCTACTCCAATTGCTGTATGACTAAATCCATTTCCTAATTCATAAGGTTTTTCTACATCATAGTTGTAAGTAAGTTCTATTTCATATCCACCTTTTTCATTTGATAAATAAACAAGTGTAAATTTATATTCAGGAAAATCCTTTCTGCTTGTTTCGATTAATCCTAAAGCTTCTTTATAAAACTTTAAAGATTCTTCTAAATTTTTTACTCTAATGCATGTATGTAGCATTTTAACTGCCATAGTTATCACTCCTTAAATAAATTTTTTAATCACAATATTTTATATTCCCCTTTTTATCATATCATTTTTTTAACTTTTAAATAAACTGATTTACCTAAAAATAAAATAATATTAATAATAATTTTTTTTAAGAATATGGTGAATACTAAATAAAGTATTATATAATTTATTATTTATATAATTGTATATATTATTTTATTTATAATCTGTATTAGTTGATGCTAATAAAAAAGTAATTATAGAGGTGAAATTTATGGATATAAGTCATAAGAATCATTATGAGGAAATTGGTACATTTATAATGTGCTATCCTTCTAACTTTAAATTACTTCATTTTTCCCTATTAAAAAAATTAAATAGGAATAAAATGTTTAAGCAATATAATGATTTTATAAATCTTCTTATAAATCAAGGATCTAAAGTTCAGTTTTTAGAACCTATTTATGGAGCTAATCAAGTTTTTACTAGAGATATTGGCTTTGTAATTGATGATATTCTCTTTATTTCTAAAATAGCAAATAAAAATAGAGCTAAAGAAACACTTGCTCTTGAAGAATATATAAAAGGCAAACATAAAAAAATATATAAAATGAAAAATCCTATTGAAGGTGGGGATGTTCTTATATATAATGATTATATTTTTGTTGGTATGAGTAATAGAACAAGTATGTCTGGCGCACTTGAACTTGGAAATTATCTAAAATCATTAAATAAAAATTATACTATAATTCCTATTAATTTTAATAAAGATAAAATGTTGCACCTTGATTGTGTTTTTAATATTTTAGATGATAACCATGCTGTAATTTCAAATTATGTTTATGATAAAGCTATAATTCAAAAAATAATAAAAAACTTATATTATTTAGATGATAAAACTACTTGTGAACTAGGAACAAACTTTATTAATTTAGGAAAAAAAAGAATTGTAACCTCTCATAAAAAAGTAAAAAAACTACTAGAAAAGTTAGGATATAAAGTTTTCTATTTAGATTATTCAGAAATACTAAAAGCTGGTGGCGGATTTGCATGTAGCACACTTCCTGTTTTTAGAAAATAAAAAGAGATTCAATATAAAATATTGAATCTCTTTTTTTAAGCATCACATTCTAAATTTTCATCTTTTCTTAAATCTGCTTCTAACTTTTTCTCATTTCTAAGAAGTATTGTTAGTGAAGCTACAAATCCACCCCACAATACAGTTGCTCCAATTATGAAAAATAATATTGATGTTCCTGTCATTTTTATTATCTCCCTTTTATTATTTATTGATTTCTTCTAATATTAATCTATCTTCTTCCTCATTTTCATCCTCTTCAATCTTTTTATCTTTCCATGGTTTCTTAGATAAAATTAATGAAACTATTATTCCAAAACCAATAGCACTCCATCCATAAGCAATAAGATTAAATAAATCATATCCACCATAATGAGCACTCATTTCATTAATAACATTTTGTAATATCATATAAATTAAAATTGCTGGAGTAATAAACTTTATTGATATATCCCACCATTTTCCGACTTTAATATATGATATTTTATTTGAATGTTCCCTTAAACTTTTTGGAGTAACTATCCATCCAATTAATATAACTTCTAAAAGTCCTACAACTACTATTCCATAATTATTTATAAAAGCATCCATAATATCTAAAAGATATAAACCTGCGTTAGTTGCAAAAACTGTACTCATACAAGCTCCAATTATACACATACAAGTTACGACTTTTTTTCTACTCCATCCAAACTTCTCTTTAAAAGGAGCTGAAACTGCTTCTGTTAATGAAACCGAAGATGTTATACCTGCAAATATTAAGCATAAGAAAAATAATGGTCCTAAAAAATTTCCTATTGGCCCCATAGCAGAGAAAATTTGTGGAAAAGCTACAAAAGCAAGCCCTACTCCACTTGAAACCACTTCTGACATAGGAACTCCTTGAGCTGTTGCCATATATCCTAATATAGCAAAAACAGCTATAGCTGATAAAAATTCAAAACCGCAGTTTGCAAAAGCAGTTACAAAAGCACTATTGTTTATATCAGTTTTTTTAGGTAAATAACTTGAATAAGTCATCATTATTCCAATTGCTATGCTTAATGAATAAAATACTTGTCCATACGCTGAAATCCAAACAGATGGTTTTAAAACCATTGACCAATCTGGAGTAAGAAGTGTATTAAGTCCTTCAGATGCTCCATTTAAAGTTACTGCTCTAATTGCTATTATTATCATTATTACTACTAATGTTGGTAATAAAATTTTATTTATTTTCTCAATTCCTTTCTTAACTCCTTTATAGCAAACAATCCAATTTATAATCCAAATAGCTGCTACTCCTAAAAGTACATACCATACAACTCCTCCTATTTCAAAAGGTGAATTACTTAATTTTAAAAATTCATTATGAAAGAAAACATTTGAATCACTTCCCCAACCTTGCTTAAAACTAAGAACGAAATAATTCATAGCCCAACTTATAATAACTGAATAATATGCCACTATAAATGCTGAAGTTATAGTTGGCCACCAACCAATCCATTCCCACTTTTTAGAAGCTCTAGCTATAGCAAGAGGAGTTGATCCTCTATATTTATGTCCCATAGAGTACTCTAAAATAAGTAATGGAATTCCTGCTGTAAATATTGCAAAGAAATATGGTATTAAAAATGCTCCTCCTCCATTTTCATATGCTATATATGGAAATCTCCATATGTTTCCTAACCCTACTGCTGACCCTATTGCTGCAAGAATAAAACCTATTTTTGACCCCCATTCTTCTCTATTTTCCATAAAGCTCCCTCCTATTCTCAATATTATAATTTATTAATAAAATACATTATTTTTTAAAAATGAATTTATATTATCATCTAATTATTATTAATATATTTATTATAATACATCTATTTTGAATTTTTGTCATTATTTAACTTAAACTTATACATTTATCAAAACTTGTTTCAATGTAAACATTTAACTTTTTTTATGTTAAATTCTTATGTTAAAATAAACTTATATTTTTTATGAAAAGAGGTTTAAAAATGGATTGGTATTGCTTAGTATTTAATAGTGGTGAAATAAATGGTGCTGGTTCTGCTCAATATTTATACGAAAAAATTTGTGAAGGTGATTTTTCACTAGTAGGTGATATTGATATAATTGATAATCTTTATAATGAATTAATGGAAAAAAACTTTAAGATAACTGCTGATAAAGGTCCAGGTTTTATTGTAATTGGTTGTTCTTTAGAGGATGCAGATTTTATAGATGATTTTATAAGTGGGCTTTGCAAAAAACATAAACTTTCATACTATGAACCTCAAAATATGAGATATCAATTTTAAAAAGAGATGAATTAACTTCATCTCTTAATTTATTTAAATTTATAATATTTTTAATAAAAAGATTATAGTAAATTTGATTAAAAATATTATATTAAAATATAAAATTAAAAGGCTCTCATAAATGAGAGCCTAATATATAGGGGTATAAATTATAACTATTATGGCGAATTTTATTTTTGAACTAACACTAAAGCAGCTCTTCCAAGAAGATCTATTTTAGCTTCATTTATATTTTTAATTCCAAGTTCATTTACTTCTTTCTCATTAACAACTACTGTCCAAGTTCCACTTGGAAGTTCTAACTTTACATCTTCTTTATTTCCATTAAATAAAACTAATACTTTTTTAAATTCATCTAAGCCTTCACCATTTATTGTGTAACCTACTAAATTATTTTCTTCAAATTCCATAAATTCTATTCTTTCATTTATATCCTTTGAACTATTCATCCTAAATGCTTTATGATTTTTTCTAAGTTTTATTAATCCTTTATAGTAATTAAATATATCTATATATTTTTCTTTTCTTGTCCAATCTAATTTATTTACTAAGTCGCTTGATTTAAAACTATTTTCTATTAGCATTCCATTTTCATCACATTTTGTTCTAAGAAGTTCTTCTCCTGCATGAATAAATGAAATTCCTTGTGAAGTTAAAACAATTGCCGCTACTAATTTATTCATTTTTATTTTTTCTTCTTCACTTTCATCAGTAGCACTTATTTGAAGCTTATCCCATAAAGTGTAGTTATCATGAGCTGAAGCATATGTTACAGTTTGGTATGGTTCATTTGCCCAAAACTTATCTGAATAAATCACATCTTTATAATTAACTTCACTATGGTTTGTTGAAGCAACTATTCCGCACTTTATTGATTCTTCAAATCCTTGTCCTCCATTTACAAATCCAGGTTTATCATCTATAAATACATCACCTTTTATTGCATCTCTTATATCATCACTAAAAGCTGCTATTTGAAGTTCTCCATATTGAACTGTATTTTTCTTTAAAGCCCTATCTTTCTCTTTTAATGGGCTATCTCCTCCAGTCCATCCTTCTCCATAAATTATTATTGAATTATCTATTTCATCAAGAGCTTTTCTTATAAGCTTCATTGTTTCTATATCATGAATCCCCATAAGATCAAATCTAAATCCATCTATATGATATTCTTTAGCCCAATAAACAAGAGAGTCTATCATAAATTTTCTAAACATACTTCTATCTGAAGCAGTCTCATTTCCACAAGCTGAAGCATCTGAAAAATCTCCATTTTCATCTTCTCTATAATAATAGTACGGCACTACTTTATTAAATAATGAGTTTTCTGCTTCATAAGTATGATTGTAAACTACATCCATAACAACTCTTAAGCCTTCTTTATGAAGATTATAAACCATTTCCTTAAATTCTTTTATTCTCACATCTCCATCAAATGGATTTGTTGAATATGAACCTTCAGGACAATTATAATTTTCTGGATCATATCCCCAATTATATTGAGGAACATTTAAATTCTTTTCATCTACTGATTTATAATCAAATGTTGGAAGTAAATGAAGATGAGTTACACCAAGATCTTTTACATGATCTAAGCATGTCTTAAATCCATTTTTGGTTCTTGTTCCTTTTTCTATAACTCCTTTATATTTTCCTTTAAATTCTGCTCCTGAATTTTCATCTATAGTAAAATCTCTTATATGCATTTCATATATTATTGCATCAGTATAATCTTCAAATTCTGGTTTAACATCATTTTCCCAATTTTCTGGATTTGTTTTCTCTAAATTTATCACCATGCTATATTCACCATTAGCACTAACAGCTTTTGAATTAGGGTCTATTACCTCATTTTGTTTACCATCAATTTTTACTTTAAATCTATAATAAATTTTATCTAAATCACCTTTCTTTTCAGCAATCCAAACTCCATTATTATCTTCACTCATATTTATTTCTTCAATTTTTGTGAAATTATCCTTTTCTTTTGAAAATAATACTAGCTTAACTTCACTAGCAACTGGTGTCCATAATCTAAATATTGTGCTTTCTTTTGAATATATTGCTCCTAATTCTAAATCAGAAGTATATCTTTCTTCAAACTCACTTGAATTAAATATCTCTCTTATTTTTTTCTTATTTTTATAAATATCTTTTATATTCATTTTAAAGCTTCCTCTCCTAAACAAATTTTAATTTAAAAATTTCTATAGGTTAGAAAGTAAATTCTCTAACCTATAAAACTATTAAATTTATTAGTTAAATATATGATTATGTGCTTTTTCTAAATTCTTAATATTTCCTCTTACGCATTCATAATAAACTCTTAAAATTTCACCTACACCCCAAGCTTGGTTATAACATCCTCTTCCGTGATGTGGTGCATCTCCATCAAATATTTCTGCTATTCCACCTAAGCATCCATCTTCAATATGTGATTCCATTTCTTTTAGAGCATCATCAATAAATTCTCTTGCTACTTCTGAATATTCATTAACTTTAAAATATCCACTTAAAAATGCTCCAAGTGGGAAAGACCATACAGTTCCTTGATGATAAGCCATATCTCTATCTGTAAGTTCTCCAACGTAAACTTTTTTATAATCTTCATTTCCTCTATCTAAGCTTCTTAACCCAAATGGAGTATATAATTCATCATAAATTTTTTCTATTACTTTTTCTTCTTTTTCCCTAGGAAGCATTGTAAATGGTAATGATATTGCGTAAGCCTGATTTGGTCTTATAGCATTATCACATTCTTCATCATTTACAACATCATAAAGACATTGGTCTTTTTCATTCCAAAACTTCTCATTAAAAGATATTTTAACTTTTTCAGCTAATTCTTCATATTCTTCGTATTCTTTATCTCCAAATTTCTTTGCTAATAAAGCAGAAATTTTTAAAGCATTATACCATAAAGCATTAATTTCAACTGGCTTGCCATGTCTTGGTGTAACAACTATTCCATTTGCTCTTACATCCATCCAAGTAACTTGGTCTAATCCATTTCCTGCACTTATCAAATAGTCTTTATCCATTTTTATAGAGAAATCAGTTCCTTCTTTATAAGCCTTTATTATATTTTTAATTGTTTTATACAATTCTTTTTTTACAAAATTTAATTCTTCTATATCATTCTTATATAAAAGATACATATATATAGCATGAATATACCAAAGAGAAGCATCTACAGTATTATAAAATGGATCTTGTCCAAAGTCTGGGAACATATTTGGAATAAGACCATTCTTTTCATATAAACTAAAGCTTCTTAAAATATCTTTTGTATCATCTAGCCTATCAGTTGACATAGAAACTCCAGTTAAAGCTATCATAGTATCTCTTCCCCAATCTAAAAACCAAGGATATCCTGCAAGAACTGTTTTGCTATTTATAGAATCTCTATCAACTATAAACTGGTCAGCTGCTATTGGAAGCAATTTTGCTATTGTTCTATTATCATCTTTAAATATATTTCTTAATTCTTTTATTCTCTTTTCTTCTTTAAAAATTATTTCTTCTGGATTTATATCTTCATCTTCAATAGTACAAACGAAGTATACTTTCTTTTCTTCATAAGGATTTATATCTATTGTTAATTTACCTGGTATATAATATCTTTCTAAATAATCATCTCCAGTGCTTTTATCAACATCATAATATACTTCTTTAGTTATACTTTCATTTTTTGATGATACTCTTCCACCCACAGTAAAAATTTTAATATTTATTTCTTCTTTAAGAGTTGGATTTAATTTAAATCCATTTATAATATTTTTTTTCTTAAAATTTAAATTTTCAGCTTCTGAAACATCTCCAGGATTTCTAAAAGCCATATATGGAATAAGTTTAATTTCTCCTCCATTTTTATTTCCTTTTATTAAATATTCTATAACTGCTGTATTTTTTCCCTTTTCTAAAAACACTCTCTTTTTAATAGTTGTGCCATTTATAAAATATTTATATTCTGGAATACCATCATAGCTGAAGCTTTGAAGGTTTTTAAAACCTTCAATAACTTCATCATTAAATTTAGTAGTTGTTAGAGGATATTCTATTTTGTTTGATATAAATTTTTCCTCTACTTTTGGAAGAATCATATATCTTTCATCAGGTGATTTTAATGCTGCTATTAACAATGCATGATATTTTCTACTATTTGCTCCTATCATAGTACTTCCTGAAAATGCACTTCTTCCATTTGCTAGCATCCATTCTTTCTCTATACCTTTTTCATAGCTTGTAAAATTATTTTTTCCAAACCTCATAACACTATCTCCTACCTTTAAAATTATAAAGTATTTTTAGTTTGCTTAATGTTCCATATTTCTTTACTATATTCTAATATTGTTCTATCTGAAGAGAACATTCCTGCATTACACATATTTTTAAATGCCATCTTAGCCCATCTTTTTTCATCTTTATAAGCTTCAAAAACTCTATCTTCAGCCTTTTTAAAGCTTTCAAAATCAGCTAATAATAAATATCCATCTCCCTCTTCTATTAATGAGTTATATAAATCTTCAAATAAACCTGTATTTCCATCATCAAAAGTTCCATCTATTAAAGAATCTACTACTCTCTTTATTGAAGCATTATTTTCATAATATTCTTTACTATTGTAGTTTCCTCTCATTTCTTCTATTTCTTCAACAGTTAATCCAAAGATAAAGTTATTTTCCTCACCACTTTCTCTTACTATTTCAACATTAGCTCCATCCATAGTTCCAAAAGTAGGTGCCCCATTTAACATAAACTTCATATTACCTGTTCCTGATGCTTCTTTTCCTGCTGTTGATATTTGTTTTGAAAGGTCAGCAGCTGGGAATAATTTTTCAGCATATGAAACTCTATAGTTTTCCACAAATACAACCTTTATTTTTCCATCTATTTCTTTATCATTGTTGATAAGTTTTGCAACTTCATTAGTAAACTTAACTATTGCTTTTGCTCTTCTATAACCAGGGAACGCTTTTGCCCCATATATAAATGTTGTTTTAGGAATATCTAAATTTTTATCTTCTTTTAATCTAAAATAAAGGTCTAAAACATATAAAGTATTTAATAATTGTCTCTTATACTCATGTAATCTCTTTATTTGGATATCAAAAATTGAACTTGGATCTAATTCTACTCCTTCAGTTTCTTTTATATATTTTGCAAGTTGTTCTTTTTTAGTATGCTTTATCATCATAAATTTCTTTAGAATCTCTTCTTCATTAATAAACTTTTCTAATTCTTTAAGCTTACTTAAATCCTTAACCCAACTTTCATCTCCTAAAAGTTCTGTTATAAAATGTGATAATTCTCTATTACATAATCTAAGCCATCTTCTTGGAGTTATTCCATTAGTTTTATTTTGGAATTTTTCTGGATATAGTTTATACCAATTATTAAGTTCAATATCCTTTAAAATATCTGTATGAAGTTTAGCTACCCCATTAACTGCAAAACCTACTGCTATTGCAAGATTTGCCATTCTTGATACTCCATCTTTAACTATTCTAAATTCTTCAATTTCTTCTTTAGAATAACCTTTTCTCTTTAATTCATTTATAAATCTTGTATCAATCATTTTAATTATTTGCATTATTCTTGGGAATAAAGCTACAATTAATTTGTTATCCCATTTTTCAAGCGCTTCTGCAAGAATAGTGTGGTTTGTATAAGCAAATACCCCTTTAGCAATCTTTAATGCATTATCAAATTTTAATTTATAATCATCTACTAAAATTCTTATAAGCTCTGGTATAGCTAAAACTGGATGAGTATCATTTAATTGAATTGCATGATATTCAGATAAATTTTCAAAGTTTTCTCCATGTAATTTTACATGGCTTCTTATTATATCTTGAACAGATGCACTTACTAAGAAGTATTGTTGTTTAAGTCTTAATAATTTTCCTTGTCTCATATCATCATTTGGATATAAAACTCTTGATATATCATCAGCTTTATTTTTTAATTCTACTGCTTTTGCATATTTACCCGAATTAAAGGCATGGAAGTCAAAGCTTTCTAAGGCTTCACATTTCCAAAGTCTTAATGTATTTATATTTTTACTATCATATCCTATTATTGGTGTATCATATGGAACTGCTTTTACTTCCATATCTTTAAATTTAACTTTAACTGTTTCTCTTTCACGTCTTATACTCCATGGATCTCCATAAGTTAACCAATTATCAGCACATTCTTCTTGGAATCCATCTTTGAAGTATTGTTTAAATAATCCATTTGAATATCTTATCCCGTATCCTCTTAATGGCACTTCCATAGCTGCTGCTGAATCCATAAAACAAGCTGCAAGTCTTCCTAATCCACCATTACCTAATGCTGCATCTTCTTCTGCCTCTTCTATTTCATTTATATCAATATTTAATTCTTTTAATAAATCTGAAACTTCTTCATAAAGACCTAAATTTATTAAATTATTTCCAAGAGCTCTTCCCATTAAATATTCAGCTGATAAATAATAAGCTTGTTTTCCTTTTGAATAAATTTTATTTGTGTTATTCCAATTATCTATTATAGTTTCCATTAAAGCTGATGAAAGACTACTAAAAATTTCTCCTTTTGAAGCTTCTTCTATAGAAACTCCATATTTTATTTTTAATTGTCTTTCCATAGATACCTTTAATTCATTTTTCATAATTTAAATCCTCCAATACTTCCTTATCATAAATCATTAGATTCCTTATCTACTTAAATTTACGATTAAATTCTTCCATATAATTTAGTTAAATCTTTTAATTTTTTTGCTAATTCATCTGTTAATTGATCTTTTTTTATTCTCCATTGCCAATTTCCACCTAAAACTGATGGAATATTCATTCTTGCTTCACTACCTAGATTCAATAAATCTTGCATAGTCGCAATTGCTAAAAAACTAACAGAACCCCAAATTTCTCTTATAAAATCATAACTATCATCTAAATTTTTAACATTTAAATAAGCTAATGCTTTTTCTTTTTCTTCTTTAGTTGCCATAGTATTTACCCATCCCATAATAGTTTCATTATCATGAGTTCCTGTATAAGCAATTGAATTTTTTACATAGTTATGTGGTAAATCTGTACTATCTTCTCCTCCAAAACCAAATTGAAGAACTTTCATTCCTGGAAAACCTGTTTCATCTCTAAATTCTATAACTTCATCTGTCATAAATCCTAAATCTTCAGCAATAATATTTAAGTCTCCAAGTTCTTTCTTTATAGCATTAAAAAGTTTTATTCCTGGTCCTTTTACCCACTTTCCATTTACAGCAGTTTCATCTCCATATGGAATTTCCCAATATGATTCAAAACCTCTAAAATGATCTATTCTTATCATGTCATATAGTTTAAAACTTTCTCTTATTCTTGAAATCCACCATTTATAATTATCTTTGTCCATAGCTTCCCAATCATATATTGGATTTCCCCAAAGCTGACCTGTTATCGCAAATGCATCTGGTGGACATCCTGCTACAACTTTTGGGTTATTATTTTCATCAACTTTAAACATTTTAGGATTACTCCACATATCTGCACTATCCTCTGCAACATATATAGGTAAATCACCTATTATTTCTATCCCATTATAATTTGCATAATCTTTTAATTCTTTCCATTGTTTAACGAATAGGAATTGAATAAATTTATAATATTCAATTTCATCTTTAAGCTCTTTTCTGTATTTTCTTAAAGCCTTTTCTTCTCTATTTCTTATATCCTCATCCCATTCTTTCCAAGAAACTAAATCAAAAGTTTCTTTTATAGCCATATAATCACTATAATCATCTAACCAAAAACTATTTTCATTTTTAAATCTTTCATATTCAAATGATTCATGTCTATTTAGATTTTTATTTTTAAAATTTTTATAAGCAGTTTTTAAAATCTTATTTCTTTTTTCAAATATTAATCCATAATCTACTTTTTCTTCTGATGCTCCAAAATCTTCATTTATATAATCTTCAATGCTCAATAATCCATCATCAACAAGTATATCTAAATCTATAAAATGTGGATTCCCCGCAAATGCAGAAAAACATTGATATGGTGAATCTCCATAACTTGTATGTCCTAAAGGTAGTATTTGCCAATACTTTTGTCCTGCTTTAACTAAGAAATCTACAAACTTATATGCCTCTTCGCCAATGGAACCGATACCAAACTTTCCTTCCAAAGATGATATATGCATTAATATCCCACTACTTCTTTTTTTCATAAAACCAATCCCCTTTTAACCTTTTATATATAATATACTTTTTTTACATCTTTTGAACCTTTAGAAATTATAGTTATATTTAATTTTTTATCTTTTATATTTCCATCTACGTTTATATTAAATTCTTCTTTACCTTTTATTATTTCTATGCGAAGTTTATCAAAAATTCCATTTAAATAATCCTTTGATATTCCATCATCATTATATAATTCATATATTGCTTTCTCTTCTACAAATGCTATAATGTTTAGCTCTTTATTTTCTATACTTTGAACATTTTTAGCACTTTCTCCTAAAAGTATCATCTTATCTTTTCTTACAAAGAAAATAAATTCTTCAAGTTCTACATTTATATAATGATGTCCTTTAGAAAAGACTTTATAACTAATATCATTTAATCCTTTTGCTCTTATCATCAGCATATCTTCTGGTAAATAAACATATCTTCCTCTACCATTCTGCTTTATTATTGGAGTTAACATTAACGAATCTCCCATTAATATTTGATCTTCTATTTCCCTTGAAGTTACATCATTATATTCAAAGCTTAATGGTTTAAACATAATATCATTATTTATTACAGCTTTCATATATTCACTATAAATATATGGTACTAATCCATATCTAAACTCTATAAGATTTTTTAATATTTTTTCTGATTTTTCTCCAAAAGCAAAAGGTTCTTGGTTTCTTGTTCCCATTGCTGAGTGATTTCTAAATAAAGGTGTAAAAATACTGAATTGGAACCATCTTGTCATTAAATCTGGAGTACAATTCCCTCCAAATCCGCCTGTATCAGCACCTGTATAAAGGTATCCACACATATTTAAATTTGGCATCATTTTAACATTCATTTCTAAATGTTCCCATAAAGATGTATTATCTCCTGTCCATATACCACCATATCTATGCATTCCTATTGATGAAGCTCTTGAAAATAATAAAAATCTTTTATCTTTATCAATTGAATCTAATCCTTCAGCAGCTGCTCTTGTCATATTATGACCAAAAAGATTATGAACATCATTATGTTTTATAATCTTTCCATCCATATTGTGATAAAAGCTATTATAATCAGAAGAACTATTACTTAATCCCATAAAGGCATCTTTTAAAGCAAAAAAGCTATAAATATCTAAATTTTTATTTTTACTTTCCTCTACTATTTTATAAGCTTTATTTAATCCCTCTTCTGAATAGAAAATAGCTGGCTCATTCATATCATTCCAAAATCCATCTATTCCTTTATCAACTAAAAATTTATATTTCTTTCCAAACCAAAGTCTAGCCTCACTATTTAAGAAATCTGGAAAATGAACTTTTCCTGGCCATACTGCTGCTACAAAAGGATTTCCTTCTTTATCTAAACAGTAATATCCTTTTTTAATTCCTTCTTCATAAACATCATATCCATTTTCTATTTTGCACCCTGCATCTATTATAGGAATCAATCTTATTCCATCCTCTTTCATATCTTTAACCATCTGGTCAAAGTTTGGAAACGATTCATAATTAATTGTGAAGTTTTTAAACTTTTCCATATAATCTATGTCTAAATAAATACAATCTATAGGAATATTTTTTTCTCTAAATTTTCTTCCTATTTCTCTTACTTCTTTTTCTGTTGCATAACTCCATCTGCTTTGTTGATATCCAAATGCCCACTTAGGTGGTACATAACTTTTTCCTATAAGTTCTCTAAATTCTTTTGAAATTTCATTTAAATTAGTTCCTTCAATAATATATAAATCATAATTATTTTCTTCTACTTCTATTGATAATGTATCTATTTCTGAATATCCTATATCAAATTTAACCTTTGATGGTGTATCTATAAAAACACCAAAACTTCTATTTTCTCCATGTATTATTATAAAATTATGTGCTCCATAAAGTGATTTTTTATCTTGAGCATGATTTGGATCATCTGAACAATAACTTTCAAATATCCATCCTCTTTTATTTATTCCTCTTACATTTTCTCCAAGCCCATAAACTAAATCTTCTTTTTCTAATTTAAAGCTTAAAACAGAATCTTTTTCTAAAAAATAAGGAACTTGTCCATTTTCCTTTTCTATTTCTTTTACTACTGAATTACAATCAATTATTTTTCCAAATGAAAATCTTTTAATACTCATAATTATCACATCCTTATATTTTAATTATGTATATATAGGAATATTCTTTATTTTTTTACAGAATTTCTTTCTATAAGCTTAGTATCTAATACTATGTGCCTATTTTCCCCTTTATTTTTTATAATATCTAAAAGTACAGCTATACTATGTTCAGCCATTTCTTCTCGCGGTTGAGCTATAGTTGTTATAGAAGGATTATAGAATTCTGAAATTTCCATACCATCAAATCCAATTATTGATATATCTTTCCCTACTTTAATCCCCATGTCTTCTAGAGCTTTTGTAGCTCCAACAGCCATAATATCAGATATACAAAATATAGAATCTAGATTTTTATTTTTGGCTATAAGTCTTTGTGCAGCATCATATGCTCCTCTTGTACTATAACCTCCATACTCAATAAATTCTTCTTTTATATCAATATTACTTTTTATTAAAGCCTCTTTATACCCTTGAAGCCTTTCAGATGCAAGTCCAATATCTTCTTTAATTCCAAGAATTATTCCAATATTTTTATGATTTCTTTCTATAAGATATTTAGTTGCAATAAAGGCAGATTCTATTTGCTTTATTCCTACATACGAGAAGTTATTAACCTCAGTATTATATGTGCTATTAGTTGATGCTAGAACTAGTGGAACTTCAATATTTTCAAAAGTTGTATTATCTATCTCTTTTAAATCACACCCTAAATATATTATGCCTTGAAGTTTTACTTCTTTTTGAAATTCTATTAAATTTCTTATTTCATCTGCTCCTCTAGCAGAATAATCTGTATGTCTTAAAAGCATAGTATAACCATTTTGACTTATTCTTTTCCCTATTATATCTACCATCTCAGAGAAAAATGGGTTGAATACACCTCTAATTAATACTCCTATAGTATTAGAGCTTAATTTCTTTAGATTTCTTGCACTATTATTAGGAATATAGTTATTTTCTTTTATTATTTTTTGTACTTTTTCTCTTGTTTCATCCTTTACATCTGGATGATTATTAATAACTCTCGAAACGGTTCCAAGACCTACTCCTGCAAGACGTGCAATATCTTTTATATTCATAACCCATAAACTCCCTTTGATTATATTTCATTGTATATATATATTTTTTGTTTTAAATAAAAATACTAATTCTATATAATTATATTAGACATTTTTCAATGAAATCCTTTAAATTTTTATAATTTTAAAAATTATT
Organism: Clostridium thermobutyricum; assembly: GCF_000371465.1. Lineage (NCBI taxonomy): Bacteria > Bacillati > Bacillota > Clostridia > Eubacteriales > Clostridiaceae > Clostridium > Clostridium thermobutyricum. The sequence goes on along the minus strand of NZ_KB850956.1, from coordinate 227,777 downwards.
TTTATTTTATATATTTATTATCTTAAATATTTTATTTCTTTATTTAATAAAAAGGGCATATTTACAATTAATGTAACTTTAATTTATTCTTTAACTGCTCCTGCAACTAATCCTTTTGATACAAATTTTTGTATTGATACAAAAAGTATTGCAAGTGGAATAGTAGCCATTACAGATGCAGCTGCATAAGCTGTCCAATTTGTAGAAACTCCACTATCCATAAATGATTTTAATCCTATAACTAATGTTTTTAGACTTGGATCTTTAAGTAATGCTGCTGAAAGTACGAATTCTCCAAAAGTCCCAATAAATGAGAAGAAAAATATTACAACAAGCATTGGCTTACATAATGGGAATATTATTTTCCTAAATATTTGATTATGATTTGCTCCATCAACTAAAGCTGACTCATCTAATTCTTTTGGAAGTCCATCTATAAATCCTTTCATTAACCAAATATTATATGCACTTGCTCCACACATTACTAAAATTAAGAATAAATGATTATCCATACCATTTAATCTATATGAAATTGATAGTATTGCTGGTAATGCCATTGAAGCTGGGAACATTTGAAGTATTAAAAGTGACATAAGCCCATATTTTTTTCCAGTAAATCTTAATCTACTAAATGTATATGCTGCAGGTAAAGTCATTAAAACTTGTGCTACTGCAACTAAGAAACAAACTTTAAATGAGTTCCATACCCATAGTAAGAAATCAGTTTCTTTTAGCACATAAATGTAGTTATCAAAAGTAATTTCTGAAGGAATAAGTTCTTTTTGAATAAAACTTGAACCTGTTGAAAGTGAAGCTGTTACTATTGCAAGAACTGGGAATAATATTATAAGTATACTTGCCCATATAAAAATTCTGCTTAACCAAAGTGTTACTCTTTCTGGTTTAGTCATTTTTCTTTTATGCTTATATTTTTTCTTTTTTCCTTTTTTATCACTTACATTAATGCTCTTTGGTTCTATAGAATTTATTTTATTAGTCTTTAATTCCATTTATCTATTCCCCCTTAAACTGTCCTGATGCTCTCATTTGGAAAAATGCAATTGTTCCAACTATGAAGAATAATATAATTGAAAGTGCTGCTCCTAAATCAAATCTACCAAATTGAGTTGTCATTTTATAAGCCGCTGAACCAAGTACATCAGTATATCCAGCAAATGGTGAATCTGGTCTTACAGGTCCTCCTCCTAATAAAAGAAAAGCTGCTGTAAAACTACCAAAATTAAATGACCATGAACCTATTAATAATGGAAATGCTGTATTTGCAAGTGATGGAAGAGTTATTTTAAAGAATTTTTGAAAAGCTGATGCTCCATCAATACTTGCTGCTTCATAATAAGTTTCTGGAATTGCTGATAATGCTCCAATACAAACATTCATCATATATGGGAAACCAAGCCAAATGCTAATTGCTAGTACTGCTAATCTAGCTGGTCCTGGTTCTGTAAGCCACATTATTGGTTCAGATATCAAATTTAAATTCATTAATATTCCATTTATAGCACCATATTGACTATTTAAAAGCCCTGTAAAAGATATAGTAATAATAGCTGCTGGAAGAGCCCATGGTATTACTAAAAATCCTTTATAAATTGCAGATTCTTTCATATTTTTATTTGATAAAACTAAAGCATATATTAATCCTACAATAAATCCACCTAAAGTAATTATTGTAGCTGAAATTATCGTCCAAGTAAAAACTGGTAAAAACACTTCTTTTAAAGGTCCAAATAAAACATCTTTAAAATTCTTTAGTCCAACAAATCCCCAGCCTTTATTTAAAGTTTTTATATTATAATTAGTAAAAGCTATTATTACTGTAAATATTATAGGAAATACAGTTAATATAAGCATACTTATCAAAGCTGGTGATAAAAATTTAATAGCTCTTAAGTTGTCTTTTACTGTTACTTTTTTCTTGCTCATAATACCCCTCTCTCATTCTAACTTAAAAGAATGGAGGAAAATTTCCCTCCATCCTCCTTAGCTTTATTTATATTATTGTTGTGTTTCTATACCCTTTTTAACTGCACTAACAATATCTTCTGCAACTTTTTTAGCATCTTCACCTTTATAAACTCTAGTTATTTGAGAAGTTGCATTCCATACAGCTTGCATTTCTAAAATATTTGGCATTGGAACAGCTACTTTTGATTGATCAACAAATCCTTGTAAGTATTTATTTTCCTTTATTGCATCACTTGCTAAAACATCATTTAATACTGGAATTCTATTTCCTACCTTAAATAATTCTTCACTCTTGTTATCAATTAACTCTGATAAGAAATCAAATGCTAAATCTTTATTTGCTGATTTTGCACTTACAAAAGCTGTTTGTACGCCTAAGAATGATTTGTAGTCTTTACCATCTATTGTTGGAACTGTAGCTACTCCAAAATTTAACTTAGCTTGTTCAAATTGTTCAACATCCCATGGTCCTGAAATATAGAAAGTTGATTTTCCTTCTTTAAAGTTTGTTGAAGCTATATCTCCTGTTATATCTTCTGGCATAAGTTTATGCTTTTTAACTAAATCTGCTAAGAATTGATATCCTTTAATTGAACCATCATTTGCAAGACCTATATCATCTGCTTTTAATGCTCCTTGCTCACCACCAAAGATATATCCTCCTAAAGTTTGTACTATTCCTCCTGTAATATAGAAGTTTCCTAAATCAATTTGGAATCCATTCCCATCTTTTTTCGCGATTTCTATTAATTCTTCCATAGTTTTAGGAGCTTCTTTAACTTTATCTTTATTATAGAAAAGTGCTACTGTTTCTTGTGCTAATGGAATTGCATAATTTTTCCCTTCAAAAGATGTTGCATTCCATACACTTTCGCTACTATATTTACTCTTGTCAAATTTACCATCTGGAACTTCTTCTAATAATCCTGCTTCATAGAATGAAGCTAAGTTATCATGTGGCATCCCAATATATATATCTGGTCCTTTACTTGAATTAGCTGCTTGTAAATAATCTTGGAATCCTCCTTCATCATTAACAACTTTTACAGTATTTCCAGTTTTCTCTCCCCAAGCCTTTGCTTGTTCTTCTATTGTTTTCATTTCACCATCTTTAACTTTAGTCCAGATAGTTATTTCTTTTCCTTCTTTAGAATCTGATCCTGATGATCCCCCACATCCTACAAATAATGATCCTGCTACTAGTGTTGCCATAAGACAAGCTAGTATTCTCTTTTTAGCCATATAAATTCCCCTCCATAAATTCAAAGTTTTATTTTAATTAAATTTTAAACACCCTTATAATTATAAAATTGTAACTTGAGTTTCCTTATCGAAAACATGAATATCGTTTACATCAATAGCAAAATCTATTTTTTCTCCTATTTCTTTATTAGCGCTACCCTTTGTTTTTATTATTATTGCTTTTGTTCCTAGTTTTGTATGAACATAAATTTCTGCCCCTAAGTTTTCTGTAAGTTCTACTTCACTATTAAACTTAATTTTTGATTTCCCTTCTAATTCATCAATATTATAAAGTATTTTTTCTGGTCTAATTCCTAATATAACCTCTTCATTTAATGAATTAAATTTGTTTATCTTATCAACTTTCTCTTTATCTAATTCTACTTTATTACCTTCAATTTCAATAAACATTTTTTTATCTTCTTTTATCAATTTCCCATATAAGAAATTCATTTGAGGACTTCCTATAAATCCTGCCACAAACATATTTACTGGATTATTATATATTTCATTTGGAGTCGCAACTTGTTGTATTACTCCATCCTTCATAACAACTATTCTTGTTCCTAAAGTCATTGCCTCTGTTTGATCATGAGTTACGTAAATAAATGTAGTATCTAATTCTTTATATAATTTAGATATTTCTATTCTCATTTGAACTCTTAATTTAGCATCTAGATTTGATAAAGGCTCGTCCATTAAGAAAACTTTTGGATTTCTTACAATTGCTCTTCCCATTGCAACCCTTTGTCTTTGTCCTCCAGATAAAGCTTTTGGCTTTCTATCTAAAAGATGTTCAATATCTAAAATTTTTGCTGCATTTTTTACTTTACTTTCAATTTCATCTTTAGGAACTTTTCTTAATTTAAGTCCAAATGCCATATTCTCAAATACAGTCATATGCGGATATAAAGCATAATTTTGGAATACCATTGCTATATCTCTATCTTTAGGTGCTTTATCATTTACTAATTGATCTCCTATATAAAGCTCTCCTTCACTTATTTCCTCAAGCCCTGCAACCATTCTTAATGTTGTTGACTTTCCACATCCTGATGGCCCAACAAAAACTATAAATTCTCTATCTTTTATTTCTAGATTAAAATCTTTTACAGCTTCAAACCCATTTTCATAAATTTTGTATAGATTTTTAAAAACTAATCCTGCCATATTAACCCTCCCATTCAATTCTATAGCATATTACGGAAACCTTTCCAAAAAATTCAAAACAAATTTATTGTTTTACTTTCTATTTATTTTTCATTTAAGGTAACAATATAAATTAAATATATACTTATCTTTATATTTAATTTATATTTGAAACCTTACTAAAGATTCCTAAATATTTTATTTAATTATATTTTTCGGAAACCTTTCCAAGTATAGAACTCTTCTCCCATATATTTTATCAGGAAACGTTTTCCGTAAATTTATTCTATCACCATTTTTTAACAACTTCAATAGTTTTTGTTAAATTTGTTACTATTTTTTTAATACAATATTTTTGTTATTTTTATTAAATAAATCATTAATCACCATCAATGCAGTTATATTTTTATAAATATAATTTATATATAACTTTTAAAATATTAATTTAAACATATTTTATTAATATTTTATATTTTAATTTTTGAAAATTTATATCTACTTTATCTTTTTTGTATTAATATTTATAAAAAATAAAAGAGGTTGAAAAACAACCTCTTTATTTATGCGATTCTTTTTTTATTATGTATCCTAGTTAAAGCTTATTATTAAATAAGACTATCCTACAATTTTTTATAGTATAGTCTTATCAAAGAATTTAAATTATTCTTCTATTGATACAACATCAAATCCAAAATCTTCAATAGCTTCTTTTAAATCTGCATTATTTGCTGTACCTTCAACAATTGCTTTTCCAACAGTAACTTCCATTGAGTCAACTCCATCAACAGTATTTAATGCTTTTTTAACTCCTTCAACACATTTTTGACATGACATTCCTTCAATTATTATTGTTTTCATTTTTCATTTCTCCTTTTATTTTATATTCTCAACAAGATACAAGGCCTCTTGTTATGGCAATATTTATATTTTAAAATTATTGTATAATTTTTGGTTTAAATGTTTTTAATCTTAAGGCATTAGTTAACACAGTTACTGAACTAAAGCTCATAGCTAATGCTCCTATCATTGGATTTAATAATGGACCACCAAATAAGTATAATACTCCCATAGCTATTGGAATTCCTATGATATTAAATACTAATCCAAATCCAAGGTTTTGTTTAATATTTCTCATAGTAGCTCTACTTAATTGAATAGCTGTAATAACATCCATAATATCACTTCTCATAAGAACTATATCAGCTGATTCCATTGCTATATCAGTTCCTGAACCAATTGCCATTCCTATATCAGCTAAAGCAAGTGCTGGTGCATCATTAACTCCATCCCCTACCATAGCAACTTTTTTTCCTTCTTCTTGTATCTTTTTAACATTATCTGCTTTTTCATTTGGTAATACTTCTGCTATAACTCTTGTTATACCTAATTCTTTTGCAATAGCTTCTGCTGTTTTCTTATTATCTCCAGTAAGCATAACAACTTCTATTCCCATATTAGTAAGAGTTTTAACTGCTTTAGCACTTGATGGTTTTACTACGTCTGCAACTGCTATAATTGCTTCTAATTTACCATCTATAACCATATACATAGGAGTTTTTCCTTGTTCTGCAAGTCTTTCTGATTCTTGTCCAAATTTTTCATTTATATTAATATTATTTTCTAATATTAATTTTTTATTTCCTAAAAGAATATCTTTTGAATCTATTGAAACTTCTATTCCTTTACCAGGTATAGCTTTAAATTCATCAATTTTCTTAAGTTCTAAACCTTTTTCTTCTGCTGATTTTACAATCGCTTCTCCTAATGGATGCTCAGATCCTTTTTCTGCTGCTCCTGCAATTGCAAGAATTTCATCTTTATCATAATCTTCAGTTACAATATCAGTAACTACTGGTTTTCCTTCTGTAAGAGTACCTGTTTTATCAAATACAATTGTTTGAATTCCTTGTGCTATTTGTAATGCTTCTCCACCTTTAATTAAAACTCCATGTTGAGCACCTTTTCCAGTACCAACCATAATTGCAGTAGGAGTTGCTAAACCTAATGAACAAGGACAAGCAATAACTAAAACTGAAATAAATATTGTAAGTACAAATTCTAAATCTTTTCCACTTACTCCCCAACATATAGCTGCAATAACTGCTAAACTTATAACAACTGGAACAAAATATCCTGCAATAACATCTGCTAAATGAGCTATTGGAGCTTTTGATCCTTGAGCATCTTTAACTAATTTAACAATTTGAGCAATAGCAGTATCTTTACCTACTTTTGTTGCTTTGTATACAATTCTTCCATTTTTGTTTATACTAGCACCAAAAACAGAATCTCCAACTTTCTTTTCTATAGGAACACTTTCTCCTGTTAACATACTTTCTTCAATTGCAGTAGTTCCTTCTATAACTTCACCATCAACTGGAAGCTTTTCCCCTGGTTTTACTACTATTAAATCTCCAGTTCTAACTTCATCAACTGGAATAACTTGTTCTTTTCCATCAACTATAATAGTAGCAGTTTTTGGAGCTAAATCCATTAGAGCTTTTATTGCATCTGATGTCTTTCCTTTTGCAATACTCTCTAAGTATTTTCCTAAACTAATAAGAGCTAATATTGTAATTGATGAATCAAAATATAATTGATGAACATAAGTAGTATTTCCTGTAATTATTTCATAAAGACCAAATAATCCATAAATATAAGCTGCTCCAGATCCTATACTAATTAAAGAATCCATTCCTGGTGTTAAAGCTATTAATCCTTTAATACCAACTCTAAAGAAACTTCTACCAGCATATATACCACATGAAGCTAATATAAATAAAATAATTGCATATGTAAGAGGTGATTTATCTGGTGCCATAAAGTTTGGAAGTGGTATTCCAAAATCTCCACTCATTCCAATTATAAAAGCTGGAATTGCAAATAAAGATGTAAATATTAATCTGTTTCTAGTAAACTTAACTTCATCTTTTTTATTGTCTACTTTAGTTTCCTCTTCATCTTCTATTAAAGTAAAATCTAATTTTGCAAGTTTTGCTTTAATTTCTGATAATCTAACTAATTGAGAGTCATACGAAAAAGTTACTGTTTCTGTTGCAAAATTAACTGTTGCTCCTTCAACACCATTCATCTTGTTTAAGACTTTTTCTATTGAAGCAGCACAAGCTGCACAACTCATTCCTTCTACTTTATATGTAACATGTGTATCTTTTTTATTTTCAATTAAATTAAAATCTAATTTTGCAAGTTTTGCTTTTATGTCTTCAAATTTAACTTTATTAGAGTCATAAGAAAAAGTTACTGTTTCTGCTGCAAAGTTAACTGTTGCACCATCAACTCCATTCATCTTATTTAAAACTTTTTCTATTGAAGCTGCACAAGCTGCACAACTCATTCCTTCTACTCTATAAGAATCTAAAGCTCCTAATGATTTTTCTTCTTTCTTATCATCAATAACTCCATATCCTATCTTTTCTATTTTCTTTTGTATATCTTCAAACTTAATTTTTTCTTTATCATAAGATAACTTCATTTCTTCTGAAACTAAATTTATAGCTACAGATTCGACTCCTTGCATCCTACCTACTGCTCTTTCTATAGAAGCAGAACAAGCTGCACAAGTCATTCCAGTTACCTTAACGACTTTGTTCTCCATAATAGCTTTCTCCTTTTATATTTTTTTATAATAGCTAAATTAATTTCCCATTAATTTAGCTATTACTTTATTTAATTCTTCTAGTTTCTTTTCTTTATCTGCCTCATTTTCAAAAGCTGCTTTAACACACCCATGTAAATGTTGTTCTAAAATGTGTTTATTTGATTTTTTTATAAGTGCAGTAACTGCCATTAATTGATTTGAGATATCTATACAATATCTTTCATCCTCTATCATTTTTATTATTCCTTCGATTTGACCTCTTGCAGTTTTTAATAATTGAACTGCTTTCTTCTTTTCATCATTCATTTTTATTCTCCTCTCCTATCCCTCGTAGGGGGGGCTATGTGTTTAATATACTACTAAAAAATTTTTTTGTCAAATTTTTTTTAAAATTAGTATTTTTCATAGCAAAATAGCTAATTAATTACATTATCTAATTTAAAATAAAATTGTAAATTTTATCACTATTAACCCCACCCTACTAGGGGGATAATGTTTTTTTGTTTTTCTCACTTTTGTATTTTTTGTATTTTTTTAATATAATATCCTCATATAATTTATTAGGAGGCTTATTATGATAGACAAATTTATAAATAATTCTTCAGAAGATTTTTTATCTTTTTTAGATATAGATTTTCATATGCTTTTAGAAAATAATAATTATAATTCTATTATGAATACAATTCGTAACAGACATAAAAAAGAAATAGCTTCAATGCTAGATGTTACCTCTAAAAAGCATCATTTAATAATTTGGAATGCTTTCCTAGCTAAAAATATATTAAAAAATTCAATTAATAATACTTCAATAAAATCAATATATAATAATATTTATAAATCTATTTTAGACTGTTCAACTTTAGCAGAACTTCAATCACTTGAATTAATTATATTTGATTCATATATACACAAATCTCTTAATGGCCTTGAAAATAAAAGTAACTTTATAGTAAACAACATGATAAAATACATTCATTTACATATAGAAAGTTATTTTTCACTAAATATTATGGCAAAAGAATTTAACAATTCTCCTTCTTATTTAGGATCACTTTTCAAAAATGTAATGAATATATCAATAATAAATTATGTTCACCAAGTTAAAGTCGAAAGAGCAAAATTATTATTGAAAACTACTTCTAAATCTATTTTAGAAATATCTAATTTGCTTTGCTATTGTGATACAAGCCATTTTTCAAAAACATTTAAAAAAATTACTGGATTTTCTCCTATACAATATAGAAATAGTTTATAAAAAGAGAGTTAAAATACTTCTCTTTTTTTATTTAATTTTAGTTTTTAAATTTATTTATCTTCTTATATAATTCTTCTAAATTAAATTTTCTCACAACAAAACTTTTCCCATAAAATTTCCAAGGTAATTATTGACATTTAAAGGTAATAATCGTATATTGTTGTTAGATAATCATCTAACAAGGAGGGTTTTTATTATATGATAAATATAAAATTTTATAAGAAACCTATAAATGAATTTGCTCAATGGGTACTCTATAAATACTTTGATTCTAAATCCGAATATTTTTCTAGCTTTCGTATAACCTTAGATGAGCAATTAATTAAATACACAAATTTATTAGAAGAGGATACAAGTAGCTTTTTAAAAAATGAATTTGACTTCTTTCATAAAACTAATGTTTTACCAGTTATATTTTATGGGTATATAGATGACTATGAAATATCAACATTAGATGACTACTTTGAAGTTTTCGAAAAAAGTAGTTTAGAAACTCTTTTTAATTATCTTGGTGGTTGCTTTTTAGGCGAAACTTTAATAGGAGATAATTCTGGCTGGAATTTAGTTAAACATGATTTAAATCTTATGGAAAACTATATAAAAGATTTGCCTGAACTATCAGAAGAAGATAAAAAAATTATTTTAGACCTTTATCATTCTCCAGAAGAAACAAAAATGAGGATAAGATATCTTTTAAATCAACTTGCTAAAATATACTCTACTTTTGAAAATGAAATCTCTGATATACTCGACAAAGAAGAAAAACGATATATAGAATTATATAAAAAAGATAAAGCTAAATTTTTGGATACTAATTGGTTCAATAGATTAGATATTAATTTAAAATCAAATATAACTATTAATTTATGTATATCTTATTTTTCAGTAATAGGAATTAGGATAAATGACTTATCTACCAATAATGTTTGGGGTTATATAGGTTATAAAAATATAGAGGCTTATAAATATAGACATATAGAAAATCATTTTGAAAAATTTCTAAAGCTTATTAGTGATAAAACAAGGCAAAAGATATTATTTCTTCTTGCAGAAAGACCTTGGTATACTCATGAATTAGCTAAAGAATTAAAACTTGCACCTTCAACTATAAATTATCATCTTCAAAATTTTGTTGTTATTGATATTGTTTCTTTTAAAGAAATTGATAATAAATGCTACTACGTTTTAAACAAAGAAAATGTAAAACTTTTTATTGACTTATTAAATTCAAAATTAAAATTAAATTAATGGGGGGTTTTTAGTAGAGCACTATTTTCCTAAGTGTTCTCTTAGTATATCATTATGAATAAATACATTTTTAAATTTAAATTTTCATTATTTACAACAGTATTAATCAGGTCTATTGGTGCTTTAATGCAAGTATTTATTGCTTTATTACTAAGAAATATTATAGACATTGCTGTTGGAGGAAATCTATCAGATTTTTATAAAATTTCTATTTTTGCACTTATATATTTCTTGTTAATGGGAATAAATCATTACTTTACAGGAGCTAGCGAAGCTCTTTATTTAAAGAAAACTATAAATTATTTACGTGAGGATATTTTCAAAGGAATAATGAATAAAAATCATTCTAACTTTTCTTCTGACAACACTGCCTCATATATTTCAAATCTTACTAATGATATAAATCTTGTAGAAACTAACTATATAGTTCCTTATCTTATGATGATAGGTGATATTGTTATATTTATTGCAACTGTAATAGTGCTTCTATACATTAATCCTTGGGTAACTTTAGTTTTATTCTTAACTGGTACTCTTATGCTTTTAGTTCCATTACTTTTTAGCAAACCATTAAGTTATAGTCAAAATACACTTTCCGAAAATCTTAAATTATTTACAACAAACATTAAAGATATTTTTTCTGGATATGAAGTTATAAAATCTTATAATATGGAATCTGATATAAAAAAAGAATTTAAAAATAATAATTTAAATTTATCTAAATCTAAATTTAAATCTCAACATTTACAAGCTATAGCTGATGCTGCATCTCTTATTCTTGCTATAGGTTGCCAAACATCTGGCATAATTGTTGGTGGATATTTTTTAATTAAAGGTAACCTAACTGTTGGTTCTTTAATTGCAATTTTAAATCTTGGTAATGGTGTATCTGGTCCTATTATGTGGATTATTCAAAAAGCTACAATGATAAAAGGAATGTCTGAAGTTAATAAAAAGCTTATAAAAATAATTGATGAAGGAAAAATTCCTGATAATAGAGAACCTTTAAAATCATTTAATAAAGATATAGTAATTAAAGATTTAAATTTCTCTTATAACGATGAAAAACTTATATTAAATAACCTTAACTTCAAATTCGAAAAAAATAAAAAATATGCTTTAGTTGGAGAAAGTGGTTGTGGTAAATCAACGCTCATAAAAGTTCTACTTGGATATTATACAAATTATGAAGGTAGCGTAAAAATAGATGATTCGGAAGTAAAAGATTTAAACTCTAATAGCATTGGAAAATTTCTTTCTGTAATTCATCAAAACGTTTATATGTTCCATAAAAGCATAAAAGATAATATAACTCTTTCAAAAGATTTTAAAACTGAAGAATTAGAAAATTCATTATCTCTAAGTGGAGTTAAAAAATTCTTACCTCTTTTAGATAAAGGATTAGATACTTCTGTTGGAGAAAATGGTTCTAATATTTCTGGTGGTCAAAAACAAAGAATTGCTATTGCAAGAGCTATGATTCGTGAAACTCCTATTCTTATATTAGATGAAGGTACATCTGCATTAGATTTAAAAACTGCAAGTGATATAGAGCAAGTCCTTTTATCTCAAGAAAATCTAACTGTAATAACAATTACTCACAAATTAGATGAAGCAATGTTAAATAAATATGACAAAATCTTATTTATGAAAGATGGTAAGATAACTGAATCTGGAGATTTCTCAACTATAAATAATTTAAATGGTGATTTTACTAAGCTTTTAAATAGTATTGGATAATTAAAAGTTCCTAGAGAAAAATAAATAATTTCTCTAGGAATTTTTTATTTATATTTTATAAAAATAATAATTCCATTTCTTGACATAAGTTTATTTGAAATATATATTTAAATTAGTAATAAAATGGAGGTTTCTTATGGCAATTTCAAAAGAGAATTTAGGAAAATTAATTAAGGAAGCACGACAAAATAAAGGAAAGCTTTTAAATAAAAAATACACACAAGCTATGCTTGCTAATGATATAAATAAATCTAAAAGTTACATATGTGATATAGAGCTTGGAAGATCATACCCTTCCATAAATACATTAAAAGATATTGCTAATGCTTGTTCTCTACCAATAAGTTATTTTTATGATGAACTTCAAGAACCTATTAACTCAAATTCTTCTAATTCAAATGATATAAAAGAATTAATGTCATCAATTTTAGAGCAACAAGGATTAATGTTAAATGGTGAAATGCTTTCTGAAGAAAGTAAAATTGCTCTAAGCTCTGCTATAAAACTTGGCCTAGATTATGCTGAAAAAATGCAAGCTAAAGAGTCTAAAAAAAATTAATTTGTGGAATATTTTATGATTAAAAATTCAGTAAATTCTTTAATAAAAAAATATAAAACTACTGATCCTTTAGAATTATGTGAAGCACTAAATATTCATATAATAAAAAGTTATCTTGGACAAGAAATAAATGGATTCTTTCAACGAACTCCAAATAGTTTTAATATAATTCATTTAAATACTAATCTATCTTATGAAGAATCAAAATATATTTTGGCTCATGAACTTGGACATGCTATATTGCATACAAATCTTTCTATTACTCTTTTTATTGAAAATAAACATTTAATAAAAAACAAATTTGAGCGTGAAGCTGATAAATTTGCTGCTGAATTATTAATTCCTGATAAGCTTATTCAAAATGCTGAATACTCAGAATTAAATTTAGAACAAATATGTAAGTCTTTATGTATTCCTTTAAAATTAATGAAATTAAAATATAATATTGATTAAAGCACTAAAAATTTTAGTGCTTTATTTAATTATATAGTAATTTATATTTACTTATATTATATTTAAAATATAATATACAACAGATAAGGAGGATTTTTTATGAAATATTTTAGAGTTAACAAAAGAGTACTACTTTTCATAGGAGGATTAGTTTGGATTTTGGCTGCTATAAGAGTATTTTTAATTGGTAAAGAAAGTTTAATATCTGCTGTAAATTCAAATTACATTTTAAATTTTGTTATTGGTATAATAACTTTAGCAATATTTTATTTTTTTATTTTTAGTAAGCTTACAACTAAACATGCTAAAAGAATAATCAATAGTCCTTTAATTAAACATTGTCCATTTGCTTTCTTTGATGTTAAAAGCTATATAATAATGATTTTTATGATTTCTTTAAGTATAGGATTAAGATATTTAAACATTGTAAATTTAAATTATTTAGGAAGCTTTTATATAGGTATAGCAATTGCTCTTTTCTTAGGCGGAATATTATTTATTAGAAATTCAATTATTTTTAATAAGCTATGCTTAATATATAAAAAGTAGAGAAATTCTTAATTTCTCTACTCCTTTTTATTTAAATATACTATTCTTTTCTTCCTCTGTTAAATTTCTATATTCTCCTAATTCTAAGCTATCATCTAATTTTAAATTTCCTATAGAAATTCTTTTTAAATAAATTACTTTACACCCTACAGACTTTAGCATTTTCTTTATTTGATGCTTTTTTCCTTCAGAAATAGTTATATTCCCTTTTACTAATTTTTGATTAAAAAAATTATATTCTAAGTGATTAAGATATTTATTTTTAAAATCTTCTTCCACATCTAAATATGTAAAATTATATATAGCTTCTAATTTTGATGATTTAGTTAAATACTCACCATTATTAATATAAACTCCCTCTTCTAATTTTTCTTTTTCATTATCAAGCAAATTGCCTAAAGCTATAAAAAAATATTTCTTTTTCACATGTTTATCAGGATACATTATTTTATGCTCAAATTCTCCATCATTAGTAAACAATAATAGTCCCTCTGTATCTTTATCTAATCTTCCTACATGAAAAACTCCTTTTGTTTCATCTCCTAAGTAGTCAAAAACAGTTTTATGTTCTAAATCGCTTTTAGCTGTTACATAACCTTTTGGTTTATTAAACATATAATAAAGCTTTTCCTTATACTCTACTTTTTCTCCGTTATATTCTATATAATCATTTTGTTCATCTATTTCTATAGCTGGAATAGTTACTATTTTTTTATTTACTTTTACTAATCCATCTTTAATATAAATCCTAACATCTTTTCTTTTTCCTATTGAACTTTGTGCTAAAAATTTATCTAATCTCATTCTCTATTCCTTTCCTAAACTAAAATATTTTTATATTATAACATAAAAAAAATCACTAACTTTTTAGTTAGTGATTCTAATTAAATTTATATATACTTACAAATTTTTAAATTAATTCACATTATCAAAAATTTTTATGCTCTGAATTTATTACATCTTCACTTTGACATCTTGGGCAGGTAGGAACTTGGAATACATAATCCTCATGCCCGCATTTAGAACAAAATTCCTTACCACATGAATTACATACTTTAGTCCAAACATCATTAGATTTACAACTGCTACAACAATCCATTAACCTTCTAACCATATAACACCTCATAACAATATTTTCTTAATATAAATACGTTATATAGCTATAGTTTATGCTTATTATTTCCATTCATTATAATAAGGGCTATATTTTTTTTCGTTCCCAATTGTTGTACTTTCCATATGTCCAGGATGAACTCTAACTTCATCAGATAGATTTTCTATTAAAAATACAACACTCTTTTTAAGTGATTCTAAATTTCCAGTTTTAAAATCCCATCTCCCAACTTTTCTTTTAAATAAAGTATCTCCTGTAAATAAATCATCTTCAAATTTATAACAAACTCCTCCTTCAGTATGTCCTGGAGTTTCTATTACGGTTATTTTTTTATCTAAAAATTCTATTTCAGTATCTTTATTTACTTTTATAATATTTATATCCTTTAAATCAAAAGGTCTTTCTAAACCGCGTTCTTTATATGAATTTTCGTAATTATCTAAAAATAAATTATATTCATTTTTTCCTATATATACTGGAACATTAAAAGAATTTATTGCACTTATATGGTCTAAGTGTGAATGAGTTAATAATATCCCTAATACATCTAAGTTCTCTTCTTTAACAGCCTCTATTATTTTTTCTTTTTCATAGCCTGGGTCAACTATAAAACATTTTCCTTTATAATCTATAATGTAACAATTTATATCTATATAGCTATCTTTATCTATTTTTCCTCTTACAACTATTTTTTTCATTTTATATCCTCCTATTTATTTAACAACTTTATCTTTTGAATTTTAATTTAATAAATTAGATTCTATTAAACATATAGAAAATTTCTCTTCTTTAATTATATCATTTTTATTCTTCCTTAAAATTTATTTTAATATATTAAACTTCTCCCCTCTTTTTCAAAGAAGAAACATGAGTAACACATTTTATAAAAAAAGAATATCTCCAAAACCCATTAAAATGAATTTTGGGATATTCTTATTAATTAACTAAATTGGCTGTTATAAAGCTCTGAATAGAAGCCTTCTCTTTCTAATAATTCATCATGACTGCCTTGTTCTACTATATCTCCATCTTTCATTACAAGAATAATATCTGCATTCTTTATAGTTGAAAGTCTATGAGCAATTATAAAGCTTGTTCTGCCTATCATAAGATTATCCATTGCTTTTTGAATTAATACTTCTGTACGAGTATCAACAGAACTTGTTGCTTCATCTAAAATTAAAATTTTAGGATTTGAAAGAATTGCTCTAGCTATAGTTATAAGTTGTTTTTGTCCTTGTGAAATATTATTTCCTTCTTCATTTATATCCATGTTATAGCCTTCTTCAAGAGTTTTAATAAAATGATGTGCATGTGCAAGTTTTGCAGCTTCTTTAACCTCTTCGTCAGTTGCAGTTAAGTTTCCATATCTAATATTCTCCATTATAGTTCCATTAAATAACCAAGTATCTTGAAGAACCATTCCGAATATTTCTCTTAAATTATTTCTATTAAAGCTTTTAGAGTCTTTATTATCTATTAATATATTTCCTCCATTAAGCTCATAAAATCTCATTAATAACTTAACTATAGTTGTTTTTCCTGCACCTGTTGGACCTACAATAGCTATTCTTTGTCCAGCTTTTATTTTAGCTGAAAAATCATTTATTATTATTTTATCTTCATTGTATCCAAACTTAACATTTTTAAATTCTACATCACCTTTTATATCTTTTATATCAACAATATCTGATATTTTTTCAATTACTTCTTCTTCTTCTAAAAATTCAAAAACTCTTTCAGCAGCTGCTGCAGTTGATTGCATTACATTTGCTATTTGTGCAGTTTGTGTTATTGGTTGCATAAAAGACCTTGTATATTGAATAAATGATAATATATCTCCAACTTGAATAGAATTTTTAATAGTTAAATATCCTCCTAAGATTGCAACTACTACATATCCTATATTCCCAATAAACATTATTACTGGCATCATAAGCCCTGATAAAAACTCTGATTTCCATCCTGCATCATATAGAGTTCTATTTAATTTATCAAATTCATCAATAGTTTTTTCTTCTCCATTAAATGCTTTCATTATATTATGTCCACTATAAATCTCTTCAATATGTCCATTTACATGTCCTAAATATTCTTGTTGTTGTTTAAAATGCTTTTGAGATTTTTTTACTATTAATGTTATTATTATTCCTGACATAGGAACAACTATAAGACTCGCAATAGTCATTGTTACACTTATAGATAACATCATAACAAGTACACCAATAATAGTTGTTACTGAAATTATCATTTGTGATAATACTTGATTTAAATTTCTACTTATTATATCTACATCATTTGTAACCCTTGATAAAACTTCCCCATGAGTTGTTTTATCAAAATATTTAAGAGGTAATTTATTTATTTTTTTAGATATATCTCTTCTTAATTTATAAGAAACTTTTTGTGCTATCTCTGATGTGATAACTCCTTGTATAAAAGAAAATAAAGCACTAAGCAAATAAATGAAAATTAATAATCCTAATAGCTTTCCTATAGAATCAAAATCTATTCCAGAGCCAGTTCCACTTATTTTAGAACTTATTCCTTTCATTATTTTATTTGTAGCCTCACCTAATATTTTTGGTCCTACTATATTAAAAGTTGCACTTCCAATTGCAAATATAATTACAAAAAATATACCTATCTTAAATGGACTTAAATGTGTAAATAATTTTTTCATAGTCCCTTTAAAATCTTTTGCTTTTTCTGTTCCAATCATTCCTGGTCCACCCATTGGCCCTTTATGAGCCTTTTTAAATTTACTCATGGTACACCTCCTCTTCTGAAAGTTGTGATAAAGCTATTTGTTTATAAACTTCACAATTCTTTATAAGATCCTTATGAGTTCCTATTCCTTTTATTTCTCCTTCATCAAGTACAATTATTTGATCAGCATTAATAATAGTACTAATTCTTTGAGCAACTATAAGAATAGTTGAATCTTTAACATTTAAGCTTAACTCTTTTCTAAGCTTTGCATCTGTTTTTAAATCTAAAGCACTAAAACTATCATCAAAAATATATATTTTAGGTTTTTTCGCAAGAGCACGAGCAATTGATAATCTCTGTTTTTGTCCACCAGAAACATTTGAACCACTTTGTGCTATTTCAGAATCAAACCCTTTTTCCTTAGCTTCAATAAACTCTAAGGCTTGAGATATTCTAGCTGCTTCTCTTATATCACTTTCAGTAGCATTTTCTCTTCCATAAGCAATATTACTTTTTATAGTTCCAGAGAATAAAACTCCTTTTTGAGGAATATACCCTATTTGTTCCCTTAAATCATGGGCTTTTACATCTCTTATATCTACTCCATTTACATATATTTCACCTTCAGTAACATCAAAAAATCTAGGAATCAAATTAACTACAGTAGATTTTCCACTTCCAGTACTTCCTATAAAAGCAGTAGTTTGTCCAGGTTTTGCAACAAAATCTATATTACTTAATATATTTTCCTCTGCATTTGGATATTTAAACGAAACATTTCTAAACTCAACTATTCCATCTTTATCTATATCGAAATCTTTAATTTCTTTAGGATCTTTTATATCTGGTTCTGTTTCTAATACTTCAGCTACACGAGTTGATGAAACAGCTGCTCTTGGAAGCATTACTGTAAGCATTGATAACATTAAAAATGCCATCATTATTTGCATTGCATATTGAATAAATGCCATCATATCTCCAACTTGTATACTTCCAGTATCTATGTTATGAGCTCCAATCCAAACAATTAAAACAGTCATTCCATTCATAATGAACATCATAACTGGCATCATCATAGCCATAATTCTATTTAAATAAATATTTGTTTTTGTTAAATCTAAATTAGTTTTATCAAATTTTTCTTCTTCTATTTTTTGAGTTCCAAAAGCTCTTATAACTAGCATACCTGTAAGACCTTCTCTAGTTACTAAATTTAATTTATCAACAAGCTTTTGAATTATTTTAGACTTAGGAACAGCAAATTTAAATAAAATTGAAACTAAAATTAAAATTCCTAATACTCCAACTCCAATTATCCATGCCATAGAAGTATCAGTTTTTAGAACTTTTATTATACCTCCTATTGCTAAAATTGGTGCATAAAACATCATTTTAAGCATTATCATAGTAAACATCTGAACTTGCTGAATATCATTTGTACTTCTAGTTATAAGAGAAGCAGTTGATATTTTATCAAATTCAGTATTAGAAAAAGAAATAACCTTTTTAAAAACATCATGTCTTAAATTTTTACCGAATCCTGCAGCTACTTTAGAACCTAAATATCCTACTCCAATTGCAGCTAACATACCAATTAAAGCTATTCCTAACATTTTTGCTCCTGCTATAAATATGTAGCTTGTTTGCATTTTTTCAGTATCTATTCCTATTTCTTTATATTCTGCCGAAATTGCACTTATTGAACCCTGTTTTAAAATTTCTTTATCTAATTCTTCAAATTTTTCATCAATTTGTGTTTGTAATATTTTGAAATTTTCTTTTGGCATTTTGCTTAGCATTTCCCAAATATTAATATTATTTGGTATGTTAGGAATAGCTCCCTTTTCATAAGCCATTTCTAACCCTTTAACGTTCATTAAAGCCTTACTCATAATATTACTTAACTCTTCTATTTTATCTTTATCCTCAGTAATAAGCTCATAAATATTTTCATTTTCTAAAGCTTTATATTCACTAACCTTATTGTCAAATTCTTCTTCTGATAAATTTTTCTTACTAAGTAATTTATAATTCTCTTTTATCTCATCTTTTTGTTTATTATTTAAAAATAACATAACTTTATCCATTTCTTTTTCTCTTATCGCTATAGGAACAGCTTCCTCTATTCCTCCTTGTTGAATTCCAACATTAACTATCTTTGCAGTATAATCTGGCAAAGATAAATCAGTACCTGCTTGAATTACTAAAAGGAAAATAACTGCTGCTATTAACACTAAAAATGGCTTCAAGTACTTAAATAATTTAAACATTCTCATACCACCCTTAAAATTTTACTATTTTTACTTTATATGGATATTATACTCTTAAATTTTTTCTTGTACATAGTTAATGAAAAAAACTAAAAATATTTTCAAAAAAATACTTTATTCCTAATTACATATGTCCATAAATATCGAATATTTTTAAATTTAAATTTTTTTTATATTTTACGACAACATTTTCATATTTTATTTGATATATCCAAATTAAGTTATCTAATTAATATCCTCACCTCCAATTTTTTCTCAATGTGTAAATTATACTTCATTTTTCAATTATTTTGCAATAAAAAAAGCTACATATAATTTACATGTAGCTTTAAACTATTAAATATGCCTCTTCATAATAATTAATATCTTAACTAATAGTGTTCTATTTCACTATAAATATCTATTATTTCTCCATCTAAATTTTCTTCTATAAAACTTATAATTTTCTCTGATGTATTTTCTAATACATTTTTATCAGACGAAACAGAACATAGCCCTAAAACTATAGATTTATGATTATCATTATCTCCAGTTTCAGCTATTGATATATTAAATTTATTTTTTAATTTATCCCTTATACTTCTAAGAATCATTCTTTTTTCTTTTAGAGAATTTACAAAAGAGACTCTCATAGTAATTTCCATAACTAAAATTTTCATATTTAAATCACCTCAAATTATAAAGTTTATATATTTAAATTATTTTTATTAATAAATCTTTCCTTATATAATTCCTTTTATTTTTCTATATCAATCCTTTCTCTGATATTATTTTTTTATTAATTTAATTTTTTATCCTTAACTTTAGATGTATTTTAAAATATTACATAATTCAAATATTTTAATCACATTCTTAAATATAAAATCTGATAAAACTGCTGTAATAATTATAAATATCCAAAGTTTAATATAAAAAAATAATATCAGTAATATAAAAATATTTTTAATGTATAAAAATATTTTTTTCTCACATACTATTATTGTAAAATCCAATTGAATGAGGAGGGAATAGAGATGAATAATCAATGGAACCAAAACATTCATACTAAAGAAGCTGCCTATGCAAGTTCGGATAAGGATAGTCCGGGAGAGTATTTAGGCTTATAAAGTTAGGTTTTACTCTACTTTATAAGCAAAAATAAGATTTTATATTAGATTGTAAAATCATATTTGAATGAGGAGGGAATAGAGATGAATAATCAATGGAACCAAAACATTCACACTAAAGAAGCTGCCTATGCAAATTCAGATGAGGATAATCCAGCAGTGTAATTACGCTTATAAAGTTAGATTTTATTCTACTTTATAAGCGAAAATAAGATTTTATGTTAGATTGTAAAATCATATTTGAATGAGGAGGGAATAGAGATGAATAATCAATGGAACCAAAACATTCACACTAAAGAAGCTGAAAGTGCAACTTCAGCTGAGGATAGTCCAGGAGAGTATTTAGGCTTATAAAGTTAGATTTTACTCTGCTTTATAAGCTAAGATTGGATTTTCTAAATAAAGAACCTATTATAATTCTGCTTAAAGCATTATTGTGATAGGTTCTTTTAAATTTAAATTATTACATTAAAATAATCCTATATAAAAAGAACTTCAATAATTTGAAGTTCTTCTTTATTAAAATATTTATAATAGTCTAGTATTTATATATTTTTTAAATTAATTTATTTTTTTGCTAACCATGCAACATTTTCTATATGACTTGTTTGAGGAAACATATCAACTGGCTGAACTTCAATAGTTTCATATCCCTGTTCTTCCAATATTTTCAAATCTCTTCCTAAAGTTGAAGGATCACATGATACATAAACTACTCTATTTGGCTTTACTTTTCCTATAGCTTCTAATAGTTTAATATCACATCCCTTTCTTGGTGGATCAACTACTATTGTATCTGCTTTTATTCCTTTATCTATTAAATCAGGTATTACTTCTTCTGATTTACCAACAAAAAATTTTGCATTATCTATTCCATTTAATTTAGCATTTTCTCTTGCATTTATTATTGCTGGTTCAATTATTTCTACTCCATAAACCTTTTTAGCTTTTTTAGACAAAAATAATGTTATTGTTCCTGTTCCACAATAAGCATCAAACACTGTTTCTTCTCCATTTAATTTTGCATATTCTAATGCTTTATTATATAAAACCTCAGTTTGCATAGGATTTACTTGGAAAAATGACAATGGACTTATATTAAATTTAAATTCACCAATATAATCTTGTATAGTATCTTCGCCCCAAAGAGTTATACATTCTAATCCTAAGATTACATTTGTATCTTCTTTGTTTATATTTAAAACTATACTTTTAATTGCATCTATATTATTTTTTATTTCTTCTATAAATTTATCTAAATGTGGTATATCTTTCTTAGTGCTTACTAAAACAACCATTACTTCACCAGTTTTAAAGCCAGTTCTTATCATTATATGTCTTATTAAACCTTTTTTATCAAACTTAGCATCCTTAAAAGCTGGTCTTATATTATTTTCAAGCATCCATTTTTTGCTTATTTCTCTTACTTTATCAGCTTTTTCATCTTGAATAATACATTTATCTATATCAATTATGTCATGACTTCTTTGGGCATAAAATCCTATTTTAAGTTCTCCATTAATAGTACCAACAGGAAGTTGCACTTTATTTCTATATCTATATGGATTTTCTTCCATTCCTATAGGATACTTTACTAACTCTTCTGAAAGTCCCCCTATTTTTTTTACACAATCTTTAACTCTTTCCCATTTAAAGTCTAATTGTCTTTTATAATCCATATGTTGTGTTTTACATCCACCACATCTTTTATAAAATTCACATTTAGGCTCTTCTCTCCCTGATGATTCTTTTTCTATATTTATAAGCTTTCCATAAGCAAAATTTTTCTTTACTTTAACTATTTTAGCATTAACCTTCTCTCCCTTTAATGCTCCTTCTATAAAAATTGGATATCCTTCAATTTTAGCAATTCCTTCGCCTTCATATCCTTGTGAAATTATATCTAAAGTATATTCTTTATTCTTTTCTACCACGTTATTTCACCTTTTCCTCGTTATTTTCGTTTAATTATATCATAACTCTAAGCTTACTTTCCATCATAGAATTATCTTATCTTCTCAACAGCTTGTCCTTTTTTAATAATTTAAAGCATAACCTAAAAATAATAAGTTATGCTTTAAATTTTATTTCATAGATTTTGCTATTATAACTGCACCTAAACTCACTAATCCATATCCAATAGCTTTAATCATTCTTGCTTTCCTTAATGTATTTGTATATCTACCTCTTCTAATTTCTATGATCATATCTATTCCTCCTTTAGCTTTAATGATTATCTAAAAAAGTTTCACATTGATTTTTCATTTCATTTTCTCTATTTTCTACAATCATTATATTTCTCGCTTCACATCTATTATTTGCATTATAGAAACAATTCCTAGCTGTACATTCTACCTC
This sequence comes from Clostridium thermobutyricum, assembly GCF_000371465.1. Lineage (NCBI taxonomy): Bacteria > Bacillati > Bacillota > Clostridia > Eubacteriales > Clostridiaceae > Clostridium > Clostridium thermobutyricum. The sequence goes on along the minus strand of NZ_KB850956.1, from coordinate 204,417 downwards.
TGGAGTAATAAGAATTTCTTCCCTACTAGAAAATATTTGTGCTATTTCTCCTGGAAAATTTGTATTTACCATAGCCTTAAAAGCATTAGTTAAAGTTTCAGGTCTATAAGTTTCACATTGAGTTTGTGAACTTGTATAAGCTTCTTCTCCATCTACTATTATAGTATTTGCTCCACAAAATCCTCCTTCATTATTAACACAATTTTGTACGCTACATCCTAAAGTTGGCATTAATATCACTCCTTTAAATAAATCTAAGTTTAAATATATTTTGTCCTAGTATTTAATTTATATTCTTTTTAAGATATAGCTTTTTAAACAAAATAAAAAGAGCTATTTAAAATAGCTCTTTTCTAAGGGATTTCGTAGTAAATTGTTTTGTTCTATCTATAAAATTATGCGAAATATCTATCTAATAAACCTTTGAAAGCTCTTCCATGTCTAGCTTCATCTTTACACATTTCGTGAACTGTGTCATGGATTGCATCTAAGTTTAATTGTTTAGCTAATGTAGCTAATTCTTTCTTACCTTGGCAAGCTCCAAATTCAGCATCTAC
>NZ_KB850956.1:149838-202940 GCF_000371465.1 Clostridium thermobutyricum | reverse complement strand
TACTGGACATTTTTCTGGTGCAGTTTCTCCTTCATGAACATATCCACATACTGTACAAATAAATTTTTTCATATTAATTTCCTCCTCTTATTTAACACACTTTTATTTTCTCTATCTAGCTAAAACTTTTAAAAACTTCCACAAATTTAAACTCTTAAAAGCTTTAGATTTTATTTCTTTTTTATGTACCTCTTTGGTACATTTTTATTATATAATAATTATTATCCGTTGTAAACCCCTTTTATAAAAAAATTTCTATTTTTTATCTAAATCATAAATAAAGCAACTTTTCATACTTTCCTTTATATATGATGACATTGTAGTTACTATAAATTGTACATTAGGAAAAAACTCATTTAATAATGGAAGTATTATTTTTTGAAGTTCTGGATGTATATGCTTTTCTATTTCATCAATCAATACAATTCCCTCAACATCATATTTATTAGTTCTTGATTTTTCCATACTTATCATAAGCTCAATAAATATTTTTAATATTGCAGAATGCCCATCAGATAATTCATATAAATTATAAGCTTCTCTATTTTTCTCCTTCATTTTATATTCACTATCTATATCATCAAAATAAAATTTTACATCTTTTTTCATAAGTATATGCTTTATCAATCTTTCAAACATATTAAACCATCTATCTATTATTATTTCTTCTTCCTCATCTTCTATAGCTATAGCCTCATCTTTTCTATCTTTTAATTGATATAAAAATTCTATAAACCTATCAACTTTATTTTTATCTTCAGATTTACTTTTTATAATGTCTATATTTCTTCTTGACTTATAATACTCAAAAACAAATTCACCCATATCAAATTTTTTTGAAGCTCATCATCATTATATATTTTTATATCAATCCCATTACAAAATTTTATCTTTTTTAAATTATAAAAATTAATGCGATTTTTTAATTTGTTTATTTCACCTTTTGATACCTCAGTGAGTATTTCTTCATTTCTTAAAAAATTTAAATTTTTATTGCATTCATTTATATCCTTATTTAAGTTAACTACATTTCGATACTCTTTTAAATTTAAAGAATTTAAATAAATATATATATAATTTAGTAATTCAGTTTTTCCACTTCCATTTTTACCTGTAATAATAATATGTTTAGTACTATTCTTATGTACATCGATTTCAGCATTCTTTAAAATTTTGTGATCAGTAATTTTTATGTTTCCAATAAAAGCTTTTTTCATATCATTAATTTAGTAGTTTTATTTCTACTATTCCCCCTCTTTTTATAATTTAATTATAACATCTAATTTCTAAAATATAACAATTTATTTATTAAAATAGGAAATTTTTATATATTTTAACTATACCCTTATAAATTTTTTCAAAAAAAAACAAATACTTAGAATAATAATCCTAAGCATTTGTTTTTATTATTATAATGGTTGCCGTCATTATAACAATAACTTTGAGTACAAACTCGAATCAGTTGCCGTATAATCAAAATTATACACTTATCCTCTAAAGTCTTTACTTTTACAATAGATAATATTCATTATATCTTATTTTCCCCATATATATTTATTAAGATTTTCTTAAGATTTATCTTTATATAAGCAATTTCATATTAATATATATTTTTTTAATATTTTACCTATTATGCTTATAGTTATTTATTAAAATTACATTATATTAACTATAATTGGATTTAAAATTTTATAATAAAAACGCTATAACAATTAACTTAATAATTGATATAGCTTAATTAATTTTAAAATAAATTATTTAACATATTATATAATAAAAAAAGATCGAGATTCCCTCGATCTTTTTTAAAAGTAGATTATTCTACTACTTCAATTTTCATTAAGTTAGTTGCTCCAACTTTATCAACTGGTACTCCAGCAGCAACAACTACTGTATCACCTTTAGCAGCAAATCCTTTTTCTTCAGCTATAACAACTGATTTTTCCATCATTGCATCTGTTGATTCAAATTTATCAGCAACAACTGGGAATACTCCCCATGAGAATACTAATTGTTTAGCAACAACTGGATCTGCAGTTATAGCTAATATTGGACATTCTGGTCTGCATTGAGATAATCTCTTAGCAGTAGCTCCACTCTTAGTTGAAGTTACGATTGCAGCAGCTTGTAATTCATTAGCAGCATTGCAAGCAGCTCTGCTGATAACACCAGCTATTGCAGGTATATGTTTTTTAGCTTTTGATACAGCTACTTCATAATCTAATTGTTTTTCAGCTTCTGTAGCAATTCTTGCCATAGTTGAAACTGCTTCTACTGGATATGATCCATTAGCACTTTCTCCTGATAACATGATTGCATCAGTTCCATCTAATATAGCATTAGCTACGTCTGAAACTTCTGCTCTTGTTGGTCTTGGGTTTCTGATCATTGAATCTAACATTTGTGTAGCTGTAATAACTGGAATTCCAGCTTGATTACATTTTTCAATTATCATTTTTTGTACTCCAGGTACATTTTCTATTGGAATTTCAACACCAAGGTCTCCTCTAGCTACCATTATAGCGTCTGAAACAGCGATTATTGAATCTATGTTATCAACACCTTCTTGGTTTTCTATTTTAGGACATATTAAAATGTCCTTTCCACCATTTTCATCTAAAACTTTTCTTATTGCTAAAACGTCATCAGCTTTTCTTACGAATGAAGCAGCAATCATGTTTACTTTCATTTCACATCCAAATTTTAAATCAGCTTCATCTTTTGGAGTTAATGCTGGTAATTTTATTGAAACACCAGGAACGTTAACTCCTTTGTGAGTTCCTACTAATCCAGTATTCATAACTTCACAAACAATTTTATTTCCTTCTACTGATTTAACTTTTAATCCAACTAAACCATCATCTATTAAGATTGTGTTTCCTGGAACTACATCATTAGCTAATCCATCATAAGTTACTGAACATTTAGTAGTATCTCCTACAACATCTTCTTTAACATATATAGTGAATTCTGAACCTTTTTGTAATTCTACTTTGCTTGGTTCAAATTTTCCAGTTCTTATTTCTGGACCTTTAGTGTCAAGAACGATAGCTATTTCTTTTCCTAATTTAGCAGCTAATCTTCTTACGTTTTCCATTCTTCCTCTGTGCTCTTCATGATCACCGTGAGAGAAGTTGTGTCTTGAAGCATTCATTCCTGCTTCAATAACTTTAGTTAAAATTTCTTCACTTTCACTTGCTGGACCTATTGTACAGATCATTTTAGTTTTTCTCATTACAAATAACACTCCCTACTTCATTATTGTAGCTAAACCTAAAATTTATATATTTAAATCTATTTAATTAATGATTACTTTGATAATATTTTTGCTACTTCGTATAAATCTTCGTCAAACTTGCTTTCCATAGCTAACGCTTCATCTATATCAAAGTCTACAATTTTATTATCAACGGAACCAATAACTCTTGATGTTTTTCCTTCTAGTAATACTTCAACAGCTTTAGCTCCCATTTTTGATGCTAAAATTCTGTCAAAAGCACTTGGGCTTCCCCCTCTTTGGATGTGACCTAACACTGTAGCTCTAGTTTCGATTCCTGTAACGTCCTCTACTTCTTTAGCTAATTCAAATGCTCCACCAACACCCTCTGCTAGAAGAATTAAATTGTGCATTTTTCCTTTAAGTTTTCCTTCTAATATAGTTTTGCATAATTCATCTTTATCAAAACCTTTTTCTGGTGTAATAATTGCTTCTGCTCCACCTGCTAAACCAGTATATAAAGCTATATCTCCACAGTTTCTTCCCATAACTTCTACGATAGAAACTCTTTCGTGTGAAGTTGATGTATCTCTTATTTTATTTATTGCATCTAAAACTGTGTTTAAAGTTGTGTCAAACCCTATAGTGTAGTCAGTGTAAGCTAAGTCATTGTCGATAGTTCCTGGTAAACCAACAGTTTTAACCCCAAGCTTTGATAAAAGCTTAGCTCCTGTAAATGAACCATCTCCTCCTATTACTACTAAAGCATCTACTCCGTATGCTTTTAATATTTTAACAGCTTTTTTTCTAACTTCTTCTTGTTTGAACTCTGGACATCTAGCTGTTCTAAGGATTGTTCCTCCTCTTTGAATTATATCTGAAACAGAAGTTCTATTCATAGGGAATAATTCACCATTGATTAATCCACTATATCCTCTGTGAACACCCATAACTTCGATTCCTGCATTTAAAGCAGTTCTTACTACCGCTCTTATAGCAGCGTTCATTCCTGGTGCGTCTCCACCACTAGTTAAAATAGCTATCTTTTTCATCTTTACTCCTCCTTAAATCACCACAGGGTCTCATTTTGACCCACTGGTAACAAAACTTCCCACGTTTATATGACCGATTATAATTGTACATAAAATATAGACTTTTAGCAATGTATTGTCTACACTTTTTGATATTTATCTTCAAACGTATATAAGATATACTATATAAACAATTAATTACAAAACTATTATACCCTATTAAACATATATTTATATAACTATTTAAATTTTTTAAGGAATTAATTTTTGTAAAAATTTTCACTTGAGCTTTTGTTAATTTAAAGACTCTATATTGTGAAATTATCATTATTAATATATATATATTAATAATTTTTCAATTTACACTTAATATCTTTTTTATATTATTTTATTTATATCTTCTATTTAATTATCTCTTGTTTTACAGCAAATTTCAAGAATATATTTATTAATTTTATTTATTTTTAGTCTATTTTAATAATTTATCAAATTTTTTTAATTTATTTAATAAAAAAAGAGACTTAGATATATTCCAAGCCTCTTTTTTTATCTTAATCTTCTACAACTTTTACATTTTCATCTTTATATCTTCTTTTTAATTCAATTACTATATCAGTATTTAAATTCATCCAACTTTCTCTTGGAGCTCTATATGTTTTCCTTTCTTCCGCATCTACAATATATACTGGTGTATCTCCCTTATAATATGAATCTATTCCCTTTAGCTCAAAGTTTATTTTTCTAACTACATCTCTATTATCAGCTTTTATATAAATTTTATTACTATTTACTTGTTCTAAAGGATCTACTTTTTCACAAATAAGCTTTGGAGGTTCATCTTCTTTTAAACTTATTCTTCCTCTTATTGTTACTAATCCATCTAATTGTATAGATTCCCTAACTCTATCTAAAGTTTTAGGAAATACTATAACCTCAATTTCACCAGTTAAATCTTCTAAAGTTAAAAACGCCATTAAAGTATTATTTCTAGTGACTTTTTGATTAACTTCAGTTAAAATTCCTCCAAGAATTACAGTTTGATTATCTTTAACTTTAATATCATTAAGCATTTCATCATCTGCAATTCCTTTCTCAGCTTCCTCTTGAAGAATTTTATGTGAATTGTAAATACTTTGTATATCTATTGATGTTTGGAGTTTTATACTTTTTTCATATTCATCTAATGGATGACCTGACAAATAAAGTCCTGTCATTTCTTTTTCCATACTTAATAAATTTTTTTTATTGAATTCATTTATATTTGGATAATCAACTTGTGGTAAATTTTCTTCTTCATCTAATCCACCAAATAAACTTATTTGTCCATCTATATTCCTTTTCTTCTCACTTGAAATTCCATCCATTAATTTTTCAAATACTCCAAGCATTTTTGATCTATATACCTTAAAATCATCCATAGCTCCAGACTTTATTAAACTTTCCACAGCTCTTTTGTTTATAGTACCTAAATCTATTTTATTTATAAAATCTATTAATGAAGTAAATTGTCCTTTGCTTTCTCTACTTTTAACTATTCCTTCACATACATTTACTCCAACATTTCTTACTGCTGCAAGTCCAAATATTATTTTATCTCCATCAACAGTAAATCTTGTATGACTTAAATTAATATTAGGTCTAATTACTTGTATACCTTGAGTTTCTGCAAATTTAATATAATGAGCAACTTTTTCACTTGTTCCCATTACAGAATTAAGCATTGCAGCTATCATCTCAACAGGATAATATTTCATTAAGAAAGCTGTTTGATATCCTATTATTGCATATGCAGCAGCATGACTTTTATTAAATGCATATGATGCAAAGTCCATCATCATATCATAAATTTTATTTGCAGCTTCCTCAGAAACTCCATTTCTTAGACATCCTGGAACTTCTATATTTCCATTATCATCTACTATTCCATAAATAAAATTCTTTCTTTCTTCTTCCATGACCTTATGTTTTTTCTTAGACATAGCTCTTCTTACAAGGTCACTTCTTCCCATTGAATAACCAGCAAGCTTTCTAACAATTTCCATAACTTGTTCCTGATAAACCATTACTCCATAAGTAACATTAAGTATATCTTCAAGTTCAGGAGTTATATATTGAACTTTTTCTGGATTTCTTTTTCTTTCTATATAATTTGGAATTTCAGCCATTGGACCTGGTCTATATAGTGATATTCCTGCTATAATATCTTCTAAACAATCTGGTTTAAGTTCTTTCATGAAAGATACCATTCCTGGAGATTCTAACTGGAATACTCCTGCTGTTTTTCCCTCTCCAATCATTTTATATACTTCTTTATCATTTGTATCGATTTTATCTAAATCTATTTTTATGCCTCGATTGTATTCAATCATTTTAATAGCATCACTCATTACCGTAAGAGTTCTTAAACCAAGGAAATCCATTTTTAAAAGTCCAAGTTCTTCTAATGTGTTCATTCCAAATTGAGTTACTATCATTTCATCATTTTTTTGAAGTGGGACATACTCAACTAAAGGTTTTGATGCTATAACAACTCCTGCTGCATGTGTAGAGGAATGCCTTGGTAATCCTTCTAAATCTTTACTTATATCAATTAAGTTTTTTACTCTTTCTTCAGAATCATAAGCTGATTTAAGTTCCGGATTAAGATCTAGTGCTTTTTCAATTGTTATTCCAAGCATTGTTGGTATCATCTTTGCAATTCTATCTACTTCTGAATAAGCATAATTCATTGCTCTTCCTACATCTCTTATACAAGCTCTAGCAGCCATTGTTCCAAATGTAATTATCTGAGATACATTTCTTTCCCCATATTTATCAACTACATAATCTATTACTTCTTGTCTTCTTTCATAACAAAAATCTGAATCTATATCTGGCATACTAACACGCTCAGGATTTAAAAATCTCTCAAATAATAGACTATATTTTAATGGATCTATTTTTGTTATATCTAATGTGTATGCTACTATTGAACCTGCTGCTGAACCTCTTCCTGGACCAGTTGGAATACCATTGTCCACAGAATATTTTATAAAATCTCCAACAATCAAAAAGTAATCAACATATCCCATTTGATTTATTACGCCTAATTCATAATTTAATCTATCAACTATAGTTTTTATTTCTTCATTAACTTCTGATTTTTTTATTATTTCTTCATAATTATATTCTTTATTTCTAAATTCGTTTAAAACATCATATTTTCTAATTAATCCTTTGAAACAAGAATCTCTTAAGAATATAAATGGATCAGTTCCTTCAGGTAAAGGAAATTTAGGCAATTTAGAAACATGGAATTGATAGTCATAATTACATTCTTCTGCTATTTTAACTGTATTTTCTAAAGCTTTTGGTATATAGTCAAACATATCCCACATCTCTTCAGGTGATTTTAAATAAAATTGATCTGATGGATATCTTCTTCTATTTTGATCATCTACTGTTTTTCCCGTTTGAATACACATTAAAATATCATGTGATTTTGAATCTTCTCTATTTATGTAATGAACGTCATTAGTTGCAACTAATGGAATTCCTGTTTCTTTTGATATTTTTATATTAAGTTCATTTACTTTTTGTTGCTCTTCCATATTATGATTTTGAAGTTCTAAATAAAATCCTTCTTTAAAAATCTCTTTATATTCTAGAGCTATTCTTTTAGCTTCTTCATAATTTTCTTGAAGAAGATTTCTTTGAACCTCTCCTCCAAGACAAGCACTTAAAGCAATTAATCCTTCACTATGCGCTCTTAAATAATCATGGTCAACTCTAGGTTTATAATAAAAACCTTCTATTGACGCATCTGAAGCTATTTTCATTAGATTTTCATATCCCTTTTCATTTTTTACTAAAAGGACTAAGTGATTTGTTTTATTATCTTTATCAGTATGTTTAATATTCATTGACTTACTTGCAACATATATCTCACATCCTAATATAGGTTTTATTCCAGCCTCTTTACAAGCTTTATAAAAATCTACACATCCATACATAACTCCGTGATCTGTTATAGCCATTTTATCCATTCCAAGCTCTTTAGCTCTTTCTACAAGCTTTTTAATTTTTCCAGAACCATCTAAAAGACTATATTCTGTATGAAGGTGTAAATGACAAAAGTCTTTTTTCATTAAATCACATCCTTTCTATTATATTTGAAGTTAAGGTAGATACTAATATGTTCCTGACCTAACTTCTTCTGCAATTTTTTCAATTTTTCTTAATCTATGATTAACTCCTGATTTTCCAATTGGTGGATCAAGCATTTCTCCAAGTTCTTTTAAAGATTCTTCTGGATATTGAAGTCTAAGTTCAGCAATCTCTTGAAGATTTTTTGGAAGTCTTTGAAGTCCAACACTAGCCTTTATAAGTTCAATACTTTCGACCTGTCTTACTGCCGCATTAACAGTTTTTGAAAGGTTAGCAGTTTCACAGTTAACAAGCCTGTTAACATTATTTCTCATTTCTTTTTTTATTCTTATATTTTCAAGTTCTAAAAGACAAGTATGAGCTCCTAAGATATTTAATAGATCTACTATTTGCTCTCCCTCTTTTATATAAATTATATGACTATTTTTTCTTTGAATTACTTTAGAATTAAGACCAAAGCTATTTATAAGCTTGCAAAGCTCATTTGCGTATTCTTCACTATGAGTTACAAATTCTAAATGATAAGTTTTTTCTGGATTACTTATACTTCCTCCACCTAAGAAAGCACCTCTTATATATGCCCTTTTAGTTTCATCAGACTCAATCATTTCCTTTTCAATACTATAGTCTAAATTCATTATTCCATCTACTTCTTTAAAAATACCAGTAGTACTCAATAATTCACGTACACCCATACTTTCATCTATAACGACCATATAGATATTATTCTTTTTTAAAGAATTACTTTTTTTAACCATTAATTTAGAGTGTATATTAAAGTGTTCTTTAAGTAATAAAAATATAAGTTTTGCACTAGCTGGATTTTCAGTAGTTATTCTAAAAGATAATCCAAGTCCACTAAATGCTATTGTTCCACTTACTTTCATTATAGCTGATAATTCTGCTAATGCTTCTTCTTTACTTATATCACTATATCTGCAAATCTCTCCTTTTACTTTTGATGAAAATGACATCTTATATTGCTCTCCTTTTATGTTTAACTTAAATATTTTTCTTTTATAACAATATTTAATTATATCATAAATTTATTCATTCACTATATAAAATTAAGGAGAGAAATTTATCCTTTTCTCCCCTTAATTTAACACTTTTATATAATTATAATTTATCTTTATCAAACATTGCTCTAAGATTTTTCTTTTCTGTCTTATCTCTTTCTTTAATTCTTTGAGAAAGATACATATATTCAATAATTTTTTTTCTATCAAATAGTAATTTCTTTTCCATTATAGTTTCAACTAAAACTTGTGCTAAATAGTCTGAATCATGTTTAATAGTACCATTTTTAGTTCTTATTAAATTCTTCTCAACTAAATCTATCCCCATATCCTCAAGATTTTTATAATCAATATTAACATAATCAGAACCTTTTGCTTTATATTTTTCTCTCATTTCATTACTTATAGCACCGGTATTTGCTATAACACAATTTACAATATCTCGCCCACAATATTTTCTAAGAATTTTCACATGATCAGATACATTAAATCCATCAGTTTCTCCTGGCTGTGTCATAACATTTGAAATATATATTTTTAATGCACTACTTTTCTTTATAGATTCTGTTATTCCTTTTACAAGGAGATTAGGAAGTACACTTGTATAAAGACTTCCTGGTCCCATAACAATTGCATCTGCTTCTGCTATAGCTTTTAATGCACCCTCTAAAGGTTTTGCATTAGATGGATTTATTGTTAGTTTCTTAATCCTAGATTTTTGTTTTTGGGCCTCTTCTGGTATATTAGATTCACCTACTACCTTGTTTCCATTTTCTAAATAAGCAATAAGCTGCATATCATCTAAAGTAACAGGAATAACTTTTCCTGTTACAGCAAGAACAGAGCTCATTTTTCTTACAGCATCTTCAAAATTTTCAGATACTCCATCCATTGCTGCTAAAAATAAATTTCCAAAACTTTGTCCTTTAAGTCTTCCTTCAGTAAATCTATATTGAAGTAAATCTTCCATTAAAGGCTCTGTATCTGCTAATGCTAAAATACAGTTTCTTATATCACCAGGAGGAAGCATTCCCAGATCTTCTCTTAAATCTCCTGAACCTCCACCATCATCTCCTACAGTAACTATAGCAGTTATATTAGAAGTATAGTATTTAAGTCCTCTAAGCATCGTAGAAAGACCAGTTCCTCCACCTATAACAACAATTTTAGAACCTTTTACAAGAAGTCTTTTTTCAGTTATAAGAGTTTCTATTTTTTTACTGTCAAGAGACATTTTTATATATCCTTTATTCATAAGAGCTATTGTTGATTTTATAGCTTCACTTCCAGCAATATAAATAACAAATACTCCAGTTATATTAAGACATATATAGAATAATTTATAGTAAAAATCATAAACTCTGTGAGTAACAAGTTCTGTAAATCCAAATGCAATTAGCAGAATACCAAATAATCCAAAGAAAACCCAACGTTTAACTTTAATACCTGGCTTGAGCCAATCAGATAGCCTCATAGCTTTTTAGCTCCTCTATGAACATCTTCTGAAACATCTCTATGTTCAATTCCAGCTTTATAACCATCAGCTTCAAGAATTTCATAAATTTTATTTGCTATAGCAACAGATCTATGTCTTCCTCCTGTACAACCAATTGAAATAATAAGCTGTCTCTTTCCTTCCTTAGTATACTTAGGAATAAGGAATTTAAGCATTTCCTCTAATCTTTCTATAAATCCAATAGTCTCTTCTTGTTTCATAACATAATCTCTAACAGGAGCTTCATTTCCTGAAAAAGCTTTTAGTTCTGGTATATAAAAAGGATTTGGAATAAATCTAACATCAAATACTAAATCTGAATCTACTGGTATTCCATATTTAAAACCAAAACTTAATACAGTTATTGAAAGCTCTTTATCAGGTTCTGCATTTGACCCAAATAATTCATTTATCTTTTCTCTTAAATCTCCAATTTTATATTTTGAAGTATCTATTATTTGATCAGATCTATCTTTAACTTCTCTTAATTTGTGTCTTTCTTCGGTTATACCAGTAAGAACTCTCGCTTTTGGTGAAAGAGGGTGGCTTCTTCTAGCCTCTTTAAATCTTTTTACAAGAACTTCATCTGATGCTTCTAAGAAAAGAATTTCATATTCTATTTCATTATTTTTTAAATATCTTAAACTTTCAAATAGATCATCAAAGAAAACTCCACCTCTTATATCTGTAACTATAGCTACCTTTTCAAGACTGCTTCTACATGCCTCCGCAAACTTTGGTATAAGTTGTGGTGGTAAATTATCTACGCAAAAATATCCTAAATCTTCTAAACTTCTAGTTGCTTCTGTTTTTCCAGCTCCTGAAAGTCCAGTTACTATTACAAATCTCATCTAGTTTCCTCCTACTTAACATTGGTATATGATTATTATATCATAATATATTTATATTGTTATTTTTCTATAACCATTTCTTGAATTAAGAATTTTTAACATACACTTTACTTTTCTATAATAATCTAATTTTAAGTTGTATATTTTTCAAAAAATTTAAATAAAAAAAATAAGTAGATATTAATTCTACTTATTTTCATATTATAGTTAGTTTATATTTTAGTTATTTCTCTTAATCCTTCTTCTAAATTATACATAAATTCTTTATTATTTTCTTCTTTACTTATACTTATTCTTAAATACCCTTTCATTCCTAATAAAAATCCAGGTCTTATTATGAACCCTTTTCTTAATAAATACTCATATATTTTTTTATCATCACATTTTATATCTACCATTATAAAATTAGCTTGTGATTCTATATACTCTAATCCTAACTTTTTAAACTCTCTTAAAAAATATTCCTTTTGTTCTCTATTATTTTTTATTACATATTCTAAATGTTCATTATCTTTAATTGCTTCTAATGCTGCCTTCTGTGCAAAAAGATTTGAATCAAAAGGATTTATTACTCTATTTAAATATGAAACTATTTCTTTGCTTGCTATTCCATAACCAAATCTTAAAGAAGCTAGTCCATATGCTTTAGAAAATGTTCTAAGTATAATAATATTTTCATGTTTCTTTAAAAGTTCTAATGAATCTGGTAACTCTATTTCTTTATCTACAAATTCAATATAAGCTTCATCCATTACGATAATTATATTCTTAGGTATTTTATTTATAATTTCATCAAACTCTTTTTTTGTGAATACAGTTCCTGTTGGATTATTAGGATTACAAAGCCATATTATTTTAGTTTTATCATTTATTTTATTTATAATTTCTTCTAAATCTAATTTATTTTCTTTTAATGGAACTTCTATTGGAATTCCTCCCATTAATAGTGTATTACTTTTATACCTTGGAAATGTTATGCTAGCCATTATACTCTCATCTGATTTATTTAAAAAAGTAGCACAAATATCTTTAATAAGTGAATCAGATCCAGCTCCGCAAAAAATCATATCTGATTCAATATTAAATTTCTTACTTAATTCATTCTTAAATTCATAAGATAATGAATCAGGATAAAGACATGCCTCATTAATTGTATCCTTTAATACTTCTTTTACTTTTTCTGAACATCCATAAGGATTTTCATTTGATGCCATCTTAATAACTCTTTCTATACCTAATTCTCTTTTAACCTCATCTATAGGTTTCCCTGCTATATATGCTTCTAAATTTAAAACTTCATTTCTAATAATTTTTTTCATAACACCGCCCCCCTCAACAATTATACTTATTATAACATTAATGTATTTTTTTTCAATAAAGTTATAAAAAAAGAAGACTTTATATAAAAGTCTTCTTTTTAAATCCTATTTATCTTTACCTATTATTCTAACTTCTGGATGTAATTCAACTCCAAATTGCTTCTTAACTTCAGATTGAACATGATGAATTAAATCTAATATATCTTTTGCAGTTGCACCACCTTTATTTATAACAAAACCAGAGTGCTTGCTTGAAACAGCTGCTCCACCTAATTCAAATCCTTTTAGTCCGGCATCTTGAATTAACTTTCCTGCAAAATATCCTTCTGGTCTTTTAAAAGTACTACCTGCTGAAGGATATTCAAGAGGTTGTTTTGATTCTCTCTTATAAGTTAAATCATCTATTCTATCCTTTATTTTTTGGAATTCACCTTTTTCAAGTTTAAAAACTGCGCTTAAAACTATCTCATTATTTTCCATAACTTTTGAAGTTCTATATCCAAGTTCTAATTCTTCTTTACTATATACTTTTATATTTCCATCTTTATCAATAACTTTAGCACTTTCTATCACATGAGCAACTTCACCTAAATAAGCACCTGCATTCATGAATACAGCTCCTCCTACTGATCCTGGAATTCCACATGCAAATTCAAATCCTGTTAATGAATTTTCTAAAGCTAATTTACTTACATCTTTTAATAAAACACCACATTCAGCTTCTATTTTTTCGCCATCTGCTTTTAACTGCTTAAGCTCTGTAAGCTTAATTACAACACCATCCATTCCACCATCTTTAACTAAAAGATTAGAACCATTTCCTATAACATAATATGGAATATTGTTGTCTTTACATATCTTTAAAGCTTTTATAACTTGATCTACATTTCTAGGTACTAAAAGTACATCTACTGGTCCTCCAACTTTAAAGTATATATGTTCACTCATTAATGCATTATATTCTATTTGATCTTCTAAAAATACTTCTTTGAATAATTTATTATATTCATTCATTACTAAACTCCTCATTACTGTTATAATTTTATAGTATATTCTAAATTGGAAATTAAAACAAGTGCATTAAAATTACAAATTGTTTAACTCTTTTTGTTATTCTTTTTTGTTGAAGTAGTTAATTATACTTTCTGCCGCTTTTTTATTAATTCCTGGTGTTTCTAATAGTTCATCTATTGTTGCTTTTTTAATATTATCTACACTTCCAAATTTCAATAAAAGTTCTTTTCTTCTCTTATTCCCTATATTAGGAATATCATCTAATATTGAATGAAGAGTTCTCTTATCCCTTAAGGATCTATGATATGTTATAGCAAATCTATGTACTTCGTCTCCAATTCTTCTAAGCATCTGCATTAATTCAGAATTACTTCTTATTATAAATTCTTCATTATTATAAATTATACCTCTGGTATTATGCTTATCATCTTTAACCAATCCACAAACCTCTATATTTATTTGAAGATCTCTCAATACCTCTAAAGCGATATTAACCTGACCTTTTCCTCCATCCATTATTATTAGATCTGGGAAGTTAGAAAATTTTCCTTTAGAAAATTGTAAATTCCTATTTTGTATTTCTTGTATTTCTTTTAAGCCATGCTCAAATCTTCTAGTTAAGATTTCTCTCATACTATCATAATCATTAGCACCTTTTACTGTTTTTATTCTAAATCGTCTATAGTCACTGTTTTTTGCTTTTCCATCTTCGAATACTATCATACTTCCTACAGAATCTACTCCTTGTATATTAGATATGTCATAAGCTTCAATTCTGTGAGGAAATATATCTAATCCTAATATTTCTGATAATTCATTTAATGAATTTTTATTAGTTGCTTTTTCTTGTAATATTTTATCTTTAAACTTTTCTAAAGTTATTTTTGCATTTTCCTTAACCATATCTAACATACTTTTCTTTTCACCTTTTTGAGGAATTTTTAAAGAAACTTTGCTTCCTCTTTTTATAGTTAAGAATTCTTCTAAAATTTCTTCATCTTCAATATTAGGAATATATATATTTCTTGAAACTTTTGCTGTTCCACTGTAAAAATTAACTATAAACTGTGATAATACTTTTTCATCACTCTCATCAAACGTATTTTCAATTATAAAATGCTCTCTTCCTGTTATTTTTCCATCTCTTAGGAAAAAAACTTGTACACAGCTATCATTATTGTCTCTATATATATTTATAAAATCTTCATCACCTTCAGTTACTTTAAACATTTTTTGTTTTTGAACTAAAGTCTGAATAGATATAATTTTATCTCTATAAACTGCAGCTTTTTCAAATTCAAAATTCAAACTTGCTTCTTCCATTTTAGCTTTTAAATCTGCTAATATTGCTTTATCTTTTCCATTTAATATATCAACTATCGAATCAATTATTTTCATATAGTCTTCTTTTGATATATGTCCTCCACAAGGAGCCATGCATTTTTTAATATGATAATTTAAGCAAGGTCTTGTAGGCTCACCACCAACAACTATATTTTTCTTACAAGTTCTCACAGGAAAAATCTTTCTAATCAAATTTATTGTTTCATAAACTGCACTTCCATCAGTGTAAGGACCAAAATATTTATTTCCATCTTTAGAAAAATTACGTGTCACAAAAACTCTTGGAAAATCTTCATTCATTGTTATTTTTATAAAAGGATAGAATTTATCGTCCTTTAAAAGGATATTATATCTAGGGCTATATTTTTTTATTAAATTACACTCTAAAATTAAGGCTTCCATTTCTGAATCTGTAACTATATATTCGAATTCCCAAATATTCTTTACCATTGCTCGAACTTTTTCAGAATGATTCTTTGAATTTTGAAAATATTGTCTTACTCTATTTTTAAGAATTTTTGCTTTTCCAACATATATTACTTCACCAAGTTTATTTTTCATTAAATAAACCCCTGGTTTATCAGGTAACATTTTTAAGTGATATTCAAAATCAAAAATTTTTACCTCCTCCTTTTTAATAATTATCTTATACAGTTAATTACAAATTAATTAAATCACAATTTAATTCTATTGAAAATACTTTTATTTGTTTTTTAATCGTCTTTTTTGTCAAATTATATCTTATCTTATAAAATTATACTCAAAAATTTAGAGGCAAGCCAATTCACTTACCTCTAAAAATTATTTATTGTGGTGGTTTATTGTTAAAGAAAGCATGAAGCATAGCTCCTGCAACATCTGAAGCTGCTCCTGCTCCATAACCTGCATCCTCTACACAAACAGCAAACGCTATTTTAGGATCATTTGCTGGTGCAAATCCTTCAAGCCATGAATCTGGTGCTTTTCCATCATGAGTTGCTGTACCTGTTTTAGCTGCAACATCATATCCTTTAAAGAATGACCAATATCCTCCGGCCATATTATTTTCTACTAAACTTGTCATATAGCTCTTTATTGTTGCTGCATCACTTTGTGACATAACTCTTCTATATTCTTGGTTACTAAATGATTGTACTGTTTGCCCTTGTTGATTAATAATCTTATTAACTAACTTAGGTTCCATCATTACACCATTATTTGCAACAGTTCCTGCTACAAGAGCCATTTGCATTGGTGATGCAAGAACTCCCGCTTGACCTATACCTGATTGAGCTATTAATCCAATTTGCCAACTATCATATTTAGGGAATTGGCTTGGTGTCATAGCAAATCCAATTGCAGGTATTTGTTCATTAAATCCGAACATTTCAGCTGTTTGTCTTAACTTAGGATTTTGAAGTTGCATTGCAAGAGTACCAAAAACAACATTACTTGAAAGTACAAATGCTCTTCTTAAATCTATATTTCCATCTACTTCATAATCATTATTGTGTAATACTTGCCCATCAGGGAATTTAATTTCTCCTGTATCATGGAATATTTCTGATCCTACTCCTGGAATATTATTTAAAGCACTTGTTGTTGTAACAATCTTAAATGTAGATCCAGGTGGGAATAATCCATTGATAGCTCTATTAACTAGAGGACTACCTGGGTCAGGTAAATTTTTATTTTCTTGTTCTATTTTATTAGCTCTTGCCATTTCTGCTGCTAAGTCATTTGGATTAAATGTTGGCATTGAAACCATTGCTAAAACTTGCCCTGTTTTTGGATCAATTGCAACTGCTCCTCCCTTATGGTTTCCAAAAGCTTTTACTACAGCTTCTTGAACTTTAGTATCAAGTGTAGTAACTACACTATTACCAACTTGATTACTCTTATTATTTCTTTGGAAGAACATATCTTTTAAATTTTGCCAACTAAAGTTATTTATTAAAGTTTTTAAATCTGTTCTAGTACTATTATAAGTTGATAATTGTTTATCAAAAGTTCCTTCTAATCCAGTAACTCCAAACCTTTCACTCATATATCCTATTGGATGTGCAAATATACCTCCATATGGATACTCTACTTTTTGAGAAAGTGGACCTGTTCTAACACTCTTTGTTAAAGGATTCATATTTCTATCATAAATAGTTCCTCTTAATACTGAATTTCTTTGTGCCCATACAATTCTATTTCCTTGCTTATGAGCAATATCATAAGCTTTGAAAACCTGAAAGTACGCAATATATGAAATTAGAGCTATAAATAAAAATAGAAATACTATCATAACTTTTGTTACATTCTTTTTTAAATCATTCATATTAGCTCTCTCCTGAAACTTTTTGAAGTATTCCCAGTGCAAACATAGTAGTTATCATTGATGTTCCACCATAACTAACAAGAGGTAACGCAATTCCGGTTAAAGGTATAACTGCAAATATACCTCCGATTATTACTAATACTTGACATGCTAGCATTGCACTAAATCCAACTACTGTAAGTTGTAAAAATTCATCATCAGTAACGAATGCAGCTCTTATTGCTCTATAAAATAAAAGGAAGTAGACAATTATCATTCCAATACCTAGAACAATACCTAACTCTTCACAAATTACTGCAAATAAAAAGTCTGTTGTATTAACTGGTACAAACCCTGGATATCCTTGCCCTAATCCTAGTCCTAATGCTCCACCTGTAGATATTGCATAAAAACCTTGTACTAACTGATATCCTTTATCACTAGCGTATTTCCAAGGATTAAGCCATATTTCCACTCTTAGAGTAACGTGTGGAATTATCTTATATGCTACAAAGGATCCAATTGCTGCAAGTCCTAAACAAATTGCTATGTACTTCTTCTTTGCTGTTGCTATAAATAACATAGTTACTGATATACCAAAGAAAATAAGTGCTGAACCTAAGTCATTTTGTAACACCATACAAGCCATAGAATACATAACTACTAATCCAGGTTTAAATATTTGTCTTATATTTTCTTTTGCATTTTTATTTTTAAATCCTCTAAGTGCAGCTGCAAGATATAAAACTAATGCGATTTTACCAAATTCAGATGGCTGAAAACTAAATCCTCCTATGAATACCCAGTTTTTAGCTCCCATTACATCTCTACCAAAAATAAGGGCCATAGGCATAAATATTATAACACCTATTAAATAAAGATTCTGATATTTAGTGAAATTCCTAAAATCCGGTAAAAACTTAATTATTATTAAGAATATAACTAAACCAACTATGAACCATCCAAGTTGCCTTTCACCTGTTTCTGGACGCAATCTATATAACATTGCAATTCCAATTACAGCTTCTACACTTGCAAATAAAAATATAAATTTATCTCCATTTTTACTTGTTTTCCTAGTAATAAAATAAGCAACTCCAATTACAACACATAAAATTAAACCAACATAAAGAGGCTTTGTATTTATAGGTGTTTTTAAAATTGCTAGATTTGTAAAAAGACCCATACACAGGATAAATATAAGAATTAGAATTCCTAATCCTGTTCTATTTTTTTTCATTTTTTCACCTCAATCACATTAAGCTAACACTTTAAATACTGCTGTTCCAACTCTTATTTCATCTCTAGTGAAAAGCTTAACTCTACCTTTAATTTTTTCTCCATTTAGATAAGTACCATTAGTGCTTCCTAAATCTTCTAGTATTAAAACATTATTTTTAACTACAATTCTTGCGTGCTTTGTTGATGCATAATTATCACTTAATACTATAGTACAATCGCTCGATCTTCCTATTGTAGTTATAACCTTAACGGGTACAATTGTTCCAACTTTAAGATTTACATTCTTGCCTGCTTTTACAACTTCAATTCCATGATGTTTTTTATTAGCAGTTGATTTTCTTTTTTCACCACTTTTAACATCTTTAGCCATTATCTTTAATGCAGATATAATTATGATGAATAATATTAAAATAAAGAAAATTCCAAAAACGCCTCCTATAAATCTTTCAAAACTCATATTTTCACCTCATATTACTTTATCTTTTAGATTATACACTAAAATTAGCTTTAATTCATACATTTATCTTACATTTAATTTTATATTAATGTAACCAAGCAATTATGTTAAAATTTTGTTAATATTAACATTTGCTTGGTTTATTGCCTATTTTAAGATTTTACTTAAATATTTCCCTGTATATGAATGTTCTTCTTTTAATATTCCTTCTAAAGGTCCAGAATAAACAATATTTCCACCTTTATCTCCACCTTCTGGTCCTAAATCTGTAATATAATCAGCACATTTAATCATATCTAAATTGTGTTCAATTACTACTACTGTATTTCCCCCATCTACAAGTCTTTGTAATATTGAAATTAATCTATTTACATCATCTATATGAAGTCCTGTTGTAGGTTCATCAAGAATATAGAATGTCTTTCCTGTACTTCTTTTTGAAAGTTCATATGCAAGTTTTATTCTTTGAGCTTCTCCTCCTGATAATTGTGTTGAAGGTTGCCCAAGTCTTATATATCCAAGTCCTACATCATATAAAGTTTGTAATTTATTTTTTATTCTAGGTATACTATCAAAAAATTCTAAAGCATCTTCTACTGTCATATTTAGTACATCATCAATAGTTTTTCCTTTATATTTAACTTCTAATGTTTCCCTATTATATCTTTTTCCTTTACAAACTTCACATGGCACATATACATCAGATAAAAATTGCATTTCTATTTTTATAATTCCATCTCCTGTACAAGCTTCACATCTGCCACCTTTGACATTAAAACTAAATCTTCCAGGTTTATATCCTCTCATTTTAGCTTCTGGTGTTTGTGAGAAAAGCTCTCTTATTATATCAAAAGTTCCTGTATAAGTTGCAGGATTTGAACGTGGAGTTCTTCCTATTGGACTTTGATCAATAGCTATTATCTTATCTATATTTTCTGCGCCTTTAATTTCTTTATGCATTCCAACTGGATTTTTGCTTTTATTTATTATTTTATTTAATCCTTTATAAAGTATTTCATTAACAAGAGTACTTTTTCCTGAACCTGAAACTCCTGTTACCATAGTTAATGCACCTAAATTAAAATCAACTGAAACATTTTTTAAGTTATTCTCACTTGCTTTTATAACAGATATTTTATTTCCATTTCCTTTTCTTCTTTCTTTAGGAACTTCAACTTTTTTCTTTCCAGTTAAATATTGAGAAGTTATTGAATTCTCATCTTGTAATATTTCTTCAAGAGTACCTGTTGCCACTATTTTTCCACCATGTTCTCCAGCACCTGGGCCAATATCAACTATAAAATCAGCTTCTCTCATTGTATCTTCATCATGTTCAACTACTATAACAGTATTTCCAACATCTCTAAGATTTTTTAATGTTTGTATAAGTCTATCATTATCTCTTTGGTGAAGTCCTATACTTGGCTCATCAAGTATATATAAAACTCCCATTAGTGCTGAACCAATTTGAGTTGCAAGTCTTATTCTTTGAGATTCTCCTCCTGATAATGTTCCTGAACTTCTAGATAAATTTAAATAATCAAGTCCAACATTAATAAGAAATTCTAATCTACTTTTTATCTCTTTAACTATTTGATCACTTATTATAGCTTCTTTTTCAGATAATTTTATATTATTTATGAAATCTAATTCTTCTTTTATTGACATTTCAGTAAATTGGAATATATTTTTATCTCCAACAGTAACTGCAAGTGCTTCTTTTTTAAGTCTTGCACCTTTACACTTTGGACAATAATCATCACTCATATACTGTTCTATTTCACCTTTAATAATGTCAGAATTAGTTTCCATATATCTTCTTTGAAGAGAATTTATTTCCCCTTCCCAAGCCACATTATAAGTTGCTTTTATTCCATCTTTAACATAATCTACTTTTACTCTTTCTCCATCTGTTCCATAAAGAATTATATCTACTATCTTTCTATCTAAATCTTTAATTGGGGTTTTTAAATCAAATTTATATTTCTTACTTAAAGAAGTTAGTATAGCAAAAGTCCATGAATCTTCTTTTGTTCTTCCTTCTCCCCAAGGAGCTATTGCACCTTCCATTATACTAAGACTTCTATCTGGAATAACTAAATCTTCATCAATTTCAATTAATGTTCCTAATCCATCACAACAGTCACATTTACCAAAAGGAGAGTTAAAAGAAAACATTCTAGGAGCAAGTTCTTCTATACTAATTCCACAATCAGGGCATGAAAATTTTTCACTATAAAGTCTATCTTCTCCACCAACTATATTTATAATTACAAGTCCATCTCCAAGTTTTAAAGCAGTTTCTACAGAATCTGAAAGTCTACCTTCTATTCCTTCTTTTATAACAAGTCTATCTACTAATGCTTCTATATTATGTTTTTTATTTTTATCTAATTTTATCTCATCTTCTCCAAGTTCATATATTTCACCATCAATTCTTACTCTGACAAAACCATTTTTCTTAATATTATCTAATATTTTTTCATGAACTCCTTTTCGCCCTCTTACTATAGGAGAAAGTACTTGTATCTTTGTTCTTTCTTCTAATTCCATAACTTGATCTATTATTTGATCTATAGATTGCTGGCTTATTATCTTTCCACATTTAGGACAATGTGGAATTCCTATTCTAGCATAAAGTAATCTTAGATAATCATATATTTCTGTTATAGTTCCAACAGTAGAACGTGGATTTTTACTTGTTGTTTTTTGATCTATTGAAATTGCTGGTGAAAGTCCTTCTATATATTCAACATCAGGCTTATTCATTTGACCTAAAAACTGTCTTGCATATGCAGAAAGAGATTCTACGTATCTTCTTTGTCCTTCTGCATAAAGAGTATCAAATGCTAATGATGATTTACCTGATCCTGAAAGACCAGTAAATACTATCAATTTATCTCTAGGTATTTCTAAATTAATATTTTTTAAATTATGTACTTTAGCACCTTTTATAATAATTTTATCCTTCATATCTTTTTCCTCTCTTTCTATCTATATCTATTTTAATCTTTTCCTATAAAATTAATACAGCTAAAGCTATGATTTTATTTAATTCCTTATCTGCTAATTATATCATATTTAATTAACTAAAAATGCATGTTATCGAAAATATGTTCCCGTAATTTTTAATCAAATTTATATAAATAAAATAGTTATTTTATTTTTAAACTTTTATATTTTTTATAAATATTAAATAAAAAAACCTAAAAAGATTTTTTTCTTTTTAGGCTCTTTTATCTATATTTATTTAGATTCTCTTATTATTATCTTAGCAACTTCTTCTGCAACTTCTCCTGTTAATCTAACACATTGCTTTTTATGTACATCTGATCCCATAACTAACCCTTTTGTTAATACTCTACAGCATGTACTTTTATTCATTTCTCTAAATTTATCATGTAACTCTTTTGATATTTGCATAGTTTTATCTACTTCAGTTCCATTTGGTTTATTTCTACCAAACATCATACCTAATGCCATAATACCTCCAGATAATGCTCCACATGTACAACCTGATCTTCCCATTCCTACTGGAAATCCTGATGCCATTTTTACAATATCATCACTTATTTCTGGTGCAAAAGCATCTTTAATAACTTTTATTATAGCTTCTGAACAGAAAAACTCACCTCTTTGATAATATCCTTCAGCTTTTTCTCTTAATTCTTGAATATTTATTTCTTCCATAACTCTCCTCCTAAGTATAATACTATTTTAGATTATAGCACTTTATTTTTAAATAGTTAACGATTTTGTTATGGAATTAAATCACATTATATCTCTTTGGAACATAAATAATTTATTTACTTAAATTAAAAAAAGAATTTCATTTCTGAAATTCTTTTTTATCCAAGTATTATTAATTATCCAAAGTCGCATCTATTCCTGATAAAAAGCTTAAGTCTAATTCCTTACCTCTTGCTTTATTTATAGCATAACATAGCTTGTCTATAGCAACTAAAATAATTGCAAATAAAATAAACCCTATAACTACAAATTCCATTGATGAAAGAAATTGATATAAATCCATTTTATCTATATTGAAAAATGAATATGGAAAATATCCTGTTATTTTTCCCATTACAATAGCAAAAATCATATAGCAAATTGGCCATATTTCCCATTTGATAATATGCTTAAACTTATAAGTTCCTTTTGGATAAAAGAATAACCAATCTAAGAAGAAAACTACTGGAGTAAATCCATGTAATATACATGTCTCAAATTTATCCCATCCAACTTGATGCCATTGAGCATTTAAAATTAGCCAGAAAACTGCTCCAGCAACCCATACATATAAGTTTAATGCTCCTCTTACACCTCTTTTATTAAAAAATTTAATTTTATTATCTAAGAATGTATCATTTATAAACCAAATTAAAACAAAAATATTACTCCATTGAGTAAAATAATCAAAGTAACCTAGAACTCGTCCTATTGAATTTGATATATCAGGTTTTACCCAAACTTGCATTATGAAAGATATTGTTAATCCTAATATTATGATTGCAATAGCTAAAGTTCTCCAAATTTTCTTTATTTTTTTCATCAAATCACCTATCTATAAATATTTTATGTCTCAAATTATAATAAAAACATTTTGATATTCAAAGTATTTTTTTTTAATATCTAGTTAACAAACATCAAATTTAAAACTATTCCTATTTAAATACTTCATAATTATAAGTAAATTTTATTTCTTAATATAAAAAGCAATGCTTTTTAGCATTGCTTTTTAATTCTAACATTTAGTTTGATTTTAATTTTTCAATCATATCTCTTAATTCAGCAGCTCTCTCGAATTGAAGATTTTTAGCTGCAACCACCATTTCATCTGTATAATCTTTAATTAATTTTTCTTTTTCTTTTTTAGTTAATTTCTTTTCTTTAACTTCTGCCTCATATTTAGCCTCGTCTTCTGAAACTTTTGTGGCTTCTATAACATCACGTACATCTTTTATAATTGTTTTTGGAATTATTCCATGTTCTTCATTATAAGTCATTTGTATACTTCTTCTTCTATTAGTCTCTTTTATAGCTCTATCCATTGAGCCTGTAATATTATCAGCATACATTATAACTTTACTTTCTGCATTTCTTGCAGCTCTTCCAATAGTTTGAACCATTGAAGTTTCTGATCTTAAAAATCCTTCTTTATCTGCATCAAGTATTGCAACTAAAGCTACCTCTGGTATATCTAATCCTTCTCTTAAAAGGTTAATTCCTACTAATACATCAAATTCTCCAAGTCTTAAATCTCTTATTATCTTCATTCTTTCTATTGTATCTATATCAGAATGCATATATGTTGTTTTAACTCCAAGCTCTGTTAAATATTTAGTTAAATCTTCAGCCATTTTCTTTGTTAATGTTGTAATAAGAGTTCTAAATCCTCTCTTTGTAGTTTGTAATATTTCACTATAAAGATCATCTATTTGTCCAGTTACTGGTCTTATTTCTATTGGTGGATCTAAAAGTCCTGTTGGTCTAATTATTTGCTCTGCAACTACTTTTTCATGTTCTTCTTCATATTTTCCCGGAGTAGCACTTACAAATACAACTTGATTTATTTTACTTTCAAATTCTTCAAACTTAAGTGGTCTATTATCATATGCACAAGGTAATCTAAATCCATATTCTACTAGAGAATCCTTTCTTGATCTATCACCTGCATACATAGCTCTAACTTGTGGAAGTGTAACGTGACTTTCATCTATAAACATTAAAAAATCTTCTGGAAAATAATCTATAAGAGTTTTAGGTGGAGAACCTGCTTCTCTTCCATCAAGTATCCTAGAATAATTTTCTATTCCACTACAATATCCCATTTCTCTAATCATTTCTATATCATAATTAGTTCTTTGTCTTAATCTTTGAGCTTCTAATAATTTATCTTGTGAATTAAGTTCTATTAATCTTTTTTCTAATTCATCTTCTATTCTTCTAATAGATCTTTCAATAACTTCTTGTGACGCAGCAAAGTGAGAAGCTGGCATTATATGAGCATGCTCTCTTTCCCCAATTATAGTTCCTGTTAAAACATCAAACTCTCTTATTCTATCAATCTCATCTCCAAAAAATTCAACTCTTATCCCTTTATTTGATTGAGATGCAGGAATTATATCAAGAGAATCTCCTCTAACCCTAAAAGTTCCCCTTGAAAAATCTATATCATTTCTTTCATATTGAATTTCTATAAGTTTTCTTATTACTTCATCTCTATCCTTTTCCATTCCTTTTCTAAGGCTTATTGTAAGCTTTTTATATTCATCCGGATTTCCTAATCCATAAATACAAGATACGGAAGCAACTATTATAACATCTCTTCTCTCAAATAGTGCAGATGTAGCTGAATGTCTAAGTTTATCTATTTCATCGTTTATTGATGCATCTTTTTCTATAAATGTATCAGTTTGAGGAACATATGCTTCTGGTTGATAATAATCGTAATATGAAACAAAATATTCAACTATACTATTTGGAAAAAATTCTTTAAACTCAGCACAAAGTTGAGCTGCTAAAGTTTTATTATGAGCAAGTACAAGTGTTGGTTTTCCAACTCGCTCTATTATATTTGCCATAGTAAAAGTTTTTCCTGATCCAGTTACCCCAAGTAAAGTTTGATATTTATTACCTTTATTTAAGGAATCAACTAATGTATCTATTGCTTTTGGTTGATCTCCCATTGGTTTAATTTTTGATTCTATCTTAAAAGTATCCATTCCTTTTCACCTCTCTTTATAAGTTATCCAATTTTAATCTTTTTATTTTCATCTAATTTTTTAAGTTGATCTTGTTTTTCTTTTAAAACATGTCCAAAATTATTTTTATTTAATATTGAAACTGGTACAACAAGT
Organism: Clostridium thermobutyricum; assembly: GCF_000371465.1. Taxonomy (NCBI): domain Bacteria; kingdom Bacillati; phylum Bacillota; class Clostridia; order Eubacteriales; family Clostridiaceae; genus Clostridium; species Clostridium thermobutyricum. The sequence continues at coordinate 176,661 of NZ_KB850956.1, read as the reverse complement.
ATTCCTAGACCTTTATTTAAATCTTTATCAATTTTTAATTTTAATTCTTTATCTTTTTTTATGATAGTAATCTCAACTTCTCTTTGAATACAATCCTTCATTATATATATTTCATTTTCAGACATAACTATTTTATCATTTATTTTTTTTATTATATCTCCAGCTCTAATTCCAGTTTTATATGATGGAGAATTAGGAATAACTTCTATTACACATATTCTCCCTGGCAAACTATAAAATATTGGTTTTCTTTTATTTTCCCTATATCTTTGAACTTTTATCTGTATTTCATGTAAGATAGGAACTAAAATTAATACTAATATTTTAAAAATTAATCCCAAATTAGCTATTTGTCCTAATATTGTAATAATTATTCCATAAATAATAATTATTATTCCAACTTCTAGTCTTTTTTCTCTTCTATTCTTCGTAAAAGTTAACCCTGAATAATTGAAAACTCCGTAAAAAGTCATCATTAAAATAGCACTACTACTTATTAATGATATAGTATCTGGAGATCTTAAAATTGGCCACCAACTCGGAGTATTTATATATTTCTGTGAAATTGAACAAAATGCATTTTGCTTAACAAATACTAATATACTTATAGGCAAAAACCAATATCTATTTAATAAATATCCTCCCCATATAACTCCTTGTTTTTTTGAAAATACTGGAATGGAACCTTTGCTACCATCTATTATAACTAACAATCCTTCTATAATATGTAAAATACCTACAAATGTAACTAACATGATAATATCAATATTTAAATTATTAGTTGCCTTTCCTCTTATTATTACATATTTATATAATAAACTTATAAATCCTAAAATAGATGCTCCATAACAATAACATGAGAATCTTGGTTTTATAACCATTAGTATTATAGATATTATAAATAGAATCTCTATTTCTGAATCCTCTTTAAATATTATTCCAATAAAATTACATATAAAACCTAAAATTATTCCTGCTATTATCCCTAATGCGAATTGAGAAAGAGTCAATTCAAGAGGAGAATTTAAACTCTCCCCTAATATCTTTTTCTGCATTTTTGATATTTTAGAATTTTTCCAATAAAATATTATTCCAATTATTATAAGTACTCCAAAAAAGAATGGATCTACAATAATCTTTGATAAAGTCTTTAAAGTATAACCCGCTAAATCCAAAATTCATCTCCTAAAAGTTTATTTTATTTTATCTTCAATAACTTCTATGGCTTTTTTTAGTTGAATATCTGTATTTCTATCATAAGGTTTTTCTAAAACTTCTTTAGGGATTTCTACTACTATATCTGGTTTTATACCTTTTTTATGAATATTTTCCCCATTAGGAGTATAATATTTTGATATTGTAACCTTTAAGGCACTTCCATCACTAAATTCAATTGGTGCTTGAACTATTCCTTTTCCAAAACTATTTTCTCCTACAATAGTTGCAACTTTATAATCTCTTAAAGCTCCAGTTACAACTTCTGATGCACTAGCACTTCCACCATCAATTAATGTTACTAATGGCATTCCTTCAGCAACTCCGCCCTTTGATTTCTTAACTTCTTTCTTATCATATTTATTTATAGTATAGGTTATAGTTTCTCCCTTTTTTATAAATTGTGATGCTACACCTATTGCTTCATGAAGATATCCTCCTGGGTTTCCTCTTAAATCTAGAATAAGTCCTTTCATTCCTTTTTCTTTAAGAGAATTTATCCCTTTTTTCAATTTGTCTGTAACACCTTCATTAAATCCTGTTATTTGAATATATCCTATATTATTTGAAAGCATCTCTACTATAACGTCTTCTGTCTTTATTTCACCTCTTATTATTTTAACATTTTTCTTTTCTTTTGAATCTTTCGATTCAATAACAAGATTTACAGCTTCACCTTTCTTTCCTTTTATCAATTTGCTTGCTTTTTCTATATCACCTTTAATCTCTTGTCCGTCTATTTCTACTATTATATCTTCTGGTTTTATCCCAGCCTTTTTGGCAGGAGAATTTTCCATAGGTTTTACTACTTCTACTTTACTATCTTTAATTCCTATATGAACTCCAATCCCAACATACTCCCCTGAATTATGCTCATTATAACTTTCATATTCTTCTTTAGTCATATAGATTGTATAAGGATCTTTTAAGGAATTTGCCATTCCTTTTATTGCTCCTTCTAAAAGCACTTTATCTTCAACTTCGCCATCATAATTTGAAATTATCGCATTTCTCACATCAAATAATTCTTTATATTTAGCTGTATCGCTAGCTTCTTGAATAGCATTTTTCACTTTTGAATTTATATTGGTAAGTATTAATCCTTTTGTTGATGCAATATTACCTGCATAAAAAGCTCCAGTTGCTATAACAACTCCAGCAACAGCTATAATTACTTTATTTAACCCCTCTTTTCTCATACTCTTTCCTCACATATCTTTATTTTACATAAAAATTTAAAATAAAACTCAGTGGATAAATTATCCACTGAGTTTATTATACATTATAGTATATTCAATTTCATTCTTTTTATACAACTAAGAATTTTCTTAATGAGAAGTAACTTGCTCCTCCACCTATAACAGTACCTGCTATAGCAAATTGCCATAATAATGATGTGTATATATATGAAGTTCCTACTATATCTACAAATAACATTTTAGTTGTTATCCAGCTAAAGAACCCTTGATATGCAAATCCTACAAGAATAGTAGCTAATATAGCTCCTACAAGCCCTATTATCATTCCTTCTATAATAAATGGCCATCTTATAAACCAGTCTGTTGCTCCAACAAACTTCATTATTCCTACTTCTCTACGCCTTGAATAAACAGTAAGTTTTGTTGTATTCATTATTAAGAATATTGCAACTCCTATTAATATTAGGAATAGAATAACCCCAATAATTCTAACTGCATTTACAATTCTAGTTATTGTATTAATTAAATCTTGTTGATTTCCTATACTATCAACACCAGGCATATTTTTAATAGCATTCGCTACTGTTTGTGCATCTTCTGGCTTATTTAACTTAACAACATAAGATGCTGGGAATGGATTGTTTTGTAAACTATATCCTTCAAGTAATCCTTTATTATTTTCTGAACCTTTTTGGAAGTTTATGAATGCTTGATCTTTTGATTCGTAAGTAACATCCTTAACTTCTGGCATATCTTTTAATTTTATTTCAATTTCTCTTTGATCTACTAACTTAATATCATTTTGTAAAAATACTTTTAATTCAACCTTAGATTGAACTCCATTTAACGCTAAACCTACGTTCTTACTTACCAGTACGAATATACCAAGAACAAAGAACGTAATAAGTACAGTTATTACTGAAGCTAAACATATTGTTTTGTTTCTTTTTAAACTTTTTAAAGCATCAACTATAAAATGCTTTATCGTATTAATCTTCATCAGTATATCTACCCCTTTCCTCATCTCTTACAATTTCACCTTTATCAATAGCTATAACTCTCTTTTTCATATCATTAACTATTTCTTGAGCATGAGTAGCCATTAATATTGTAGTTCCTGCTGAATTAATGTCTTCTAAAAGCTCCATTATTTCACTAGCAGTTTGAGGGTCAAGGTTTCCTGTAGGCTCATCACAAATTAAAACTGAAGGATTATTAACAATTGCTCTTGCTAAAGAAACTCTCTGTTGTTCTCCTCCAGACAATTCATTTGGAAACATTTTATATTTGTGAGATAACCCAACAAGTGATAATACCATTGGAACTCTTCTTCTAATTTCTTTTGGTGAAGCTTCTACAACTTTCATTGCAAAAGCAACATTTTCATATACATTTAAAGTTGGTATAAGTCTAAAATCTTGGAAAACCATACCTATTTTTCTTCTGTAATAAGGTGTCTTCCCTCTTGATATCTCTGATAGGTCTTGACCTGCAACCGTTATTGTACCATTTGTAGGATCAACTTCTTTTAGTATCATTTTTATAAAAGTTGATTTCCCAGCACCAGATGGACCAACTAAGAAAACAAATTCACCTGAATCTATTGTTATGTTTACATCTGAAAGCGCTTTTACATTATTATCATAAATCTTTGATACACTTTTAAATTCAATCATTATTTTACACTCCTTATAGAATTGGACATATTTACATGCCCTTGTCCATTATAAATTTTATTATATCACATAGAATATTCATTTTTATATAAAAATTTATTAAGTTTTTCTTTTTTGTCTATTTTTCGTTATTAATTTTCATTTATTTTAAATCCTTCACCAAAAACCTCGTGAGCTTCCCCAACAGTAATAAATGCATCTTTATCAACTTCTCTTATATGGTTCTTAAGCTTTATGAATTCATTCCTTCCAAGAACAGTGTAAATTACAAATTTTTCTTTTTTAGTATATCCACCAAAACCTTTTATGCAAGTACATCCTCTTCCAAGTTCCTGCATAATAAACCTACTTATTTTCTCACTGTGTTCACTAATTATTATAATTTGTTTAGCAACATTAAATCCTTCTATCATTTTATCAATAAGAATTCCAAGAAGAATTACACTAAGCATAGCATAAAATCCTAAAGTTAATCCAAAAAATAAAGCTGCTGCAAATGTTATTAAAAAATCTACTATTAAAACAGACTTTCCAATATCAATATGAATATATTTATTCATAAGCTTTGCTATAATATCAGTTCCTCCTGTAGATGAATTTGAATTAAATACAATTGCCATCCCTATTGCAGATATTATTGTACCAAATATAGTTGCTATTACTAAATCTTGAGTTAATGCGAAAGGATTAAAAAATTTTTCTATAATCCACATAAAAACTGATAATAAAAGACTCGCATATATAGTTCTTCCTCCAAAATTTCCTCCAATAAACATAAATGCAACTGCAAATAAAATAACATTTAAAACTAAAGTCAAAACTCCAATTCCGATTGATGGTATAAATTTATTTATCACTATTGCTAATCCTGTTATTCCACCAGCAGCTAAATCATTTGGCGCAAAGAAATATTCAACTGATATTGCTACTAATATTATTCCGATTGTTATCATTACATAATCTTTTACTACTGCTTTTTTCATATACTTACTCCTTTACATTATAGCTATCACTCAATTTTCTCAAATCCTTTTCCTAATACATCATGAGCATCATTTACTATAACAAAAGCTTCTGGTTCATTTTCTTTTAAAAATTTTCTTACTTTCATTAATTGAGCTCTTTCAAGTACACAATATATAATATTCTTATTTTCTCCGGTGTAACCACCCTCACCTGTGAAAATAGTACAACCTCTATCTATATCATTTATTATATATTCTTTTATATATTTTGTTTTATTTGTGAAAATTATTACTTGATGACATGTATAATATCCAGAAATAACTTTATCTATAACTATTCCTGTTAAAATAACACAAATTGCAGCATATATAGCTTTTTCTATTCCAAATGTTATTCCACTAAATATAACAACAATTATGTCAACTATTTGCATTCCTCTTCCCATTTCTATATGAAAAAATTTATTGAGTATTTTAGCTATTATGTCCGTACCACCAGTTGATGCATCTTGAGTAAATACTATTCCAAGTCCAGTTCCTAAAAATAAACTTCCTGCAATTGTAGAAAGCATTAAATCATTTGTTACTGCCATTGGAGTAAAAAATTCTTCTATTGCCCAATTTATAAAAGATATTCCCATGGCTGCATATATTGTTTTACCACCAAAATCTCTTCCTATAAAAATAAATGCAATAATAAATAAGAATATATTTAATACTCCCATTACTAAACCTACATTTAATCCTTTAATATACTCACATATAACTACTGAAATTCCTGTTACTCCTCCAGCAGTTATATTATTTGGTATAAAAAAGAACTGAATTGCTATAACTACAAACAACATTCCTATAGTTATCATTAAATATTCTTTAAATTTTTCTTTCATTTTCTCTAATATCCCCTTTTAATATGTACTATTATAAAAAATAACAGTATAGATCTCTCTATACTGTTATATCACAAATTTATTTCCAATTGTATTATTTTTTACAATTTAGAGCTTTTTTAGATATTTCTATAATATCTTTACTAGTTAATCCGTATTTTTCTAAAAGTTGATTTGGTTTTCCGCTTTCTCCAAATGTATCTTTAACTCCAACTTTTAATACTGGTACAGGATAATTTTCAGTAACAACTTCTGCTACAGCAGATCCTAATCCACCAATTATATTATGTTCTTCTGCAGTAACTATAGCACCAGTTTCTTTTGCAGCTTTTATTATTAATTCTGAATCAATTGGTTTAATAGTATGAATATTTATAACTCTTGCATTGATTCCTTCTTCTTTTAAAACTTCACTAGCTTCTAAAGCAGCATCTACCATAATTCCTGTAGCTATAATAGTTAAGTCATTACCTTCTTTTAAAGTAACTCCTTTTCCTATTTCAAATTTATATTCTGGTCTATCATTTATTACATTAACAGCAGCTCTTCCAAGTCTTACATAACAAGGTCCATTCATTTCAACAATTGCTTTTATAGCAGCCTCAGTCTCAACTGCATCTGATGGATTAATAACTGTCATATTAGGAATACTTCTCATTAATGAAATATCTTCAATTGCTTGATGAGAAGCTCCATCTTCACCAACAGTTAATCCAGCATGAGTTGCGCATATTTTTACATTTAATCTTGGATAACATATTGAATTTCTTATTTGCTCAAAAGCTCTTCCTGCAGCAAACATAGCAAAAGTACTTACAAATGGGATTTTTCCACATGTTGAAAGACCAGCTGCAACTGCCATCATATTTCCTTCTGCAATCCCCATATTGAAGAATCTTTCTGGTGCTACACTTTTAAAATCTGCTGTTTTAGTTGATTTTGAAAGGTCCGCATCTAAAACTATAACATCTTTATTAGTATTTGCTAAATCTTTTAAAGCTTTTCCATAAGCTTCTCTAGTTGCTATTTTACTCATTATTTTAATCCTCCAATTTCTGCTATTGCTTGTTCACATTGTTCTTTGTTAGGTGCTGCCCCATGCCATCCAGCTTGGTTTTCCATAAATGAAACCCCTTTTCCTTTTACTGTTTTACATATAATAGCTGTTGGTTTACCTTTACAAGTTTTTGCTTTTTCTATAGCTTCTAGAATTTCATCATAATTATGTCCATCTATAACTAATACATTCCATCCGAAAGCTTCAAATTTTTTATCTATTGGAGAAGGATTCATAACATCTTCTATGTTTCCATCTATTTGTAATCCATTAAAATCTATAAATATAGTTAAATTATCTAATTTGTATTGAGCTCCAGCCATAGCTGCTTCCCATACTTGACCTTCTTCTAATTCTCCGTCACCAAGTAATGCATAAACTCTATTTTTTTGACCATTTATTTTAGCTCCTAAAGCCATTCCAACTGCTGTTGAAACTCCTTGCCCTAATGAACCTGTTGACATATCAACTCCAGGTACATCATTCATATTTGGATGTCCTTGTAAGTTTGAATTAATTTTTCTTAAAGTCATTAATTCTGCTGGATCAAAAAATCCTCTTCTAGCTAATGCACTATATAAAACTGGTGCTGCATGACCTTTTGAAAGTACAAATCTATCTCTATTTTCCATTTTAGGATTTTTAGGATCAATATTCATTTCATTGAAATATAATACTGTTACTATATCAGCTGCTGATAATGATCCTCCTGGATGACCTGATGCTGATTCTGTAAGCATTTCAACAATATCTTTTCTAATAATTTTAGCTGTTTCCATAAGCTCTTGTTTATTTTGTTTCATTATTTAATGTCCTCCTAGCTTTAATTTAACTTTTTATAGATTATTTTTTCTTTTCTATAAGTTATTTTAACATATATCACGCTCTTTGTATATACTATTAAACCTACTTTATATCATTTATATATCATATTTCATTCTTTAGTATACTCTATTATTAATAGCATATATTTTAAATTCTATTTAATCTAATTGTTTACATAATATATATTATATTTAATATATTTATTATGTTTAAATTCAAATTAAAATATTTAATAAGTAATATAATATATATTACTTTTTCGCAAGATTTTAATTTTTCTTCATGTAAACATTTAAAAATTTATTAATTATAAAATAAAAACTACCTTAATATTTAAATTAAAGTAGTTTTAAAATTGATAAAATCTATTCATTTATAACTTACAATAGATTATAAATAATTCATATTATCTATTATTAAATTCTCTTTAGTTAAAACTTTATCTATTATTATCTACATATATATTAATTCTTTAAATAATATATTCTAAAAAATCACCTCGTTAAGCAAATTTCAAATCTTATTTGCTTTTATGCTTAACGAAGTGAACTTCATAAAAATTATCTTTTTTCATAATTTAAGTAATATAGCTTGTACGTCTTATATTAAACTTAAACTTATTAACAAAGATTTATTTACCTTTTTCATATCTGCATCGGTCATATGTCCAATTTTTTCTTTTAACCTTTTTTTATCTAAAGTCCTAACTTGTTCTAAAAGAACAACAGAGTCTCTATTTAAACCATATTCTTCAGATGAAATTTCTACATGAGTAGGTAACTTAGCTTTATTAATTTGTGAAGTTATAGCTGCAACAATAACTGTTGGACTATATCTATTTCCTATATCATTTTGTATTATTATAACGGGTCTAATTCCACCTTGCTCCGAGCCAATAACCGGACTTAAATCGGCATAGAATATATCCCCTCGTTTTACAACCATAGTCGCCATTTAATTTATCACTCTCCGCAAAGCCAGTTTTCATAATCATTAACTTCTTTTAATTCATCATCAGTCATCATTGCCATTTCTAAATTTAGAAATGCCATTTCTTGATACCCTTCTTTCATTTCTATTTCAGTCTCTTTAGTAAAAGGGCTATCAATATATAATATTAAATCATTCTCACTATGTTTACTTTTTTTTCTTTTAAAACATTTTTTATTCAACTGTTTTGAGCAAAACATCTTTTTCCCCCCTATATATAAGAGCCTTTATATAAGAAGTATATCTATAATTCTGTTATTTTGTCAAAAACTTATTAATAATTTAATATCCTATAAGTAATGTCTTGTTGAGACAATACTATCATTTATTTTGTATACTCTTGGAACTCTTTTACCAATCATACATAAAATTTCATAGCTTATAGTATCTATTTCTTTTGCTATATCATCTGCATTATATTTACAATTTTCAGTTTCTCCAAGTAATATAACTTCATCCCCAACCTTAACTGAATCTAATTCACTTACATTTACCATACACTGATCCATACAAATTCTTCCTACTACCGGAACTAATTTATTATTTATTATAACCTTAACTTTTCCTGATAAAAGTCTTGTATAACCATCTGCGTAACCAATTGGTAATGTAGCTATTTTTTCAATACCTTTTGTTACATATTTTCTACCATAACTTATGTATGTTCCTTCTTTTACTTCTTTTAGATGAATAACATGACTTTTTAATGTTAATGCTGGCCTAATTTTTATTTTTTCTTTATTTACTTCATTTGAAGGATAATATCCATATAATATAATCCCTGGTCTTATTGCATCATAATAATATTCTTCCAAATCTATTATTGTTGCACTATTAGCAACATGCTTAATTCCTACGTTTATATCTCTTTTTTCTAATTGATATACAGTCCATTTATACTTTTCAAATTGTTCTCTTGTATAATTTTTATCAGCTTCGTCTGCAGTTGAAAAATGAGTAAACATACCTGTTATTTCTATACCATCTAATTTACTTATTTCTTCTATTGAATTTATACTTTCTTCATTAGGAATAAAACCTATTCTTCCCATACCAGTATCTAAAGATATGTGAATTTTAGCTTTTTTTCCTAATCTTAAAGCTGCTTTTGACAATTCTTTCGCATAGTTTAAATCAAATACTGTTTGTTCAATATCGTAGTTTATTATATCATCAGCAAAGCTTATTGGAGTATATCCTAAAATTAATATAGGTACATTAATTCCTGCTTTCCTTAATTCTATAGCTTCTGTTATTACTGCTACTGCTAATCTATCTGCTCCGTTTTTCAATAATACTGGAACTACATCTAAAGCTCCATGACCATAAGCATCGGCTTTTACAACTGCAATTATTTCTTTATCTTTTGCAACTCTTTTTATTTCTTTTATATTATTTTCAATTGCTTTTAAATCTACTTCCGCCCAAACTGGTCTTATATTTTTCATCCTATACACCTCTTGCTACTAACATTTATCTTTTTTTATTAAACTCTCTGTATTCTATTTTAACTCTTTCTTTTCCGTTTACATCAAAAATTTTTATCAACATAGGTACTTTTTCTTTTTTATTTACATAAAAAACTGCCTTATCTAAGTGCTGATTATTAGAAATAATATCAATACTAACTTTTATATATTCCAAGTCTCCCCATTCTAATGATTCATTTTCTATTTTAGTAACTGGATTATTAAGAAGATTATTAATTATTGCTAATACATAAAAGCTATCAGTATCTTTTTCTAAATTATATTCTTTTCCATCTTTATATTTCATTATAATAGAATCTTTCTTATAGGTTTTAACTAATCTATCACCAAATTCCATAATAGGATCATGATTTTTTGAATAATGAAGTTTAGCTTTTTCAACATATGATCCTCTAGTATTCGTTATTGTGAACTCTACTATACTTTCATACTGCTTCATATTTTTTATTGAATCTATAATCTGTTCATTAGTTAGTGAAACTTCATTCCTAAAAAATACTATTAATCCTAGTATAAATATTGGCAATATAATTATACTTCCTATTTTTATTTTCTTTTTTAGATTTTTGTTATCATTTTTTTTAAATTTTTCTAGTAAACTCATTTGTCCCCCATTAATTAATGCTTCTTTATAGTAATATTAATCAAATGAGGAATTTATTCTAATTTTCACATAATAAATCTTCTATTATTTTAGGTAAAACATTTATTATGTCTCTTGCACTTACAGAATACATTTTTTCACCTATAAAATCACTAGAATAACCATGTATATATGCTCCTAATAACGCAGAATCAATTAAACTTAATCCTTGTCCAATTAAAGAAGCTATAATTCCTGTTAAACAATCTCCCATACCACCTGATGCCATTTTGCTACTTCCAGTTTTATTTATATATACATACTCTCCATCTGTAATTATTGTATTATACCCTTTCAATAACAATATTACATTATTTTCTTTTGCAAATTTCTTGCTTATCTCTATTTTGTTATCTTCTATTGATTTTATATCTTTTCCTATTAGTCGACTCATTTCTCCTAGATGAGGAGTAAGAATAGATCTATTTTTTATATAATTTAAAAGATCTTTATTCTCACTTAAAATATTTAATCCATCTGCATCAATTACAAGTGGACATTTCGTTTCTTTTATACTTTTATATAACACCTCTTTTGCTTCATTGCTTCTTCCTAAACCTGGACCACAAGCAATAACATCAAATTTGTCTAAACCACTAATTTCATATGTACTTTCATACTCTTTAACTATAGCTTCTATTACCCTACATTTAAGTATTGAAGCTATATCTTTATTCGTAATTAGTGTTACTAAGCCACTCCCAGTTCTTATAGCTGCTTCAGAAGCTATATAAACTGCTCCAACAAAGTCTTTACTCCCTCCAATTATCCCCACCTTTCCAAAGTCACCTTTGTGGCCTAATTTATCTCTTTTTTTGATTTTATCTATATAAGCTTCTCTAGGAAGTATATATACTTTTTCTGAATTTTTTTCTTTTAATTCTTTTGGAATATCAATATTTATTACATTAATTTCGCCTACATTAATAACACCTTCATTATGTATAAAACCTCTTTTTATACATTCAATAGTAAAAGTTTTATAAGCTTTTACACAAATTCCTAATGCTTTTCCTGTATCAGAATCCATTCCAGATGGAATATCTATTGAAAATACTTTTTCGCTTTTATTAATTATACTTATTACTTTTTTATATATTCCATCTATATTTCTATTTAAACCTATTCCAAAAAGAGCATCTATTATTAATGTGTCTCTTTCTATTAACCTATTTAAATTTAGCAGATCTTCTTCTGATTTTAAATGACAAATGTCAACTTTCATATTAATTAGTATATCTAAATTTATTTTAAATTCACTAGAGCATTTATCTAAATTTCCTACAATAAAAATATGTACTTTTTTATTAGATAATATTAATTTACGTGATATTACTAATCCATCTCCACCATTATTTCCAACACCAGCTATTATAACAAATTTTTCACCTTCATTTTTAATATAATTTGCTATTCTTTCTCCTGCGTTTTCCATTAATACTATTGATGGAATTTTAAAGCTTTCAATCGCCTCTCCTTCCATTTTTTTACAGGAAGTTTTTCTAAAAATCTCCATAAAAATTACCTCTCTATGACTGCAAATGCTATTGCTGATGTTTTATTATGTGAAATAGTGACATGAACTACTGCATTTTCTAAATTGAATTTTTTTAATATATTCTCGCTTAATTTTACAATTGGCTTTCCATTGTCATCTCTTAATATTTCTATTTCTAATAAACTAAATCCTTTAACGCCAGTTCCTAAAGCTTTACTTATAGCTTCTTTACTAGCAAAATTTCCTGCTATAGTTTCAGCTTTCATATTCTTTAATTTAAAATATTCTATTTCTTTTTCTGTAAATAATTTAGCTAAGAAGTTTTTTGTCCTAAATACTGCTTTTGATATTCTATCTATTTCAATTATATCATTTCCTATTCCATAAATCATATAATCAACTCCTTCTCAAAACTATTATAACCTAAGTTAAGTTAAATTTATAATCATATCCTTACTTCAGCAAAATCATGCACACATTCATCAATAAATTCACCAGCTATATCTATTAAATGTAATGGCGAAACTTGATTATCATAAAGCATAACTAAAAGTGCTCTTACCTTGTCCTCATCTGGTGAAATTAACTCTACTGAATCTTTAAATGAATCAATCTCTTCTGTTCCTTTAAAATCAATTCTTTCAATTTCAATTCCATAAACTACTCTCTTATTTACAACATTTTCAATCAATTTATAAAAATATTTTCTCTCAATTCCATTAGTTACTCTTACAAATACAAAATTCTCTTTTATCATACTATATTCCCCCTCAATAATCCTTTAATTGAAATATACCATATTTCTAATAGATTTTATGTCAAACGGTGATAGCTAAAAAAATTTTTTTTCCTTTAATTCTTTTAAACTTATATATTTTTTTCTATCTTTCCCCATATTATTATTCTTTTATTTTCCACTTTCAGTATTAGTTTGTCGAAAAATAATTTTTTATATAAAATGCTTATTTTTCTTTTGAATAATGTTATAATATTTTTATATAACGTAAGGAGGTTGCAACATGTCTATATTAGTATGTGGAGGAGCCGGCTATATCGGAAGTCATATGGTAGCCGAACTTCTTGAAAATGGAAAAGATGTAGTTATTTTAGATAATTTAGAAAAAGGTCATAAAGATGCTATTTTAGGAGGAAAGCTTTATATAGGTGATTTAAGAGATAGAAAAATATTAGATAAAGTTTTTTCTGAAAATAACATTGAAGCTGTAATTGATTTTGCTGCTTATTCTCTAGTTGGTGAAAGTATGACTGAACCACTTAAATATTTTAATAATAATGTATATGGGACAATAAATCTTTTAGAAGCAATGAAAGATCATAATGTTAAATACATTGTATTCTCATCTACTGCTGCAACTTATGGTGAACCAGAAATTGTTCCTATAACAGAAGATTTAAAAACACTTCCAACAAATGCTTATGGAGAATCAAAACTTTTAGTTGAGAAAATATTAAAATGGTGTGATACAGCTTATGGAATAAAATATACTACTTTAAGATATTTTAATGCTGCTGGAGCACATATTAATGGTAAAATTGGTGAAGATCACTCACCTGAAACTCACCTTATCCCATTAATTCTTCAAGTTGCACTTGGTAAACGTGAAAAAATAATGATTTTCGGAGATGATTATGATACTAAAGATGGTAGCTGTATAAGAGATTATATACATGTTTCTGATTTAGCATCAGCACACTCATTAGCTTTAGAAAGATTAATGAATGGTGGAGAAAGCAGAATTTACAATTTAGGTAATGGTACTGGTTTCTCAGTTAAAGAAATGATTGAAAAAGCTAGAGTTGTTACTGGACATCCAATTCCTGCAGAAGTTGCTCCAAGAAGAGCTGGAGATCCTGCTACTTTAATAGCTTCAAGTAAAAAAGCTATGGAAGAACTAAATTGGAAACCAAAATTTAATTCAGTAGATACAATAATAGAAACTGCTTGGAATTGGCATAAAGCACATCCAAACGGATATGAAAAATAAAAATTTAGGAGTAAGCAAAATGCTTACTCCCATTTTTTTTCTTCTTCTAATACTGAATTTAATTCTACTCCAAATATAAAAACCATAGATGTAATATAGAGCCATGTCATTAGAATAAAAACTGTTCCTAAACTTCCATATATTCTTGAATAATTAGAAAAATTATTTACATAATATGAAAATCCAGCTGATGCAATTAACCATCCAAGTGTACTAGTTATAGCTCCTGGTAATACATCTCTAAACCTAACTTTTTTTGCTGGAGCTATTTTATATATAATTGCAAAAACGACTATAAGTATAACAATAATAACAAAATGCCTAAGTGCATTCCATAAAAATGCTACAATATGCTCAAATGGTAGTGCCTCATTTAAATATCTTCCTATTATTTCTCCGAATACAGACATTAAAAGCGTAGAAATAACTGTTAATGCTAAAGCAATTACTCCTAACATTGCAATTATACATCTTGTTATAAAAGATCTATTTTCTTCTATATCATAAGCTCTATTAACTCCTTTTATAACTCCTCTAAATCCAGTTGAAGCTGTCCAAAGAGTAATTATAATAGATACCCCTAAAATTCCTGTATGTTGAAAATCTACTACTTCAATAATAGTATTTTTAGTTAAATCTACAACATTAAGTGGTAATACTCTTTGCAACCACATTAATACTTCTGATGAACTTAAATTACTAAATCCTATTAATGTCATCAAAAAAATAAGGAAAGGGAAAAAAGATAATATTAAATAATATGCTAGTTGTGCTCCTGATGCAAAAATATCATCATTTTTAACTTTTACAATGAGATACACTAAAGTATCAATTATTGATTCTCTTTTTATTTTTCTTCTCATATCTTCACCATTTAATAGTTTTCTTTCATTTTATTACTTCTTTTGAATTATATTATCATATGTACATGCTATAAGTAAAATAACATTTACTTCTTAATTATTGTATAATATGGTAACATATTATTAATAATTATTTTTTTAAAGGAGTTTTTATATGATTTATACACTAGAAAATTCAAATATAAAAATTACAGCAAGTCCTTTTGGTGGAGAACTTCATAACCTAACATCTAAAATTGATGGAACAGAATTTTTATGGAATGGAAATGAAGAGTTTTGGAAATATCACGCACCTATACTTTTCCCTATAGTAGGTAAAGTTAAAGATAATAAATATATAGTTGAAGAAAATACTTATTCATTGCCTCAACATGGTCTAGCAAGAATTTCCGAATTTAATATGATAAAGAAAACTGATACTTCAATAATTTTCTCTCTTCCATATTCAAATAAAACTTTAGAAGTTTACCCTTATAAGTTTGAACTTCAAATAAGATATGATTTAATTGAAAACGGAGTAAAAGTAAGCTATAAAGTAATAAATAAAGATTCAAAAGAAATATTTTTCTCAATAGGTGCACACCCTGCCTTTATGTGTCCTATTATGCCTGAAGAAACAATGAATGATTATTATTTTGAATTTAATAAAAAAGAAACTTCATCCCTTTTAACACTTAATTCCGAAGGATATTTCTCACATGAAAGATTACCTTACTTAAATAATAAAAATATAATAAATTTAAGCAAAGAAGTCTTTAAAAATGATGCATTAGTATTTGATAACTTAAACTCAAACAAAATTTCATTAAAATCAAAAAATCATAATAAAAGTTTAACTATGGATTTCACTGGATTCCCATATATGGGATTATGGTCTAAACCAACTGGTGCTCCATTTGTATGTATTGAACCTTGGTTTGGTCATTCTGATTATGAAGATTTTACTGGAGAATTTAAAGAAAAAGAAGGAATTCAAAGTCTTAATATAGATGAAGAATTTAATTGTTCTTATACTATTACAATAACAGTATAAATATATATTTTAATAAAATAGGTGCATAAGAAATTTAATTTAATAAAATTTCTATGCACCTTTTTAGTTAATCTACTTCAATTTTTCACATTAAATAAATATTATTTTTAATATATAAAATCTTATTCTAAAATTTTAATACCAATCTTTAGGTAATATATTCTTATATTTATAATTGAAATATCTATCATCTATTAAAAGAGCCCTTCCCTTATCTTCTTCTGTTCTTATAACTCTTCCAACAGCTTGCATAACTTTATTAATACCAGGATAAATATAAGAATAGTCAAAACCTTTATCTTCAAAATATTCTTTTATTATTTCTCTTTCAATGGATATTTTAGGAAAACCAACTCCTACAATTATAGTTCCTATAAGCTTTTCTCCTGGTAAATCTATTCCTTCTGAAAACATACCTCCAAGAACTCCAAGTCCTACAATATTTTTTTCATTTTCAAATATTTCTATAAATCTCTTTTTATCTCTATCAGACATATATTGATCTTGAACCATTAAAGTCATATTATCAATACTTTTTATTTCTTCAAAAGCTATATCTAAATATTCATATGATGGAAAAAATACTAGATAATTTCCCTTTTCTTCTAAAACAAATCTTTTTATTTCATCGCAAACCATACTTAAAGTTCTCTCTCTTGCTTTATATCTTATATCAATTCCTTTTTTTATAACTTGTAAATTATTTTTATCAAATGGACTTTCTAAATTTAATCTATAAGCTTCTCTTTTTCCTACTATTAAGTCCATATAATAACTCATAGGTGTTAATGTTGCAGAAAAAAGCACATTTCCCCCAGTACCTTTCAATATATTTAATAATTTTTCAGAAGGATTAACACAAAATAATTTAAGAGTTATATCATTTCCGGACTTTTTTATATAAGTTACATAATCATCTCCATATATTTCTCCTATAGATAAAAATTTATTTATATCAAAATATAATTGAAGATATTCCTCTATAAATTCTTCTGCTTTATATTTAGCAAGACTCTCTTCACTCTCACTCATAAATCTTCTTAAATGTCTAAATATTTCTCCTGGAGGTTCTTTTGTGATGAAATTTTCCTTCTCAATTTCATCACATTCTTTTCTTAGCTTTATAAAGCAATCATTTATTTTTCCTAGAATTTTATATAGATTTATATCTTTTCCCTTTAATTTTTTTCTTAAATTCATTACAGATTCTTTATTAAGTGAAGCAGAATACATAGACCTTCCTCTATCCACCAAATTATGACATTCATCTATCAAAAGTATTTTTCCTTTGTCTTCATCATCTTGAACTCTTTTCAAAGCCACTCTAGGGTCAAACATATAATTATAATCACAAATTATACAATCACACCATCCAATTAAATCTAAAGATAATTCAAATGGACATATCTCTAATTTTTTACTAATTTCTATAATATCATCACTGTATATATGATTTCCTTTACCTAAAAATTCTTTTATTGCTTCTTTATTTTTATCATAATATCCTCTAGCATATATACATTCCTCTGGATTACAACTAACTTTATCATTTAAACAAATCTTTTCTTTAGCCATTATAGATAAACTTCTAAAATATAATCCCTTATCTCTCAACACATTTAATGTATCTTCTGCTACTTTTCCATTAACTCCTCTTGCTGTCAAATAAAATATCTTTTCTCTACCTAATGCTTCAATAGCTTTTATCGCAGGAAATAATGTTGATATAGTTTTTCCTATTCCAGTTGGAGCTTTTATAAAAATAGTTTCTTTTTCTCTTATAGTTCCATAAGCTGACCTTGCTAATTTTAATTGTCCTTTTCTGTAATTTTCAAAAGGAAATTCCATACTTCTTATTGTTAAATCACGCTTTTCTCTATATGTAGTAAGAAGATCAAAATAAATCTTATATTCTTCTAATATACTTAATATATATTTTTCAATTTCTTCAAAAGTAACCTTTCTCCTAAAGATTTTAGTTTCTTCTACATCTAATTGATAATATGTAAGTTGAATATCTATTTCTTTTAAATCATTATCTAAAGCATAAATAAATGCATAAAATTTTAATTGTGCCCAATGCGTCTCATTATCATCTTTTATATCTTCTAAGTTTTTATAAGTAGATTTAATTTCTTCAATAATAACATCATTACCTTCTATTATTATTCCATCAGCTCTTCCATCTACTTTTAAAATAAAGTTTCCTAAATCAAATTCTGATTTTAAATAAACTTCTTTATCATATTTTTTATAGAAATCCTCATTATTCTTCTGAACTTTTTGATGAGCTCTAGTTCCTTCTAATGCTCTTTTATTAGTTATAGATGTGAATCTATTATCTATACTTCCACTTTTAAGTATAAATTCTACAAGACTTCTCACAGATTCTTTTATAAAAACTTTACTCATCACAAACCTCCATTATTTTAATTATTTATATTATAACCTACTCATAAAAGTTACGTAATCTATAATTTTAAACTTATTTTGTTCTTAATAACTTATCTTATATTAATTTTCCTCTTATTAACTGCCAAATTAGTTTAAATTTTCAACTTCTTATCTCTCTCTAAATAATAAAATATTATTACTTATAAATTTCCTATTTAAATTAAGAAATTAACCCATAAATCTCCTAATTTTATAGTGTTACAGTTAAGAAAATGAAAAAAGAGTAAAATTTAATATTAAATTTTACTCTTCTATATAATTAATATTTTTATTTATTATGCTGTTCTTTCACTATTTTTTGAACTAATTTTTTTATAACACTCGCTTGAGCTATTAATGATAATACAAACATAAAAGTTTTTATTTTATCCTCTTCGTCTGTATTTAATTTAAGTTCTTTTACTAAATTATCCAATTTTTCATCAATATCATTTGAAGAAGCTAAAAAGGAATCTAAACTTTCTTTTTGAGTTTCGGAAAAAACTTTATATGCAGTTTCCCAAGATATTATATCATCTGTTCTGTCGTTTATGTTATTAAAAGCAAGACTAAAAACTTTTTTAATTTCATCTGTAGTTAAAATTGGTCTCATATAACTTAAAAGAACTAATTGAACTAGATGAAGTTTAGTATATCCTCTTTTTTTTCCGTCTTCTGGTTTAGTTATAACTTCACTCTTTATGTAATTTTGTACTATATTATTTGTATATTTATCTTCAGTAAATTTATCATTTAAGTAATCAATTACTTGAGATAAGAATAAATCATATTTTGGTAACTCATCATAAGCTATCATGCTACTTCTTGACATCTCTTCTGTCAGTTCAGCAATATAATCTGAATTTATTTTCATAGTCACTATATCCACCCTTACTTTCTTTTCCCTATTTATAATATTATTATATAGTTTATATAAACCTTTTACAAGTTAATTTTATCATTATTTTCTAATTTTTATCTTCTCTTATAACTCCATAAAATTACAATTATTATTGTTTTTTATAATTATTTTTTCGACTTTTTATATATTTTATCCAATTCGATAAAATATAGACATTTATTTATTAAAAAGCTATTTTTAGTATATATATGCTGGTATTTATTATTAATTTTTGAATAAAATTAGTTAATAATTTTTTAATTTGTAAACTATTGACATTAGTATTTTTTGGTAGTATATTATAACTGTAGTATTTATTATTATTTTTTGTAGTTTATTAAATGTTAACATTTATCTGTTGACTTTAAATTACAGTTTTGGTAAGATAACATAGTGAAATGTCGAAACTTGTAGGATAGATACACAATTTAATTTTAGGAGGAACCTTTATGAAATCAACAGGAGTAGTAAGAAGAGTAGATGAATTAGGAAGAATAGTTATTCCAATAGAGTTAAGAAGAACTCTTGACATAGCAGAAAAAGATGCATTAGAAATATATGTAGATGGAGAGCAAATCATATTAAAAAAATATGAACCAGCTTGTATCTTCTGTGGTGATGCTAGAGACGTAGTTAACTACAAAGGTAAAAATATCTGCAAAAACTGTTTTGCTGAACTTAAAAAATAATCTTTTTATAAAAGATAGTTACATATGATTAATTTGGTTGATTAAAGCTGATGCATAAGCATCAGCTTTTTAATTTAAATATTTATATTATAAAAAATATTTTTATAAACTTACAATTCTATATTAATTACAAACCTATATCTTATTGTATTTGCTCATTATAGATATCTTTTACATGCAAATAAATATAAATTAAAACCATTCTTTCTCTCTATTTATCCTTCTGTGTTATTTATACAACATTCCTATTAGTATTATATTTCAGTTGAATATTTATATATTACACTTTTAGGTTCTTTTCTATCTTTAGCAACCATTTTTATTGCATCTTTTTTCGAAAAACCATCATTTATATATTTTCTTATATGATCTTCTATTGTTAAGTGTTCCCATTCTTCCATTTTTTCTTTTTCAAATTCTTCTTCCGTTTTCCCACTAACTACAAGAACAAATTCTCCTCTTGGCTGATTTTCTAAAAAATGTTCTTTAACTTCAGATATTCTACCTCTCTTTATTTCTTCATGAAGCTTAGTTAATTCTCTACATGCAGCCATTTCTCTATTTCCTAAGTTTTCTTGTAAAAATGTTAAGGTACTAATTAATCTATGTGGAGCTTCATAAAATATCAAAGTTTCTTTCATTTCTTTTATTTCTTCTATAAGTTTATTTCTTTCTTTATTTTCTCTTGAAATAAATCCTCTAAAAGCAAAAGCTGAACTATCTAATGCAGAATATATTAAAGCAGTTGCAAAAGCAGTTGCTCCTGGAAGAACTTCAAATTCGATTCCATCTTCAACACACTTTTTTATAATAATGCTTCCAGGATCTGAAATTCCTGGCATTCCAGCATCACTTACTAATGCTATTTTCTCCCCATTTTTTAATCTATTTATTATTTCCTCACTTTTTCCTTGTTCATTGTGCATATGATAGCTAATTAAAGTCTTTTTAATATCAAAATGATTTAATAACTTTAAAGTTTGTCTTGTATCCTCTGCAGCTATCACATCAGCTTCTTTTAGAATTTCTAATGCTCTTAAAGTTATATCTTTAAGATTTCCTATTGGTGTTGGAACTAAATATAATTTTCCATTATTCATTTACATCCCTCCCATAAATTTTATTTATTTCATCTGAAATACTTCCATCTTCATTATATACATATAAAGGTGCATCCCATTTCAAAAATGCCCCTCCATCTCTTTGGCCTTCAACTAATACAATATTAGGAGCTTTTCCTAATTTTGGATGAACCATTTGTATTCTTTTTGGTTCTATTTTATATTTACGCATAAGTGTAATTATATCAGCAAGCCTTTCTGGTCTATGAACCATATATATTCTTCCATTATCCTTTAATAAAATTCTACTAGCTTCTATGACATTCTCTAAATTACACATAATTTCATGCCTTGCAATAGCTAATTTATCAGAAGGATTTACTATTCCTGCATTATTCAACTTATATGGTGGATTTACTGTTATAACATCTGCCTTATCAATATTTTTAAGAGCTTTCAAATTTTTTAAATCTTCACTTATAAATGATATATTATGAGTTTTATTTAAAGTTGCACTTCTATTAGCCATATCTACAAATTCATCTTGAATTTCTATTCCTAAAATATCCTTTGGTGAATATTTTCCTTCTAATAAAAATGGTATTATTCCTGTACCAGTACATAAATCTATAACTCTATGCTTTTTTTTTACATTTGCAAAATGCGATAAAAGTACTGCATCTACTCCAAACTTGAATCCATCTTTTTTTTGAATAAGCATAAGACCTTTTAATTGTAAATCATCTAAATTTTCATCTTCTCTAACAAGCTTATTATCCACTACTAAACTCCTTATGTTATTTAATATTTTAATTATTCTTTTAATTATACATTAAAGCATTTTACATAACAATACTATAACATATTCAATCTATTTATTATCAATACTTAATCATCAATGTAATATTTGCACATTTAATTACTAATATAATTCTTTTCTATATTAGTATTATATATAATAAAAAAGGTTTATGTCTTTTATTATAAATTTGACATAAACCTTCTATAATCATATTACTTTTTATAGTTATTGTAAATTATAATATTCTTCTAGCAGCATAGAATGACCATAGTGGCATAACACTTACATTTGAACCTGTTCTAGGCGCATTTATAAAATTGTTATTTCCAACATAAATTCCAACATGTCCTGCACTTGTAAATACTAAATCTCCTGGTTGTAATTGTGATCTTGAAACTGGAGTACCCACATTAATTTGATCATAAGTAGTTCTTCCAATCCATCTTCCAGTTACTTTTTTATAAACATAACTTGTAAATCCTGAACAATCAAATGAATTTGGTCCAGTAGCACCCCATACATAAGGCTTTCCTAAGTGTTTATATGCTTCATTTAAAACAGCTTGTGCTGTAGCTTTATTCGCTGATGGAGGAGCTACATTATTACTACTTCCATTATTATTACTACTACTTCCACTGCTATTGCTTGTACTATTTCCGTTACTTCCTCTATTAGCTTCTTGTTCTGCTCTAGCTTGTGCTTCTTGTTCTGCTCTAGCTTGCGCTTCTTTTTGACTAATTAATCTTTTTCCATTAGCTATAGCATCTTGTATTTCTTGCTTAACTATAGGACTTTTAATCTGACTATTATTTAAATCTGTTATTTGAGATATAGCACTCTTTAAATCACTTATTGAACTTGAATTGTTATTTAATACAGAAAGTTGTCCTGAAACAATTTCTTTCTCATATCTTGATAAGTATTTTTTATCAAACTCTTTTTGCGCTTCATTAGCTTTCTGTCCAATAACTTCCTGTTCTGATTTTAAATTTTGAAGATTTTCAAGTTCTTTTTCATTTTTTGTTTTTAAATCTTCAACTTTTTTTGTTTTTTCCTGTAATGATTTTACTTGATTATCTAAATTTTCTTTATCATTTTTTAATGTTTCTACTATATTTTTATCAGTTGTTATTATTCTTGTTGCAACTTCAATTCTATTTATTAAATCACTAAAGTTATTAGCACCAAATATAAGATTTACATAACTAAATTCTCCACCTGATTTATACATATCACTTAATCTATTACCAAGAACTTCTTCTTGCTTAGATATTTTTTCTTTAGCTTGTTCAATTTCTTGTTGAGTATTTTCCATTTGCTTTTGTAAATCTGATATTTCTTGTTTATTATTTTGAACATTAACAACTAATGGTTCTATTTGTGAATTATATGAATTAATCTTTTCTGTTATCTTAGCTATATTTGCTTGCATTTCTGCATATTGATCTTGAGCAGCTTGTACTTCTTTATTAACTGGCTCAGCATTAGCTGTTATTGTCGGTAGTACTACATTTAATGTCAATGCCGCCGCAACTATCGCAGCTATTATTTTTCTTTTCATGAGTCAAACGGTTCCTAAGAACCTCCCCCCCTTTCAAATTGTGTGTTTTCCCCTAACACATATTTTATTATATCATTTAAGAAAATTATGAACAATATTATTTCTGACAATTATCTTACATTTTATAAATTTCAAGTGTTTTTTTATTAAATTTAGTAATTTTTTATTAATTTTATAAAATTTATTGATAATGTTTTCATTAAGAGTAATGCTAATTTTTCTAATTAGTATCACAAATTATTTTTTACAATTTCCTAACCAATATGAACATATAATTTTATTTTCCATATATATATAATACCATAAAAATTTCATTTTTGTAACCTTTTTTAAAAATTTATTAATACGATTGACTTTTATATAATTTTCGCATATACTATATAAAGTAATCAACGGGGTGTGGCGCAGATGGTAGCGCGCATGGTTTGGGACCATGAGGTCGCAGGTTCGAGACCTGTCACCCCGACCATTTAAGAACTTATCAAAAGATAAGTTCTTTTTTTTATTTTCTTTCTAAATAAATATATAAGTACAACTATATGTTTTTAATACTATATACTTGTAAAATATATATTAGTTCATATGTAAGTTTATAAACTCCTCATAGAAATTCTTTATTATTCTTTATGAGTTATATTCTCTTTAAACTCATCTTCTGATTTAATTATAGCTTCTATATCTTTATCTCCTTTACCTGCTGCTTTACATAAGGCTATTATAACTATTAATATTATTATATAAAATAAGAGAAATACTATCATTATTTACTCATTCCTTCCACTTTATAATATCTCGCTTAAATATTTTCTAATTAAAAGTATTTCCATTTTAATTAATTAATAATCATATTATATAGTATAATAATATATAAGCTTATTTAAAGGGGGATAAATATGATACTTAATAATATAAAAGCTGCAATATTTGATTTGGATGGAACTTTAATTGATTCATTAGGCATCTGGCATAAAATCGATATAGAATATCTTAAATCTAAAAATTTATCTGTTCCAGAAGATTTACATAAAGATATAGGCCACTTAAGTTTCTATCAAACAGCAGAATACTTTAAAAAAAGGTTTAATATACAAGACTCAGTAGAGACTATTATGAATACATGGAATGACATGGCATTTAAGTTTTATTCAACTTCTACACCTTTAAAAAATGGAGCTAAGGAATTCTTAGAGTATTTAAAATATAAAGGAATAAAAATAGGTTTAGCTACTAGTAATTCAAATCATTTATTAGAAGCAGCTCTTAAACAAAATGAAATTTATAATTTATTTGATTCTATAACAACTACTTCTGAAGTAGATAATGGTAAAGATAAACCTGATGTCTATCTACTTTCTGCTAAAAAATTAAATGTTTCGCCAAAAAATTGTATTGTATTTGAAGACTTATTAATTGCTATCAAAAGTGCCAAGAGTATAGGAATGAAAACAATAGCTATTGAAGATATAGAGTCTATAGATGATAAAAATGAGCTTATTAGCATTTCTGATAAATATATATTAGATTATATTGAATTATTAAAAGAACTATCTATAAAACGCTTAATGTAATACATTTAGAATAATAATTCAAGTGCTAATAGAGTGATTTTTTTAAGTCATTATAAAACCTATCATATATATTAAATATTTAATATATATCAATCAAACACCATATAAATTCATATATATATATATATAATAAAAGTGTGAACTAATAATTTTATCTACCATTAGTTCACACTTAAAAATAAGAAAATACTAGTTTCTAACAACTCCGTATTTAGCTTCTAATTCTTTAATTGTATCCATATATTTCTTTTCTTGTTGTTGTTGCATAAGTTGCTGAGTAACTACTTCTTTAACTTCTGATAATTCTTTTATTTTAGCATCGTGTTTAGCTTCAACTTTTATTAAGTGATATCCAAATTGTGTTTGAACAGGAGCAGTTATTTCATTTAATTCAGCTTCAAAAGCAGCTTTCTCAAATTCTGGAACCATCATACCCTTTCCAAATTCACCTAAATTTCCACCTTGCTCTTTTGATGGACAACTTGAGTATTTTAGAGCAGCATCTTCAAAAGTTATTTCTCCTGAAGTTATTTCTTCTTTTATTTTTTTAGCTAACTCTTCACTATCAACTAATATATGTTTAGCAGAAACTTTAGCTTGTTCTGCAAATCTTTCCTTATTAGCATTATAAAATTCTTCTATTTCTTTATCAGTAATTGTTATTTCTGATAAAACTTTATTCATTGTAGCTTGAGTTAAAATTTCTTTTTCTAAACGAGCTACTGTTTTCTTATACTCTTCAGTTTCATTAATTTTTAGATCTTTACCTAATTTATTGAATAATTCAAAATGAATCATTTGCTCTAATAATTGTTTTCTTCCTGCTTCACTTTCTACCATTGATTTTCTTTCTGCAGGATATTTTGAAATTATATCATTTAATTCTTGTTCAGTAATTTCATATGAACCAACTTTTGCTAATACTTTATTTTCCATTTAAATTCTCCTTTATCTTTATTGCTTATATATTTATTATTGTATCAATATAACTATGAAATGACAATTATATTTAAGATTTTATATATATTATCCACATATTTTTATAGTTTTGAAACATTTATCCACAAATTCTATACTTTTTTATAAAAAAAAAGATGCTCCCACTGAACATCTTCTCTCATTTGGTGGAGGTAAGGAGATTCGAACTCCTGACCCCCTGCGTGCAAGGCAGGTGCTCTCCCAGCTGAGCTATACCCCCAAAATTGTATGGTGGCTCGAGCTGGAATCGAACCAGCGACACGAGGATTTTCAGTCCTCTGCTCTACCGACTGAGCTATCGAGCCATACAATGTACCTAGCAACTTCCTACTCTCCCACACAGTCTCCCATGCAGTACCATCGGCGTTATAGAGCTTAACTTTCCTGTTCGGAATGGGAAGGAGTGTTTCCTCTATGCCATCATCACTAGATATTCAGAAATTTATTGTTCTCTGAAAATTGCACATCAAATTCTGTTGA
>NZ_KB850956.1:144718-146293 GCF_000371465.1 Clostridium thermobutyricum | reverse complement strand
GAAGAAAATTTCATCGCTCGACTTGCATGTGTTAGGCACGCCGCCAGCGTTCGTCCTGAGCCAGGATCAAACTCTCAATAAAAAGTTTAATCTTTTAGCTCTTAAAACTTACTTATAAAAGAATTGCTGGTTTAAGTTTGCTTATATATTATTCTGTTCAATTTTCAAAGACCATTTTTTCTTATCGCTATCAGCGACTTATTTAGTTTATCACTTAAGCTTTTGTATGTCAATACTTTTTTTACTTAAGTCCTATCTGTGAGTTATTTGTTTTAACTCATCGACGCTTATTATAATAACATATACTATATATATTACTCTATATTAATTTTTAAATTAGGTCATTTATTTTATTTATTCTCCAATTTTCTTTTTTTTTCTCTAATATTTTTATTATGATACACTAGGATATGTTTAATTTTTTTATTAGAATATTCTGTTTTTTATTTATTCACTCTCAATATTTTTATTATATATAAATTTATGATTTTATTTTGGAGAAGGGAAATGTAACAACTCCTGCTTATCCAAAGTTTAAGTGTACAATTGTTAATGTAATTGATAAGAAACAATTTTTTTGATATACTTAAGTAAAAATTCATTTCTATAAAATATGTAATTGACTTATAATTATAAAAAATTATTTATATTATTAATTTAAGAAATAAAAAAATAAAGGACTTATTTAATAAGTCCTTTATTTTCTTACACTATTTAAGTCTGCTTCTATAATTTCTTCTTGATTAAATACATTACTTTTATAATCCTCTAAATTACCATTAGGATTAATTATTGTCTGATAATAATTAACTATTCTATTATATATATTTGATAAACTTACATTTATATTTTTTTCTGTCTCTTCTTGAGATAAATTATCAATTTCCACTCTAATATTTACAAGCTTATTTTTTATATTTTCATCAATACCTGAGTTATTATAAAATATATTTAAACACCCTATACTCTCTCCAACAGTGGTAAATACATTTTTATTCATTTCATCTGTATCAGATAAAAATTTATTATAATCTATATTTATTATTTCTGATATTTCTTTCTTGCTTATTTGTCCATTATTTATAGTATTATTCCATACCAATAAATAATATTGGCTCATACTAGTCAGATTTATATTCATATCATTTAAATCATTATATACTTTTGTAATTTGTTCTGACATATTAAGTTTTGTACTCTCATCACTATTTTTATTTAATATTCCAATAGCAACACCAATTATTATTGCTATTACTATAAATATTGCTATTGTAATTTTTTTCATTTTCATTCTCCTAAAATAAACTCATATTTGATATTAACCCATATTATTTATATAAAATTTAAACCGTTTTTAGAAATATATTAAAAAAGACATGAAATATATTCATGTCTTTTGGTGGAGGTAAGGAGATTCGAACTCCTGACCCCCTGCGTGCAAGGCAGGTGCTCTCCCAACTGAGCTATACCCCCATATATAACCTAGCAACTTCCTACTCTCCCACACAGTCTCCCATGCAGTACCATCGGCGTTATAGAGCTTAACTTTCCTGTTCGGAATGGGAAGGAGTGTTT
>NZ_KB850956.1:117141-138118 GCF_000371465.1 Clostridium thermobutyricum | reverse complement strand
CAGCGTTCGTCCTGAGCCAGGATCAAACTCTCAATAAAAAGTTTAATCTTTTAGCTCTTAAAACTTACTTATAAAAGAATTGCTGGTTTAAGTTTGCTTATATATTTCTGTTCAATTTTCAAAGACCATTTTTTCTCATCGCTTTTGACGACTCATTTATTCTATCATCACAATATTATTATGTCAACAACTTTTTTTAAAGTTATAATCATAAATATTTTAATCGCTTAGCTTGTTTTTTGTTGGACTAGCCAAGCGACATGTATTATCTTAACACCTTTTTTATTATGTTCTAAATTATTTTTATGTAAATTTTTAATTTATTACTTAAATACTCTTATATAATCTTTTTTTCTATTAATTAAATATATAGATACTCTAGGAAATGTTTTTTTAATTTAACTAAAAATTTTGAATAATGAAAATTTTATTTTGTGTTATACTAAAATCATATCAACTGATTACGAAAGGATGTGTAAAGTGGCATTTAGCCACGATTTCTATGGGATATGTTATAAATAAATCTTGGTCTTCTTTATTAAGAGAAGAATTTTCAAAAGATTATTATAAAAAAATTATGAGTTTATTAAATGAGGAATATTCTAATAAATCTATTTTTCCTCCAAGGAAAAATGTTTTTGAAGCTTTAAATATCACAAATTATGAAGATGTTAAAGTTGTTATATTAGGTCAAGATCCTTATCATGGGCCTAATCAAGCTCATGGACTAAGCTTTTCAGTAAATGTCGGAGTAAAGATTCCCCCATCTCTTATTAATATATATAAAGAATTACATAATGATTTAGGATGCTATATTCCTAACAATGGTTTTTTAGAAAAATGGGCAAAACAAGGAGTTCTTTTATTAAATACTTCTTTGACAGTTATCGAAGGCCATGCAAATTCTCATCAAAAAATAGGATGGTCTATATTTACTGATAAAATAATTTCTTTAGTAAATGAAAAGGATACCCCTGTTGTATTTATATTATGGGGAAATAATGCTATATCTAAAAAATCTCTAATAACTAATCCTAAACATTTGATACTACAATCAGTTCATCCTAGTCCACTTTCTGCTAGGAGAGGTTTTTTTGGTAGCAAACCTTTTTCTAAAACAAATGAATTTCTAGAAAAAAATAATCTTTCACCTATTGATTGGCAAATAGAAAATGTATAAAAATAGAGGTAAATCAAGTAATATTTCTACTACTTAATTTACCTCTATTCTTTAAATTGTCTTTATAGATCATTTTTCCTTTTTCTTTAGATTTTCAATCATTAGTCTGTATTCATCATCATTTATAAGTTTATAATTTTTCATTATTCTTACTGTTTCTTGATCATATAAACATTCATTCTTTACTATATTTTTTGATCTGATTGAATCTCTTACTATCATAACTAAAAATAAAATTATAAATGATGTTCCTATTACAAACTCCATATATATTTCTCCTATAAAAAAAGACTACTATATATTTTATTCAATCAAATAATTTTTATTGACTTATTTTTTTATTCCTATTCATAATGTTAATTAAACTTCCCGTCAGAATTCCTATTATAGAAAAAAAAGAAACTCCTAATATTAATATATCTAATAAAATTCCAGTTATTAATCCTAATACTAATCCTATTATTAATCCTATAGTTATTGTTTTCTCTTCTCTCTTTATGTTTAATCTTTCTTCCTCATATACCATAATTTCTCCTCCAATAATCCATCTGTATTTATTTTACAATTAATTTATTAAGAATTCCTTAACAACTTCTTAAATGAATCTTATTGTTTTATTATTAATTTTAAAATATAAAATTCTATTTTTAATTATTACTATTTTCCCGAATCTTAATCATTATTTTTCATATTATTTTTAAATTACTTATATATAAATTAGACGATTATTGAGGCTGTTTAGTTTCATTTATTTTATTTTTTTATATAAAAAAGCACTAACTTTAAAGTTAGTGCTTTTGGTGGCTCGAGCTGGAATCGAACCAGCGACACGAGGATTTTCAGTCCTCTGCTCTACCGACTGAGCTATCGAGCCATACAATGTACCTAGCAACTTCCTACTCTCCCACACAGTCTCCCATGCAGTACCATCGGCGTTATAGAGCTTAACTTTCCTGTTCGGAATGGGAAGGAGTGTTTCCTCTATGCCATCGTCACTAGATTTATTTATATCTTACATATTATATCTTATATTATGTTTCATTATTTGTCAACATTTTTTTATAATTATTTTTTCAATCCAAATATTAATCCAAATTTAATTTCAATATATCTATTTTAAATACATATATTAAATAATATAAACTTCAAAATTTTAATATTCATTTCTTAGATTTAGAATTAATAATTCAATTTTATGTAATTCTTAAGACTCTTTAATTTCTAAAAAATATTATTCCTTAATCTCTAAATATATAATTTTGATTTAAATTTATTGCTATATCAAATTATATATAACTAAAAAATACTATTAGAATAAAAAAATTCTTAAATACTCTTTTGATTTCATATTTATTGTAAATATCTTTTTTATATTTCTGCTATAACCCTATATTGTTTTGCTATATATTATTTTACTTTCTAATATATTTTCAAATATTAACTTATGGACCAAATCTGTTGGATGCAATCCATCATTTAAACAATTTTCTTTAATCATTATTTTATCTATTTCAAGATTATTTTCTTTTAAATAATTTTCTATCTTTTTATAGTTATCTATTAATTTTATATTTTCTTCTTTACTTATTTTTCTTATTATATTTATTATATCTATTGTATGATGGATTCTACTTAGTTTATTTTCATTTTCTTTTGTAGAAATTGTAGGAGTCATCAATATTATTTTTTTATCTCTTAAATGATTTATTATATACTTTAAATTACTATATAATTCATTTAACCCATTTTTTCTTTTTCTATCATTTAATCCTATTAAAATAAAAACTATATCATCTTTTTCTGAAACTAGTTTATTTATATTTTCTTTTAATTGTGTTGAGTTCATTCCACAACATCCATTATTATTTAAAACTACATTTTTATTTTCTTTATTTAAATATTCGTTTAATAATGCTCCCCAGCTTTTCTTAGTTTGTACATTTTTAAAATTAATATTATCTACTTTAATTAAAGTTGAATCAAGTTCTTTAAAATCTGACGTTCCCTCTCCAGCTGCTATACTATCTCCTATTATCTTGATATATATTCTATTTTTCACTAATCTCATCTCCAAGTACTATCTTTTTATAGAATATTTCACAATTTTTTATTTTTTCAAATTAGTATAAACTAATACATCAATATCTAAAATATTTATTTGAACTATCCTATACTTATTTTTTTAAACTATTAAGCAACAAATCTATATAATTTCTCCTTAATTATATTAAAATATAGTAATTTAATTCCACATCTCTGGTAGTAAATCTGATATTGTTACTATTTTATTTTCTAATAATACTTCACATTTATAATTTTCATCATTTATTTGATTTATTAATTCTCTACATCTTCCACAGGGTGGCACAATATTTCCATCTTTATAAACTGAAACAATTTTAACTATTCTTGTTTCTCTACCTGTTATCATAGCTGCAATTGCTGAATGTTCTGCACAAAAGCCCATAGAACTTGGGGTATCTATACATACTCCTTTATATACACTTCCTTTATCAGTTAAAATTACTGCTGCAACTGAACCTGCATATGAACTTCTTGATATTTTTCGTGGATTTAGCGTAGTCCTTGCTATTTCTAATAATTCATTAAAATTCATTCATAATACCTCTCACATATTTTATAAATTCATTTTTTTCTTAACAAAATCTGCTATATCTCGTATTTCTGTTTTATCCATAAAATATACTTTCTTACCATATGTGTCTAAAAATTCTCTATTTTCGTTTGTTAGATTTTCTTCTTCAATATTTTCTACTTTCTTTTTAAGCATTTTCATCATTGTTTTATGCAAAAATGTAAGTTTACTATAATCTATTCCACCTCTTAAATTAAATATAGTTATTTTATTTTTTTGTAAATCAAATATTCTATTTATATTAGCATTTATTTGATTTACATTATTCATATCTTTAGGATCTGATATCCCACATGTAAATATAACTATATCTTTAGCTTTTATTTTCTCAAAATTATTTTTTAAAATTGATATTCCTTTTACTCCACCTGCATATAACCCTCCACCATATATAATAGTATCGTAATTTAGTAGATTATCTTTTTTAATACTTTTATAGCTGAATAAATCACAATTTAACTCTTCTGATATCCATTTTGCATACTTTTCAGTTGTTCCATACTTTGACCCATATATAACCACTACTTTCTTCATAATCACCCATTTCCTTTATAGATTTTTTCCCATTATAACTAAATTCTTATATTCTTTTAATCCTCTCTTTTTATAAAATTCTAAAGTTTCATTGCTTTTGCATGTGAATAAAATTATTTCATTTATCCCTTTATTGTATAATCTTTTTTCAAATTCATTAAAAATTTTGCTACCTAAACCTTGTCCTTTTAATTTGCTTATTACGCAAAACTCCTTTATATTAAATAGTACTCCATCATAAAATTGCTCTTCATGCCCTAATATTAATCCATAAATTATATTAGATTCTTCAGCTATTATTCCATAAAACCCTTCACTTTTTATCATTTGACTTAATCTTTTACTAGCTGTTTCTATTGTCCATTTATCATTCCATGGTGGAGCATTAAATGCTTCTATATAAATTTCTACTAATTCTTTTATATCTTCTATATGTATTTCTCTATAATTCATTCCCTCTCTCCTTTTCCTTTTTTAGGAAATTATAATTTATTATATCATATTTTTTTCTCTAAATAAAAAAACTAGAATTAAATTCTAGTTTTCATTTTTATAAATTTAATATATATTTATGTGCTTCCTTTTCATTAAAATCAAATATTATATTTAACTCTTCAAATAATAATTTTTCTGAGTTTTTCATAATTATTTCATCAGATTGAGTTAATTTTTTTCCTAATGCAATTTTTTCTTTCTTTTTTGCAGTAATGCTTCTTACTAACTTAACCAAATTAGAAAAATCTCCAGTTTTAACTAAAGCTTTAAAACTTTCATTTCTTTGTCTTTCACTATCTATCCATATTAACTCACTAAGCTTTTCATTTTCTACTATACCTTCTGCCTCTTCTTTTGATAATATTTTTCTCATAAAAATCTTAGTATTATCAGTTGGAATTTTTATTATAGTATTATTTTCATATATATGATTAAGAACATAGTATTCTTTTTTGATAAAATTTCTGTCTTTTTCCTCAACAATATCTATTACTTTACAAATTCCTGTTGTTCCATACATTATATAATCATTTATTTTGAACATAAACCTCACTCCTTTAATCATTTTTCAATAGTAGATTTACTTTTTACAAAAATATAAAAAAAAACGCGCAGTTAAACAACTGCACGTATGATATCAAACTACATATTGTACTTTAATTGTAACACACTATATTAAATAAAGCTAATTTCATATGTTTATTTCTTATATCTATATAATTTTCGCAAAATAAAATAATAATTTTTATTTATATAAATTTTGTTATCTTATTTTTTCTATATAATTAACCTCTCTAAAATTAATTTATTTCCAAGGTTTTTTTCCATCTAACCATCCTTTATTTTTCCAATACTCTTTTTCTATATTAATCGCATTATCCATTTTATGAACTTTAATAAATGTATTAAACATTATTCTTACAAATAGACTTGGTCTATTATTGTTTCCTATAGAATTATAAAATTTATTACTTTTTATTTTTAATTTTTTTATACATTTCTCTTTATTTTTTTGAGATATATCATTCCATTTAGAACTTCTTACATTAAGTCCACATTCAACTATTTTACTTACACCCCAATACTTAACAGATCTTTTTATTGTATTTATTACATGCTTTGTCCCTGTTCCAGCAGTAGTTGAAACAATAAACACTGATTTTTTAAACATTTCTTCCATTGGCATGTGGACTATATACATATGTCCAAAATGATCTAAAAAAGTTTTCATTTGCCCTGTAACATCCATAACATAAGTAGGTGAAGCAAAAATTATTCCATCAGCATTTTTAAAACTATTATATATTTTTAATGTATATTCTGAATGAGGACATTTCTCTTTTCCATAATAAAAGCAATTAAAGCATCCATTACAAAACTTTGGCATATCTTTCGGTAAAAAGTATTCTTCAAATTCTACATCATCTTTAGTTTTAAGTTCATCCTTTATTACTTTAACCGTATTATAAGTATTTTCACGTCTTTCATTACCATAAATAATACAAATCTTCATTTATACACCTCTTCAAATTCTCACTATATATATTACTTATATAATAAATTAATGGTGTATAATTAATATAAAATCTAATTTATTATTTTTCCTTATTTAACTAAATGTCAATAATATAATTATAAATATTGTTTGGAGATGATTTAATGAATACTAAAATAGAAGAATTAACTCAGATTATAAAAGAAAGTAACAATATAATTTTCTTTGGAGGAGCTGGAGTATCCACAGAAAGCAATATACCTGACTTTAGAAGTGCGACAGGTCTTTTTAATGAAAAATTAAATATGACTTTTACACCAGAACAACTTGTTTCTCACTCTTTTTATGTTAGATATCCTGAAGAATTCTTTAATTTTTATAAAGCTAAACTTATATATCCTGAAGCTAAACCAAATCTTAGCCATATTGCTTTAGCTAAACTTGAAAAAATGGGAAAATTAAAGGCTGTTGTTACTCAAAATATTGATGGTCTTCATCAAGCTGCTGGTTCTAAAAATGTTTTTGAGCTTCATGGTTCAGTACATAGAAATTACTGTACTAAATGTGGTCAATTTTATGATGTTGATTTTGTATTAAAATCAACAGGAGCTCCTATTTGTACTAATTGTGGATGTCAAGTAAAGCCTGATGTTGTACTTTATGAGGAAGGTTTAGACAATGCTGTTATTAATGGAGCTGTAAGAGCAATAAGTCAAGCTGACACTTTAATTATTGGTGGAACTTCTTTAGTTGTTTATCCTGCTGCTGGACTTATTGATTATTTTAGAGGTAAAAATCTTGTCCTTATAAATAAGAGTAAAACTTCTGCTGATTCTAAAGCTGATTTAGTTATTAATGATTCAATTGGTAAAGTTTTAGATGAAGCAATAAAATCACTTTAATATATTTTTTCTAAATATAAGTAATAAAATCACTATCTTTTGAAAAACCTATATTTTGAAAGAGGTGATTTTTTTATGAAAAAAACTTTTAAATTAATTCCATTTTTATTGATCTTAATTTCATTTTCTTTATTTGGAGGCTCTGTTTCTACATTAGCTCTTCAATATAATGAAGTTCCTATTAGTGAACAAATTTTAGTTTTTGATAATAATAATACTAACAGACTTCCAAATAATTTTAGAAAATCTAGTGATCCTGTTGATAATTCAACAAATCTTAATTTAAGTGGATTAAAAGAATTAAATATTTCTGGAAGTCAACAATTCTCAAAGTTCAACTTAGAACTTTAAAAAAAACAATTACCATCTGATAAAAACCTTGTTTTTATAGATTTAAGACAAGAATCTCATGGATTTATCAATGGTCTTCCTATTAGTTGGGAAGGTGATGGAGACAAAGCTAATATGGGCTTAAATTATAGTCAAGTTATTGCTAGAAATAACGCTCAACTTTCTAGCATAAAAATAGGTGAACCTTTAACTATTAAGAACACTACCATTGTTCCTAAAGAAGTTTATTCTGAAGAAACTCTTATTAAAGAAAATAATAATCAATATATAAGAATTCCTGTAACAGATACAAAACTTCCAACTCCAGAAATGGTAGATCTTTTTGTAAGTTCAGTTACTAACTTACCTAAAAATTCTTGGTTACACTTTCATTGTAAAGAAGGTATAGGCAGAACAACCACATTTATGACAATGTTTGATATGATGAAAAATGCTAAGACAGTTCCTTTAAATGATATTGTTCTTAGACAGATAAAACTTGCTAATCTTGAAAATAAAGAAAAAGGATTAGAAAGTACTACTAGAATGGCATTTTATAATAAATTTTATGCTTATGCTAAAAATGGAGATTTCACAAAGAAGTTCTCTGAATTTAATAATTAAATTTAATTATGTATTTTTATTAACTCTCCTAAATATACTTATATTAATAGTATTTTTAGGAGATTATTTTATGTTATATATAATTTTAATTATTTTAATTTTGGGAACTTCAGGATTTCTTATATTCACATATGAAAATAAAATTTCATCTTTAAAAAATGACTTAATAGTTTTAAATAGTACAATAAATAGCTTAAAAAGCCGTATTCCTAATGGAGATACTCAAGTAAAAATTGATTTCAAAATACCACAATCTAAAATGGGAGTAATAAGACATAATTCTATGATATATCTTTCACCTGATGCTAATAGCTTAATTGAAAAGACTTCTATATATATGGAGGTAAGAATATTAGATCAGGCTATTTATAATGGTGGTACTTGGTTTTATGTTGCATTACCTATTGATAGAAGTGAAAATTCTAGAGGTTGGGTTCACAAAAAGTACTTTACCTCTTTTAAATAAAATTTTTAAAGCCCTTTAGATAAAACTAAAGGGCTTGTTTTATTAAAATTTAAATAAAAACATAAATACAAAATATACTATTACAGACATAATAAAAGGCAAATTTATTATTCTCTCATTACTTTCTTTATATTTAAATTCCTGAATTTCTTTTAATGTTATTCCATTTCTTATATTATATCTCTTTTCTAATTTCCAAAGAATTGTCCAAGCTAGTGTTCCCATTACTATTATCCAAAATATAGCTCCTCCAAGTAAAACTATAAGCTCCCCAGATGAAGCTGTTATTCTTGATGATGCTTCTACTGCTTCTTCTAAAACATTGCTACTTCCTGTAATAGAAATTATTTTTTGTAACGTTAAAGATGTCCCATTTAATATAAAATGCATTATCATTGAAGTATATATACTCCCTGTAACTCTTACTGCATAAGCAAGTATAAATCCCATAACCATAGTATATAAAAATTGATGAGCATTTAAATGAAAAATTCCAAACATTATCCCACACATCAAAGCTGCTTTAAATTTACTTTTATCATCATATCCATGAAGCACTACTCCTCTTAAAGTAACTTCTTCAGTTATAGCTGGCATAACTGCAATCAATAACATTAGAATAATATATGGAGTAGATGAGATATCATTCATAAATGTACTTAATGTATTTTCAAAAAATAAACTACTTATAACTCCAAAAAGACTCATTAATGGAACGCATATAAAGCCAAGTAGTATTACTAACAACAAATCTTTAAATGGTAATTTATTAAACTTAAAAACATCTTTAAAGCTTTGTTTAGTAAATATAACATATAAAATAGATGGTATTAAAAATAATGTTACATGACTTGTTAAAAGCATTATTCTGCTATCAGTTATATTGAATCTAACAAATAATCTTCCAAGTACTATATTTCCAAATATACTTCCCACTAAAATAATAAAGAAAAACAAATTGCTCCTATAAACTTTTCTCATAACCTCTCCTCAATTTTAAATTTTCCATAGTATAAATTTTTAATATGGGGAGATAATTATT
Source organism: Clostridium thermobutyricum (assembly GCF_000371465.1). Classification (NCBI taxonomy): domain Bacteria; kingdom Bacillati; phylum Bacillota; class Clostridia; order Eubacteriales; family Clostridiaceae; genus Clostridium; species Clostridium thermobutyricum. The sequence continues at coordinate 128,394 of NZ_KB850956.1, read as the reverse complement.
ACTGAGGCTATTTGCTTCATTAATTAATCGCCTCTCCCCCATTTTATTTATATACAGATTCAATCCCTCTTAACGCTCCTAAGATAAGAGGGATTGTTTTATATTTATAACTTTATGCATACATAATAAATATATTACTACATATACATAAAAGTTAATTATTCTCTATCCTTTTATTCTTTTTGACATTTTATTTATTAATCTCTAATCTTATCATATCAAATGCTTTAAGACATGCTCTACGTCTAACAGAATTTCTATCTCCATTAAAGACATTTCTAGTTACTATTGTTTTATCTGCAATAGATAATCCTATATAAACAAGACCTACTGGCTTATCATCTGTTCCCCCATCTGGTCCTGCAATTCCTGTTGTTGAAACTCCTATATCTGCTCCACATCTTTTTCTTATTCCTTCTGCCATTTCTCTAGCAGTTTCTTCACTTACTGCTCCAAACTTTTCTAAAGTTTCTTTCTTAACTCCTAAAGTTTTTATTTTAGCTTCATTAGAATAAGTAATAGCTCCTTCTAAAAATGAGCTTGATATTCCTGGATAATCTATAAGACCTGCTCCAAGTAAACCTCCAGTACATGATTCACTAGTTCCTATAGTTAACTTTTTATCTACTAATAATTTTGCAACTGTTAAGTTTAATCCCTCTTCTCCAATATTATATATTGAATCACCAAGTCTATTCTTAATTTCTGTTAAAACTGGATCTATTAATTTTTCCCCTTCTTCTTTTGTTTTGGCTTTTGCAGTTACTCTTAAAGTAACCTCTCCTTCTTTTGCATAAGGGGCTACTGTTGGATTTTTTCCATTATCAATTAAATCTTGAACAAGTTCTTCTACTTTACTTTCCCCAACGCCATGAATTCTTACAACTTCTGAAACTATAGTATTGCCCGTAAGTTTTTCTAAATAAGGTCTAACACTTTCATTGAACATTCTCTTCATTTCACTTGGAGGTCCTGGTAAAACTATTATTGTTTTATCATCTTTCTTTATAATTGCTCCTGGGGCTGTTCCAGCATTATTTTTTAATATTATAGCTTCTTTAGGAAAATATGCTTGTTTTTCATTACTTTCAACAAACTCTCTTCCCATTCTTCTAAAATATTCTTTTATACTTTCAAGACTCTCCTCATGTAGCTCACACTTATATCCAAAATATTCACATGCAAGCTCTTTTGTCATATCATCTTTTGTTGGCCCAAGACCTCCTGTTGTAATTATCATATCACTTCTACTTAACCCTTCTTTAAAAGCTTGAAGCATTCTTTCTTTATTATCTCCTACAACACTTTGATAATAAATATCTATTCCCATACTAGCTAATTCTTTTGCTAAAAATTGTGCATTCGTATTTACTATATCTCCTAAAAGAATTTCTGTTCCTACTGATAATAATTCACATCTCATATTCTATAAGCTATGTCTAAATTAATAGAAATAACTTAACTTCACCTCCTTAAATATTCTAGTAATATTATACCACTGTAGTCTCATATATATTTATAACAAAAGAGACTATCTTGAATTAGATAGTCTCTTTTCATTATTTAAAAGTTTGCTTATAGTATTTTCCGTCTTTAAGAGTTGAAACTCCATATTGATAGAATCCTAAGAATTGACCATTATATGGTGTAATAGTCTTAGATTGAAGTTCTTCTACTTCATTTTGCATATTATAGTTAACATAAATTTTTCCACTTTGACGAACACTTATATCATTATTTGTTACTGGTTCTTTTAATGCTATAGTTTTACTTGGGTCTAAAGGATTATTTAAATTTTTAGTTATTATACTAGTTACATATCCATTTTCCATTTCACCTAAGTATATTACTCCATTATCATCTATTCCTAAAATATTTAATGGCTTAGCTGTATTCATAGGTATTCTTTCTGCTGGTTGTGTTAAATGTAACACATTACCTTGATTAGCTAAATAAACTAATCTATCTTTAGTTGGCATTGTGTCTATATTACCTAAGAATTGTACAACTGGATAAATTACTTGCGCACTTATTTGGTTAATATCTATTCTAAATATTACATTATCTACTTTTACATAAGTAACTCCTGTTATTGCAGATGCTTGGATATCATAACGTGTAAATGAGCTACTATATTCACATATATTAACTAATTTTCTATTTTGACCTGTTTGCGCATCATAACTATAAAGAACAACTTCACCATCATTAACTTGAAGATTTAAAAGCATATCTCTACCTGTTATCCATTTTGCAAAAAGAATTGGATTTTCAGATGTTCCCAAATCCTTAATATTTCCTGTTGATGAATCTGCAATTTTATATACACCATTTTCTTTATATACAATATATACTCCATCAAATGATATACCAACATTACTTGCATCTGAAGGTATTTCTACATGAATTGTTTTTTCATTCATTGTATCTGCTATTGATATCTTTTGCATACTAACATCTGTATTTTCTGCGAAATAAAAATTATTTAAATAAAATAGTACTCCGCATTGTAATATTACAGATATTAATATCCATATTATTATCATCCTAACTCTTCTCATCGCTACTCCTCACTACTTAACCACTACTGCTGATGCTATATATCTTTCTCCAAGTCCATTAGATAAATTATTTATTATTTTACCATCTAAGTACATTGTAGATGATTTACCACCATCTAAATTTATAGCATTTACACACTTACCTTTTGTAAGCATTAGTGATTGAAGTTCTGTAATACTTGCTCCTAATCCATTTACTATACTTCTTCCATCAACAACCATCATAACTATTGAACCATCAGCTCTTTGCCCTATAGCTGTTCTTGGTGCAAGTCCCCATGATGCTGACATTCCTGTTAAGTCTAAAGGCTTACCATTTTTAATAAGTACTGGGCCAAAACTTACAGCTTGAGTTGTTCCCATATCTTTTAATTGTTGTAATGTAAATGATCCTACATGAAGTTTTCCTTGTGCATCCATTGCCATACATGTAGTAGATTCACCAGGTTTTAAATCTGAGAATATAACTTTACCATCAGATATAATAACACCACTTGGAGTTCCACCATTACCTGTCCAGTTAGCACTACTTGAAGTATCAACAAAAGCTCCTCCATTTATAGCAGCTACCGCATTATTTTGGATAGCCATTTGAGATGTTGTTTCTCCCTTTTTATAAAGACTATTTGTATAAGCAATTTTTATTCTCTTAGGATTTTTAATAACTAACATATAACCTGTATATTTTGAATTTTCAAACTTATATAGATCTATTGTATTATCATGTGTTCCTGTAATATCTACTGTTGAACCATTATTTCCCTTAACAGTATCAGATTTTGATCCTGAATTTAAAATTTCATTAATCTTTTCCTGAGACAAAAAGGCTGTCGCTAAATATTTATGTCTAAAGGTTGTCATTGCTGACCCAACATAAATTCTTTTAGCAGTGTCAAATGGTCCATATAGAAGAATAAATGGTGCTGTTACAACAGTGAATAACAATTCAAAAACTATAAAAGCTATTACCAATTTCCACTTTTTCTTTTTTTTCTTCATAAGAACTCTCCTAATTACATAATATTTTTAATTATATAATTTTTTCACACCTTTGAATTAAAGAAATACTAACATTATTAAATAAGTTACTTATTATTCACCTTTTATACATATTTTAGTTTTTCAAATTTTATAAAATTTATAAAAAATGACTTTTTTCTTACGAATTACTTATTTTTTGATTACATGATTTAATTAATTAAAATATAACATTTATTCATAAAAAATATGAGTGAATAATAATAGTCTTTTTCAAAAGAACTATTTTTATTCACTCCATTAATTTCTACCATCCTATTGCTGTAATGTTTTTTGTAAAATGGCTAGAATCATTTTTAAATTCTATTTTAAAATTATCTTCATCAACTATTATCTTAGTTAATGTTGCTTGTCCCATAACTTCCGAAAAAGAATCATCTTTAAAATAATGTAATAATGCTTTAATTGTAACTCCATGAGCTACTAAAAGAATTGACTTCCCATCATTTTTTTTAAGTATAGAATCCATTGCCATTCTAACTCTTTCTCTAACTTCTCTTAAACTTTCACCATTAGGTGCTTTTATTTCTTCATTACCATTCATTATTAAATTAATATCCCAATCAGGATTTTCTTTTTTAACTTCATCAGTTATTCTTCCTTCATAATCACCAAAACTCATTTCCATAAGTCCATCTTCTTTAATTATTTCTACATCTTTATTCCCCTTTATTATTTGTGCTGTTTTATAAGCTCTTTCTATAGGGCTTGTATATATTTTATCTATTTTTATATCTTCCATTCTTTTAGATAATTCTTTTGCTCTATCTATTCCAAATTTAGTTAAAGGTGAATTTCCTCTTCCTTGTAATCTTTTTTCTAAATTCCATTCTGTTTGTCCATGTCTAGTTAAATATACAGTAACCAATTACTTTTTCCTCCTTACGTTATCAGACATAAAATAAAAATTAAATTATATCCTAAATTTTCTTATATGCATTATTAAATATATAACTTCTTGCTTTGACAATTTATAGTTAAACTGATTTGTTATATATATTTCTATTTTATCTACACATTTTTTTTCTTCTGGATATTTTGTAACTACCATATCATAAAACTCTTTGTCTTCGTCTTTAACTTGAGTTCTTTTAAAAATTCGTTGTGCAAAAAATTTAAGATGTGTAATGAATCTCATATAATCTAATGAGTTTTCATTAAATTTAATATTAAACTCTCTTTTTACTATATTTAATATTTTATTAGTCATTATTGTTATATTCATTGTATTAGACATATCTTCATTTAATGCAGCATTTATTATATGTAAAGCTATAAAGCCTGCTTCATCTTCTGATAGTTTAACCCCAGTGTACTTTTCTACTATTTCTACTCCTTTTAATCCAATATCAAATTCTTTTTTATAAAGACTTTTAATTTCCCATAATATAGGATTATCTACTCTTATTCCTTCTTTTTGTCTTGTTACAGCAAAGAAAAGGTGGTCAGTTAAAATAATAAATATAACTTCATTCAATGTAATTTTAAGTTCTGATTCTGCTATAGAAACTATATCTTTTGTTATTGTAAGATATTCTGCTGGAGTTTTTCCCATAAGTTGATTAAAGCTTTTATTTTCTCTCTCGCCTTGAATTTTAAAAACTTTTTCTATATCTTTTGGAAGTATAATATCTCCTATCTGTTTTTTAAATCCTACTCCTTTTCCCATTACAACAATTTCTTCCCCATCAATTATTGCAATTACAACATTATTATTTAAAATCTTATTTATTCTCATATTTCCCCTCCTTTTCTTAATCCACATTTCCCTTTTAAAATAATTTATATTAAACCTCTAATATTATTATGATACTATACCTTTTTATTTTCACTCATTATATTATCATCTTTTTAATTTTTTTAAAAGTTTATTAATATTTTATTGACAAATCTTTTATAGCTATGATAACATTTACTTGTAAATACGATTTTTAAAGATTTTGTTACTATTAAATTAGGCAACTTCTAAGCCAAATTTTATTAACTAAAAGTTCAAAATTTAATATAGTAAGATTGTTACTATATCATTAGGCAAGACTTAAATATATGTAAATCTAGGTAAAATACCTTACAGATTTATAGATATTTAGGTCTTTTTTTTTATTTTTTATTTATAACCTAAAGGAATTATATTACAAAAATTTTTAAGGAGGAATTATTAATGTTACAAACTTTACAAAGAATAGGAAAAGCAATAATGCTTCCAATCGCAGCATTACCAATTGCTGGTATATTACTTGGAGTTGGAGGAGCTTTATTAGGAATAGCTGGACTTGAAAATGCACCTTCAGTATATGCTCCACTTATTTCATTTGTTAATATTCCTGTTGTTACTGCAATATTAACTGTAATGAAAAATATTGGAGATATAGTATTTGGAAACTTACCAATTTTATTTGCAGTGGGAGTTGCTGTTGGACTTGCTAAAAAAGATAAAGGAACTGCTGGACTTGCTTCTGTTTTTGGATTTATAGTTATGAACCAAGTTATATCAACTCTTTTATCATTAGGAGTTACTCAACTTGGAGTTATTACTCCTGATAATGTAGGCGAATATGGAACTTATGTTACTACAAACTTAGGAATTTTCACACTTAATATGTCAGTATTTGGAGGAATCATTACTGGTATAGTTACTTCAATACTTCACAATAAATTTTATAATATAGAATTACCACCAGTTATAGGATTCTTTGCAGGTTCAAGATTTGTACCAATTATCACTGCTTTAGTAATGGCTTTAGTTGGAGGCATACTAGCTTTCGCTTGGCCAGTTGTACAAAATGGAATTTCTTTAATTGCTGAATTAGTTAAAAATGCTGGATATATTGGAACTTTACTTTATGGAATTGTTGAAAGAGCTTTAATTCCATTTGGATTACATCATGTATTCTATACTCCATTCTGGTTTGGTTCATTCGTTGAAGGAAATGTTATTATTGATGGTGTTAATACAGTTGTTGCTGGAGCTAATACTGCTTACTTTGCTCAATTATCAAGTATGTCTGATTTAGTTGGAGCTACTCCAGATGTTATGTCTAATATAGTTTCTGGTACAACAAGATTTATGGCAGGTAAATTCCCATTCATGATGTTTGGTCTTCCTGCAGCTGCTTTTGCAATGTATAAATGTGCACATCCAACTAAAAAGAAATTAGTTGGTTCACTTATGATTTCAGCAGCTGTTACTTCATTATTAACTGGTATTACAGAACCATTAGAATTTACATTCCTTTTCGTAGCACCTGTTCTTTACGGAGTTCATTGTTTACTTGCTGGACTTTCATTTATGCTAATGGATATATTTAATGTATTTATAGGAATGACATTCTCTGGAGGCTTAATTGATTTCTCATTATTTGGATTATTACCAGCTGGTGCTGGAGTTCCAACAAAATGGTTCATGGTATTAGCTGTTGGAGCTGTTTATGCAGTAGTTTACTACTTATTATTCTCATTCTTAATTAAGAAGTTTAATTTAAAAACTCCAGGTAGAGATTCAGAAGAAAAAGAAACTAAATTATTTACTAAAAAAGATTTTCAAGGAACTAATAATTCTACTGGAAATGATGTAAAAGATAATGCTCCTAAGGTTCTTGAAGCTTTAGGTGGAGAAGAAAATATTGTAAGCGTAGATGCTTGTATAACTAGACTTAGAGTAGAAGTTAAGCACAAAGATATTGTTGATAAAGAAACATTAACTGGACTTGGTGCTGCTGGAGTTGTAGAAGTTGGAAATGGTGTACAAGTTATATTCGGCGCTAAAGCTAATAGTTATAAGAATGAAATTAACTCAATCATAGGTGATGAGTAATTCATATAAATAAAACCAATCTCAAAATTACATTAACATTAACCTAAAGAAAAAGAGTATCCTTAATGGATACTCTTTTTTTCTGCAGAAATTTGAAGTAATAATTATATAAAATAACTTATTCCTTCAATAAAATAAATCTAGATTTATGGGCTATTATCTTGACTAGATTCTGTTACAGGAAATTTGCTGTTTGAATCTAAATAATAACTTAATAATATTTTACTAAAATCTTATTATTTTTTCTAGTCTAATTATATTAATTTATTTCTACCAAATTATATCTTTCTGAATTTAATACTTCTTCTATAGAACTATACTTTAAACTTCTTATATTAAATCTATCTTTCTTTATTCTATTTTTAAAGTTTAAATAATTCTCTTTATCTTTTTCTAAAAATAATTTCTTATATTTTCTAATTGCTGTACTAGGAACTTTTGAATAATTTATTTTATTATAACTTTTAAAAGTTATATTAGTTTCAACTATATTTATTTTTCTTCTAAGATAACTTAATATTTTTCTATACTGTCTAGGAGTAAATCCCATTCCTTTTATAGTTTTTCTAGCTAAAACTCTAGTTTCTTTAGAAGAAGTATTTTCTGACTTTAGCCATTTAGCTAATAAAGATGGTTTTCTCTTTTCTAAATCTCTTTCTAATTGTTTTCTAAATAATTTCATAACATTATCTTCAAGATCTGTATCAAATAAAGAATAAAAATCATCCCATCTCCCATAATAAGGGATAAGATGAGCATTTTTCTTAATTATATCTGGATAATTTTTTCCTAAATGCTTTAATATAATTCTAAAACTTCTTTTTTCTCCTAATCCTGCTTTAATATCTCTTGAATAAAATAATATTTTCATAGTGTCTAGTTTTGAAACTTTAAAAGAATTATCAAAAGCTTCTATAATAGTATTTTGATCTAGCTTTCTACTATTTTTTAAAACTTTAAATAATATATCAGTTTCCTCTTTAACTTTATAAGTAATTTCTATTGATTCCAGCATCCTGTACCTCCAATCTTTAGTTTAAGTTTCTACATATTTTCGTCTATTAACTTTGCTATAAGAGTTAATATTATAATTAAAATTTCTCTCTTACATATAAGTTAATTCTTACTTCAAACAAAATTTGATTTAATAATATACTAAAAGTATACAAAACTTAATTTATCAAATCAAAGCACTTGTATTTATGTTATATAAAAATTTAAAATCTCGAATATATATTTTTTATAATTATTATTTTTTTAAATCTCAATTTTATTTTTTATATTGCTTAATTTAAAGATACAGATAATACTTAACGTAAATTTTAAATAATTTCACTTTTAATATTTCGTTAATTGACATAATATTTTAAATTATATTATAATAACATTCGTAAGATTCGTATAATTCTAGTAATTGGTCTAGAAGTTTCTACCAGACACCGTAAATGTCTTGGCTATGAGTTATTTGCAATTTATTTTAGAATATTATTTTCTTTATTAAATTTCAGATTTCTCTACATTCATACTAAAGATTGTGAGGGATACAAATGAAATTACCACTTAACAAAATTTTTTCCTATAGGGAAGAAAAAATCAATGTAAAGCAAGAAATTAGAGCTGGAATAACCACGTTTCTTGCCATGTCTTACATAATAGCAGTAAATCCTTTAGTACTTCATAGTACAGGTATGCCATTAGCACCTCTTGTTACAACTACATGTATATCTGCAATTATTTCAACATTTCTTATGGCTTTTTATGCTAAACTGCCTTTTGCATTAGCATCAGGAATGGGTCTTAATACTTTTTTTGCATATACAGTTTGCCGTGAATACGGTATATCTTGGCAAATAGCTTTAGCAGCTGTATTTGTTGAAGGTATTATTTTTGTTATTTTATCTTTAACATCAATTCGTGAATCTGTTGCACATGCAATTCCACATAATCTTAAAATTTCTATTACAGCTGGAATAGGTTTATTTATAGCTTTTATAGGGCTTCAAAATGCAAATATTATAATTGCTAATAAAACAAATTTAGTTGGACTTGGTAATTTTGCTTCTCCAACAGTAATAATAGCTTTTATAGGTCTTGTAATAATCACTGTCCTTGAAAAGAAAAAAATTAAAGGTTCAATACTTATTGGTATAGTAGTTTGTACTGCAATTGCATGGATATATGCTTTAATTGACCCTTCAGGTGCTAATAAATATTCTATTTCTTTACCAAATGGTATAATCGCTTTTGCATCACCTATGCCTATAGTTGGTAAATTAGACTTTTCATTTATTCACTCTATGAAAGGATTTTTATCTTTTATAGGAATTACTTTCACTTTCCTTTTTGTTGATTTCTTTGGTACAGTTGGCTCAGTTTTAGGACTAGCCACTAAAGCTGGATTAGTTGAGGAAGATGGTAAGTTTCCTAGAATAGGTAAGGCTCTTTTAGTAGATGCAGTTGGGACAACTTGTGGTTCATTACTTGGTACATCAGCAATCTCTACTTTTGTAGAAAGCAGTACCGGTATTGCTGAAGGAGGAAAAACTGGATTAACAGCATTTGTTGTTGGATGTTTATTTACAATATCACTATTCTTCTCTCCATTATTTGTTGCAATTCCTTCTTGCGCTACTGCACCTGCACTTATATATGTAGGATATTTAATGCTTAGTATAATAACAAATATAGATTTTACTAATATTACTGAAGCTCTTCCAGCTTTTATAACAATAATTTTAATGCCACTTTCTTATTCAATTGGAGATGGAATAATATATGGTATATTATCTTATGTAGTTATTAATTTATTTTATAATTTAATCTCTAAAAAAAGCAAAAGAATTAAATTAAATCCTATATTAATAACTCTTAGTATCTTGTTTATAATAAAATTAATATAAAAATAAATCAGAGGATTTTTTCCTCTGATTTATTTTTTATTTATTTAGTTACTGTATTTTTCTTTTTTAAATTTAGGCCTAATAATAACGCAAGTGATCCTAATATTCCAGCAACTTCCGGAATGTTACTTGTATCTCCTGTCTTTGGATTTTCAGAGTTTTCACTCTTAGATACATATAAAACTACATTTCCATTTACATTTCCAAAAGTATTAGGTATTTTATTTACCTTAGCTCCATTTATTGTTATGTTATTTAATTTATATCCTTCTGGAATTGTTGGAACAGGAACATTAGCTTTTTCTCCTTGAACTCCGGATATAACTCTAGGAATACCAATTGGTTCTCCTTTATCATTTTCAATACTTACTTTTATGCTTTTTATCACTTTTTTGTTAGGACTTTTATTAATATTTTCATTATCTTTTGCTATATGATATTCAATAACTTCATTATTATTTCCAAATACATTTGGAATTCCATTAACTGTTTGTCCTTTTTCATTTGTTATTTTAACTATGTGATATCCTTCTGGAATTGAAGGAATTTTTACTGTAACTTTAGAACTTGGATCTCCTGTTACAATTTCTGGATTTTCTATTTCTTTACCATTTGAATCTAATACTTTAACAGTTATACTTGGATTTTTAGCAATATTATAAATTATATTATTATCACTATCTCCGAACGTACTTGGTACTTTTGTTATAACTTTTCCGTTATCAGTTATATTTACTAAATGATATCCTTCTGGTATTTTTGGTATTTTTAAATTTGTTTTATCTCCTGGTTCCCCATTTGCACTTTCCGGAGTTCCTATAACTTTATTACCTGATCCTTCTATGCTTATTGTTGTTTTAGTTGGATTCTTTTCGACATGATAAATTATAATTTCATCTTTATTTCCGAATGTTGAAGGTATTCCTTTTACTGTTTCTCC
>NZ_KB850956.1:95902-113241 GCF_000371465.1 Clostridium thermobutyricum | reverse complement strand
TTTCCGTTATCAGTTATATTTACTAAATGATATCCTTCTGGTATATTTGGTGTTTTTAAATTTGTTTTCTTTCCTAATTCCCCAGTTGCACTTTCTGGAGTTCCTATAATTTTTCCATCTAGACCTTCTATACTTATTGTTGTTTTTATCTTACTTGAATCTGGTATTTTCCCTGGATTTAAATTTATATTTATCATGCCATTTCCCATTACAACCCATGCTTGATTCTCTGGACAAACAAAAGATGCTGGCATTTTAGAAGTTAAATATGTTCCATTTCCTGCATTTTGATAATAATCAAGCTTCTTTATAGTATAGTTTACTGCCCCAGGTATATATTGTGTAAAATATCTTGTAAATTTACCGTCCTTATTTTTTATATAGAAATATATATTTCCCGCTGATTGGGAATTAGTATAAACATTAACTGTTCCATCTTTTGCTATTTTAACTTGTTTTAATTGCTTTATTTCATTAACTTGACTTGTTGTACTAAGTGGATTTAATGAATAATATACATCTTCACCATTATATTCTTCTGGTAACTTTGATTTTACTTTAATTTGAAACACATCTAAAGCATGAAATTCAACTCCTTTCATTTCATACGCTAAAGTACACTTACTTAAATCAAATTTTTCGAATTGTGAATTAGCTATATAAAATTTTACATTTAATGGTTTGTTTACAGGAATATCATTACCATTTTCAGCTTTCGGAACTATATAATGCTTTACACCATCTATCATTGTAGTTTTAATTTCTCCAACTGTAACTTGTCCATAACCTTCAACTTCTACATAAAGATATTTTCCACTTATATCTTTATCACTACTAAAAGTTATATTATTTAATGATATATAACTTGCTTGATCATAAGCATCTATATTATTAGTAATATTTGAATTATTTTGCTCTTGAACTTTTATATTAGCAACATTATTAATATTATCTGCATGAGCAATTACAGGATTCATATAAATTCCTCCTACAATAGTTGCAGTTGCTATAATAACAGCTATTTTTTTCCTATTCAATGAATTTCCCTCCTAAAATTAAATTTACATAACTTAAATTCTTTTTATTAAAATAATTCTTTATAAATAAAAAGACTGATTTTTTCAATTTCTATTGAATAAATCAGTCGGTTGCACTACTAGCTCTATACATTTAAAGTGCCCAAATAAAAAATGTATTTCAAAGCTTCAGATTTTATATTAATTTTAAATATATTTTATTTATTAATCTCTATATAACAAAAAATGTATTTTTAAAAATAAAAAAACTGATTTTTTCCAATTTCTATTGAATAAATCAGTCGGTTGCACTACTAGCTCTATACATTTAAAGTGCCCAAATTAAAAAATGTATTTCAAAGCTTCAGATTTTATATTTTATAAGATTTTATAAATTATTTTTTATAAAAAACATAAATGACTATAACAATTATACATATTTTTTTATTTTTTTTAATAACCATATATTTTTTAATATTAACTTTATATTCATTTTTTTATTCATTACTTATATAAAATATATCTTAAAAAAAATTATTTTATATAAAGCAATCTAAAATAAATTAATACTTTTTTAAATTTAATTACAAATTCTGTGTAATGTATTTATAAATATGTAGTTTTATAAAAATTCTACAAATAAAAAAGATAGATATAAAATAGTTATATCTATCTTTCTAATTTTATATTTATTATCTTGAGCTTGAAAGTGAATCTTTAACTGTATTTGCTTCACTCATAAGTTGTTTAAATAAAGGTGCTGCTTGCTTGTTACTATCTAATGAATTCATAGGTGCCTGTCCGTATACAAAATATTGTCCGTTTATTACTTTAGTTATTTCATTGTCTAAAAGTCCATCCATTTCTCCATTTCTTTCAATAGATAACATAAATACTGGCTCTTTTACGTCCTCTGAAGTGAAATTAATTATTATTCCATCACCATATTCTTTTATTAATATATGATTTACCCAATCTGCTGGAATAGTAAATTTTATTCCTAAAGCATTATCAGTATAAACTACATTTTTTGAAGTTGAAACTATATCACTATTTTTCTTATTTAATTTTACATCATCAGCATTTTTTGATTTTTCTTCTTTTTGTTCTAGTGCTTTTCTTTGCTTTTGAAGTTTTTCTTTATCTGCAGCTACTTTATTTGCTTGTTTTTGATTTTCTTGTTGAATTTGATTTGTTATCTTATTCATATCATTAGATATTTCTTCTTTTTGAGCTTCTGTTGCCTCTTGTAAGTTTATACTATTTAAGATTGTTTTTGCAGAATTAATATCTCCTGATTTTATAAGCTTTTCACCTTCAGTAATTTTTTGTGATATTTCTTTTGTGATATTTGATTTTTCATTTGAATTATTTGTTTTGTTAGTTGTATTACTTGTTTTTTCTTTAGTACTACTTACTTTATTTTTTTCTGATTTTTCTTTTTCAATTATCTCATTTTTAAGATTATTTATATCATCTTTTATTGCATAATTTATATAACTGCTTGGTATGTTATTTATATAATTTTCTGCTTCAGTTAAATTATTATTATCATAACTTTGTTTTGCATTTTCATAACCTTGTATTATATTTATTAAATCTAATACTTCTTGATTATTTTTATCTTTATTTTCTACTTCTTTAAAATCTTTTAAAGCTTCTGTATAATTTTTTTGGCTTAATGCTGTTTTGCCTGCTTGTAATTCTTTATCTATAGGATTTGAATTTCCACATCCTACAAATATTCCCCCTGCTATAACTGCAGCCGCAACTATTACAACTGCTATCTTTTTACTTCTTTTAATCATTTTGTTTACTCCTTAAAGAATTTCCTCTATTGTTTACTAAATTACCATAAATTATAATTTTCTATTCTATAAATATCAATATAAACAAATTTATTTAACATAATATTAATTTAGTATACTTTGTTAGCTTCTATAATACAGCTTCCATTTTCATTTATCTGTTCTTTAATTTTTACAAAATTATTTTCTTCAAATATTTGATTAATCATCTCTAGATTTATCAAATTTTTATTTTCTATATTCATAGTAAAATTATCATTAACATCTATTACTCCAAGGTAATCATGAATATTTCCATATTCATCTTTAGTAAGTTCTTTTTTTACATTCATTATATAATTTGACATAAAAAAACCTCCTTGCATTTTTATTATGCCAGAAGGTTTTCTTTTTTATTCTTCTTTACTTTCTATTAATTTAAGTGTCTCTATTTTAGATAACTCCTCATGTCTTGAATATTCTACTTCGAAATATCCTCTTCCTCCTGTCATTGCCTGAAGGTCTGTTGCATAGGTATATAATTCACTTTCTGGAACTTCAGCTATTACAGTCTTCACCTCTCCTTCTCCTTCCATTCCTAAAACTCTTCCCCTCCTCTTATTTATATCTGAAATTATATCACCCATACTTTCATCTCTTATATAAATATTTACCTTCATTATAGGTTCTAAAATTATAGGTTTTGCAAGCTCTATTCCTTTTTTATATGCTATAGAAGTTGCTATCTTAAATGCCATTTCTGATGAATCTACAGAATGGCTTGACCCATCATAAAGAGTTGCTTTAAGCTGAACTAATGGATATCCTAAAAGAACTCCTTTTTTCATACAATCTTCTAAAGCTTTTTCAACTACTGGTATAAAATTTCTTGGAACAGCTCCTCCAACTACATTATCTACAAATTCTAATCCTTCTTCTCCATCTAATCTTCTTTCAAATTTTATTTTTACATCACCATATTGTCCATGTCCTCCAGATTGCTTTTTATGCTTACCTTGAACATCAGAATGACTTGTTATAGTTTCTTTATAATTAAATTTAGGCTTTTTAAATAAAACCTCTGCTCCAAATTTCTCTTTTAATTTACTTTCTACCACATCTAAATGAAGTTCTGATACTCCACTTATAACTAATTCTCCTGTAACTTCTCTTCTTTCTAATTGCAAAGATTTATCTTCTTCTATTATTTTGCTTAATCCAATATTTATTTTATCTTCGCTACCTTTATCTTTTGGATAAACAGCCTTATGCATCATAGGCTTTCTAAAATTTAATTTATCATAAACAACATTATAATCTAATGCAGTTATTGTATCTCCAGTTTCTAATGAATCAACTTTTGCTATAACTCCAATATCCCCTGCAATAATCTTATTTGCTTTTTCTGTATTTTTTCCATTAATAAAATATAGATTTGATATCTTTTCTTCTTTTTCTTTTAATCTATTTATAACTAAATCATTACTAGAAATTTCTCCTGTAATCACTCTAAAAAATGATAGTTTTCCTGCAAATGGATCAATAGAAGTTTTAAATATAAATGCGGAAAATTTTTCTTCTTCATCTAAGCATATATGGTCAGTTTCATTATCCTCTCTAATACACTTTTGAGCTAATGAAAATTCTGGATCTGGAAAAAATCTAACTATATTATCTAAGAGACTATCCATTCCTATTCCATTAGTTGCACTTCCACACATTACTGGTGCTATTTCTCCTCTTGCACAACCATCTAAAAGCCCTTTATATAATTCTTCAGAAGTTAAAAAACCTTCATTAAAATATTTATCTAATAATTCTTCTCTTGTTTCAGCAACAGCTTCAGTAATCATTTGCTTACATTCTGCTACTTTTTCTAGAAGCTCTTTTGGAATTTCAGTTTCCTCAATCCTTTTAGTTTTATAGTTGTAAATTTTAGCTTTTTCTGATATGACATCAATTATTCCTCTAAAGTTTTCTCCTATTCCAATTGGATATTGAACAGGCACTACACTTATCCCAAAAATTTCTTTCAATTCATTTAATGTCTTATCAAAATTTGCATTTTCTCTATCTAACTTATTTATAAAAAATGTTCTTGATAATTTAATCTTATTGCAATAATCCCAAGCTTTTTCTGTTCCTACTTGAATACCAGATACACCACAAACTACTATATTGGCTACATCAACAGATCTCATTCCTTGAATACTTTCACCATAAAAATCAAAGTATCCTGGAATATCTAAAAGATTAATTTTTATATTATTTTTTTCTATTGGAATAACTGAAAGAGATATAGAAAATCCTCTTTTCTTTTCTTCTGAGTCAAAATCACTTAAAGTATTTTTATCTTCAACACGTCCCATTCTATCAATTAAACCTGTTGTATAAGCTATTCCTTCAACTAAAGATGTTTTTCCTGTTGCTCCATGTCCTATAAAACCAATATTTCTAAGATTTTTAATACTATAATCCTTCATATCTCCCAGATTGCTTATTTTACATTTTATGAAAGCAATCTTTTCACCAGCCTTTCAAAACTCTTTTCTTTATATTTATGAAAAGGTTTAATACAGTATGAGATATTTAGCTATTAAATAATTAAATTATTTAAAAATAATAAAAATTAGTATTTTAAAATTATTTTATGTATACTCCTTTAATGAAAAAAGAAAGGATAATAAATTATTATCCTTTCTTAATCTTTACTAATTATAACAAACTACTATAGTTCCAGGAGTTATATTATCAAATACTGTTTGTGCAACTTGTGGTGGTAAATTTACACATCCATGAGATCCACTTGTTTTATATATATCTTTACCAAATTTATCTCTCCACCATGCATCATGAAGTCCTATTCCCCCATTAAAAGGCATCCAAAACTTAACTGGAGTATCATAATCTTTACCTTTTAAATGTGTATTAGCTTCTTTATATTTTATATAATATACTCCTTGTGGAGTAGCATCATTTTTACTTACATTTCCTGTAACAACATCACTTTGAACTATAAGCTTTCCATCTTTATAGTACCACATATGTTGTGTTGAAAGATTTACCTCTACATAAGTATTTCCTAATCCAACAGTTCCATAAGGCAATCCTTTTTGTGAATAAATAGGTTTTCTCTCAATTTGTTTTCCCTCTTTTATTTCTGATATTAAAGTTTGAACTTCATCTGAAACATTTATTTTCCATCCAAAGTCTCCACCTGAAACTGTTGCAGTGTTTCCTAATGAAGTTTTAAATGTTCTAGTTTTTCCAACTGTATTATATTTAGCTGCTAATGAATTAACAAACTCTGTTACTAATTGATTACTTACTACAACATTCATATCTTTATTTACTGATAACCACTTATGAATAGTACTTCCATCAACTACAATTTTATTATTTCCTATATCATAAGTTACTTTAGAAGACACATATTTATTTAATTCCTTTTGAGCTTCAATAACTTTTGGTGAATTAGATAAATATGTTGGATTTTCATAACAATTTAAATTTTCTAAATTTATTTGTTTTTCTCCATTTTCAATAGCATTTAAAATTGCTTCTGTTGCCTTGTCCTTATTTAGCTTATTTCCGTAAACTTCTTTTACTATTTCATATTTTCCGTCTACATATTTAAAACTAGCATTTTTAGGTGATATAACTTTATACTTATTTCCGTAGAAAGTAGTGTTTAAAGTTTTATTTAATAATTCCTTATCATAAGATTTTGAAACAGAAATTTTAGTATCATTACTATTGAAAATTTCAATTCCCCATTTAAATGGATTTTGTCTGTTTTTAAGTTTCATAACTTCATTTTGATTATAGTTCAATCCAATATCATTATTTGTTAATTCTACGTTTAACCCATCTCGACCTTCTACTTTTAACTTATATCCATCAAATTTAGATTCTATTTTCGCATTTGCTTGTACAACTGTATCTCCAGAAATATTTACAGAATCAATAGATGAACCAAAATAGAAATGATCAACGAAATACATAGATAGCCCTAAATACACAACAATTAAAATAACTATTATTGTAATAATTCCAATTATAATCTTTCTACTATTTGTAGATTTTAATTTACTATGTTTCCCCAAAATATTTTCTCCTTCGTTATTAATACTAGCAATTTTTAAGATTTAATATCTTTTTAATTATTATACCATTATAATTAATCTATTTTATTACAACAATTTAATCATATTATATTATCCATATTTGAATCTCTTTTTTAAAAATAAATATTTTATTTTAAAATTTATTTATCACTTAAAATTTTAGTGTTTTAACAAATTAATAATTTAAATGTATATTTTTATTAATTTACTAAATCTTATCATTTTAATATTTTGAATAAAAGTTAATAGTTAAATAATGTTATTATATTCTTAATATAATAGATAAAATAAAAAATAGTATCTAATTTTTTAGATACTATTTTTTATCTTCTTCAAAATTTATTTTATCTCTAATAATATAAAGAGGTCTTTTATTAACTTCATCAAACATTCTAATTATATATTTTCCTAATATAGAAATAACACCTAAAATTATAGCTGTTACAAAACTAATATATGTACTTAATACAATTAAATTTGTTATACTATGTTTAATAATTCCTTCAACTATCATCCATATTATTTGAATTCCAAACACTACAAAGAATATGATTGATAGGCCACTTATTATATTTATTGGCTTATGTGAAAAAGATATTATACCATCTTCTGCTAATTTAAGCATTTTCTTTAATGGATATTTAGATTCACCTGCAAATCTTTCTGCTCTATCAAATTCTACATAAGTTTGGTTGAAACCAAGCCAAGAAACCATTCCTCTAACGAAACGATTTTTTTCTCCCATACTATTAAAAACATCCACAACTTTTCTGTCCATTAAACGATAATCCCCAGTATTTTTAGGTATATCCACATCTGACATAAAATCTAAGAACTTATAAAAATATTTTGCTGTTAATAATTTAAAGAAAGTTTCACCATCTCTTTTCTTTCTTTTTGCATACACAACATCATATCCATTTTCCCAATTTTCAACCATTTGTATTATAAGTTCTGGTGGATCTTGAAGATCAGCGTCAATTACTACAACTGCATCTCCTTTTGCTTCTTTAATTCCAGCTGTTACTGCTATCTGATGTCCAAAGTTTCTTGCAAAATCTATTACTTTAATATTTTTATCTTCTTTTGCAAATTCTTTAAGCGCAGGTAATGTACCATCTGTTGAACCATCATTTACAAATATTATTTCATAATTATAATTTTCAAAGCTTGACATTACTTCTGTTAATCTTTTATAGCATTCATTTACCACTTTTTCTTCAAAATACATAGGCACTACTACTGATATTAATTTCTTCATTCGCTTATCACCCTAAAATTAAAATTTCATATATTACTGTAACACTTTTACACATCTTTAACAAGATGTAATAATCTATAATATAAAAACTGCTTCAAAACATAAAATGTTATGAAGCAGTTATATTTTTAATTATCTATTTTATTTTCATATTTATAGTAATTATTATTTATTATATACTCAGCTATTTGATAAGCTTCTTTTAAATGCTCCCTTTCTTTAGGGCTTGGATTACCTACAATTTCATTACCTTTTAATACTGTAGCATTTATTTTAGTATTTAAAAGATTTCTTCCCATTATAGGAACTTCTGGTTTTACTCCTAAAAGATTTAATACTGTTGGCATTATATCCATATGACCACCAATAGTATTTATTTCTTGTCCTTTAATTCCTTCACTATATATTATAAATGGAATTTTTTTCTCATATTCTTTCCACCAATCTCCTGGAAGATTTATATCTTTTAACTCATCATCATAATATTTATGAACTCCACCATGATCTCCATATATAACTAAAATAGTGTCTTTCATCATTCCTAAATTTTTAAGCTTATTTATTAAAAATCCAATCTGTTCATCTGCATAATGAGAGCTTTGGAAATATCCACCTAACTTTGTCTTATCTAAATCCTTCGGTAAATTCAAGTTTCTATAATCATCTTTTATATCAAATGGTCCATGATTAGATAAGTTAGCAATCATTGAGAAAAATGGATTTTTTACGTCTTTTAATTTATCAATATATTGATTGTAGAAAGTTCTATCTGATAAGCCAAATCCAACTATCTCATTAAACTCATAATCATTTGAATCCCAAATATTTTTAAATCCTAATGCATTTGAATGTGCTTCTGCCCAATTATAATCTCCTCCAGGTTCTGCTCGGGTAGATATTGCAGTATATCCTTTCGAATTTAATATTCTTGCCATAGAAGGATATTGAGTATATGGATTAGTTAAGAAAGTAATACTATTTCCAAGAGTTAACATCCCTGTATTAACTAACATATCACAATCAATACTATTTCCTCCATTATTTTGCTCATAAATATTATTAAAATATAAAGAATGTTTCACTAATTTATTTAGAACAGGAGTTATTTCTTGTCCATAAACTTTTTCTCCTATAACAAAATCCTCTAAAGACTCCATCTGAACAAATATAACATTTTTTCCTTTAAACATCCCAAAGTATTTATTCTCTGGCAGATTTTCTTCATTCTCTTTGAACCATTCATTTATTTTATCTATTTGCTCTATATTAGGCTTTCTATTATAAGCTTCTATTGCTTTATAATTATCATAAACAAAATATGCAAGAGGCCACATATTTCTCATATCTTGAGCTGAGCCCCAATCAGTTGCTATAAAATTAGTTGATCCATTATCTGATTTTCTTATATCGTATTCATAGTATGTCCCATAAATTGCAATTATTGAAATTATAACCCCTAAAATAGTTGCCAGAATATTTCTTTTCTTATCAAAGAATACCTTAGTTTTAAAAAGTAATAATGCTATTATAGGTAAATCTAAGATATAAAATAAATCTGTGATACTAGGATTAACAATTCCCCTTTTCATCGGATTAAATAAATCTGGGAAAAACATTAATCCTATTCCTAAATATTTTCCCGAAGCTCTAAAATACCAAATATTTATTATTAGAAATATAGAGTATAGGATATCTATTATAAATAGATATCCTAACTGCTTCTTATTTTTAAATAAATATGCTGGAAATACTAAAATAAGAATACATGCTAAATGTGCAGGCAACAAACTTATTTGTGGTGAGAATACTGCTGGAGTATATCCTGTTTTTGATGTTCCTATAGTCACAAATATAATTGTTTTTAAAACCAAACATATAAAAACAAACCATATTATTGCATTTTCAAGATCTAAATTTATTTTTTTCTTAGCCCATATCCCCTCTATATTCATCTTAATCCCTCTTCTCTCTAAATGTCCAAAGCTTATTTCCGAAAAAGTTAACTACCATCATAATTATTGTTACTAAAATTTGAGCTACTGTTTTATTTATACCAAACTCTTTAACAAATACAAATAATAATAAGTTATTTAATCCTAGTACAATTAAATTTACTATTATGAATTTAGTTACTGTTTTTGGTGATTTACTTTTAGCTTTAAACACCCATCTGTTATTCCAAATATAACTATTTATCATACCAACTCCAAAACCAATTGAGTTAGCAACTATATAGTTAACACCGAAATATAGTAATATGTTATAGACTACCCAGTTTATAACTGTATTAATTATTCCTACAAATCCAAATTTAATAAACTTTTCCATTTTTGATCCTCTCTAATCCTGACATTGCCATTATAATAAATATCCACGCAACTATATATGCATATCTTCCTTGAGTTTCAGTAATTAAGTATGTTATTCCATATCCACAGAACATCATATAGAAAAGGTTTATTAACCCATTTCCTTCTCTTGTTCTTTTTCTATTAAATAGTCCTATAACAGTAAATAACATAATTACTGCAAATACTAATTGGAATATCCCAAGTCCACCATTATTAAAGTATACTATCATTTGATCTGGCTTCATATTAAGCTCAGTCCAATACATTCCTGATGCAGTACCTTCACTCCATTGCATAACATATTTTTCTAAATAAAACTTTGCTAAAACACTTTTTGGTGTTTCAGTTAATCTATCATATATTATTTTATCACATGCTTTTATTATTTCTTGTCTATTAAAATGATATTTTTCAGGAATCGCTGCATCTTCTGGATTCCATCTACCACCACTTTGTATATTAGTTCCCTTTAATATACTAGTTATATTAGGTTCAGTTCCATTAGTTAATAACGTATCAGTAACACCAGCTTTTATTAATATTAATCCTGTTCCTACTGTTATTAATTGAAAAGCAATTACTATAGCAACTAAATTAACTATTTTAGTTCTCCATTTTTCTCTTGTATATATAACAATAAACATTCCCATAGCTACAAGAGTTACTACAGCAACCATTCTAAATAAATTTCCTATTCCTAGTGCTAATCCTGAAACAAAAAATAACCATGGACTAGATTTTTTCTTTATACAGCGAATAAAAATATATATGCTTAACATATAGAAAGGTATAGCAATATTTTCAGTTACCAAAACTCCAACATAAGTTATAAGTGGAGGAAAGGTTGCTGTAAGAATTGCTCCTATTAATCCATATTTTTCACTATCAAAAACTTCAGCTATTATTCTATACATTAAGTATATACACCATAACCCAAGTAATAAATTAACTATTTTCATAGCTATTATATTATGAGTAAACATCTTTATCATAAATGCCATATATACAGCCATAGGTACTAAATGAGGAAATCTACCTAAATATCCAGTTCCAATAAAAGCTGAATTATTTCCTTTTAATAATTCTTGTCCACTAACATACATAGTATGAAAATCAGATTGAGGCATTGTATCTGCATTTAACATCCAAAGAATCCTAAGTATTGCTCCCCATACTATAATTATTATCATTTTGTTCCTTGATGACATATTCTTATTTTTAACAAGATATAATCCACCAAAGAAAGTTATTAAGTATACTGCTATTGTGATTACAGATGATATATCAAAATCTTTTGTATATACTGCAACTGCACCAAAGGCTGTTATTAAGACAAGCCCTAGTAGTATTTTAAGTGCATTAGTTACAAAAGCAGTAAATCCTAATCTAAACTTCTCCATTTACTTTCTCCTAACTTTTTTTCAAATAAATTTACTCCACTCATTGCGAGTACGATAAAAATCCAACACACTATAAAAGTGTATCTATCTTGTCTTTCAGTAATTAAAAACATTATCCCGTATCCGCAAAATATAAAATACAGTAGATTTATTCCTTTAAACTCTTTTAATGCATTTCTATTAAAAAGTCCAATATATGAAAGCACTATTAAAGCTAAATAAAATAATCTTATATACCATATTCCATTTTGGCTTATTCGTATTTTCATTTGGTTATCATCTAAACTATGTTCTGCCCAATAAGCTCCTGAAAATTCTCCATTACTCCAAATTCCAGTATATTTTTTATAATAGAACTCTATAAGCTCATCTAAAGGAGTATTAGTGATTCTATTCCATATTATTTCTTTGCAAACTTCTTCAATTTTTTCTTTATCAAAATTATAGGTTTCAGGTATTATTGCATCTTCATGAGTCCATCCCCCTCCGCCTTCTATATTAGTTCCTTTAAGAATATTAGTAATCTTAGGCTCACTTCCAGCCCAAAGATGTTGTTCTGTAAATCCAATACTTTTTAACCCAATACTTATAGCTATTAATGGTATTGCAAAACCTAAAATAACTACTGCCCCTTTTTTTGCTCTTTCTAAAATAATATCATTACAACAAACTATAATATATAAAATAAAAGCAATCATAATAATAGTAGCAACCATTCTAAAAAGGTTCCCAATGGAAAGAGATACACCTGCTAAAAAAATACCTAAATATTTCTTCTCACTATGTATAAATTTTAAAAAAAGGTATAAAGATAATATATAAAAAGGTATTGCTTGATTTTCATTGCAATAAACAGCTGTATATAAAATTAATGGTGGATATAGAGCCATTATTAAAGCTCCTATTTCTCCATAAATATTCTTTTTAAATATTTCCCTGCATAAAAGATATATAGCTAAAATTCCCAAAGCTGAAAAAATACAATTTACAATTTTAACTGCTATAAATGTATTAATAGGAAATAAATCTCTCATAAGTGTTGCAAATAATAAAGGAATAGTTAAATGAGGAAATCTTGCGAAATATCCTGTTCCATACATTTTAGAATAATTCCCCTTCAAAATTTCATATGTAGTTCTATATATGCCATTATAATCAGATACTGGAATGCTATCTATAGATAGACCCCATGTTAATCTTATTATAAAGCCAATCAATATTAAAATTATAACTATATTTTTACTTTTAATATTTCTCTTTTTTAAAAATAAATAAACAAAAACTATAGAAATTGTAACTAATAAAAAACATATGTCAACTTTTCCAAATTTATTTTTAGCTAATTTTAAAGCTTCATAAGTTGTAAAAACAACAAATCCTAATAAAATCATCAAAGCAACATTAACAAAGCTAATAAATCCAAAGCTTATTTTATTCCATTTTTCTTTATTAAGCATTAATATATCCTACCTCTCATATTCTTTAATTCCCAAATTCTCACTTATAAATTTTATCATATATATTAATAATTTAATACTTTCTATATTAATTTTAATATAATTCATTTTGTTTATTTCTTATTTTTTCCTTATTTTTAGTAAAAAAATCCCATAACTCATATTTAAGTTGATATAATATATTATCTTATAAATTTATTAAAAGGGGATTTATTTATGGGGAAATTAAAAAAAATTATTATTGTAGCTACTTTAACTATTTTTTCTATTGCTTTAATTTATGGAATTTCTTTCTACTTTAGTTTTTTTCAAGGTGATATTATTATAAAAGATGGAATAGTAAAAGGTAAATCAATAAATAAAGAAAAACTTTCTAGTTATAAAAGTAATGGTTATACTTCAATTAATACTTTTGAATCTCAACCTATAGAGGAAATTTCAGATATAAAAATATCTATATTAAATAAAAATTTACCTAAAGATACAAAAATTTTATTAAAAAGCCAACGTTACTATATTCCTTTAGATATTGTCTGCTCAAAATTAAACTTTAAAATTATAAATAACAAGCCATTAAAAATAACAAATGATAAACTTAAAATAAATTTTGTTAATAATAATAAATGTAATATTAACGACAACACATATTGGCTTAGAGGTGGTATAATAGAACATAATAATCAAAAATTCATTTCAATATCTGATATAGAATATATATTTGGATTAACTGCAATATTTAATTCAGAAGAAAATTCAATCTCTATTATGAAGTCTAATATTAATAAATCATTAGACAAACAATTTCCATTACAAAATGGTAAAGTTGCATTAATAAGATTTGAAGATATTACAGCAGGAGGTTCTTTCTATGATACAGAGAACCAAGCTAAATTTAAAGCTATAGGAGATTTTATGTACCAAAATAATCTTAAATTCAATATAGCTTGGGTTCCAAGATATATTCATCCAGATAATAATATTGATAATGACTTATTAAAAGAAAAAAATATAAATAATGCAGGCTTTATAAATGCATTAGACTATTTAATAAACTGTGGCGGAAGAATAGGATTACATGGATATACACATCAATCTAATAATACTGTAA
This sequence comes from Clostridium thermobutyricum, assembly GCF_000371465.1. Taxonomy (NCBI): domain Bacteria; kingdom Bacillati; phylum Bacillota; class Clostridia; order Eubacteriales; family Clostridiaceae; genus Clostridium; species Clostridium thermobutyricum. The sequence goes on along the minus strand of NZ_KB850956.1, from coordinate 98,734 downwards.
GTACAGTTGGAAGTGAATTGACTAGAAATGATAATTCTTCAGAATCAGAAACTAGAGCTGTTATTGAAAATGCTATAAATACATCTACAGCTTTAAATATTCCTGTAAGCTTTTTTGAAAGTCCACATTATCATGCAACTAAAAGGCAAAAAGAAATTATAGGTGAATATTTTCAATATCAATATGAACCATATAGTATTTTAAATTATATAGGATTAAAAACAACTAAAAATAATAATTTATTTATTCCAACACCATTAGGATATATTAAAGATAGAAACTCTAAAAACATAGTAGAAAAATTAAAAAATCCAACTTCTAATCTTCTATGTTCTTTATTCTATCATCCATCACTAGAGCTTGATTATATAACTCTAGATAGTAAGAATGATGTTTTTAATTTTAACTTTGAAAAAGATTCAATATTAACTTCGTTAGTAAATGCCTTAATAGAAAATGGATATTCTACAATCCATCCTTCTGACTTTGGCACTTATTAAATATACACCACAATTAAATCGCAAAAAAAGAAAAGGATATATCAAAGGAAAATCTATATTATAGAAAAACCTTTTTGATATATCCTTTTTGCTTAATTAAATTTAAATTTCTATCTATTAATTTACATATTCAAATATATATCTCTAAATATATATTATTTTTAGATATACATCTATTTTTAATTATGACTCTATTTTTAACCTATATCTACTATTTTTATAACTATATATCTAAACTGATAGTTTATTTTTTAAGTTTATCATCCATATTACTAATACAGAAAATATTCCTCCAGAAGTGTCTATAATAACATCAGTTATTTTCCCTGCTCTACCAGAAACAAATAATTGATGAAATTCATCTGAACATGCATAAAAGAATACTATTAATACCGCAACAATTCTAGCTCTTTTCTTTGTAAAATAATTTTTCATAACATTATAACTTAATAATCCTAATATAGCATATTCAGAAAAGTGAGCACCTTTCCTAACTATTGTAGTCAACAAACCAATATTATTACCACTTGAATCAATACCTATAGACTGTAATAATTTAATTACAAATCCACTTTGTGAATTAGAAATATCAGCTGGCTGAGCAGACATATAAAAAATAAATATCATCCAAATCACTAAAAGTATCCAAGAAAAAATAATTCTATTTTTTTTATACATATAATATCTCCCCCCAATTTACTCAATATAAATTCTAATATAAAATTTATAACGAGTAAACTTATAATTTATAAGATAAAATATGCCTCTTTAATTATATAACATTAAATTCTCACTCTCATATAAATCTTCTAACTAAAAAACTCTAAAGTATAATATTTTAAAATATATAATTCTAAATAATAATATATTTTTACAATATAATTATTTATCAAATATAATAGTATTACTATTTAAGATATTACTGTTTAGGAATATCACTATTTAAAAATAAAAAAATAGAACATTAAAAAATAACTATACATCTAATATTACGATTTTTTATCATTATATTAGTAGTAATTATCTAAATGTTCTATATTTCATATTATATTTTCATTATATATTATTTCAAATTTTAAATTGATCAATCATACGTTGAGGTAAATATTAAAGAAAATATCAACAGAGTATATAATAGTACCTACATTTTATCCACATTAAAGCTTTAAACTATACAATTTATTAGCTATATCCTATCTTGATTCAATCATATATCTATTTATATATGCTAAAGATTCTTCTAAAATTCCTTGCCCTTTTTCTATGTTCTCAACTTTTATCTCTAAATTACACATTCTTTGATTTACAGAATATAAAGCTTCTTTCACTTCATTTAAAATTCTTTCCTTAGATGATATTTGATTACCATACTCATCTACAAATATTTTTTCAGGTGGTTCTCCACATTCAACACATTTTGCAAATACATTTTTCTTCTCTGTATCAACAAATAATTTAAAAGCTTCATTTTTGCATTCATTACAACTAGATACTAAATAATATCCAACATCATTTAAAATATAATCTGATTTTTCACCACATTCTCTACAAGTAGCTCTCAGTTTATTATCAATACTTTCTATAAAAAAATTATTTCCACTACATCCATCTCTTTGACATACAACAGTTCTTATCATTATAACCCCTCCTGATTATTAGAAAAACTTTCTAATAAAATAAATAAAGTTAACTAAAATTTAGTTCCAATTCTCTAAATAAACTATATGATAAAAATATGATTAATATTCCTATTCTTTTAAACTATTATAAATTGTTTACAACATTTCTTAACTTTATTTTACTTAATAATAAAAAAAGATAGGTTTTAAATAAAACCTATCTTAAATTGATAATTTAACTATATGTCTAATTTAAGTTATTTATTTTATTTTCAATATCTTTTATTTTTTTATCAATTTCAGAAGTTTTTTTATTGGCTAAGATTAAATCTCTCTTTTCTAATTTTAATTGTTTAAGAGTCTCTTTTAATTCTTCAATTTTTATCACAAAAACACTCCCCATCTTTAGCTAATTAATAAGCATGCATATTTTTATATTATATAATATCTATACATTATATGTTCTGTTAATATTTTCTTTAATATTTATCTCAATTAATCTTTATATTATAATTATAATATAAGTTATTATTAAATATGTATCCAAAATTATAATTTTAGTATATATTAACGATTTAATATATGTCTATTAAAAACAAAAAAGTCATGAACAAAAAGTTCATGACTTTTCCACCTATTTGGTGGAGGTAAGGAGATTCGAACTCCTGACCCCCTGCGTGCAAGGCAGGTGCTCTCCCAACTGAGCTATACCC
>NZ_KB850956.1:80719-87747 GCF_000371465.1 Clostridium thermobutyricum | reverse complement strand
AATCTTTTAGCTCTTAAAACTTACTTATAAAAGAATTGCTGGTTTAAGTTTGCTTATATATTATTCTGTTCAATTTTCAAAGACCATTTTCCTTATCGCTTTTAGCGACTCATTTATCTTATCATCTTCAAATCTTATTGTCAATATTTTTTTAAATATTTTTTAGATTTGATAGATTCGCTTGAACTTTCATTCCTTACGATGTTTTTTATATTATCATCTAATGATATTTATGTCAACACTTTTTAATATATTTTTTCATGTTTTTTATTATTTATGAATATAATACAGAAAAATAATTTTATATTTAAGGAGTTTTATGAGAAGTTTACTTGATACACATATAATAAAAAATCTAATATCAACTTTTATAAAGAATAATGATAAAAAAAATAATCGATATTTTTTAAATTACCAAACAGGTTTACTTGATTTATTCAATTCTAGAATAAATTTTAATACAAAATGGTATAAAAAAAACGCTTTATTTTTTAGGAATTCATATTCCATAGATTTAAAAAAAATATATTTTTCTAGAAATATTGCTTTTGTTTTTATTAATCTTAAAACACTCTATAATATAAATAACTTTAATGATAATTCTATTGATATATCTAAGTTTTGTTTTATATTATCTAAAATTTCTAAATACAATTGGATCATTGATTTTATAGTTTCATATGAAGTTTCTTCAGATATCTATAAAAAAATAGAAAATAATAATTACTATTATGATGCCCTAATTCAAAATAATATGAATTTAATTTCTCATTATAAAATTTTATTGGACAATATAAATACTTTTTCACTTAAATCATTTAATAATCAATTCAATAATGAATTTACAAGAAATTTAAGGACATTTGATAAAAAAAAATGTATAGAATATGCTCAAAAATATGCTCTAAATTATAATAAAGAATTCAAATCTTTTGATAAATCTGGAGGTGATTGTACAAACTTCGTTTCACAAGCTATATGGTATGGCGGTATAAAACAAACTAAAACTTGGAAACCTTATACAAATCCTTGGCTTAGGGTAAATGAACTTAGAAATTACTTAATTTATAATAATATAGCTAGAGAATATTCATCTATTAATAAAAATAGTTCTGGTTCTATAGTCCAGTTTTATAACAAGGATAGAAAAACTTGGACACATTCAGGAATAATAACTTACGTATCAAATAATGATATTCTATATTGCTGTCACAGTTATGATAAATTAAATTTTCCACTAAGTATTGCGTATCCAAGTATATATCCTAAAATTCGTATTATCACTCCTTATTAATTTTAAAAAAACATTTTAAGCTTTCAATTATTGAAGGCTTTTTTTCTTTATCTTTTATATGATTTATCAATGTAATTATGGGCTTTATTTGATTCATTGTATCTTCATATCCCATCTTAATTCTTCCTTCAGAATTCTCTTTTGTAAATTCTAAAGCTCCATCTATAAACCCCTCTTCTATATAACTTGGTATTATTTCTAATATTTGAGCATTAGGATATAACTTTCTATCAACCCTAAATTCTCTCGCTAATCCTATTACTATTATTAAATCACAATTTTCATAATAAACAGGGTCTATAGGAACATTATCAGTTATCCCACCATCTACATATTCTATACCATCTATATTTTCACTTTGAAATATCATAGGAATTGCAGAACTTGCATGTAATATTTTTTTTATTTTTTCATCACTTTCTCCATTTAACAAAAAATATCTTGCCTTTATTTTTGGTATTTCTGTGCATGATACATAAATTTTATTTTTACAATCTCTTATTTTACTTAAATCTATATTTTCATCTATTATACTGTCCAGCCCACTACTTGATATATTTCCTCCTTCTATTGCTTTTGGAACATATTTCTTTATAAAATCAATATTTTTTGATCCAACACTAACTAATATACTTCTTTTTATTAAGTTTAAAGTATCTGTTGGCAAAATTTTTTCTTTTGATACGTTACACCATATTTCTTTTCCAAGTTTTATATTATCCTGAACATAAATAGCCGCATTTAAAGCTCCAATTGATGCCCCTGATATGACTTTTATATGTTTATCTATTCCAATTTCATTCAAAGCTTCAAATACACCTATTTGATATGCTCCTCTAGCACCACCGCCACCTAGTACCAATCCTATTTTCAAGATTCTCACCTATTTCTTAAATATTGTTTAATTTATAATATTATCTATTATCTTGTTTAGTTAATAAAAATTATAATTTGCATAAAAATAGAGCTATTATTAGCTTTTAAAAAGTTAATAATAGCTCTTATTTATATAAATTATCTTTTCTGTTTTATTGATTCAAGAATAATTAATGCTGTATCTTCAATAGCTCTTTGCGTAACATCAATTGTTTTGCATCCTAATCTCTTTATTATTCTATCAGCAAAATCAAATTCTTCTAAAACTCTAGCATCACTTGCATATTCTACATTAGATGGCATTCTATGAAATTTATCTAATCTTTTTTTTCTTATTTCTATTAATCTAAAAGGATCAATTGTTAAGCCAAATATTTTTTTTCTATCTACTTTATATATCTCTTCTGGAACTCCTACCTCTGGCATTAAAGGTATATTAATTGCCTTTATTCCTTTATTAGCTAAATACATACATAATGGTGTTTTAGATGTTCTTGAAAGACCAACTAAAACTACATCAGCATTCTTTAAACCTCTATAATCTTTACTATCATCATATTGCATAGCAAATTCCATAGCCTCTATTCTCTTAAAATATTCTTCATCAGTAACCCACATAGCTCCTGGATTATAATTTGGAACCTTATTAAGCTTCATTGAAGCAATATTAAGGATAGGTCCTAAAACATTTATTACTGAAACATTATTTTCTAATCCAACTTGGGTTAAATATTCTCTTATTTGGACATTAATTATAGTAGATACTACAATTGATGATTTAACTTCCTTAGCTGCTTCTATTACATCATTAGCATCTTCAATTGTTTTTATATAGGGAATCCTTTTAACTTCAACTCCTTCATTGAATTGACTAGCAGCTGCAAGTGCAACTTGATTAGAAGTTTCTCCTATTGAATCAGAAACTGCAAAAATAGTTAACATTCTAAACACCCCTTTAATTGTTATTATTTGTTAAATAATAATTATATTATCTCATATGTAAAGTAATATTAACAATAGTTAAATTTTGAAAAATATGCTAAACTAATTATCATATCTATTTAAAAAGGAGGAAATAATGAAAACTAAAAAATTTCTCACTATAGGAATTTTGCCTTTAATGTGGATAGCTTATTTTATATTTGAATTAATAAGTGGTAGAATTACAAATTCTGAAATTTTTATAGGAAATGTATTTTTAACTTTGCTATTTGCGCTAGTAGGCATTTTTATTTATAACTTTACTAAAAAACATGAATACGGATTAAATACTAAGACTTTATATCTATTATTTTTTATTTTATTAATTTTAGATCAAGGAGTTAAATTAATAATAAAACTATTCTTCTTTAATGATTACTATGGATTCTTTGATGAATTTTTATCATTTAATCCTATTATAAATACAAAAGGCTCCTGGTTAAATGCAAGATTCGGTGTAGGAATAAGCTTTCCTACATTAATAGTTTTAAATCTTATAGCTTTATTTTTATTTTTAGAAGTTTATAGATACTATAGATCAAAAGATAACAGAGATATTTATAGTGATTTGTCTATAATATTTGTATTTACTGGAGCATTATGTTCTCTTATTGATAAAGTTTTTTATGGTGGTAGCCTTGACTTTATTGGAGTTGGAGATTTATTTATTGCTGATTTAAAGGATATATATATAAATTTAGGAATATTTTTTCTAATTTTATGCTTATATAATTCTGGATTTTTCCAAGAAGAAGATAATACTAGTCTAAAAGATGATGCCAAAAATTTGAAAAACTTTGCAATATTTATTAAAGATGACGTAAAATGTGGATTTAAAAAAAATAGTACTACTTAAATTATATATTTTTTATATTTATAATAAGTATAATAAAAATTTTATAAAAGAAATGGCTTATGAAAATATTTCATAAGCCATTTAATTATTTAAATATATTAAATTCAAATAAAATAAAAAAGAGATTATGAAATCATAATCTCAGTATATAAATGCTAAGCAAGTTCCTATATTAGAATTACATTTAGTAATTCTGGTGGCTCACCGGGGAATCGAACCCCGGACACCATGATTAAAAGTCATGTGCTCTACCGACTGAGCTAGTGAACCATATTAGAATAAGATTTGTACACCCTAATGTAAAAGTAAATTTGGTGGCTCACCGGGGAATCGAACCCCGGACACCATGATTAAAAGTCATGTGCTCTACCGACTGAGCTAGTGAACCATTACCTAGCAACTTCCTACTCTCCCACACAGTCTCCCATGCAGTACCATCGGCGTTATAGAGCTTAACTTTCCTGTTCGGAATGGGAAGGAGTGTTTCCTCTATGCCATCATCACTAGATTGTTTTACTTTTTGTTTCGGTGCTTGCCAGCCCCTCAACAATTATTTATTATATAGACTATACATAACAATGTCAACAACTTTTTTTATTTTTTTTATTTAAAATAAAAAGAAAACTCTTAATCCCTGTATTTATGCGAGTTTTCTTTTTATTATTTTATCTATTTTCTAACTTTTCGACATATTCTTTTATTAAATTTATTGAGTTTTTGAAATTATTTTCTTCCTCTTCATTTAAATGTATTTCAACAACTTCTTTTACTCCATTAGAATTTAATATTGCTGGTACTCCTGCAAATACACCATTAACTCCATATTCACCTTCTAAAAGAGTAGAAACTGGAATTATTCTATTTTCATTATTTAAAATTGCTTTTATTATTCCTACAGTTGCAGTTGCAATAGCATAATAAGTTGTTCCTTTTCTTTTATATACTTCCCATCCTGCTTCTGCCGTATCTTTAACTAATTCTTTTAAATCAACATTTGGAAATCTATCTTTATTATCTTCTAAAACTTTTAAAAATGATTTTCCTCCTACTGTTATATGTGACCATGGTACCATTTGAGAATCCCCATGTTCTCCCATAGAATATCCTTGAACAGATCTTGGATCTACATCTACAAGTTCTCCTATAAAGTTTTTAAGTCTTGCTGTATCTATAGATGTTCCTGTACTTAAAACATGACTTTTTGGAAGTCCTGAAAGTTTATATACATAGTAAGCAATTATATCAGCTGGATTTGAAACAATTATAAAAAATCCTTTAAATCCACTTTCCATTATTGGAGTAACAATTGATTTAACTATATCTGCTGTCATTCCTAATGTATCTAGTCTAGTTTGCCCTGGTTTTGGTGGAGCTCCAGCAGTTATCACAACTACATCAACATCTCCATATTCACTATAATCAGCAGCTTTAACCTTAACATTTCTATTTAAATATTCAATTGAATGATTTAAATCCATTGCCTCTCCAATAGCTCTCTCTTTATTTATATCAGTCATTAAAACTTCATCACATACTCCTTGTGTTACAAGACTAAATGCAGTACTTGATCCAACTAATCCTGTTCCTACAATAGCCACTTTTGTATTTTTTATTGTCATTAAATTCACGCTCCTATCATTTGTATGCTAATTTTATTATAGCATTCTTTCAAACTTAGAATAAATTAATTAGTATTTAAAAAATATATACTCTTTATTTTATATTAGTTTATATTTGAATTTTATAACTTACACTTTTATTAATAATATCATAAATATTTCCAATATATTGGATTAACGCTACAATTATACTAATTTTGTTGTTAAATTTGAAAGAAGTCTTAATGAAAATGAATAGCCTGCTTCTAGAAGCCTTTTAATTTTATATATTTCCTGAATATTAGCTAAATTTTTATTGTGTTCCTTTCTTCCAATCATTATTAGACCCATCAGGTGTGTATATATTCTAAAATTTATCAAATATTTATATGTGCTTATTTTATAGCAACAATTTAATGTCAATCTACTATTGATAAAGTAGTTTCTGAATTCTACATATTAAAAAAAGATATTTTAAATGTATTAAGAGTTTCTAGAAGAATACTTGGAAAAATATTATTTTAAGATTTTAATCGTATCTCCTCTAATAATTATAGTTTCAATTGTAATAGTTTTATTACCTTCTATATCAAAAGCTTATTTTATTAATATATAAGTAGGTCAAAAATTTATCTCATAGAGGCTTAAAACTAGGCTTAATAATTTATATCCCAACATTTATTGAACTTTATTGTTTAAGTTATGAATTGTATTCATTATTATTTGATAATAAAATAATAATACTTATGATATTAAGACCTGGATTATTTATTCTTATGACTTTAACACAAATTCAAAATATAATAAACTAAAGATTAAATAAATTTAGATTAATGATAATTTCTTTTCTCTTAGGTATGCTTATAAATATAATATTAATTATGGATTAAATGAATTAATATTTATGTAGTTTTAATAGCAAATGCTTTTTTTATATTCAATTCCTAAATAATAAATTAGATTTGTATATAAAACTTTAAATTATAATCCTTTAAAATTTTAAAATATTATTATTCTACTATTTGCTAGAATAATAATGCTTTTAGTAATTTTATTTATAGTAAATTTAGTCAATTCAATAGTATGTTTTAAATTTTTGATAAAATTAATGATTTATCATAAGAAGACACAAAAATCTCTTTATTAATCGCTCTAAATTTATAATTAAATTAATATAAACTAAAATTAGATTTCTTCTTAATTAATTTTTTATTGATATAATCCTATTATTTTTATTTCTAAATTTAATACTATAACAATCAATAAATGAAAAAATATTGAGATTATAAAATAAAAGAGTCAGTAAATATTACTGACTCTTTCTAAGTTCTCACTTGGCAACTTCCTACTCTCCCACACAGTCTCCCATGCAGTACCATCGGCGTTATAGAGCTTAACTTTCCTGTTCGGAATGGGAAGGAGT
>NZ_KB850956.1:0-78780 GCF_000371465.1 Clostridium thermobutyricum | reverse complement strand
TAATCTTTTAGCTCTTAAAACTTACTTATAAAAGAATTGCTGGTTTAAGTTTGCTTATATATTATTCTGTTCAATTTTCAAAGACCATTTTTTCTCATCGCTTTTGGCGACTTGTTTAGTTTAATATCTAATTTAAATATTGTCAACACTTTTTTTAAATGCTCAAAATATTTTAATTAACTATCAAATCTTAAGTTCAAATCACTTTGTTTATGTGCTTGTCCTTAAGACATTTATTACTATAACACCTTTTTTAAATTATATACTTTTATTTTAATCTTATTTTTTTAAATAATTTCAATTTACTAATTATATCTATTTTTTTCGACAAAATTCTATTCATGATACACTAGGAAGAGTATAAATACTTTTTCTTTATCTCATTCATTTTTTATTAAATTATAATACTTATTTTGTTCACTTATTATAATATATATCATTTTTATATCAATTAATATTTTTCTTATTGAATTAAAATATTTTATTTTTTTGAAGTTTTAACATAATCAAATTTTGATATTATTATTTTAAATATAAAAATCTAAATCATTTTATATCCATATAAATATATATTTTTATATCAATTAAATTTTTATATCAATTAATTTTTTTATATCAATATAAAATAAATATATATATATCAAGTTCTAAAATTATAATTTAAATTTGATTTTATAAATTTTCATATCTTTATTATTTTTTATCTCATAATCTTATTCTAAAAAATAAATTATATTTAGTATAAAAATAAACCTCATGTTTTAGTTGCATGAGGTTTTAAAATTCTATTCTTTTTTAAACTCTTCCATTTGTGAAAAATCCATAGCACCACTTCTGTAATTTGTTATTTCTCCTTCTTTATTTATAATAACTGAAGTTGGTAAATATCTTGATTTGTATTTTAGTGAAATATCTGAATTAGTATCTAATAACACTTCAAAATTATAATTGTGTTCTTTAATATAACTCATCACTTTTTCTTTAGATTCTCCAACATTTATTGTAAGTATAACAAAGTCCTTATCATTTTTATATTTTTGATATAACTTTTCTATATCAGGCATTTCTAATTGACAAGGAGGACACCATGTTGCCCAAAAATTCAAGAATATTTCTTTTCCTTTAAATTGTGAAAGAGATATTTTTTCTCCTTTAATACTTTCTAAAGTAAAGTCAGGTGTTTCTCCTATTGGATTTGTACTTTGAACTTCAAGATCCTTTGGCTTAACATCCCAATTTTCTTCGTTTATATTTCCATTGTTTATAGAGCTACTATACTCTGTATTATTTATGTCTTCTTGTGCTTTTTTCTTTAACGATTCTCTATAAATCTGAACTCCTCCAATTATGAAAAATATCACTATTATTCCTATTATTATTTTTTTCATTATTACCCCCTAAGAAAGTATTCCTATAAATACTACTAATTTATTAGTAATCATAAGTATACCTATTATTATCATTAAAATTCCTGTTATTTTTTTTATAAGGCTCATGTATTTGTATATATATTTTCTAACAAATATAAATTTATCTATTAATAATGCACATAATATAAATGGAACTCCTAGTCCTAATGAATAAAACCCTAACATAAATATTCCATTTAAATTTGCATTTGTTGAAGTATAAACTATTATACTTCCTAGAATAGGTCCAACACATGGAGTCCATCCTGCTGAAAAGGCAATTCCCATTATAAATGGACCTAAATCATTTAATTTATTAAATAATCTTTTTTCTTTGTACAAGCTTCCAACTTTTATTATCTCTAATGTATATATTCCAAATAGAATTATAATTATCCCTGATATTATCCTAAACAAATTAATATTATTTTGAAATAATTTTCCCAAAGCAGTTGCTGAGGCTCCCATTATAATAAATACAAATGTAAAGCCACATACAAATAAAATACTTCTTATTAAGACTATATCTTTTCTTTTATCTTGTTTAGTTAAAACATTAATATATGCTGGTATTAATGGCAAAACACATGGTGATAGAAATGATACTACACCTGCAAAAAACGCCATAAATATACTTATATGCTTCAATCCCCTTACCTCTCTTATCAAATATATCTTATATCTTCTAATATAAGATTATTTTTTTCTGCAATATCTTTATATATTTTTTCTTTATTTTTATCTTTAAAAAATAATATAAACTTTTTATTATAATTTCCCCATATAGTAACTTCATTTTTTATATAAAATGAACTAAATAAAATTTCTTCTAATGAAAGTTTTAATATTATCTCTAAAAATTTTTCTTCTATATTATAAAAAAATAATTCTTCTGAATATTTTTCTTTTATTTCTTTTAAATACAGCTTTTCTTCATATTCTAAAACATTTATCATTCTTTCAAATGCTATATCATTTATTTTATTACCATAATAATCTACTATTAATTCATTATCTAACTCTAATAAGAAATTTTTAAAGTTTACCACTGAAGTTTCATCAGATTTTAAAGTCAATATTCCATTATTAAAACTTTTAAGTCCTTCATTTATATCTTCAATATATAATATGTTTTCTTTCACATCTTCTAATCTTAAATTTTTCAAGTATATCCCCCTTTCATTTTCCATATATTTACATTTTTACTTTTTTAATATATACTTATGTTAAAATCATTATATATTATTTCAAAAGGAGGTGAAACTGTTACAAAACAATTTTATTGTTCTGATAACAGTAAATTAACTGCTTAACTTAAATCCAAATGAATTTGAACCTATTTATATTCAAATTAAAAATCAAATTATAAATATGATAGCTAATGGTGATTTAAAGGAAGGAGAAGCACTTCCCTCTGTTAGAGTTTTAGCTTCTTATCTAGATGTTAATATGCATACAGTAAATAAGAGTTATTCTATATTAAAAAAAGATGGATTTATAAAAATAGAACCAGGTAAAGGTGCCTTTGTAAATCTAAATCTTAATAAATCTAACAATGAATTTAAAGAGTCTTTAAAGTCCTTTATAAATTCTCTTGGAGCAGAATGCTTTATTAGAGGTATTAGTAAAGATGAATTGATTAATATAGTTAATGAAGAATTTCCTTTATACCCATTAAAAAAATAAAGAGAGCTAAAAGCTCTCTTTGTTTTTACATTACTTTTTTAATATGAGTTACTAGTGGATCTGCTAAAGTTCCAAAAATAACTTGAACATTTTTAGAATCTAATTTCATAACTCCACTTGCACCTAATCTTTTTAACTCTGCTTCATTTAATTTATTTGCATCTACTGCTACTAATCTTATTCTTGTTACACAAGCATCTATATTTTCTATGTTTTCTTTTCCACCTAAAGCTTCAAGTACATATTTTGCTTTTTCTTCTATAGATGAAGCTTTTGTTACTTTTACTTTTTCTTTCATTTGTCCTTCATCTTCTAAAATATCTCCATCTATTTCTCTTCCTGGTGTCTGAATATTAAATTTAATAATAGCAAAATAGAAAACTAAGAAGTATATTATTGCAAATATTACTCCTATTAGTAAAAGGAATAGTGGTTTTGTTGATATTCCATAACTTAATATATAATCCAAAAATCCTGCCGAAAATCCAAATCCCATTTTAATTCCTAATAAATTTGTAACTGCTAAAGATAAACCAGTCATTATTGCATGGAATCCATATAATACTGGTGCTAAAAACATAAATGCAAATTCAATAGGTTCTGTTATTCCAGTTAAAAATGATGTTAATGCTAAACCTAATAACATCCCAGTAACTGCTTTTCTTTTTTCTTTTTTAGCAGCTAATATCATTGCTATACATGCTGCTGGTAATGCAAACATCATTATTGGATAAAATCCAGTAGTATAAACTCCAGCAGTAGGATCTCCAGCATAAAATCTTGCTATATCTCCATGAACTCCTGTAAGTGGATTTGTATATGTTCCAAATTCAAACCAAAATATTGTATCTAAAACATGATGTAATCCAAAAGGTATAAGTAATCTATTTAATACACCAAATATAAATGCTCCAATAGCCCCTGCTGATGCTAAGCTATTTCCAAATCCATTAATTCCATTTTGAATTATTGGCCAAACTTGCCCTGCTATTAATCCTAATATTAAGCAAATCAAAGATGTTATTATTGGGACAAAACGTTTCCCTCCAAAAAATCCTAAAAATTGTGGTAGTTGTATATCTATAAACTTATTATATAAAAGTCCAGCAATTATACCTACTATAATTCCAGCTAAAACTCCCATATTTATTGTTTTATTAAATGAAGTTGCTACATCAGTAAGTACAAAATATCCTACTACTGCAGCTAGCCCAGAAACTCCATTATTTTCTTTTGCCAATCCTATTGCTATTCCTACTGCAAATAATATTGGTAAATGATCAAATATAGTTTTTCCAGCTATATTCATCCAAGGAATATTTAATATATCCGGTGCTCCTAATCTTAATAAAAGTGCTGCTGCTGGCAAACACGCAACCGGAGTCATTAAAGCTTTTCCTAGCTTTTGTAAAGAACCTAAAATTTTGCTATTTCCCCTAGCCATAAATTTACCTCCAAAAATATATATTCAATCGTCACTTCCAAATTTCGGCTAATAAAAAAAGCTGAAAAAGATACCTCTTGTATATCCTTTTCAGCTAATGCCTATTTTTGGTTACACGCCGATTACTTTAATTTTAGTAACATTATATTAATATTTTAGTCGAACTTTGTCAAATTTTTATTTTTGAAAACCTTTATTTTTTCTATTATAAACCTATGTTGGTTAAATAAACTTAATATTTTATAATAAGTTTCTATTTTATTAAAACTTTGTTCATTTTATTATTGACAATTTAACTATCTAATTTTATAATTAGATTAACGTGTTACTGAGTAATAGTCAGGCATAAGTTCTTTTCTTAGAAGACTTATGTCTTTTTTTATATAAATTTGCCTTAAGTAAAAATAATTATTATAGATATGAAAAGAGAGGATTTTAATATGTTTGGATTTTTCAAAAAAAACAAAAAAGATAGCGAATTAAGTCTAATTGCTCCTGCAACTGGAAAAATAGTGCCTATATCAGAAATACCTGATCCTGTATTTGCTCAAAAAATGGCTGGAGATGGTATTGGAATAGATGTAACTGGAGATACAATTGTTGCCCCTGCTGATGGAACTGTATCTTTAATTTTTAAAACTAAACATGCATTTGCTATGACATTAAATAATGGAATTGAATTATTAGTTCATGTTGGATTAGAAACTGTTGCTTTAAATGGTGAAGGTTTTGAACAATTAATAGAACAAGGAACTACTGTAAAAGCTGGAACTCCAATTTTAAAAATAGATAGAGAACTTATAAAAAGCAAAGGATGCCCACTAGTTACTCCTGTTCTTATCACAAATGTTGATGCTACTAAGAGCTTAACTCCTATCGCTAATGGAGATGCTGTTGCTGGTCAAACATCTATTATTGAATATACAGTTTAATTAACATATTTAAAGAGATATCAAATTTGATATCTCTTTTATTTATGCTAAAAATTTATAATATCTATTTCTAATTTTATTTTTTTATTTCTAAAATAAATTTATTAATAAAAATAGGAGTTATCTTATTGATAACTCCTATAAATTTATTCAGAAAAGATATTTTTTTATCAGGGTTTGGCACTTTTAAGGGAACTAAAATGTTAAATATCTTTTCCTTTTTCAAACTATAAAGTATTAATTCATTATTTTTTTCATTCTTGAAACTAGTGGATCTGCTAGTGTTCCTACTATAACTTGAATATTTTTATTATCTAATCTCATAACTCCACTAGCTCCAATATTTTTAAGTTCTTCTTCATCTATTATTGTTGAATCATTTAATGTTAATCTTATTCTTGTAATGCAAGCATCTAAAGATTCTATATTTTTGGGACCTCCTAATGCTTCTAAAATTCTTTCAGCTTTATCATCAATATCTGTTTTTGCAATTAAAGAAGAGACTTGTCCTTCATCTTCTAATGCATCATCATTTTCTCTACCTGGTGTTGGTAAATTAAATTTCTTTATTACAAAATAGAATACTACAAAATATATTGCTGCGAATACTAACCCTACTAAAGCTATAGTTATAGGTCCTTTTGATATTCCAAAGCTTAATAAATAATCAATAAGTCCTGCTGAAAATCCAAATCCCATTGCTAAATCTAATATATTGGCTACTGCTAAGGCTATCCCTGTCATTATTGCATGGAATCCATATAATACTGGTGCTAAGAACATAAATGTGAACTCTATTGGTTCTGTGATTCCTGTTAAGAATGCTGTGAATGCTATACTTAAAAGCATTCCTGTAACAGCTTTTCTTTTACTTTTTTTAGCTGCTGCTATCATAGCTATACATGCTGCTGGTAATGCAAACATCATTATGAAATAGAATCCTGTCATATAAGTCCCAGCAGTTGGATCTCCTGCAAAAAATCTTGCTATATCACCTTTAACCAATTCTCCAGTAGCTGGATTTGTAAAAGTTCCAAATTCAAACCAAAATATTGTATTTAACACGTGATGTAACCCAAATGGTATAAGTAATCTATTAAGAATACCGAATACTCCTGCTCCTACAGCTCCTAATGCAACCATTTGATTTCCAAATCCATTTATTCCATCTTGAATTTCTGGCCATATAAAACCAGCAATAACTCCAATAATCATACATATAACAGAGGTTACTATTGGTACAAAACGCTTTCCTCCAAAGAAGCCGAGAAATTGTGGTAATTGAATATCTTTAAATTTATTATAGAGATATCCTGCTACTACTCCAGCTATAATACCAGCTAAAACTCCCATGTCTATCTTATCATTAAAAGAAATGGCAACATTTTTAATTGTAAAATAGCCAACTGCTGCTGCAAGTCCTGCAACACCATTATTTTCTTTAGCTAATCCTATTGCAATTCCGATTGCAAATATTATTGCTAAATTATCGATAATAGCTGATCCCGCTTGACTCATCCATGCTATGTCTAAAACATCTGGAGCTCCTAACCTTAGTAAAAGTGCTGCCGCAGGCATACAAGCAACAGGAGTCATTAAAGCTTTTCCTAGCTTTTGTAAAGAACCTAAAATTTTCATAAATTCTTCCCCCTTTTATAAGCATGTCACCCTTTTAAATAAAAAAAGCTAGAAAGAACTAAAAGATATACTTCTTTTAGACCTTTCTAGCTAATGCCCATTATATTGTAAAACGGTTACACGCTATTAATTAATTCATTATTATTTTCTTCTATTACATTATATTATTATCTAAAAAAAATTACAACCATTTTTTTGAATTTTTTTTATTTTTTTTTAAAATTCTATGAGTAATTCTCTTATATATAATGCTTAAATAGATAAAAACTATTTCTCATATTTTAAATACTATTCTATGAATTTTATTACTTTCATTAATATTAATAAAAGATTTGTTTATTAATATTTCTACTAAAAAAGGTAAAGAATTTATTTTTAATTCTTTACCTTTTAGTATCTATTTATCAAATGATACTTTAAATCTTTCTATATGCATTGCTATATATGCTATTTCATCTTCACTAACTTCAGTGTTTAATTCTTTTGATAGTATTTTACCAATTTCTTCTGAAATTTTATATGATTTTTTGTATTTTGATTTTATAATTCCTCTTAAATCATTTTCAATCGGATTTTTAGTTATTATTCTTTCTATAGCAAATCTCATATGAGTTAAAAACCTTGCATAATCTAAAGATCTTCTCTTTACTTGTATATTTAACTCATCCTCAACATATTTTATTATAAGATTTCCTAAATAACTATATTTAACTGTATTAGATAGCTTGCCATTATTTCTAGCTGAATGTATATGAAGAGCAATAAATCCAATTTCACCATCTGGGATATTTACTCCAATTTCTTTTTCTATTCTTCTAGCTGCTTTCTCAGCTAAATAAAAATCTAATGGATATAATGTTTCTATCTCGATTAAAAATGGGTTTTGTATTTCTTCTTTACTTTCTAACCTTTTTATTGCAAAAGATAAATGATCAACTAACCCTATATGAATATTCTCACTTAATTCCTCATCTATCTCCTCTGATATATCATAAATTATTTCTTCAAATAAAGCTAAAAGCTTTTCATCAGTTCTTTCTATTACTTTATTGAAATTTTGTATATTTTGTTCATTTTCAATTATGAATATTTTCTCAACTTCTGTTCCCTTTTTTATCATGGCTCCAATTTTTTTACCAAATCCTATCCCTTTTTCAAATAATATTTTTTCTCTCCCACTAGATTTAACTAATATTATATTATTGTTAAATACTTTTACTAATACCATATCATTTTTAAGAGATATTTTCATTTTTTCACCACCTACCATAGATTATTTAACTTTATAAAATGTTATATGATCTTCCCAAATTCCATTTATGAATAAATATTTTTTATTTATTCCCAATTCTTCAAAACCACAACCTAATAAAACATTTTTAGATCTTTCATTTCTGACTAAAGCTGAAGCTTCTATTCTATGTAGATCTAAATCATTAAAAGCATATTCAACAATTAATTTAACTGCTTCTTTCATATAACCTTTTCCTTGAAAATCTTCATCAATAGAATATCCTAAAATTCCACTTTTAAACACACCATATACTATATTAGATAATCTTATTTTTCCGATTATTTTATTATCTTTAATTATCCCTAACTCATATGATGTCCCATTTAAAAATTGCTTATAACTTTCATTTAATAAACTTTGTTGTGTTTCTAAAGTATAGAAATCTTTATCTCTAGAAGGCTCAAATTTTTCTAAATGTTTCTTATTCTTATTATAATAGTTTAAAATTTCTTCCGAATCGTTTGGAGTTAAATTTCTTAAGTATATATTTTCTCCTTGTAATTTTATTATAGGTTCGCAATTTTTATATCTGAAATCTTCTCTATTTATTCCAAACATTAAATCACTTCTCCTACTTCCATTCAAAATTGCATTATCTGAAATTATTCCTTCCAAAATAAATCCAATGTCTAAAAACGGAGATAATTTAATCCCCTCATTAATTATTATATTTACTTTATAAACTTTTTTATCCTTAAAAGTGGCACTTAATATTAGCTCTAAAGTTTCTCTTAATAAATTATAGTCATCTTCTCTATAAAATTTAAGCTTAACATCACATTTTTGGTTTTCATGATTCATATCTTTAATTTCGAATCTTCCTATGCTTATATTATTTTTATCCCTTATAATATATTCAGTTTTACTCCCACCACTTAAGGATATATTTACATTATTTTTCAATGACATAATCCTATCTCCTAAGCTAATTTTCTTATAAGACTATTATATATTATGGTAAAGTTATTACAAGACTTTACAATCATAAATTTAGGGCTGACTCAAAAGAAATTTTGAATCAGCCCTGTCTTTTTTTATCAAAATTTATCAATATATATTTTCATATCTAATCATTAAATATTAATTATCTTGATAAAGTTATACACAATTTTATCAACATGTTGTTAATAACTTTAAGTGATCACACTATATCTTGTATATATATTTTGTAGAATTTAATATTTTCTTGTTAATATTAATCACTATTGGTAAATTTAATGAATTTATTGTTTGTGGACAAGTAAAAGTTATCCACAATTATTTTTCTATTCCTAAAATTCCTTTTATAACTTCTCCACCAATTATCATTCCTGCTACTGGAGGAACAAATGAAATACTTCCCGGAATTTGTCTTTTTTCAGCACATTTTTTTGTTCCACCTGTACACACACACCCTGTTTTGCATGTTACAACATCTTCTGTTCTTGGTTTAGTTGGAAGTTCTTCTGAATAAACAACTTTTAATTTTTTAACTCCTCTTCTTTTTAACTCATATCTCATTACTTTTGCTAATGGACATACTTTTGTTTGGAATATATCTGCTACTTTAAATTGAGTTGGATCAAATTTATTTCCTGTTCCCATAGAAGCTATTATTTTTATATCATTTTCATAACAATATTTTGCAAGTGCAATTTTAGCTGAAACAGTATCTATCGCATCTACAACATAATCAACATCTTCTGGTATAAATTCTGCTACATTTTCTGGAGTAACAAAACTTTGGAAAGTTTGTACATTACATTTATGATTTATACTAAGTATTCTTTCTTTCATAACATCAACTTTTACTTTACTTATTGTGTTATATGTAGCATGAATTTGTCTATTTAAATTAGTTAAACAAACTGTGTCATCATCTACTAAAATTAAATTTCCAACACCAGCTCTAGTAAGAGCTTCAACTGTAAAACTTCCTACTCCTCCAACTCCAAATACTACAACTTTAGCTTTTTTTAATTTATCTAAACCTTCTTGGCCTACAAGTAATTCTGTTCTTGATAATGCATGTTGCGCCATTTCTTTTTCTCCTTTATGTGTAAAAATATTTTACCTTTATTTTATTTTATATTTTAACCATATACAAGAAATTTAATTTGTTTTTTATTTAATTAACTTTATATATGTTTACTTAATCTATTATTAATTTTATAATATTATTTAAGGCTTAAAAGCTTATATTTAAACTTGGAGGTACTTTTTATGGTTATAGGAATAATTAGCGCAATGAGCGAAGAGCTTGAACTTCTTTTAAATGATATGGAAATTGAAGAAAAAACACATAAAGCTAACATGACATTCCACAAAGGTAAAGTGTGGGGAAAAGATGTTGTTGCTGTTGTATCAGGAATAGGAAAAGTTAATGCAGCTGTATGTACTCAAATACTTATTTCAGAATATAAAGTTAACAGCGTTATAAATGTTGGAGTAGCTGGTGGAATAGGAAAAGACATATATCCTGGTGATGTAGTAGTAGCTGAAAATCTAGTACAACATGACATGGATACTACAGTTTTTGGAGATGCACATGGTCAAATTCCAAGACTTGATACATTTGATTTCACATGTGATAAGGAATTAGTTAGATTAGCTAAACTTGCATGTGATGAAATAAAAGAAATTAATACATTCTCAGGAAGAATAGTTTCAGGAGATCAATTCATAGCAAGTGTTGATAAAATAAAATGGCTTGAAAGTGAATTTGGTGCTGCTGCATGTGAAATGGAAGGAGCTAGTATAGCACATGTTTGTTATTTAAACTCAATTCCATTTGTAATAATCAGATCAATTTCTGATAATGCAAATAATGGTGCTCACATGGACTATGAAAAATTCATTCCAATTGGAGTTAAAAATTCAACTACAATATTAAAAGCTATGATAGAAAAAATAGATTAATAAAAAAAGCTACAGAAAAATTTTTATTTTCTGTAGCTTTAAAACTAATATAAAATATCTCTTTTTTTAATACTTTTTTTAATTCTTAATGCTAGTATTATTCCTAAAGCAATTAATATTATAGGTAATCCTATTACTATAATTTGAATACGATATAAAAGTAAGAAATCATTTATAACAACTTTTTCTGATATAAAAATTAATACTGCACAAGATGGAACCCCTATACTTAACACATGAATATAATTTTTCCCCATATTAGATATAAACATTGTTAGTAATCCTGTTGATATTGCTATTATATAAATAATAATTATAGTTAAAATTATATATTGAAGATATTTTATGTCTATTATATATTCATATGAAAAAATACTATTTATGTTTGTATTAAAAAATTCTGACGTACCATTTGAAATAAAATATATTAAAAGGCTTGTTCCTAATATTACTGTAGTTAATATTATAGATGAAATTAATCCTGCAATAATTTTTTTATTAATTATTTTTCTTCCTATATTACTTGAATATTGAATATAATCTACACCTAATGATTTATCTTTTATAAATACAGAACCTAGTGCAAACATTATAGATGCTATAATGATTAGTGATATACCTCCAATATATACATTATAATTACGTATAATATCATCATATATTATAGGTTGAGGTCTACTATATATTTCTTTATATCGATTCTTAAACCATTCAGGTTTATTTTCAATTTGATCTGAGCCTTTATTATTATATCTTTCTATTATATAATCTATAGCATTTAAATACCAAAACTCTTTTGAATTTTTATTAAACATTATATGTTCATACAATTTAGTAATATCACTTTTATCCTTAGGCTCATCAAATAATCCATCTTCTGCTTCAGTCTTTAATTTTGAATAAGATTCTATACCTAACTTTTTCGCCTCTTCATTATTACTTAAATATTTATCAGCCAATTTTATCTTTTCATTTCTAAAATTAGTTTTAAAATCTTTAAACTCATCTTTATCTAAAGTGTTTCCATATTTAAGTTGCATTTCTTTCATTACTTCATATATACCAGTAGCAGGCTGACCATTTGGAAAATACTCTACATAAGAGCTTGGGAAAATTTTATACAATATTCCTATTCCTAAAATCAATATAAATATTGTTTTTAAATTAAATATCTTTTTTATCTCATTTAATATAATTCTCATTTATATATCCTCTTTTTTAAATTTTCTACTTGAAATTTTATATCCTATAGTTAATATAAATATCCATAAAATAATAGTAATTATTTCAAAATATTTTGTTGGTATAACTGTACTAAATAATGTAAATGAAAACTGAATGTTATGAATAAGAGTAATAGGAGTAAATGTAGCAATAGTCTTTAATAAAAAACTAAAATTAATAATACTTGGATTTAAATATATAATTCCATAAAATAACGCAAATACAAAAAATGTTATATATGTGTTTTTAAATTTTCTGCTGAATATTCCAGTTATTATTGAAATCATAATATTTACTATATAAATAACCCCTATATTTAAAATTAAAAATTCTTTTACAGTAAGGTTATACCAACTTAAATGTGGCCATATTGAACCCCAATTAAAAATACTATCTATTGAACTATTAAACACTCTTGAGTAATCAAATACCGTGAAAAATATTGAAAGTGGTATTACTAATAATATAGTTATAAAAATTATTGAACATATTATTGAAGCCCAAAGCTTTTCTTTTTCTCCTCTTCCTTTTTTACATGAATATACTAAGTGGCTTGTATTATTTTCAAATTCATAGTTGTATAGAAAACTTGTAAGAATAAGTACTATAATAACTCCTTGCACAAAAATATTTTCTAATATATCTTTAAATAAATTTCTATGCATTCCATATGAGCTTTCATTAAAAAAGAAAGTCATATTTTCATTGTTATTTTTTATTTCCTCAAGTCTTTTTGCAAAGTTTTCATTACCCTCTAAATATAATTTTTTATCTATACCTGTTAAATTCAATTTAGCTACAGTCTCTTCCGCTTTAGATAAAATATCTATCTTATTATACTTAGTTTCTAATCCTTCTATACTTAAGTAATAATTTTCAATTATTGATGCTTCAAATATATAATCTAATTCATCTTGTGAAAATTTACTTGTATCATTTAAAATTTTCAAGGCTTCTTCTAATGTTTTAAAATTTGAATTTGTCTTCCTATTTATTATTTCTATCGCTTTCAAACTTTCATTTTCTGAAAATACTTTAAGCTCTTGTTTACTATTATCATTAATTTCTAACCCTACTTTATCTATTATTTTATTTAATAGATTTACATCATTCTTCATATAACTCATATTCACTATATTTAATATATTAAAAGCTAGAAATACTATTAATAATCCCCAAAGTATTTTTGTCTTTAAAACTTTTTCTATTTCAAATTTCAATATCCTCATATTTTTATTCCTCTATAGATTTTTCATTATATTCATAAAGGAATATGTCTTCTAAATTTGGTTCTACTTCTACCCAATTTTCTTTTTTTTCTTTTGCAATAAATCTTAATTTAACTTTATCTCCATCTCTTTTTTCTGATAATGAAATATATTTTTTCTCAAACTCAACCATTTCCTTAAATTCAATTCTTGCTTCAAAAACTTTTCCTTTTATAGTTTTACATATGTTTTCTATACTATCTTTAAACAAAATATTTTTGTTTTTTATCATTATAATTTCATCTGCTATAAACTCTATATCTGAAACTATGTGTGTTGATACTATTACTATTTTATCTTTAGATAAACTACTTAAAAGATTTCTAAACCTAACTCTTTCCTTTGGATCTAAACCAGCTGTTGGTTCATCTAATATAAGTATCTTAGGATTATTTAAAAGAGCTTGTGCTATTCCTACTCTTTGAATCATTCCACCTGAAAACTTTTTAAGTTTCTTATCCTTTACTTCGGATAATGCAACTAATTTTAATAGCTCATCTACTCTATTTTTAGCTTCATTTTCATCTATTCCTTTTAGAGCTGCTATATATAAAAGAAATTTTTCTGCTGTGTAATTTTTATAATACCCAAATTTCTGTGGCAAATATCCTATAATATCCCTATATTTAGAATCAAGCTTTACTATGTCTTCTCCATCATAAAGAATCTCTCCTTTAGTTGGGAAAATAAGAGTTGTAAGTAGTTTTATTAATGTAGTTTTTCCTGCTCCATTTGGGGCTAAAAGTCCATAAACTCCATTTTGAAATTCTAAATTAATATCTTCTAACACTGTATAATCTCCAAAAGTTTTATTTAAATTATTGATTATTAACATCTATATATCTCCCTTATCTCTTCTCAAATTAATCAAATTTTTAAGATTTTTTATATAAAACACTATAGCTCCTACTGCTATAAAAAAGTGTATCCATATAGGCATCTTTAAAAATATTAAATTTCCTATTTTATTACTAGAAAAACTTATCCATAAATTTATTCCTATCCATAAAACAATATAAATATATTTTCCTAATTTCCATTTTGCTTTAGTTATTATAAAAATCATTATGCTTGAAAATAAAAATACTCCTGAAATTGATATTATTGATAGCCTAACAAATCCTATATTTTTTCCGAGCAAACTTATTAAACCTATTACAAAAACATTTATTAATGCTCCTATTATTGAAAATACAAATATTCTAAAAGTGGCAATTTGATATATGTTATATTTACATGTAATTTCTATTTCCAGCATATTATTTTCCTTAGACTTTACTAAACTGTATAAAGACATAGATAAATATATAATTGGTAAAAATAAAAATGTAATTCCATAGAATTCTTTAATTCTATTAACGCTAGATAAATCAAAGTTATATCCAATTAAAGTTAAAGCCAATGTTAAAACTACTCCTAACATTATTAGTTCTAATTTATCTATAAAAATAATATTTAACCCCAAAGTATTTTTCATTCTTTTTAAATATTTAAAAAAGTTTTCTTTCTCTTCTATTCCTTCATTAACTATTTCTTCAATATCAAAATCAGGAATATTTATATCCTCAAATTTATCCATATATCTTATCACCAACTTCCTTTTTTAATTTTTTTATTGAACTATAATACTTAGTTTTAACTGTTGATTCACTTAAAGAAATTAACTCACTAATTTCTTTAAAAGTCATTTCACCAAAAAATTTAAGTCTAAATATTTGCTGTATATTGCTTTCAAAACTATTTACTACGTTTAATATTTCATTTAATTTTTCTTTTTGAATTATTTCTTTTTCGATATTGATAGAATCTCTAAATTCAAACTCTTCTATATCTGTAATCTTAGTAGTATGCTTGTACTCTTTTGACCTATAGTAATCTATAATCTTATTACTAGAAATTTTATAAAGCCAAGTTTTAAAAGAAGATTTAGAAGAATCAAAATTTCTTATACTTCTTAACATGCTAATAAATATTTCTTGTGTTAAATCTTTAGATAATTCTTCACATGAAACTTGCCTATAGACATACACATATATACTTTTATAATAGAGTTTTATAAGTTTGTTAGCAGATTCTTTATCACTTTTCTCTCTAACTAGCTTTATTAGCATTTCTTCTTTCATTTGTTATCTCCTTTTTTATAGCTACATACATATATTCGTAAACCAAATAAAAATAGTTTTAAATTTTACAAAAAAATCTTTTTTATATTTATTTTTCCTTTTTTCTTTTATAATATAATTATCTACAAAAGAAAAGAGGTTTTTAATTATGGTTGATATGAGCAACTTTATAGATTTTACTTTTATAAAGCTTAAACGTCTTTCAGTAGGAGAAGGTGTATGTCTTTTAACTTTTAAAAAGGATAGAAAAGTTACTATAATAAAAGATGAATCTACTTATACTCTTTATGAAGATGGATTTTTTCAAGAAACATTTTCTAATTTAGATGATAAAAAACTAAAAAAACTTTTAAAGTCTATGATAAAAAAAGAATTTCCTAGAAGTAACAGAGTTCATTTAACTTTAGTTAATTCTTAGGAAGCATATTATTAAATTTAACATATATATTGAAGATAATAATCATATAAAAAGTCTTTTAAAAATAATAATAGATATATATCTATTATTAAAAATAAAAACCACACACTATTTTAATATAGATGTGTGGTTTAAAATTAAGTTATAAAAAATGTATTTTTAATTGAATGCTTAGATTTTATAAATTATTTCAATCTGTTATATTTCTTTTTGCTGTTAAATACGTTATTGCAAAATATCTACCGTAAATAACTAATATTACTATCATCGCTATAATTATATTTTTCATTATATTAATATCACCAAACATAGAAGCTACTTTTGAAGCTACTTTTAAACCTACAATCGAATGTATTATAGCTAGTGATATTGGCAATAAGAAATAAATTCTTATTTGCCTAAATAATGATTTATTTATCATATTTTCATCTACACCAATTTCTTTTAAGACTTTATATCTTTCTTTATTATCTATAGAATCAGTTAGTTGTTCTATAGCTGCTGCCATAATAAATATTAATCCTATATAAATTCCTAAATAAGCATAAGTTAATCCTATACCTTCTGAATTAGCATATACTTCGCTTTTAGTTATCATATAAAATCCTTTTTGGTTTATTTTAAAATCTTTAAGTTTATCTATATTAACATCTTTCTTAAAATTTATATTTACCTTAGTATTAACTGGTTTTAATTCATTTAATATGGTAGATTTATATCTAATAAAATTATGTCTGGACTTTCTTTAAATACTTCTTCAAGTATGTTTTCAAAATCTATAGAAAAACTTACATTGTAATTATATTTCTTTAAAAAAGAAGTTAATTCATTTCTTATTTTTTCGTCATCTTCTATAATAAAAATTTTACCACTCATTATATTATCCCTTTTTATTAAAATTTTATATAATTATACCATAAATATTTTATTATTTTTACACAGTTAAAAGGAGTGCTTTTATACACTCCTTTTAATAAAACTAATTTTTAATATTATGATATTTTTATTTTAAAATTTATTATTAAGTCATTATCTACAATATTTAACTATTACTATTATTAAATTAATCTCCCATTATTTCACTTGCTGTTTGTATTACATTATCAATATAATAATCTGCAATATAACTTGCTACTCCATCAGAATAATGAGTACTTTCTATTAATGCTTGTATATTTTTTAATTGTTTGCTCATTTTAAGCATTTGCCTTTCCATCTCTTTATCCATTTTTACCACCTCTTATTTTTTATATTAATTTATTTTCTATTGCACTTTTTCTAAGTTCATCTCTAAATTTAGGATGTGCTATTTTTATTAAACTTTCAGCTCTATCTCTTATACTTTTTCCTGTTAAATTAGCAATTCCATATTCAGTTACAACATAATCTACATCATTTCTAGAAAAAGATATAGCTGAACCTGGCTTATGTCCTATACATATAGTTGAAATTGTGTCATTTTTAACTGTAGATTTTAATGCTATTATTGATTTCCCATCTTCTGACATAAAAGCTCCTATTCCAGTATCACTTTGTCCACCTGTTCCACTATATTGAGTAAGTCCAAAACTTTCAGAAGAACATTGACCTGTTAAATCAACTGCCAACGCAGTATTTATAGAAACCATCTTTTTATTTTGAGCTATTACATATGGGTTATTTACATAAGAACATCTCTTTAACTCTACACAAGGATTATCATCTAAAAAGTCATATAACTTTTGACTTCCTAATGCAAATGTTCCTACTATCTTATTTTTATGAAGGGTCTTTTCACTATTTGTTATTGCACCTGAATTAAACAAATCTACTATTCCTTCAGTAATCATTTCTGTATGAACACCTAAGTTTTTCTTTGCTTTAAGTGCTTCAGCTACAGCATTAGGTATTCCCCCAATTCCTAATTGAATAGTTGAACCATCTTCTACTAAATCCGCAATGTATTTTCCTATTATATGTTCTTTTTCACAAGGCTTCTTAATTGGTAATTCTGGTATTTTATAATCACTTTCTATTAAATAATCAACTTCACTTATATGAATTTGAGTATCTCCATGTACTCTAGGTAAATTTTTATTTACTTCTAATATTACTATATCTGCATTTTCTATATTTTCTCTTTCATAAACCAAAGATAATGATAATGAGAAAAATCCATGCTTATCCATTGGTGAAACTGCTCCAACAAAAATATTTGGTTTTCTATATTTAAGCCTTCTAGTTGCTGAATATCTTAAATGAGTTGGAATATATGAACAAAGCTCAACCTCTTGTGCTTGTCTTGCAGGACCTCCCATAAATAATGATTCATTAAAAAAATGTCCTCTCATTAATTCATTAGTATTATATTCATATTTATTCAAACTCAACATTGTTATAATATTAACATTTTCCACCCTATTTTTAATCTTATGTAGGCTATTTAAAAATTTTTGTGGCTCACAAGGACCAAGTGAACAGACTATTTCATCATTTGATTTCACTAAATTAATAGCCTCTTCTACTGTTATTAATTTTTCATTATAAGAATTTAAATATTCCATAAAAATCCCTCCAACACTTGAATTTAACTAAAAAGAGTCACGTATTTTCTATTTTCATTAGAAAATACGCAACTCTAATTCTCCTATGCGTAAAAATTTTTCGATTTTCTATATCTTTATTTTAACCCTATATTTAAGAATATTCTAGTCTAAAGGAAAACATTTACACATTGTTAAAAATTTAATTATCTTTCTATGAAAAAAGATAATTATCATAAATTTTGATATCAATTTTATGATAATTATCAAGACTTCATTAATTCAATATTACTTTAAATTCATAAGCATTTAGATTTAACTTATCTGTAAGCTCTACATTTTCTAATTTAAACAAATCTTTTCCTTTAGAATTTTTTAGATATTCAGGTAATTTAACTTCAGCTTTATCATTTGAATTATTTATTATTATAGTTATATTTTCTTTTCTATAAATCAAAATATCACTATCTTTTTTAGCTTGTATCCAATCAATATTAACTGAAGAAATTTGTTTGTATTCTTTTTTTATACTAATTATCCTTTGTATGAATTTAAACATTTCTTTATCTTGCTTACTTTCATCCCATATCATACATCTTCTATGAAATTCTTGTCCCATTCCTTGGTTTCCTTCCATTCCTACTTCAGTTCCATAATATATACAAGGTGCTCCAACTTGCGTAAACATGAATAAGAATGCTAATTTCACCTTATCTTTATTTCCATTTGCCACAGTTAAAATTCTTGGAGTATCGTGACTATCTAATAAATTAAAAGTTGATTCAACTACTTGCATTGGATAATTAACTGATATTTGATTAATCATATATTTAAATTTTTCTGCATCTATATAATTTGTTATAAAGTAATCTTTTATAGCATCTCCAAGAGGATAATTCATTACTGCATCAAATTGATCTCCCATTAACCATGGTAATCCATCATGCCATACTTCTCCTAATATATAAGTTTCAGGATTAGCTAATAAAACTCTTTCTCTAAATTTTCTCCAAAATACATGATCAACTTCGTTACAAACATCTAGCCTCCATGCATCTATATTCATTTCTTTGCTCCAATACTCTGCTACATTTAATAAATAATCTACTACTTCTTTGTTTTCTGTATTTAATTTTGGCATTAAAGGTGTTCTTCCAAAAGTTTCGTAATTTAAATTTCTACCATCTAATTCTTCAAAAGGTTTATCTACTACAGGAAATTTATTTATATGGAACCAATCTTTATACTTTGATTTTTCTCCATTTAATATTACATCTTGCCATTGATATGAAAAATAGCCCATATGATTAAATACTGCATCTAGCATTATTTTAATTCCTTTTTTATGTGCTTTTTCCACTAACTCTTTAAAATCTTCTTTAGTTCCTAGTGCTGGATCTATCTCCATGTAATCTATAGTGTCATATCTATGATTTTGCGTTGCTTTAAAAATTGGACAAAAATATAATCCATTAATTCCAAGCTCTAAAAAATAATCTAATTTATTTATTATTCCTCTTAAATCCCCACCCATAAAATTATGTTCTGTTGGTTCAGTTCCCCAAGGCATAACATTCTTAGGATTTATAGATGAATCTCCATTATTAAATCTGTCCGGAAATATTTGATACCAAATAGTATCTTTAGCCCATTTTGGCGCTTTAGGCACGTCTATATTGTTTAAATATGGAAAGCAATAAAAATCATTTATTCTAGATAATATGCTCATATCATCTTTTGTTCCTAATTCATGAATCCTTTTCTCTGTATATAATATTTTTTCATTTTTTCCTTCTAATATAAATGCATATCTAGATCTCTTTTTTGGTGGCTTAAATTCTGCTATCCAGTGATCAAAATATTCAGTTTCAACTTCCTTTCTCATAGGATAAGTATTTCCTCCCGTCCATACTCCTCCAGTACTATTCATATTTCCACCATCACAACCACCTTTATCCCAATCATATGGATCTCCAATTCTTAATTCTGCTTTATTTATTTCACCTTTTTTAGTTTTTATTCTTAAATGAAGAGTATCTTTGTCATATCCATATGAATAATTACTTTTTGGTATATGATGTATAGCTTCTCTAGTTATTTTATTCTCACAAAAATTTTGAATCGATTCCAAAATAATCATCCCCTTATCAAATATTATCTAAATTATATCATCTATAAATTTAAGTCGTTGTATATTTAAAATATTTTTTGTATATTTCTTTTGTAAATTATTTTTATAATATATAAAATATTAAATTATAAAAAAAAGAACATCCTTAGATGTTCTTAAGAATAAATAATTATCTTAAACTATAGTTAAGAAATATTGTTACTCCAGCTATTATTATTCCGATTACTAATAATACAATAAGAATTATTAATATTATTTCTCCTACTGTATACGCATCTCCATTTCTCTTCTTATAACTAAGTTTACTGCTTATTGTTTTATGCTTTACTGGAGCCATTCTTTGCTTTTGTTTATAAGATATTTTTTTCATTTTCACCTTATCAATAGGTGTTACTTCTTTTTGTTGTAAGCTATATTGCATTTTAGCTGATTTTTCATATGTTTTACATTCATTAAATTTTATATTTTTTAAATCTACAACTTTCATCACTTGTTATCCTTATCCACTCTGTTTTTATTTATAATATAAATTATAACATTACTAATTGTTACAATTAATTTCACTTTTATTAATTTAAAACTTTTTTTTAATATTTTTATTAGAATCCTCTAGATATTTAAATCAAATCCATCATATTTAAATAATCTATATTAAATTTAAGTGAAATTTATAAATGATGTATAAATAACCCACTTCTAAGCTTTGGTTCAAACCAAGTTGATTTTGGTGGCATAACTTTTCCTATATCTGCAACTGCCATTATATCACTTATATCTGTTGGATACATTGAAAAACCTACTTGCATATCTTTATCTATTCTTTTATTTATTTCTTTTATTCCTCTTATCCCACCTATAAAATCTATTCTTTCTGATTTTCTAACATCTTCTATACCTAATATAGGTGTTAAAATATTTTCTTGAAGTATTGAAACATCCAATCTTTTAATTGGATCATTTTCATTAAAGCTTCCTTCTTTAGCTGAAATTTTATACCATTCTCCTTTTATACACATTCCAAAAGTGTGTTTTTCTGTTGGCTTAAATCCATCATTATTTTTACATTTTTCTATATTAAACTTTTCTGAAACTCTTTCTAAAAACTCATATTTAGAATGACCATTTAAATCTTTAACAACTCTATTATAATCCATGACCATTAAATCTTTATCTGGAAATGCAACAGCTAAGAAATAATTAAATTCTTCCTCTCCTGTATAATCTGGATTTTTCTCTCTTCTCATTAATCCAACTTTTGCAGCTGAAGCTGTTCTATGGTGTCCATCAGCTATATACATATATTTTATACCTTTAAATAATTCAACTATTTCTCTAACTATTATTGGATTATCTATTACCCATGTTATATGTCTTATTCCATCCTCTGCATAAAAATCATATTCAGGTTCTCTATTACTCCATGCATTTATAACAGCTGATATTATCTCATCTTCTCTATAAGTTAAAAAAATAGGTCCTGTGTTAGCATTACAATAATCTACATGATTTATTCTGTCTTGTTCTTTTTCTTCTCTTGTAAACTCATGTTTCTTTATAACATTATCTATATAATCATCTATTGATGCACAAAATACTAATCCAGTTTGAGCTCTCCCATCCATAATTTGTCTATATATATAAAGACAATCTGATTTATCTTGTATAAAATATTTTTTATCAATCATTTCTTTAAGATTATCTCTAGCTTTTTCATAAACTCTTTTATCATGTATATCAATATCTTTATCTAAGTCTATTTCAGCTTTATCAACATGTAAAAATGAGTATTTATTTCCTACAACTCTTTCTCTTGCTTCATCACTATCCATTACATCATAAGGAAGTGCTGCAATTTTTGATGCTAATTCTATAACCGGTCTTATTCCTTTAAAACCTTTTATTTTTGCCATAAAAAAACCTCCTATTTATATTTTAATTTTATTATAAATCTTTATTTAAATATTTTAGGGGCAAAGTATAAACCCTCATTCGTAATTTTTAAATCTAATAGATTTCAAAAGGTTTATGCTTTACCCCCAATTTTTAAACTATATTTCTATAGTTTAAGTTATATATTAAAGAAATTTTTTAATGTTTCCACAACTTCTTCACCTATTCTATTTTGTGCTTCATCTGTTGCTGCTCCAATATGGGGTGTAACACTAACTCTAGAATTATTTATAAGCTCTTTATTTGTTGTTGGTTCATTTTCAAAAACATCTATTCCTGCCCCTTTAATTTTGCCACTATTTAAAGCTTCTAAAAGAGCTTTTTCATCAACAACTTTTCCCCTAGCACAATTTATAATATATGATCCATCTTTAATAATGTTCAATTCATTTTCCCCAATTAACGCCCCTTTTTCTTTATCATATGGAACATGTAATGATATGAAATCTGAATTTTTAAGTACCTCTTCAAAGCTTAAAAATTCATAATTTAAATCTTCATGTTTTCCCTCCATAGTATAATATATTATTTTCATTCCCAAAGCATCAGCTTTCTTAGCTAAACTTCTTCCTATTCTCCCCATACCAATAATACCAAGTATTTTTCCTGACAATTCACTACCTTGATATAATTTTTTATTCCATTCTCCATTTCTCATAGTAAAATTTGATATTCCTATGAATCTTGATACTGCAAACATATGCCCTAAAGCAAGTTCTGCAACAGAATTTGAACTAGCATTAGGAGTATTTTTGACATCTATTCCTATACTTTGCGCATATTTTATGTCTATATTATCTATTCCTACTCCTGCTCTAATAGCTAATTTTAGCTTTCCACCTTTAGCCTCTTTTAAAACATCTTCTGTCAATTTTGTTGCTGATCTTATAACTACAGCATCAAATTCCTTTAATTTTTCCCCAAGTATTTCTTGATTAAAGTGTTGGTTTACTACTTCTATGCCTAGCTCTTTTAGTTTATCAATTGCTCCTGCTTGTAAACCATCATTTGTTAAAACTCTATACATTTTATAGCCCCCTCTAAATTAAAGATTATTCCCCCAAATTAATCTTCTAATTTTAATATTTCATTTATATTTTTTAGTAAGTCTTTCATATCTTCTATAGTACAATCAGCCATATGAGCTATTCTAAAAGTTTTATCTTTAAGAGTTCCATATCCATTTGAAATAGCAAATCCTCTTGCTGCTAATTCTTTATTTAAAGCTCCTACTTCAATTGCTCTAGTATTTTTTATAGCTGTTACTGTATTTGAAAGATGTTTCTCATCTGCAAATAATTCAAAATGCTTCTTTGCCCATGCTCTAACCATTTTTGCAAGCTCTATATGTCTTGCATATCTATTTTCAATTCCCTCTTTATTCAATATATAATCTAACTGGTAATCTAGTGCAAACATATGTGATAAAGAAGGTGTTGAAGGATATTGATAATCCTTTTTTTGAATATATTTATATAATGCTAAAAGGTCTAAATAGAATCCTCTATTTGGAACTTTTTCTGCTCTTTCTTTTGCCTTATTTGAAAAAGTACAAATTGACATTCCAGGAGGTAATCCTATAGCCTTTTGAGTAGAAGTTATTAATATATCAATTCCCCATTCATCAACCTCTATTTTAGTTCCAACTGCTGAACTTACAGCATCAACAATAAATATAATGTCATCATATTTACTAACTACTTTACCAATTTCTTTAATTGGATTCATAACTCCAGTTGATGTCTCATTATGAGTTACAGCTACTAAATCATATTCTCCTGTACTTAATGCTTTATCTACCATTTCTGGAGTTACGGCTTCTCCCATAGGTACTTCAAATAAGTCCGCTTTAACATTATTATTTAAAGCCATTTCATACCATCTTTTCCCGAATGCTCCTACTGAAAATACTGCTGCTTTTTTAGCTGTACAACATCTTATAGCACCTTCCATTAATCCACTTCCTGAAGAAGTTGATAAAAGAATTTCACTTTGTGTATAGAAAATTTTTCTTAAATTATCACTTATTCTTCTTTGTAAAAATGATGCGTCTGCACTTCTATGACCTATCATAGGTGTTGCCATTTTTTCTAATACATCCTTACGTACTTCAACTGGACCAGGTATAAATAATTTTTTATGCATTTAAATCATCCCCCAATTTTTTAAAACATGTTTATTAACTTTAATTTATTGTTAATTTTACTACTTTTTGTAATTAAATACAATTAATATATTATTTTAAAAACATATTTAATTCTCTTGTATTTTATAAACACACATCTTTTTTTATAGAAAATTAGCTTATGCATTCTCTTCACATCAGTGTAATTATTTTCAAATAAAATAATAAAAAAATGGATTGATTAAAAATCAATCCATTTTTTATTAATCGTAAATTCTAACTATTTTTTTACTATTTGAATTATTTCCAACTAATATTGGAACTTTTTCAACTTCAACTACACTAGTATCTATTCCATACCATTTTTCAGGTGAAACAGTAAGTCTCTTTATAAGTAATTTTGCAGATAATATAAATTTATCCCATCCTGTAAATACACTTTCACTGCATAGTATTTCTTCTATAAGGATAAATTTAAAGTTACCTATTGCTTTTCTGCCTCTTGAAGTTATCATATAATCTTTTGGTTTAAATTGTACTTCTCCACTTTCCATAAGTTGCTCTACAACTTCAGCTAAAAGACCATTTATTCCTTGAGATAATCTAAAACCAAGTTTAAATTCAAGTCTAAATACTTTATTCTCTTTAATAGTTTTAAATTTATAAGCTTTTGTGTATGGTTCATCTGTAACCTGAATATGTATGAACCAATAATATTGTGCTTTCTTTGGTTGTTTATTAAATATTGAATAAACTATTTTATTTTCAACTTCACTCCATTTTCTTGATTTAGTTAAATAAACAATATTACTTGCATAAAGAGGTAGTTCTTTATCTTCTTCTATTAAATTAAATTTTTCTTCATAGTCAAAAAGACTGACAAATCTTCTATATTTCTTTTTGATTTGTGAACTATATGACCAAATATACATTAAGAATATTAAACCTGCTGTAATTAGTAATGTAATATATCCACCACTTATTATTTTAAAACTATTTGCATATAGGAAACTTGTTTCTATAGTTCCAAATACCACTAAAATAATAATTGATAAAACTTTTTTCTTCTTCTTATATCTCATATATTGTGATAAAAGTATTGTTGTCATAAGCATAGTTATTGTTATTGCAAGACCATATGCTGATTCCATGTTTTCAGATTTCTTAAATATTAATACTATTGCTATACATCCTATACATAAAGCATAGTTTACAGCTGCTATATATAATTGCCCCTTTTCTCCATTAGGATATCTAATATGAAGTCTTGGGAAAATATTAAGTTTTATTGCTTCTGAAACAAGTGTAAATGAACCAGATATTAAAGCTTGACTGGCAATTATTGTTGCAAGTGTAGCTATTATAACTCCTATTATAATAAACCAATGAGGCATTATTAAGAAGAATGGACTTTCTGTAATAAGATCCCCATTATGAGCTAGAAGATATGCTCCTTGCCCTAAATAACTAAGTACTAAACAAATCTTTACTAATACCCATGTATAATAAATATTTGATCTTCCACAGTGACCAAGATCTGAATATAAAGCTTCAGCTCCTGTAGTACAAAGGAATACTGCTCCTAAAATGTATACTGCACTATTTCCATGTAATATTAATCTTATTGCATAATAAGGATTTATAGCTTTTATTATAGTAGGATTTTTAGTTAGTTGAACTAATCCAAGTATACCTATCATTAAAAACCATATAAGCATTATAGGACCAAATATTTTTCCTATCTTTTCAGTTCCAAACCTTTGGAATAAAAATAACACTAAAATTATTGCTATTACAATTACTATAGTAACCTCGTCTTTAATAGGGAAAAGTACATTTAACCCTTCAATAGCTGAAGTTACTGAAACTGGTGGTGTTAATATACCATCTGCAAGTAATGCTCCTCCACCTATTATAGCTGGTACAATAAGCCACTTAGCGTATCTCTTAACCAAAGTATATAGGGCAAATATTCCTCCCTCACCTTTATTATCAGCTCTTAAAGTAAAAATAATATACTTTATAGTAGTCTGTAAAGTTAATGTCCAAAACACTAAGGATACTCCTCCTAAAATAACGTTGGCCGATGAATAATTGTTATTTGTAGAAAGTATTGCTTGCATTACATAAAGAGGTGATGTTCCTATATCACCATACACAATTCCAAGTGCAACAAGTAATGATCCAATAGTGACCACATTCTTTTTCATTTTCTTTTGCTCCTTTTGACTTTATTTTTCTAAATAAATGTAAAATTAAATAGCTAAAAAACTTTTTTGTTTATTAGCTATATTTAAAGATTATATCATAATAATTTAATAGTCTATGTCATAAAAAAATCTATTTTTTTGACAATTTATTAACATCTAAGAAAAAGGCTTGAAATTTTAAACATTTCTATCAATTAATTATATAAATTTCTAAAAAATTGAATTTCTGAATCAGTTATCTTTTACCCTTTATTTTTTTAAAATTTATATATCCTGCTATATTTTTTATTTAAATATTCCAAGAAGTATATCGGATTTAATTCTTCTCCTGAAATTCTTTTTATTAATTCTTTTGGTGAATATATTGCTCCATATTTATGGACATTTTCATTAAGCCATTTTTTAATATAACTTAACTCTCCAACTTTTAAATCATTATAAAGCTCTTTATAATCTTTTTCCATAGCATTTAACATTTGAGCTCCATAAAGATTTCCTAATGCATAACTTGGGAAGTATCCAAATGAACCATCTGACCAATGTACATCTTGTAAAATTCCTTCACTATCATCTTTGGGTTCTACTCCTAAATATTCTTTATACTTTTTATTCCACTCTTCTTTCACATTATCAACATCTAATTCTCCTGAAATAAGTTCTTTTTCTATTTCATATCTTATTATTATGTGAATACTATAAGTTAACTCATCAGCTTCTGTTCTTATAAGAGAAGAACTAACTTTATTTATTCCTTCATAGAATTCTTTAAAACTTATATTTTCAAATTCTTTAAATTGATATTTTGCATATGGAAAAAAGTATTCCCAAAACTCTTCGCTTCTTCCTATTATATTTTCATAAAATCTAGATTGTGATTCATGAATACTCATTGAAAGTCCTGTATCTAATCCTGTATTTTGAAGTTCATCAGGAATATTTTGATCATAAATTCCATGACCTCCCTCATGGATACAACTAAATAATGCATTTGTAAAATCAGGATTATCATAATTAGTAGTTATTCTAACATCTTTGTTTCCAAATCCTATAGTAAATGGATGCATACTTTCATCAAGTCTTCCCTTTTCAAAATCATATCCCATTTTATTTAAAACAAATAAAGAAAACTTTTCTTGCTCTTCCTTACTAAAGTTTCCTATAAAGAAATCTTTATTTACTATTTTTCCACTTTTCTCAATTTTTTTAAGAATTTTAAATATTCCATCTTTTAATTCTGAAAAAACTCTATCTAATTCATTTACTGTAAAACCTTCTTCATACCTATCTAATAAAGCATCATATTTCTCTTCTTTATAACCATAATATTCTGCAAATTCTCTTTGAAAATCTATCATTTTCTTTAAGTATGGTTTAAATATTTCAAAATCTTTCTTTTCTTTTGCTTCTTCCCAAGCTCCTTCTGAAATAGCTGACGCAACTATGAATTCTCTATATCTTTTATCCGGTATTCTCTTAGTTTGCTCATAATTCTTTTTTGCATACTTAATTATTGCTTGGTCTTTATCTGATAATTCTTCAATATTTCCTGAGAAATATTCAAGAATTTCTCCAATTTTATCAGATGTTGTCATATTAAATATTTCTCCAGATATATGCTCTATAATTCCAGAACGCTGTTCTATAGCTTTCTTTGGCATTTTAGTTTGCATATCCCAGTATATAAGCTCTAAAGCTGAATTCATTTTTCCGATTTTATCTAATTCTAGTTTTAATTCTTTTAATTTCTCTTCCATATACTTACCTACCATTCTGGTCCAAAATAAAGTACAGATTCAGTTTCTCTACAATACTTTGTAATCATACATACACTTAATTTTCTTGGACATTTAAAACAAACACATCCTAAATCTTTTCCATCACAATCCCCACTTTTCTTTTCTGGACACTCTTCACAGTTTACTCCTACTCCTGCTGCCATAATTAGTCCCTCCTATTTTTTTAAATATTTATTTTACCTTATTATATCAAATTTTAATTTTTATAAAATAAAAGGCTCTAAATTCATATAAAAATTTAGAACCTTTTAATATTTTTTATTAATATATCATTATACTAAAATATCTCTTTTTTCAAATACTATATGTGCTATTATATATGAAATTATAGTCGTTACTAATAATATCACCATTCCCATTCCTGGTCTAAAATTTACATTTGTATTAAATACATGTGCTATATCTCCATTTATTATTGCTGGCGCATTTCCATAACCTAAGAAAGTTAAATGTGCCAATTTAGCAATTTTAGGTATCATTAAAGGCAATACAGAACCTCCAACTACTAATACTATAGACACTGCCATTCCAACCATATTACTCTTAACTAAAGTTGAAATCATAAATACTACAGCACAACATGCTATAACAAATAAAAGTTGTAAAAATAAACTTTGCCCTAAAAGTTCTCCGTAAGTAATCCATTCTCCTGTACCTTCTATTTGTTTTAAAGTTTCATAACCTTCTTTAAGGAGTACTTCTTTATCTATTTCATATCTAAGACCAACTTTAGTAAATTGGTCAAATCCTTTAAAACCTCTTATAGCTCCTATAATACCAAATATTATTCCTTGAGCACCAAATATTAAAGTTACTGATGTAATTAAAAAAGTTAAAAATTTTGATAAAAGTATTTTCCCTCTAGAAACTGGTTGTATAAGTAAGAACTTAAAAGTTTCATTTGTAGATTCATCTGAAACTATATCACTTCCAAACACGGCTATAAAAACTGGAATCGCAACACTAAGTATAAATGCAAAATTTAAAAGAGCCATTATAGGATTAAACTCCCACATTTCTACTGGCTTTATATTATTTTTAAGATAATATTTATCAAGTTCTAACCACTCTTTATCAGCTTCAATTTGTGCTTTACTATAAACTCCATCTGATTCCATATATTTCAGACTTTCTTCTCTTGCTTTGATTTGTTCTTTTAACTCCTCTTGCCATGTTGGTGGATTTTCAATTAATTTTTCTAATCTTTTAATTTCATCTTGTACATTTTCTAAATCTATTTTTGATTGTTCTAACCATTTTAAATTACTTTCTTTTTCTTGAGCATTTTTA
Source organism: Clostridium thermobutyricum (assembly GCF_000371465.1). NCBI lineage: Bacteria > Bacillati > Bacillota > Clostridia > Eubacteriales > Clostridiaceae > Clostridium > Clostridium thermobutyricum. The sequence goes on along the minus strand of NZ_KB850956.1, from coordinate 48,422 downwards.
GAATTTTTCCATTCTTTTTCTGCTATTTTTACGTTTTCTTTATAATGTTCAAGATTACTTTTTTCAATTTCAATTCTATATTTGGGATTAATATTATCAAGAGTATTTTTCTCTTCTAGATAAGATAGTCCAGTAAGACCTGCTGCAGAAAGAAAAAATAATCCTAATAAAACCCAAGTTTTAGGTCTTTTAAATAATTTTATAAATTCATTTTTAATTAAAGTTAATATCATTATTTATTTCCTCCTTCAACAAGCTCCATATATCTTTGCTCTAATCCATCTCTATTCTTATAAATTTCTTCAATTAAAATATCATTATTTATTAATACTTTTATAAGCTTTGGTGATGTTTTTTCATGTAAAGTCATATGAATCTTTTTTTCTACAACTTGAATTGAGTCAATAAATGGTTGTCTATTTAGAATTTCTAAAACTACTTTTTCTTCTGATTTATGAACTAATACAAAGTTTTCTTTATTTGCTCCATAAACAGATTGTCCCATTGTTTCTACTGATTTTATTAAACCATCTTTTAAAAAAGCTACTTTATCACACATTTGCTCTATCTCACTTAATATATGAGATGAAACAAATACCGCTATTTTTCTTTCTTTAGCTATCTTTTTTATTAATTCTCTAAATTCAATAATTCCTGATGGATCTAATCCATTTGTAGGTTCATCTAAAATTAAAAGCTTTGGATTACCTAATAAGGCTGCTGCAATTCCAAGTCTTTGCTTCATTCCTAAAGAATATCTTTTTGTCTTATCTTTTATTCTGTTTTCTAATCCAACAAGCTTTATTAAATCTTCCACTTCACTCATTGGAATTTTTCTAACCCTAGCAATTTGCATAAGATTTTCTTTTCCAGATAAAAATTTATAAAGTGCTGGATTTTCTACAACTGCTCCAACCTCTCTTAACGCTTCTTCTCTTCTTCTATTTAAATCTTTTCCACAAATCTCAATAGTTCCTGAGTTTTGTTTTATAAGACCTACTAACATTCTTATAGTAGTTGTTTTACCAGAACCATTTGGTCCTAAAAATCCAAATACCTCTCCCTCTTCTACAGTAAAACTTAAGTCTTTTATTATTTCTCTTTTACTTAAAGACTTTTTAAGATTTTTAACCTCTAAAACTCTCATTTCCTTTCCCCCTATTAACTTATAATTAAATGATAGAGAAAAAATCTTAATATTAACTGTTCAAAACCTTAATATTTTCTTAACTGTTTATTAATAAATATAAATAAAAAAACTATCTTAAAGATTTTTATATAATAATCTTTAAGATAGTTTATGTTTTTAAACAAAAAAATTAAATACTATCATAACAATAACTCCTGGTATTCCAAAAATACCTGCAATTAATGAAGTTACAATATTTATTCCTATATGAATTCCAAATCCAGCACCTAATAAATTGACTACATATAGAAGTATAACTCCTATAATACCATTTATTAATAACTTTATAGGCCATTTTAGAAGTTTTATTATTACATATAATATTATTAATCCAATAATACCATAAACAAATAGTCCAATATCCATAAACTCACCTCACCTTTTATATAGCCACTTTAAAGTACTATAAAACTTAATATTCCGCAAGTCTAGTACAATTTTCTATAATATATCCATTAGATGCAACAATCCCTTTCTTTTTTGCAAGTTCAATAAAATAAGAATATCTTTTCATAGCTGCTCTCTCTGCATATATAGCAACTTCTATAAGAAGTGGATCTTTAACATTATCAAATGCACTGCTTGCAATTTCCATTTCTGCCTTTATGGCACTTATTTGCTCTAGTATATAATCTTTTTCACTTCTATTTCCTAATATATTATTAAAATATTCCTTTATGTTACTTTTTTTCATTTTTGTTCCCCTCCATATTAAAAAAATTTATCTTATTTTTATTATTACCAATATGGACAAGCTTATTCACTTTTTTATTTTTATTTGTAACACTTTTTTCTCTTAATCATAAATTAGAACTATAAGAAGCTTTTCACTCATTCTCAAACAAAACTTCTAACTCCCATCTATATAGGACTCAATTATTATAATTGAGTCCTTCTTTTATATTTGAGTTCTTCCTTGAAGTGCTTTAGATAAAGTTACTTCATCGGCATATTCTAAATCTCCACCTACTGGTATTCCAGCAGCAATTCTTGTTACTTTAACATCTAATGGCTTTAATATTTTAGCTATATACATAGCTGTTGCTTCACCTTCAATGTTAGGATTTGTTGCAATTATTACCTCTTTAACAGCATCACTCATTCTTGCAACTAATTCTCTTATTTTTATGTCTTGTGGCCCTCTTCCTTGCATTGGAGAAAGATTTCCATGAAGAACATGATAAAGTCCATTAAATTCCTTAACTTTTTCCATTGTCATAATATCTTTTGGTTGCTCAACAACACAAATTGTACTCTTGTCCCTATTTGGATTTCCACAAATTGAACAAGGATCAGTATCTGTAAAATTACCACAAACTGAACAATATTTTATAGTTCCTCTTGCTTTTACAAGAGCATCTGCAAATTCTTTAACTTCTTCATCAGGTAAATTTAAGATATGTAAAGTTAATCTTTGAGCAGTTTTTTGCCCAATGCTTGGAAGTTTAGCAAACTCTCCAATTAATTTTTCTATAGCAACTGGATAAAAGTCCATAATATATCTCCTTTTCAAAAAAATTATAATATTTAATGAAGCATTTAAGCTCAAATCTACTATATATTATACACTAAGTTTTCCACACTGTATTTTATTTATGCCTAAAAAATTTTAATATAGTTGACAAGTCAACAAAGCTATGTTAAACTTCATTTAGTTGATAAATCAACTTTTTATTTTTAAAAAAATTTAGTTGACTTTACAACAATAATAACAAAGGAGAAATCATTATGAATAAAATGCAAAAATTATCTATATTATCATTATCATTCATATCCCTTATAGCAACTGCCGCCATGGCACCTGCACTTAACGGAATTCAATCACATTTCATAAATGCTCCTGAAACACTTATAAAGCTAGTTGTTACATTACCAGCTTTAATATGTATTCCTATTGGATTATTAAATAAAGCATTTATGAAATTTATATCAAAAAAGAATTTAATAATTATAGGATTACTTTTATATACTATAGGAGGTTTATCTTCTAGTTTAAGCCCCAATATATATGTACTTCTATTTACAAAAGTTATTCTTGGATTAGGACTTGGAGTAACAGCTCCTCTTTCTTTAGTTTTAATAGGCGATTTCTTTCATGGAAAAGAAAGAGCTAAATTTATGGGTTTCGCAACTGCAACTACTAACTTAGGTGGAATAATTTCTACTTTATTTGTAGGTTTCCTTGTAAGTTTAGGTTGGAGATATTCTTTCTTAGTTTATGCTGTAGCAATTATAGTACTTTTTTTAATTGTATTCTTTTTACCAAATGACTACGAAAATAATGAAGAAAAATTAAGCACAGGAAATCTTGAAGAAGATATTAAACTTAATAAAGGAATTTTTAAATATGCTATTTTAGTATTTTTAGGACTTATTGCATTTTATGCTATTCCTACAAATATGGACTTTTTAGTTAAATTAAGAAATTTAGGTGGTGCATCTACTGCAGCTAATATAGTTTCAATAGGTACATTAACTTCATTAATTTCTGCAATGATATTCCCAAAACTAATAAAAATATTTAAAAGATATTTCTCATTAATTATTTTTATATCTATGTTTTTAGGATTTATTATATTAGGAACTTCACATAGTATGCCAATGATATTACTTGGAGCAATATTTGTTGGATTTGGATTTGGTGATGTAATTCCTTTTGGAATGTTATTTGCATCAAACTTAGTACATAAAACACATACAGCTTTAGCAATACTTATAGTAACTACAGGATTATATTTTGGAGAATTCGTATCACCATTAATTTTACAATTCTTATCTAAAACTTTAAATATACAAAATGTAACTGGAAGTCTATTTGGAGCTTGTATAGTTTGCATAGTTGCGTTATTAGTTTCAATATATGCTATAATTAGTGATAGGAAATTAGTAATTTAATATAAAGGAGTTTTCAAGTTGAGTATTAAGAATCTAGATTTAATAAAAAATTCTGCCCTTTTTAGAAAAAAATATCATGCTTATGTAGCAAATTATATTAAAGACTTAAATATAAGTTCAGCTGAATTTGCTTACTTAAAAGAGCTTATGCACAATGAAGGTTCAATCCAAGATGTTTTAGTCCAGAATACATGTATGGATAAGGCCGCAGCAAGTAGAGTAATGAAAACTTTAGAAAATAAAAACTTGATAATGAGAGTTAAAAATAAAGCTGATAAAAGAAGCTTAAATATATACTTTACTGAAGAAGGTAAAAAACTTATACCAATTATAAATAAAATATTAGATGATTGGTATTTAGAATTATCTAATGCTATGGGATCAGAAAAATTAGATCTTTTGATTTCTTTATTCACAGAGTTAAATGAAAAACATCCTTAATTTAAAGAGAGCATTATAAAATGATTAAAAATCATATTACAATGCTCTTTTTTATTTATAAATATTTTAATTCCAAATAGATGGATCTTTATAATAATTTATTCCCTTATTCTCCATTCTTTCTCCATGAGCTGAAAGCCTAATTTTATATTCGTTATAATCTCGCATTTCTCTTGGAGTCCAACCTATTTCAGCATATCCGAGCAGTCTAGGATATATCATAAAATCCATAGCTTCTTCTATTTCAATTGTTTCTGTCCAAAGTGGTGATTCTAACCCCAATATAAGTTCTTTTGGTGCATAATCTATTGGATCCCAATTATATGCATTATCTATTGGAATTAGTCCTGCCCAAGTTAATCCATATTGAGTTTTTTCATTATACTTCATATCTAAATATGATTTTTCTGCAATAGATATTATCATTTTCATATTTTTCTCTACGGCACTTTTATTTGAATTTTTCCAGTTTTGAAGTATAGTATCAGAATTTATATCTGGTGAAGTATCTGCTGGATCTAAAACTATTGGTGTCTTTCCATACTTTTGAACTATTTTAGATACTCTACCCATAAAATAGTTATAATCTTCTTTACTTGTTGCGTATGCTTCATCTCCACCTATATGAATATATTTAGAAGAAGATATTTCTGAAATTTCTTTTATTATGTCTTCTATAAATGAATAAGTTTTTTCATCTCTAGTCATAAACGAACTAAAACCTACTTTAGTTCCAGTATATAAATCTTTAGGCTTTCCATCAGGATTTAAAAAACCATAAGATGCTAATGCTGCATTTGAATGTCCTGGCATTTCAAATTCAGGTATAATTTCTACATATCTACTTTGAGCATACTTAACTATATCTTTAAAATCTTCTTGAGTATAAAAGCCTCCAATTCCCCCACCTACTTGTAATTGACCACCTTTTAAAGCAAGCTCTGGCCATTTTTTTATTTCTAATCTCCAACCTTGGTCATCACTTAAATGTAAGTGAACTCTATTTATTTTATATGCTGCTGCCATATCTATTTGACGCTTTACCTCATCTACAGTAAAGAAATGTCTTACTACATCAATCATTATTCCCCTATGTTCATAATTTGGCTTATCTTTTATATTTACTGCTGGAATAGTCCATTCTATATCTTTTACAACACAAGGCTTTTCTATTTCTGAAGGAAAAAGCTGTCTTAATGTTTGAATTCCTTTAAAAATTCCATCTGGTTTATATCCTATTATTTTAATATTATCTTTTGAAGAATTTAATAAATACCCTTCACTTCCAAGCTCCTTTTCTGCTCCTGTCGTAGTTAAATAAATAAAATTTTTTTTATTTTTAGGATATTCTTTTTTAACTTTTAAATTATATCCAGTAGCTGGCTCTATTTTACTTTTCATAAATTGTGCTATATTATAAATTTCTTCTGTTTCTTCATCTGTATTTCCTTTTACATAAATTATAGTATCTTTCCTTAAAGTAAATTCACCCTCAGTTTTTTCAAAGCTTAAAGGTTTAGGAATTATAGTATTTTCTAGAGTATCAATTGATATTACTTCTTTCGATTCTTCTGATTTGATTAGAAAACATCCTGAAATTATAAGTACAATTGGCACTAAAAATACTATACTAATAAAATTCAATTTAAGCCTCTTCATAAAATTAACTTCTCCTTTTATTATCTATTTACAGTCCATAAAAAACATAAAAGATTTACTCCTTATGTTAATTACTCATATTATTTTATTCCCATAAATATCTAATATTATTAGAAATTATTTTTCTAATTTAATTTTTAATTTAGTAGTATCTTTCATTTTTAAATCACTTACATCTATATTTTTAATCATATACGGTTTCTCAATCTTAACTTCTATAATATCTTTTTCACTTTCAAGCTTTACAATTTTTCCTTCTTTACACCTAGAATAAAATCTTATATTTGTTATTATCTCACTATCATAATTAAAACTTGTGAAATAATTTATAAATGTACCCTCATCATCTCTATAAGTATAAATCTCACTTATATTATCTGTTATTATAGATTCTACTAATTCTAAAATACGCTTTTTCCCATTATCAATATATTCACTAATTTTTAAATTTCCGTTATTATCCTCTGACATAATTTCAACATAATTATTTTCATCTTTATTTTCTGCTACAATCTTATAATTATCTTTTTGTACTATTTCCGGAATAGCTGAGACTTTAATTGAATTATCTCTATAATATGAATATATATTATTTAAATTTATTGGTATAACTATAAAAAGCCCTAATAAAGCTACTGGAAATAATGATTTTAAAATCTCTCTTTCAGATGTTATTACTTTAAAATATTTTTCAAATGGCTTTTTTAAGATTAAAAATATAATCTTATATCCTATAAATCCAATCATAGCTCCTATAGTATTAAATATTAAATCATCTACATCTCCAACTCTTCCCAAAAGAGCCTGTATGATTTCTATTAAAAAAGAAAATAAAAATCCTAAACATCCTACTACTAAAATATTTCTAGCTCTCTTATATAATAAGGAAATAAAAAATCCAAATGGAACTAGCATCAATATATTTCCTACTATCTGATAAATAGCATTTCCTAAATTAGTATTTATCATATTTATACTTTTTTTTATCGGAATAAAGTTAAATGTTATCTCATAACTAGTTGTATACACTGCCCCAAATGTATAATATAAAACTACTATAAGATAGAAGTAGAAAGTACAATTCACCAATTCTCTTAATAAATTTACTTTCTTCCCATTTTTATATTTAATAAACTTAACAGTACAATAAATAAGTAAAGCTATTATTCAAATAAAAACAATTATTTTCCCATAAATATTCATAATTCTCACCCTCTTAAAAATTCTCACAACTAATTTTACCATATTATGTAATAAAAAATGATATCTTTCTTTATTAAAAAAATTTTAAGTTATTATCTTATTTATTTATGCTATTAACCTTATTCTATTTCTTTTCATTACTAATTCCCTCCTAAAAATAACCCCCTTGAGTATAATAATACTCAAGGGGCAAAAATTTTCGCGGTACCACCCTTTTTAACAATATATCTTATTACACTTATTTTCTCTTATAAAATCCCCTATTTTAACTATTCATGTAATTCTAATGGCAAATCATCAGGGTCTCTAAAGAAAGTCATTTTTTTATTAGTAAATTCATCAATCCTAACTTCCTCTGTTTCTATACCTTTAGAATTTAATTCTTTTATAACTTCTTCTATATTTTCTACTTTAAAGGCTAAATGTCTTAATCCACATGCTTCTGGTCTTGAAACTCTCTTTGGACTATTTTTTATACCGAATATTTCTAATTCAACATCACCTAATTTTAAATCTAATTTATAGTCATCTCTACTCTCTCTATAATTTTCTCTTATTATAGAAAATCCTAATTTATTTACATAAAAATCTTTTGATTTTTCATAATCTGAAACTATTATTGCAATATGGTGTATAGCATTTAAATTCATTTATTTTTCTCCTTTACTTCCTATATATTTCATTTCAACATGAGGAATTCCAACTTCATCATAAACATCTGAAATTATTTTAAATCCAACATATTCATAAAGCTTTTTAGCATAAAGCTGAGCTGAAATTTTTATTTTTTCTTCATTACAATGCTCTTTTAAAAACTCCACACATTTTTTCATAAGTTCAGTTGCTATCCCTTTTCTTCTATATTCTTTTATTACTAACACTCTTCCTATCGAAGCATAATTGCCTTTTATTCCACTTTTTATTAGTCTAGCATAAGCAATTACTCTATTATTTTCTTCTAAAAATATATGAAAAACATTTTTATCAATATCATCAAAGTCATTTTCTTGAAATATCTTTTGTTCACAAGCGAAAACTTCATAACGGGCTTTACAAATTTCATATAGTTCATTTATATCAAGCTCATTAAATTTTTTTATCTTAAAATCCATTTTAATTTCACCTCTTAAAGTATAATTTATATACAACAAAAAGCAGATAAGAAGTAAAACCTCTTATCTGCTTTAAATTTATTAGAATAATCCTGGTATGTTCATTCCACCAGTTACTTTCCCCATTTGATTTGCAGTTTCTTCATCTGCTTTTCTTAATACTTCATTTACAGCACTTAGTACTAAGTCTTCTAACATTTCTACATCGTCTTCGTCAACAACTTCAGGTTTTATGTTTATAGCTAGGATTTCTTTTTTACCATTAGCTTTAACAGTAACAGCACCACCACCTACTGATGATTCGAATTCCTTTTCTTCCATTTCTCTTTGCATTTGCTCCATTCTTTTTTGCATTTGTTGAGCTTGCTTCATTAAGTTACCCATGTTACCCATTCCACCTGGGAATCCACCTTTTGCCATATATAATTCCTCCTTCTTATAACAAAATATATTCTTATTATATAGTATTTATTTAAACTTTTCTATATTTAAGCAAATCTGTACATTCACCTACAAGCTCTGCTTATTCTATACTATGATTATCATTTATTTTTGCTACTATTCATCTATAATTTCTAAAAAATCTGAGCCAATTACATCTGTTAATACCTCTTCTGTTGATTTCACTTTTTCCTCTCCTTCATCAACAGTAAATTGTACTCTAACTCTTGAACGAAGAATTTCAGTAAATACTTCATTTACAAGCTTATTATTTTCTGGTTTTTCAAGTCTATCCTTATTAAATGAATATTGATTATCATAATTTATAGTTATTACTCCACCTGAACAAGCAGTAATTTTACCTGTTGTTATAGAAGCATATATAACCATAAGTCTTCTATTTCTAAATGTTTCTAATATATCTTTCCAAGCTTTTCGAACATCATTAACAGTTAAAGTACTATTTTCATCTACTGGAGTATTATCAATTGGTCTTTTAGGAGCTTCTTTAACTACATTTTGAACTTTCTTTTGCATAGAAGTTACAGCAGTTTCAGCTTCTACTTTAGAAACTTGTATTTTTCCAGATTTTAATGTACTTTCTAATTTATTTATTCTTGCTAATATTACTTCATTAGAAGTATCATATTGTATTTTACAAACCTTTATAACTGATAATTCTAAATAAAGCCTAGCTTGTTTAGTAGCTTTTGCATCACTTTCACACTCTTGAAAAATTCTTATGCATCTCATAATTTCTTCAACTCTTATTCTCTCTGCCTGTTCTTTTAAAAGTTGAATATTTTCAAGAGACATATCTAAAACTTCATCTGGATTATTTGTAACTTTAACCATAAGAAGATTTCTATAATGTGCTATTAAATCTTTTATAAATAAGTATACATCTTTTCCTGCAAAAACAATCTTATCAATTATTTGCATTGTTTTTTCTATATCTCTTTCTATACAAGCTGATACTATTTGAAATAAATATTCATTAGTTACAAGCCCTAACATTGCTACAAGTTCGCTATAATTTACATTTCCATCTCCCATAGCTATTGCCTGATCTAATATACTAAGCGAATCTCTCATTGCACCATCTGATACTCTTGATATAAGTTGTAAGCTTTTATCTTCTGCAAAAACTCCTTTTGCTTCAACTATCTTTCTAAGCCTACTAACAATTTCATCATTACTTATTCTTCTAAAGTCAAATTTTTGACATCTAGAAAGTATAGTTATAGGTAATTTTTGAGGGTCTGTAGTTGCTAGAATAAATATTACGTTTTGTGGAGGTTCTTCTAATGTTTTTAAAAATGCATTTACAGCTCCAGTAGAAAGCATATGAACCTCATCCATAATATAAATTTTAAATCTTGCTTCTTGTGGAGGATATTTTGCATCATCAATAATATCACGAATCTTATCAACTCCATTGTTTGAAGCTGCATCAAGTTCAGTAACATCCATAAGTAACCCTTCATTTATTCTTTTACAATTTTCACATTCGTTGCAAGGTTCACCTTCATTTAAATTAAGACAATTTAAAGCTTTTGCAAAAACTTTAGCCGTAGAAGTTTTACCTGTTCCTCTAGTTCCACAGAAAAGATATGCATGTGCAATTCTATCATTTAATATTTGATTTTTAAGTGTTGTTGTTATATGTTCTTGTCCTATGACATCCTCAAATGTCTTTGGTCTCCATTCTCTATATAAAGCAGTATATGCCAAAATATCTGCACCACCTTTTTAAGTAAATTATATAACTTAATTATACTATACATGAGAATTCATGTTCTACTTTTATTTTAAGAGTATTCTTATAAACCAATTAAACTTTCAAGATATTAATATAAAAATTATATAATTTAATATTTACTCTTCTTTATAATTATTATCATAGTTTTTATATGTTAACCTTAAATTTATATTTTTATAGTGTATACAAGCTTTTATAAACTATACTACTTTATGAAAAAACTAATATATACATTAATTTCTTAATTTATTTTTATGAAAATATTAAGTAAATTATTTTTTTTAATCATCTGTTGAAATATATAATTAAATCATCAACTCAGAAGAAGGGATTTCTATGAAAAAATTATCAAAATTTCAAAAGCAAAATTTAAATACTTTTCTAATTGGTTTAATACTTCCAATTATAGCTTTTATATTCATTGCTTTTTCATTTAGTAAAAATTATCTATCAAATTTTAGTTATAGATTTTTAAAACATTTTAGTTCAAATCTTGGTACATTTTGTGAGATATTATTTCTTATAGTAATAAGTCTTTGGTGTATTAGATTAATATTAAAATATATAAATCCTAAAACATTTAATTTTATTTGGAACTTAATTGATAAAACAAAGTTTAGACTTTCTAAAACCTCAAAAGATTTTATTTCAAGTTTTCTAACAAATGAATTAAAAAAATTTTTAATATATATATCAAAAATAGTTCAAAAATTGCACATTCCTCTATCAGCTATTGGATTTGCAGTTATTTCTATTCATGTATATATATTTATACATTTGGGATTTAAGTGGAATTTAGGATATATTTTGGGCTCATTAGCTGCCATAGTATTATTAATACTTTTTATATCAGGTATTCTTAGAATATTTAATAAAGGTTTTAAAACACATAAATATTTAGGAGTAAGTTTCATTATTCTTACTTTATTACACGTACTTTTTATATAAATAAAGACGTATCTTAAAAATTTTTAGGATACGTCTTTATTTTTATATATTTTTATATTTTAAATTTTATTTTTTTCTTTAAGGTCATATTATGTTAAAATTAGATGATAATTTAGAAAGGGGTGTCATATTATGAGTCTTTATGATAAACAATATCTAAATATTGTTGAAAACATATTAGAAAACGGATATTATGACCAAAATAGAACCGGTGTAGCAACTTATAAATTACCTCACCAAATTATGCAATTTAATTTAGAAAAAGAATTCCCTATTCTTACAACTAAATTTGTTGCATTTAAAACAGCTGTTAAAGAACTTCTTTGGATATATAAAGATCAATCAAACAGCGTAAAAAAATTACAAGAGCAAAACGTAAATATATGGAATGAATGGATGATGGAAGATGGAACAATAGGAACATCTTATGGTTGGGTAGTTAAAAAATTTGACCAACTTGATAAATTAATCCATGCATTAAAAACAAATCCACAGGATAGAAGAATGATGATAAACTTATGGCAAATTCCATATTTAGATACTGGTGCACTACACCCTTGTTGCTTCTTAACAATGTGGGATGTAACAGATGGTAAATTAAATTGTATGTTAGTTCAGCGTTCAGGAGATATTCCACTTGGAGTACCATTTAATACTACTCAATATGCAGTTCTTGTACATTTAATTGCACAAGTTACAGGACTTAAACCTGGTTTATTTACTCATGTAATAAATAATGCTCATATTTATGAAAACCAAGTTGAAGGAATGAAACTTCAATTAACTAGAAAAGATGATGCTTTTGAAGCTCCAAAACTTTGGATAAATCCTGAAATAAAAGATTTTTATGATTTCACTATTGATGATATTAAGCTTGAAGGATATGAACATCATCCATCTATAAAAATGGAGGTATCTGTTTAATGCTATCAATTATAGTAGCTAAGGCATCTAATGATGCTATTGGAAAAGATAATAAGCTTTTATGGCATATCTCTGAAGATTTAAAAAGATTTAAATCTATAACTTCAGGCCATAGCCTTATTATGGGGAGAAAAACTTTTGAATCTCTTCCTGGAATTTTACCAAATAGACATCATTATATTTTAACTAGAGATAAAAATTTTAAAGTAGATTCTGATAAAGTAACTGTTATACATTCTTTAGAAGAAGCTATATCTAATTTTAAAGATTCAGAAGAAGAAGTATTTGTTATAGGAGGAGGAGAAGTTTATAATCTCCTTAATCCATATTGCAGTAAACTTTATTTAACTAATGTAAAAAAAGATTTTGAAGCAGATACATTTTTTCCACAGATTGATTATTCTAAATGGGAAACTATCCACAATTCAGGTGAATTAGCAGATGAAAACAGTGGATTAATTTTTGAATTTGTGGATTTAAAAAGAAGATAGTCTATTTATTTTAAAGATAATCTAATATTTAATTAGATTATCTTTTTTTATATGAAAAAAATGTCGAAGGAAACTTATATTTATACTACAAAAAACAGCAAAAAATTAAAGTTTTAAATGCTATCATATTAATTTAAAAAAATTCTATTTAATTATTAAAGGAGTAGTTTTAAAATGATAAATAATAAAAAATTTAAGTTTCTAATAATTCCTTTATTAGCATTAATTATATTTGGCTCAGGAATTCTAATAATTAGAGAATTTTATGATACTTCCACTATAGCAGCTGAATTAAAAACTCAATCCGATAATACTATAACTTTTAACTGTGGATACCTTGATAAATATATTCATTTATCATCAAGAATTGAAGATAAAAGTAACGTAGAAAATTTAAACTATAAAATTATTAATCCTAAAGGAATAACTATGGATGAAGGAATTTTAATTGAAAATAAAGTCAATTATACATTTAAAGGTGAATGGAAAATTCAATTTGATTTTCCAGAAGAAGATCAAACAGCATTAATAAACTATAATATAAAAACTAATTCTAAAAATAATATTTAATATCTATATATATTTTTGGGCAAGAAAAAGAGGGATCTTATTGTGTGGCAATAATCCCTCTTTTTCTTGTCCTATTGTTTTTATATGTTAATCCTATTGAAGAGTAACCTACTTTGATTTTATTAAAACGCGTCCAAAAATTTATATTTATGTACGTTTAATTTTTTTCATTAAAAAACCGTGCACCTCACTTCGACAATAACTTATAAGCGTTACCTATGTAGTTAGCTCAGGCCAGATTTATCCACGGCACACGGAAAGACACCACTTATTGCTGCTTCCTTCCGGACCTGACAAGGTTCATGGGCTTCCATTGCGTGGGACCCAGCCATCAACACCACTTGCATAGGGCAGACCAAACAAGTTAAGGCCTCCCTGAGGACTTCGATCCTGCTATAGCGGATTGCAGGTTACAGGGCACCGCTAACTCCCCATCTAGCACGGTTCTGGCGGAGAGAGTGGGATTTGAACCCACGATAGAGTTTCCCCTATACACGCGTTCCAGGCGTGCTCCTTCGACCACTCGGACATCTCTCCATAATGCTATAAAAATTGATTGCTTTAATATAAATATTAAAACGCATTTTTTAATTCTGTTTCATTCTATCATAAATAGCTATATAGTTCAATACTATTATGCATTATATAAATTTACCAAATAATATTGTTAAATAAAAAAAGCCTCATTAAATAAATGAAACTTTTTTCTCTAAAACTAATTTGCGCTTACATCTTGTTGGAGATTTTGTAAAAGCTGATATTGTAAAGCTAATATATTTTTTGCACTATCACCAGATATACTTGGAATAGAAGCTTGTAAATCTTTAGCTCCCTCGTTAGTAATAGTACCTAAATTTTTCTCTTCTTCGTTTTTTAACTGATTTTTTAAAATCTCTATTCTTGAATTATTTATAGTTATCTCTGATATTTCATTACTAGTAAATTTATCACCTTTGCTATTAATGTATTGATATTTACTTTGCCCTTTAAAATATATAAAAGTAGATATTCCTATTATTACAACAATTAATAATATAATAATAGATATTATTATTTTTCTTTTATTTGTACTATTCATCTTAACTTTCTCCTATTTTATATTCTTCCGCATATTTTTATACTATAAAATTTTACTAATAATAATTTTTATTTCTCAATCTAAATCAATTTTAATCTAATTTTAAAAACAATATAAATCACTTTTTAAAAAGTAATTTATAAAATTATATGATATATAAAAATTAAATCATAATTAAGCTTGTACTTATTATTCTACATTAAATTTAATTTTAATGATGGCAAAAAAATTAAAATTAGAACAACAGTAAATATAAAATATCTTTCAATAAAAAAAGGATAGAAATTTAAAATTTCTATCCTAAATATTATTATTTATTTTTATTTAATCTCTTCCAGTTAATAAATCCATAAACAGCATTTAAAGTGAATTGAGTCCACATTATTGCTCCTGATAATGAATTTAATGAAAAATGTTTTGTACTTATTAAGGAAAGTATAAATAATATTATCCCAACTCCATCTGACGCTATCCAGAAATACCATTGTTCAACATATCTCTTAGTCGCCATTATAACAGCACAAATCATTAATGTTGAAGTTAATGCATCTACTATATATTGTTTATCTGAATCAATGTGTGTGTGGAATAAACATTGGAATATATTTGGTAAGTATTTTAAGAATATTCCATATAAAATCCATACTACTATGAAGAATATTGCTAATACAGCCCAATTCTTCCCAGTCATTCTTTTAACTTCTATTTCACCAGTATTTCCGCTCTTTAAGCTTTTATTCCATAAATAAAAACCTACAAATTGCATTGGGATTTGGAAAAATACATATAAAATCACTTGCCCATATACATGACTGTGATATGCTACAAATGCATATGATGATGTATTTAATAATCCCCATATATAACATACTACACTTGCTCTAGCAGTATATATGGCTGCAAAAAGCCCTGCAATTGTTGCTACTAATCCTATTATTCCTGTTAAAGTTAAAATTGAATCTAATGAACCAGATTGAATTGCTGGAACAAAGAAAAGTACAATATTTAACACTAGGAATACTACAAAATAAATCTTATGAAATTTAGAAAATGATTTAAAAAAGTTCATTTATTGCCTCCCCTTAATTGTCATTCTTAATACTATCTTTCTTATAATACAAGAGGACAAGCATATATAATAATTATTATTTTATTAACTTTTTTAACATTATGTGTTGTAATCATTTACTTTTCTATTTAAATGCTTATTTTACATATATTTGTTATAATTTTATTCATATAAAATACCAATATAAAATTTAATTTCCTTATTGATCCAATTTTTTTATATAAAAAGAACCTGAATTTATATATTCAAGTTCTTATTTTAATTATGATAATTTTACTCTTTTATTTTTTACATAAATACTTAATATCCCTATTAATCCAACAATTATTCCTGCTAAAGAAACTAGTTGTGCTACTCTTAGTCCTAAAAGCATTAAACTATCTGTTCTTAGTCCCTCTATAAAAAATCTACCTAAAGAATATAATATCATATAGCTACATATACATACTCCTTCATACCCTTTTTTAACTTTATAAAGTATGAATATAAGGACTAAACACATTGATATGTCCCATAAAGATTCATATAAGAAGGTTGGATGATAATATTGACCTCCTATATACATACCATCTTGTATAAACTTAGGGAAATGAGATATAAACTCTTTAGTAACTACATCTCCATGAGCTTCACTATTCATAAAATTTCCCCATCTTCCTATAGCCTGAGCTAAAATTATAGATGGTGCAACTAAATCCGCATATGCTAAAAATTTAATTTTCTTTATTCTTGTATATATAAAAGCTACTAAAAATGCTCCTATAAGTCCTCCATGTATAGCAAGCCCACCTTGTCTTATATCTAGTATTTTTCCTATGTCTCCTCTATAATAATCCCATTCAAATATTACGTAATAAACCCTTGCTCCTATAATGGCACAAGGAAAAGCAATTAAAAATACATCTATTAATGTGTCGAAGTTTAATCCTTTTTTCTTTGCATTAAAATAAGCTAATATAAAAGCTAATATTATACCTATTCCAATTAAAACTCCATACCACATAACTTTAAATCCAAAAATTTCAAAAGCTACTGGATTATTCATATTTATCCTCCCACTTATCTTTTTTAATAATTATAACCTTTTATTCATATTTATTATATATTATATATTTTTTTTTAATTTTTATAAATAAAAAAATAAGCTATATAATAATTTTAAAATTATTATATAGCTTATTTAATATAATTGTGAATTCAGCATTAATTATCTAATATTATTGATATTACTTAATATAAAAGAATCTAAACACTTAATATTCAGTGTCTAGATTCTCTGATTTAAAAATTAGAATTATTTATCTAATACATATCCGAAAGCTTTAACTTTTCCGTCTGCTTGTTCTTCTAAATATACACCTTGAATTTCTGGCGCAAATCCAGGGAATTTATTTATTCCTTCTTCAAGTATTAAGAAATATTTTTGAACTGTTTCTGTCCATCTTTCTCCTGGAACAACACAGAATACTCCTGGTGGATATGGAAGAGCTCCTTCTAGTGCTACTTCTCCAACAATTTTTTCTAAAGCAACTAATTTACAGTTGTTTCTTAAGTATTCTACGTTTGCATCATATGGATTCATTACTCTTTCTGGGAATGAAGCATTTCTGAATATTTGTTTTTGATATTCTTTAGCATTTGATTCTCTGTAGAAATCATGCATTTCTTGACATAATTGTCTTATAGTATATCCTCTGTAACGTTCTTCGTTTTTAGCATAAAGTGTTGGTATAACTTGACTTAATGGTGCATCTTCTTTAACTAATTGTTCAAATCTAACTAAATGAGATACTAAATTTTGCATTTTAGTCATAGTTTCTGCTGGAGTCATTAAGAATAATATTGAGTTAAGGTCATTCTTTTCTGGTATTATTCCATTTTCTCTTAAGTAGTTAGCAAGTATGTTTGCTGGTATACCAAAACTTTCATATTCTCCAGTTTCAACATTTATACCTGGTGTAGTTAACATGAACTTGTTAGGATCAACGAAGTATTGATTTTCACCATATCCTTCAAATGAATGCCATTTTTGTCCTGGGTGGAATTTGAAGAATTCAATATTATTTGCAATTTCTTCAGTTGGATATTCTTCCCATTTCTTTCCGTTAATTTCAGTTGGTATAAATGGTTTAAACATTTCACAGTTAGCAAGTACCATTTTTCTAGCTTCTATTCCTAAAGTTACACAATCATGCCATAATTGTCTTCCAGCTTCACCTTCTTGCATTTTAGCATTTACATCTAATGCTGCAAATAAAGGATAAAATGGGCTTGTTGTAGCTTGAGCCATAAATGCATTATTAAAATGTTTATGGTCAATATATCTTTTTTGACCTTTTATATGACTATCTTTTTTGTGAATTTGTGATGTTTGTGAGAATCCTGCTTGTTGTTTGTGAACTGATTGAGTTACAAGGATACCAGGATCATTTTCATTTAATTCTAATAATAATGGAGAACAATCTCTCATCATTGGTATGAATTGTTCATATCCAACCCAAGCTGAGTCAAATAAGATGTAATCACAAAGATGTCCTATTTTATCTACAACTTGTCTAGCATTGTAAATTGTTCCATCATAAGTTCCTAATTGGATAATAGCTAATCTGAAAGGTCTTTCTTCTTTAGCTCTTTTTGGATCTATTTTAGCTATTTCAGCTCTAATATACTCTTCATCAAAACAGTGTGCATCAATACCACCAATGAAACCAAATGGGTTTCTAGCAGTTTCTAAATAAACTGGAATACCACCAGCTTGAACTAATGCTCCAATATAGTTTGATTTATGGTTATTTCTATCAAATAATATTAAATCCCCAGGTGCTACAGCTGCTTTAATAGCTACTTGGTTTGATGAAGAAGTTCCGTTCATAACAAAATATGTTTTATCTGCATTATAAACTTTAGCTGCATGTTCTTCTGCTGCAACTGCTGGTCCTTCATGGATTAATAAATCTCCTAATGCAACGTCTGCATTACATATATCTGATCTAAATACATTTTCTCCGTAGAATTCATATAACATTCTTCCTGCTGGATGTTTACGGAAGTATTGTCCACCTTGGTGACCTGGACAATCAAATTGTATATTTCCTTTTTCAACATATTTTTTTAAACTACCAAAGAAAGGTGGTAATACTCTTTCTTCATATTCATTAGCTGCTGCTTCAATTTTTCTGTTATATAGAGTTTCATCAAATTTGTTATCATCAATAACGTGATATACCATAGGTACTAATTCACTATCAAGACTTTCACCAGCTTCTAATTTAACGAATACTGGAATTCCTAATTTAGTTGCATAAGCCTTTTTAATTACTTCTTTTTCAGAAGCTGTTACTACTATCGCAGCTACATCTGTAAAATCAGTATCTTCAACGCATACTGTTGGTCTTTCTGTTTTGAAGAAGTCTTTTGATACAGCTGTACAAGCAATCTTTAACTGTTTCATAATTATCCCTCCTAAATAGATAATTATAATTCTGTTAAGTTACATACATAACCTCTTTAGAAATTAGTATATTTTAATATATCAAACCTAACAGAATTTAATTATTTTCAAAATAAACTAATAATGTTTCGACAAGCTAAATATACTTGTTTAAGGTTAAACTTTCAATAATTTACAGGTAAATTTAACCCTTTATTTATCCTTTATTAAATACTTAACAACGGCTTAATCCTTTTCCTTAAAATTCTAATAATATATATTTCTCCTAATTTTTAAATTGTTTTTATCCAATTTTCAACAATTTATTCTATTTTAATGTAATTAATACATTTTTAGTTTTTATTTTAATTTTATTTCAGTTTAAATTGTTTTTGTCTACTATCTATTTAAAAGAGTTATCTTACCTTAATTGTTAAATTAAACTATTTTTGCGATTCTAAGTTTTATTAATATAGTTAATTTTATGAATTTTTTGTGTATTTTAATATTTTAGGAGCTATTTTTTTGTAATTTTTTAGAAAATAAATTACTTTTTCTGTATTTTATTTACTCTTTTTTACTTTTATTTACTCTTTTTTACTTTTCTTTTCGCTTCAAAAAATCTTTTTATTAGTTCACTACATTCTAAATTATACCTCCATTCAACCTCTAAATTTGAATTTAAATATTTATTATTAGTTATATCTATAACAGTTCCACAAGCCCCCATATCTATATTAAAAGTACCTATATATAATTTTGAAATCCTACTTTGAATTATTGCACTAGCACACATTGAACAAGGCTCTAAAGTAACATACATTTCATATCCATTTAATCTCCAATCTCCATTCTTTTTGCAAGCCTCATTTATTGCAATGATTTCACTATGAGCAAGAGGATTTTTTAAAGTTTCTTTCATATTATGTGCTTTTGAAATAACTTCTCCATCTTTTACAATTACAGCTCCAACTGGAACTTCTCCTTCTTCTAAAGCTTTTTTTGCTTCTAATATAGCTAAATCTAAAAACTTCATTAACATCATCCTCTCAAAAAAATTGGGACAGCAAAAATTGCTATCCCCAATCCTAAGTATATATTCTAACTTTTTTAATCCTATTTTTATCTACTTCTTCTACTATAAACTTTATTCTATCTATTATTACTTCTTCTTTATCTTCTGGAATCCTACCAAGAGCTCCTATTATAAGTCCACCTACAGAATCGAACTCTTCTGATTCCATATTAACTCCAATAAGTTCACTTACATCATCTAATCTAGAACTTCCATCTACAATATATTCATCTTCTTTAATGACTTCTATCATATCTCGTTCTTGATCATACTCATCTTCTATATCTCCAACTATTTCTTCTATTAAATCTTCAATAGTTACTATTCCAACTGTTCCACCATATTCATCTAAAACTATGGCTAAATGATTTCTAGTCTTTTTCATTTCATTAAATAATTCGGTAATTTTCTTAAATTCAAAAGTAAAAAAGGCTTCTCTCATATAATCTTTAACTTTAAACTCACCTTTTCTTTCACCAGCTATTATAAGGTCTTTTACATTTAAAACACCTATTATGTTATCTATACTATCATCATAAACTGGAATTCTTGAAAATTGCTCTTCCTTTATGACTCTTAAAATTTCTTTATAATCATCATTTATATCTATAGCTGTAACATCAACTCTTTGTATCATTACATCTTTAACTTGTGAATCAGCAAAATCAAAGACATTAAAAATCATTTCTTTTTCAACATCTTCTAATACTCCTTCTTCTTCACTAACACCAACCATAGTTTTTAACTCTTCTTCTGTAATAAAAGGCTCTGTTGCTTTAGGATCTGCACCTAATATTTTTATAAATATAGATGATATTGTAGTAAATATTATTACAAATGGCTTAAATACTCCTACGCAAAATTGTATTGGTTTAGAAACCTTAAGTGCAACTTGCTCTGACTTTTGTTTTGCTATTGATTTAGGAGTTATTTCCCCAAATATAAGTACCAAAACTGTCATAACCCCAGTAGAAATTGCAATAGCCATATCACTATCTGCTCCAAATATTCTAACTGCCAATGAAGTTGCAATAGAAGAAGCTCCTATATTTACAATATTATTTCCTATAAGTATTCCACCTAATAATTTATTAGGATTTTCAGTAAGCTTTTCAACTAATTTAGCTCCTTTAACGCCTTCTTCAACTAAATGCCTTATTCTTATTTTGCTTAAGGCCATAAGAGCTGTTTCTGACATTGAAAAAAATCCTGATAATATTAAAAGTACAATTAATAAAACAATCTGCCCCGTATAACTAGAGTCCAAAAATAATCACTCTCCTAAATTTTCTCAATTATATATTTTTTCCATTATATCATATACTATGAATTTTTTATACAAAGATGACTTTAGTTTTAAAGTTATCTTTGTTAAAATTTTAACCTATTTTTTCACTATTGTTATTTATTTAACAATATCGTTAATTTCCTCTTATTAAAATTTCACTTAACCCCTTGATATAACTTACTTTATAGCATGTCGATTTTTTATTGTTATTTTTTTAACTTTTAAAATTCAACTATATTTTTTTATTATTTTTGTCATATTATGAATTATCGCTCTCACTCTATTTTGAAATTTTATTTTTTCTAAAATTGGCTATGCTTTATATATTCTTCAATTCATCATCTAATTGCTTTTCTATAGTTTTAACTACAAAATCTAAATTTTTCTCTCCATATTTCTCAATTAAATCATAATTATTTATTCCAACTTTTTTCACTATTTCTGCCCATTTCAATACTTTTTCCTCTTTAACAATCGCAGAATCATAAATAACAACTATTTTTCCATTCTCCATATCTACTTTTACATCTTTTATCCCCTTTAATTTTTCTAATGCTTGGAATAAAAATCTCTCATATTCTTTATATTCGGCTGGAATTAATTTTAATGAACTAACTTTAAAAATTATTTTTTCTTTCTCTTTACTAGCTACTTTTATTTTAGATAATTGTGATATTATAAATTTCTTAAACATATTACTCGCCCCTTCATCTAATTAAAATGTTTTATATATTCTAATCTTTTAGTTTTCTTTATAGAACTTCTATAAAAAGAAAACCTTAAAGAATTTTAATTCTAATAAAACTCTTTAAGGTTTAATTTTAAAAATTTTCTATTTTTCCTTTTGAAATTATTTATGTATATTTCCAATTTCAATTCCTATTATCTTACCATCTCTTGCATCTAACATTATTTCTGTTTCTTTATTATCGCTTACAACCTTACCTTCATATATTGGTATACTATCATATCCATCATACTTAAAGCTCTCTAGAGCCCCTTTTCCTGCTCTTTTTAGTATAATATTTTTTGCTACATCCTCAGTTATTATATTTCCATTATATATAGCTTCTGTTTTATCTATTCTCTCTTCATCATAATTTATTATTTCACCAGTTTTAGAGTCTACATTTATATCATATTCTTTACCATTTTTAATTATCTTTCCTTCAAATATTTTTAAGCTACCTTTATTGTTATATCCAAATTCAACAAGCTTTCCATTTGGAACTTTATCAGCCATTATTTCCTTTGCTTGTTCAGCTCCTATCAGATTTGATTCATTTGAAGTACTTTGTATATTTTTATTTGATTCATTTGAGCATCCAACTAAAATAATAATAAAACTACTCAAAATTAATATAGCCAATTTATTTTTAATTTTTCTCATTTCATTATCCTCCTTTTTCATAATTTTCTCCTTTTATTGGCTATATTATTCAATTTAAAATAAAAAACTCTACAACAGAAACCTATTGTAGAGTTTTTATTTTATAGAACATATCTATTTTAATATGATTTTACACTGTTAAATAGAATGTGTTCTTTTTCTTTCATTGTACATCTTCTTCCATAAGTAGAATCCATATATAGCTCCTACTCCATATTGAATCCAGTTTAAAGCTCCTGATAAATCACTAACTAAAACAGATCCTGTAAACACTTTTGTTTTAAATAATCCTTCTATAAATAATACCGCACCTATATTACAGAATATCCAGAACCACCATTGCTCTATAAATCTTCTTGATGTTAAGAACATTGCCATTACTGTTAATACTGTAGTTAATGAATCTAATTTTGGACTTGGATCTGGCGCAATCATTTTTCCTCCAAATATAGCATGTAAAATTTGTGGCAAATGACTTAAGAACTCATAGTATATAAACCAAAAAATTAACAGTGATATTATAGTTATTACCCACTGTATAAAATTAAATTTTTTAATTTCAATCTTATTATCTGTAGACTTATTCATACTTTTCTTCCAAGAAATAAGCCCAGCTATTTGAATTGGTAATAATAAAATTATATTTTGGATTACTTGTCCATATAAAGCTCCTTTATATGAAACCCAAGCATAAGTTAATGTATTTATTATTAAAAATAAATAAACTATAATTTCTCCTCTAGCTTGATATATTGAAGTTAAAACTCCTGTTACAGAGCATATCAATCCTATTATTGCAAGCGGAGTAAATAAATCACTCATTTTAGAACCTAATAATACTGGACTAATAAACGAAAATATACTTGCTAGTATAAATATTATAAAAAATCCTTTTTGAAAATTACTTAATGAACCCCAGAAGCCTTTTTTGGTTTCCACCTGACTCATCATAAAATTACACCTCTTTCAAATTTTTACTTTTGTTAATTAATCATATTTAAAATTCCCCATTATTAAAGCATCATATAATTTTTAGTAATTTCCCTTATAATCTGATTATCTTTTTTAAGGAAATTGTTTTCAAGGACATTTGTCCTAATTTTTTTTAATAATATTTTAAATTTCAATATTTCTGAAAAAGATTGACATATAAAACCATTATTTGATAATTTGTATGTATTATAAAGAAAAGAAGGTAATTCCATGGAAAATATAGACATATTAAATATTATAAATTCTTTACCAAAAGAATTAAAATCTCATTTTAATTATAGAGATTTTAATATAGATAATCCTATTTTAACACAGGGTAATAGACTTGATAATGTTTATATATTATTAGATGGTATAGTTAAGCTTTGCCATTCAGACATATATAATATTAACTACTTAATAGATATAGAGGCAGCTATATCTATATTTGGTGAAATTGAAGCTTTAAGTGGCAATCATACTCTTACTACTGTTCTTCCCTTAACTAAATGTACAACATTAGAAATACCTAAATCAATTTTCTTAAAAATAATAAAAAAATATCCTAATATGTCCCTTTCAATAAATAAATTATTTGCAAATAGAATGTATGAAAGTTGGTCAAGAGAAATGAAAAACGTTACTCTTCCACTAAAATACAAAGTAGTTTACTTTATATTAAAAATAGAAAATAAAAATTTAAGTATTCAAATTACAAAAAAACTTATAGTAGAAGGAGTAGGATCTAATATAAGAAGTATAAATAGAGTAATTAAAGAATTATCATCTCTAAATTTAATAAACTGTTCTGGTGGAACTATAACAGTTCCTTCAATATCTTCTTTAAAAAGATATTTAGATCAATTAATATAAAAAACCAGTCTAATTTTAATTAGACTGGTTTTTCTTATATTATTTTACCCATTCAATTACTTGTTCTTTAGCTCTTCTTGTTTTTGGAGCAGGTTCTTCTGCTCTATATCCAAATGCAGTTATAAGTGCTAATTCAAAATGTTTTGGATCTAAAATATTGTTTTCAATTAGTATTTTTTCAACTGATTCTTTATCAAATCCTCCAATTGGGCATGAATCAATTCTCATTAATGCTGCTGTTTGCATCATATCAGCCATAGCTATATGAGCTTGCTCTTTTGAATAATGTTCTATTAAATCATCTTTATTTTGAAATCTACTATCTTCAATGTCTTTCATTATCTTTTTCATAATTTCTACAACATCATCAGGTAATTTTTTAGTATTTACTAATAGTTCATTTATGTATTCTGAATCATATTTTAAATCATCAGCTTTTCTGCTTAAAATAAGTACTACATGGCTTGCTGATGGTATTTGTTTTTTTCCACCCCAAGATACATTTGCTATTTCTTCTCTTAATTTTTCATTTTGAAGAACTACAAACTTCCAAGGTTCTATTCCCATTGAACTTGGAGCAAGTCTTCCTGCTTCTAATATTAAATCAAAATCTGCTTCATTAATTTTTTTACTTTCATCAAAAATTTTACATGCATATCTGAAGTTTAATGCATCTCTAATGTCTTCTCTTCTCATTTTAACAACTCCTCTTGATAATTAGTGTTTTCTATACAAATTTATAATTCTCATTTTTGAACTTATATATTAATTTTTATATAGTATTAACTAATTATAATTATTATTTAATTCAACTATAAAACTATTTGCCTTTTTTAACAAGTACGCACTTTTTAGTAACTATAAAAATTCATTTTTTCCATTCAAAATTTCAAAACAAATAATTTTTAATGTTAATTATATTTCAATAAAAAAACACCTACTTTAAGGTGTTTTTCTTAATTTTATAAAATTTTATTTATATCTTAATCATTTCCTTTTTTAATTTTATTAAATAAAGAAATTGTTTTATTATCATTATTAAATCCTATTAAATATTTTTCATTACCAGTCTTTATATAAATCACATCTTCATTATCATTTTCAACAAAACAGTTTGTGCTTCCTAACTCATTCAAATGTTCATCTCCAAATATTTTATTTCCAATATTCCCTCCACCATCATTCCATTCTACTTCTGGCGCCTTTTCCAATAACTTAACTTCTTTAATATCACTTAAATTTATTTTTGCTGAGCCCCATCCATCTATTATTATATTTGTATTATTAACTTCTACTTTAAATGACTTATTAGTATTTTTCATAGACATTATTACAACTACTACTGCTATTATCACTATTACTATTGCTATTATCACTTTTAAACTAAATTTTCTTGATAATTTACTCTTATTTTCCCCTAATCCAAACTTAGAATTTAATGAATATTCCATATTTATAATACCCACAATCAAAAGAATTACCGGAATAAAAGTGGTCAATAAATTTACTAATGAACTATAAGAAGAATTATAAAAAAATGATCCCAATATAGATATAACCAAAGAAATTATTGATATTATAATTAAATATAACCCAAACTTCTTATTTGCATATTGAGCTGCTTCTTTTGAAACTCTAGCATCTTTACTTCTATATCCAAATGCTGAATTTTCATCAAAATCTCCTTTTCTCATAGCAATCCCAAGCATTACGAATAAAAAAAACATAGGTAAATTTAATATAATCCCTAGATATTTCATATGAATCATCTCCATTGTATAAATTATTGTAATTATATAACAAACATTTCCTTAATATATGTACATTTTAGGAATATTATGTTAATTATACTTTTTATACAAAATTAACTATATTTTAGAAAATATTTTTTATATTAGTTCATTTAATCTTATAAATATTTTTATTGCAAATAAAAAAAGCCTAACCAAAAGGTTAAGCTTTTCTTATAAAATTATGGCACCCCCAACAAGAATCGAACTTGTATCTATCCCTTAGGAGGGGACTATTCTATCCATTAAACTATGAGGGCATAATCTATACTTTAAATAGTATTATATAATGCCTCTCATGTCAATTATTTCATTATTATTTATATATTATTTTTCTATATGTCTCTTAGTTCTTATAAGGCTTACTACAGCTGCTAAAACTGGTATTGAAGCAAGTACTGTTGCCCCAGACAATAACCACTCATTTTTTGTTATAGGAGATAATGAAAATACTTCTCTTCCTATAGGTGTTATGAAAGCTAATACTATTATTGCACTCATAAAAAGCCCTAAAAATACTTTAAATGATGTTAATGGTAATGAAACCTTAAATAATATTACTATACTAACACCAGCTAACATTAATACAGCTAAAGTTTGTGCTTTTTGAATTCCAACTCCATGATTATAGGATATTAGGAAAGTGGCTGTAACAAATATAGATATTAATATACCATTTGGTATACTAGCTGTTAATATTCTTCCTAAGAAACCTTTTTTTACTCTATTTGTATTTGGTAATACAGCTAAGAATAATGCTGGTATTCCTATAGCACAACTACCTATTAAAGATAATTGTATTGGATCTATTGGGAATGGCATCATTAAAATTGAAAATACAACTGCTAATATTATTGAATATGTTGTTTTTGATAAGAATAACTGAGCTACTCTTTCTAAGTTATTTATTTGTTGTCTTCCTTCTGCTACTACTTTTGGTAATGCACTAAAATTTGATTTCATTAATACTAATTGAGCAACTGCCTTTGTAGCATCTGAACCATTTGCCATAGCTATTCCACAATCTGCTTCTTTAAGTGCTAGTACATCGTTTACTCCATCTCC
Source organism: Clostridium thermobutyricum (assembly GCF_000371465.1). Taxonomy (NCBI): domain Bacteria; kingdom Bacillati; phylum Bacillota; class Clostridia; order Eubacteriales; family Clostridiaceae; genus Clostridium; species Clostridium thermobutyricum. The sequence goes on along the minus strand of NZ_KB850956.1, from coordinate 20,757 downwards.
TGTCATTGCAACTGTATGCCCATCTGCTTGAAGAGCTTTGACAAAAGCCTTCTTTTGATGAGGTGTTACTCTACCAAAAACAGTATATTTTTTCATAGCTTCTTTTAATCCTTCTTCATCTACTGGAAGTTCTCTTGCATCAATATAATTTTCTGCTCCAAAAACTCCAGCTCTCTTTGCAACTGCTGATACAGTTACTGGATTATCTCCTGAAATTACTTTTACATCAACACCTTCTTCATTAAAGTATTTTAATGTTTCAGGGGCTTCTTCTCTTATTATGTCCTCTATTAATATTAAAGCTAATGGTTCAACTTTAGATAATTTTTCTACTTTAACAGTTTTTAGTTCTGATTTACCTAAAATTAATACTCTTCTACCTTTAATAGCTTCTTCATTAACCAATTCTTCTATTTCTGAATATCTTTCACCCATAACAATCTCAGGTGCTCCTAATATAAATGTGCCCTTATTATCTATTATAAGACCACCCCATTTTCTTTTTGATGAAAATGGCATTTTCTCTATTATATTTAAATTAGGATTATCTTTATATCTATCCAAAATAGCTTGTTGAGTTGGATTCTTACTTGGCAATTCATGTGAAATAGTTGCTAGTATAGTATCTATTTCACTTTCTTCATAATCATTTGCAAGTTTTTCAACTCCAACTAATTTTAATTTTCCTTCAGTTATTGTTCCTGTTTTATCAACACATAAGACATCTACTCGCGCAAGAACTTCTGTTGCTGAAAGTTCTTGAACTAATGTATCATATTTGGATAATTTTATTATAGCAACAATAAATGTAGCACTTGTTAAAAGAACCAATCCTTCTGGAACCATTCCTATTATTCCTGAAACTGTTCCTAATATTGCATTATCTAAACTTGTTTTTATAAATACTAATTGACTTACTGCCAATAATATTCCTATTGGAACTATCATAAATAAAAGTACTTTTAAAATTTTATTTGTTGCATTTTGAAGTTCAGAGTTTGTTATTTTAAATTTTCTAGCTTCATCTGCAAGTTTAGATGAATATGTATTTGCTCCAACCTTAGTAACTCTCATATACCCTTCACCTGCAACTACAAAGCTTCCTGATAGCATATTATCATTTATCTTTTTATCAACAGGATCAGCTTCACCTGTTAACATAGATTCATCAACTTCAATTTCATTACTATCTATAAGCTCTCCATCTGCTAATATTTGATCACCTGTAGTTAAAAATACTATATCATCTTTAACTATGTCTTCAATGCCTATAGTTTTCTTTTCTCCATTTCTCACTACATTACAATGTGCTTCACTTATTACTGATAATTTTTCTATAATTCCCTTAGCTTTAAGCTCCTGAATTACTCCAATTAAACTATTTACTATAATTACTCCTGCAAATATAGCATTTTTAGGAGAACCTGCAAAAATTACAGCTGCAGCTAAAACTAAGTTTAAAACATTAAACATTGTAAAAAAATTAGATCTTATTATTTGAGCAAATGTTTTTGAAGGAGCTTTTTGAAGTGTATTTATTTCGCCTCTTTTTATCCTATCTTCTACCTGTTTATCCGTTAATCCTAAGATATCATTTGTTTCACTTTCTATCGATCTACATTCCATGCTCAAACTCCTTATAAATATTTAGTTTTTTAATTATATTTTAAAATTTTAATCTTAACTAATCCTTAATTTTTTATATTTATTATATTAAAATTTTCTTATTTATTAATTTTATTCCTTATTTCGTTTAATTCATTGTTTATTTCTTTTAAACTTTTATTTTCATCTAAGTTAATTTCAAACGAATTTATATGATTAGATATTTCACCTGTTTTATAATTATTCTCTAACATCCATGTCTTTAATTCATTTACCTCATTAACATTACTTGAATTTTTATTTAGAATCCAATTTATATTTTCTCTTCCTTCTCTAACTATTATTTTTCCTACAGAATATTTATTCTTTATATTTCCTTTTATAATATATACATTATAACCTCTTTCACTTATTTTTCCTAATAACTCTAAGCTTTTTTCCAAATCATCTTCTTTACTTAAATACACTATTAATCCTGTTAACCCCTGTCTTTCCTTACAAGCTAGTTCTAAAAATTCTCCATGATTTTTTATTTTAACCATTCTGTTATCAACAATTTCATAATAATCTTTTTTTAATTCATTCGAGTAACTAATTACATTTTTAGTTATAAAAATAGTTATTACAGCTATAAAGACCATACTAATGAAAAATAAATATTTACCTTTTTTCATAATCTCACCTCTTTATTATGTTTTCCCTATTTTTCTAAAAATAAAACGATTCCTTCTTTAATTTTTCCTTAATTTATAATATACTTTTGATTATGATGTAATTATGTTTTTTAAATTTTAGGAGGGAAACTTATGCTTAGAACCATAATATTTTATCCTTGTGTTGTTATGACATTGGTTCTTTCTTTTATACCATCTTTCAGATATAGATTTGTAGATTCGAAACCTAGTAATAAAAAATTCAATTTAAGCGTATATAGGATTTCTTCTGCATGGGCTAGACTTATGATGAGATTAAGTGGCGCAAGAATAACTGTAACTGGCGAAGAATACTTAAAAGAAGGTGAAACTTATTTATTTGTTTCTAATCATCAAAGTAATTTTGATATTCCATTATTACTTAGTGCTATTCGCTGCCCAAAAGGATTCATAGCTAAAAAAGAATTAGGAAATATACCTATTCTTACTTTTTGGATGAAAAAAATACATTGTGTTTTTATGGATAGAGATAATATAAGAAAATCAGCCGAAGCTATTGTTAAAGGAATTCAAATTCTTAAAGCTGGACATTCTATGGTTATATTTCCAGAAGGAACTAGAAGTAAAGGTGGCCCAGTAAAAGAATTCAAAGCTGGTAGCTTTAAATTAGCTTTAAAATCAAAAGTTAAAATAATTCCTGTTACTATTGATGGGTCCTATAAACTTCTTGATGCAAATGGAGGTAAAATTAAAGCTGCTGATGTAGCTGTAACTCTTCATGAGCCAATAGATGTTACAACTCTTTCAAAAGAAGAAATCGCTGATTTACACAATACTGTTAGAGATATAGTAGTATCTGATTTACCAGAGAATCAAAGATAAGAAAATTTAAAATTTGAATAATTTAAAATCCTAAGTATTTATCTACTTAGGATTTTTCATTTTTTTATTTATTTTTATAAAAGTCAAAGAAAGTCTATATCAGTTCAAAACTATATAAATATAATTTATATGTAAATTTTTATTATTTTTTTAAATTTTTCCCTAATATTATTTATATTCTTTTTTTAATACTAAATCCCTCCATATTTTTAATTATTATTAACTTTATTTACTCTTTCCCTCCATTTTATAATCATTTATCTTTTATATTATTTTCTATAAAAAAATAGAAGATTTTTATTGCCTTCTACTTTTTTTATTTTATATCTCTCTTATTGAATTTCACTACTTCTCTCTCTATTTATCAAGATTTTTTGCCTTTAGTATAATTTCTAATATATTTTTTCTATTTATATTATTTTCTTTTGCAAATACATATTTTCTTAAGTCATTCTAATGTTTATTAGCTTATACTAAGTACTTTTAATGTATTAAAATATATCTTTTTACTATAAAAATCTCTTCTAAATTCAATTATTAACATATCTTTAAATTCATTTTCTTTACCATATGTTATAAAATATATAAAACGACTATTTTTAAGAAAGGAAATTAATTTTATGACTATGCAAAAACTTTTAAGTAAAACTAGGCAAGCAATTAATGATTTTAATTTAATTGAAAATGGAGATAAAATAGCTGTTGGCTTATCTGGTGGTAAAGATAGTCTTACTTTGTTACATATTTTGAAAAATTATCAAAAATTTTCTCCTGAAAAGTTTGAGTTAATTGCTATTACTCTAAACCCAGGTAATGTTGATAATTCTCCTCTTCATAAACTTTGTAAAGAAATTGATGTAGAATTTCAAGAAGTTCAAACAAATATATCAGAAATAGTTTTTGACATTCGTAAAGAAAAAAATCCTTGTTCTCTATGTGCAAATTTAAGGCGTGGAGCATTAAATGATAATGCAAGAAAATTAGGATGTAATAAAGTTGCATTAGGTCACCATAAGGATGATGCTATTGAAACATTAGCTATGTCTATGTTCTATGAAGGAAGAATAAATTGTTTTTCACCAAAAAGCTATATGGATAAATATGAACTTTCTTTAATTAGACCAATGGTTTATATAGAAGAATATATGATAAAACGAGCAGTACGTGAATATAATTATCCTGTAATAACTAATCCATGCCCTGCTGATGGTAAAACAAATAGACAAGATATGAAAGAACTTATTAAAAATCTAAATAAGCAAATGCCCGGATTTAAAAAGAATTTATTTGGATGTTTAACTAATTCATCACAACTTTTTATTTGGGATAAAGAAACTGTTAGGAGAATGTAATAATGCAAATTAACAATAAGAAAAAAGCTATAATCTTCATGATTTTAGCATCTTTTTTCTTCACTACTATGAATATGTTTGGTAAGCTTTCAGAGGGGATGAATCCTTATCAAAAAACATTTATAACAAATTTTGTTGCAACTATAATTGTATGCATAATAATCAAACGTAAAAATGCTTCATTTTTTGGAAAATCTGAAAACAGAAAATATTTATTAATTAGGGGAATTGCAGGTACTATTTCTATTTGTGCTTTTTATTTTTCTCTTGAATATTTATTTTTATCTGATGCTACTATGTTAAATCAATTAAGTCCATTTTTTACAATCATATTTTCATTCCTATTATTAAAAGAAAAATTAACTAAAAAACAATTAATTTGTTTATTAGTTGCTTTTATAGGTTGTATTTTTATTGTTAGACCTCAATTTAATTCATCTATACTTCCTGCTTTAATGGGAATATTTGCAGCTGCTACAGCTGGTCTAGCATATACCATGATAAGAGTTATTGGAGATAAAGAAAATTTCTTTACAGTTATCCTTTCCTTTAGTGGAGTAGCTACTATTTCCTGCTTTCCCTCCTTATTTACTGACAAAAGTGGATTAACACTTTTTAATATTTCAGTAATGGCTGCTGCTGGACTTAGTTTTATGTTAGGTCAAATATTTTTAACTTTAGCTTATAGAAATGCTCCAGCTTCAGAAATATCTATGTATTCATATATTGGACTTATAATCGCTGCCATTTATGGCTTACTTATTTTTTATGAAATACCTGATATATATTCTGTTATTGGATATGTAATTATTATATTTGCATCTTTTGTAAATATTTTATCTAAAAAAAGAAAAATTTAAAAATTTTATAACATTTTTATGATTGATGTAATGAATATATATTATTATAATAATTAAATAAATATTAAATTATAATTTGGTTATACTAACGAATAAATCTGTATAGGAGAGTTATATTATGAAAGAAATTGTTTTAGCTGGCGGATGCTTTTGGGGTGTAGAAGAATTTATGTCTAGACTTGACGGTGTCATTTCTACAGAGGTTGGATATGCAAATGGTAGAACTGAAAACCCAACCTATGAGGATATTTGTACAAAAGATACTGGATACGCTGAAGTATGCAAAGTTACTTTTAATGAAGATATTATTTCTCTAAGAGAACTTTTAATAGAATTCTGGGGAATTATCAATCCAACTGTTCTAAACAGACAAGGAAATGACATAGGATCACAGTATCGTACTGGTATTTATTATACTAAAGAAAGTGATATTGATACTATAATTTTAACCAGAGACAACGAACAAGCAATATATACAAAACCTATAGTTACTGAAATTAAGCCACTTATTACTTATCATAAAGCTGAAGAATATCATCAGCATTATCTTAAGAAAAATCCAAATGGTTATTGTCATATAGAACTTAATTAAAAAGAGCTGCTTTTTTAAGCAGCTCTTTTTTATAATAATTTTCTTATTCTATCTTTTAACTTGTATGCTAGGATAACCCCTAAAATTGATACTACTGCAAATTCACCACAAGCAACTTCCATTCCTGCTATGATCATTGCATGAATAGTTTTAGTTTCTGTTCCGAACTCAATTAGCATCCACCCTATTATTGCTCCATTAAAAATAACTGGCCATAAAGATGAAATAAATAATTTTATCTTTTCACTTTGTATTTTTAACTTACTAGTTTGATAAATCATTATAACACTAATTAAAGTTGCAAATGAACCTATAATTGCATCTACAAATGTTGAACCAAGTATATTTGCTATAAAACATCCAAGAGTCAATCCAATAATATAAAATGGATCAAAATAGGCCAATAACACCATTACTTCTGACACTCTAGCTTGTATAGGCCCAAAACTAATTGGTGCTAATAATAATGTCCCTAAAGCATAAATTGCAGCTATCATAGCTGAATACACTATTCTTTTAGTTTTATTATTCATTAAAAAATTCCCCCTAATAAGAGATTGAACTTCTTAACTGCCTCCAAAATAAAGATAATATAACTATTATCTATTGATTTTGTGGTCTAAAAATCAATAAAAAGGTAGAGGGACTCTACGCATAATAATCTAAATTATAAATTACATGCCTTAGTTTTATTTAACGACAGGAGGCTTTCGAACTGTCAATCTGTTTATTTTATTTCCAAGCTATATTGTATTTTAAAAATTCAATAAAATCAAGAAATAATAATAACCAAAATTTAATTATTTTCCTCACCATAAGAATAATATCCTTTAAAAGATTTTAAATAATCATATAACCTATCTACATTCATTTCATTAGCCTCAGATTGTCTAACTGCTTCTAAAACAGTAGGTGTTGAAACCATTCCTAGAGCTTTTATTTTTACGCCTGTTTCTTCTGAAAGTATTTTCCCAAACTTAACTAATGAACCCATATCAACTAAAAGTATTACGCCTCTTCCATTATCTACTTTTTCTACTTTTTCTTTTGCAATGTTTATTATCTCTCTAGGCTTAACATCAAAAGGTATATCTATAGCTTCTATATTATTGCAATCAAATAAGTTTAAAGCTACTTCTACCATACTACTAGCTGTACTATTTCCATTAGCCATCACAAGTATTCCTATTTTACCTTTTTTATTTTTTTCTTCAACTGAGGTTAAAATTAATGTTATATATAAAACTTCTTCTTCAGGCATTCTTACACCAAATCTTTTTTCTACTTCTTTACAAACATATTTTGCTATTTCATATTCTTTTGGTGCTTTTAATGTCATATCTAAAACATTTTCGTGTGTTTCTTCATAATCAATATTATTTATCCTATTAAATAACACTGCTAAATGTAAGCTTAATGCATATAAAATTCTATCATTATATTCTCTATCTAATTTTTTCTCTGCATATTTTTTTATCTCTTCTGAAAATCTTATAATTTTTGCATCTACTATCTTATATAAATTATATTTAGAATACTTGTCATTTTTAAATTTATCATAAAGGCATTTAACGTGAACATTTATATCTGCAGTTATAAATTTCTTTATCTCATCACTGTCCATTCCTTCATTTTTTAAAATTATTACTTCATCACTAATTATTTTATATAAATTTAATTGTTTTTCATCATTCTCTAAACTAACATAATTTTTATTTGGATATACTAAAACTTCTGTTGGTAATAATTTTGTTAATCTATCATTTTCTTCTTGCCTTGCATTAATAGTTATAAGCCCTTCTTTTATATTGCTTGGCATCATGCTAAGATTTATACTTATTACTCCATCTTCATTAATGCTATTTAAAAACCCTTTTGCACATAATACTTGTATATTTGATTTTAATTGTGCTATATTCCCAAAACTAGTTATTCCTATAAGAGCTTTTATAGCTTCTGCTGTTATTTTTATAGGTTTATTTATTTTAAGTGTTTCATTTTGTAATAGCCCTTTTATTATTTTTAATTTATCATCTATATCTCTATCAGAAAAATTTGGAATAAAAATATTTGATTGAATTCTTTCTAAAAAAGGTTTTATTAAATTCGAATCTTTAGATTCATTAGTTGATCCAATTATCAAAACATTAGCATTTCTATCGCCTTCTGTTTCTCCAAATCTATTGAACTTCCCTTTATCCATAAAATAAAATAGCATTTCTTTTCCTTCAGGAGGTAATTTATGTATTTCATCCAAAAATAAAATTCCTCCATCTGCCTTTTCTAAAGCTCCAACTCTATCTTTATCTGCTCCTGCAAAAGATCTTTTTATATGCCCAAACAGCTGAGATAACAATAATTGAGGATCATTATAATAATCTGCACAATTAAGAACTATAAAAGGAGATTCATCTGTAAATTTACCTTTATACTTACCATATTCATACATTTTATTTGCAAATAGTGTTTTTCCAACACCAGTTTCTCCAATTATTAAAGTATGAAGACTCTTTGGTAAATGTAGTATTGATTCTTTTGCTTTTTCTATTTGATTCTTTAATGTTGTTTCAGCACCTATTAAATATTCAAAAGGGTCATTATCTATATTATTTTTTTTACTACTCATCATATTAAATACATCTTCTAAATTTAATGAAATTTCATTTATAGATGTACCTAGCATTTCTTCTAATCTATTCTTATCAAAATATTTTTCAGGATTACCATTAAAACGTACTATTTTACCTTTACTCAAAAGCTCTTCAAGTTCTTTATTTACATTATTTCTTAAAATTTTTAATGCTTCAGATATCTCAATAGCATCAATTCCTTTTCTGCTTTTTAAGTCATCTTTTGTGTACTTGTTACTTCTTTGCTTTATATAATTATAAATTTTATCTATTCGTTTCATATTCTCCCCTTAATAAAAATAAGATTTTTTATTTTGATTTTAAATCTTTTAATACTAAAATTTCAATTTAATTATTATGCTTTCCAGTTTATTAACAATAAATTAACATTTATTTTCTTTTTAAAAAAAGAACTCTCATAAAAAACTAAATAGTTTCTTATGAAAGCTCTTCTTATAATTTACTAAATTTTATTCAAAAGATATCATCTTTACATTGTCTACAATAACAATTTTACCTGATGTTATCATTTTTGAAAGTTTTTCTATAACCTCATCTACTTTTTCATTTTTTACTGCAACTTCTATTACTATTGGTAAATTTCTTGATAGAACTTCTAAAAAATCTTCATGTATTTTTTTCTCTTCTCCAAAGCCTTCAATTCCACGTATAACTGTTGCACCTGAAACTTCACACTTTTCAAGGACTTCTATTATTGATTTATACAGTAGCTCATGCCCATATTTATCGCTACCTTCAATAAATATTTTAATTAGTTTCCCTGTATATTCAGTTTCCATTACAAAACCCTCCTAAAAACTTTATAGAATTTTATACTACAAGTCTTGCAATTGCCATACCAACTACAACACCTATTAAGCTTAGACCTAGGTTTAATCCTATGTTTACTACTCCAAGCCCAATTTCTCCTCCATTTAGCATTCCTATTGTTTCATAAGAGAATGTTGAGAAAGTTGTAAGTCCTCCCATCATTCCTGTAGTTAAGAATAATTTAGTATTTGGTGATACTAAGCTTGTGTCTAAACTTAATTTCATAACAAATCCTATAATTATTGCTCCTAATATGTTTGCTATTAATGTCCCATATGGGAAATGTGCTCCAAATGCTCTTGTAGCACCTAGAGAAATTATGTACCTAAAAGCGGCTCCTATAAAGCCTCCGCATCCAACCAATAGTATGAATGTTAATTTTTGCATATGTCTTCACCTCATTATTATTTTATGTAATAAAAAAAAGCCAATACCCCCATAGAATACATAAAAGTTCTACAGGAGTCATCAGCTTTGAAAGCGGTTAAAGGTCAACTCCATGACCTATAAAATTCATTTATTACTATACTCATTATAGTATATAGATATTATTTTTTTCAATAAATAAATTGTTAATTAATAATTATAGTTATTAATTTTTAATTATCATACTTATCTCTTTCAATATCTTGAAGTTTTTCATATAATGCATTTTCTTCTTCTTCTATTTTAAGTTTTGCTTTAATAATTTTATCTTCATATCCACTAATTTCATTTATAGAATCAATTATAAAATTATCTTCCATTTTATTTTGATTTCTATATTCATCTAAAAAGGCTTTCCCAACTTTTTCATGTACTTTTCTTATGCTAACTCTCGCTTCCTCTATTTCTTTATTTAATGAACTTATTTTTAGCTTAGAATCTGCTTTAGCTGTTAATGTTTTAGAAGTTGTAGATACAGTTTTACTAGCATCTTCAGCTAAATCCTTCATTTTATCAAAAAAATTCATATATAAAACTCCTTTAATTTTAAATTAATATTTTTGTATATTATACAATATTTTCTATAAATGTTCACTATTATATTAACTAATCTATTTATTAAATTTATTTAAATCAATATAAATAAAAAACCTTACTAGCTAAGCTAGTAAGGTTTAAAATTTATATTATGATAAGAAAAGTTTCATATCATCTTCAACAGTTCCGATTCCTGCAATTCCGAAATTATCAACTAAAACTTTAGCTACATTTGGTGAAAGGAATGCTGGAAGTGTTGGTCCTAAGTGGATGTTTTTAACTCCTAAGTGTAATAATGATAATAATACTATTACAGCTTTTTGTTCATACCAAGCTATGTTATATGAAATTGGAAGTTCATTTACACTATTTAATCCAAATACTTCTTGTAATTTTAATGCTATTACAACTAATGAATATGAGTCATTACATTGTCCTGCATCTAAAACTCTTGGAATTCCACCAATATCTCCAAGATTTAATTTGTTATATTTGTATTTTGCACATCCTGCTGTTAATATAACTGTATCTTGTGGTAATTTTTCAGCAAATTCTCTATAGTAATCTCTTGATTTAGCTCTTCCGTCACATCCTGCCATAACGAAGAATCTTCTTATTGCTCCAGATTTAACTGCTTCTACAACTTTGTCAGCTAAAGCAATAACTTGATTGTGAGCAAATCCACCAATAATTTCACCTTTTTCGATTTCTGTTGGTGCTTCACATTTTTTAGCTAATTCTATTATTTCTGAGAAATCTTTAGTTCCATCTTCTTTAGCTTCTATATGAGTACATCCTTCATATCCAACTGCTCCAGTTGTGAATATTCTTCCTCTATATGAATCTTTAACTGGTGTAATACAGTTTGTAGTCATTAATATTGGACCATTGAATGTAGCAAATTCTTTATCTTGTAACCACCAAGCATTTCCATAGTTACCTGCAAAGTGATCATATTTTTTGAATGCTGGGTAATATTGACCTGCTAACATTTCACCGTGAGTATAAACATCTACTCCAGTTCCTTTAGTTTGTTCAAGTAACATTTCTAAGTCTCTTAAGTCATGTCCTGAAATTAATATTCCTGGATTTTTTCTAACTCCGATATCAACTTTAGTTATTTCAGGGTGTCCATAGCTTTCTGTATTAGCTTTGTCTAATAAAGCCATTCCATCTACACCATATTTACCAGTTTCTAAAGCTAATGCTGTTAATTCATCTGCAGTTAAAGCATCATCTAAAGTTTTAACTAAAGCTTCTGCCATAAATGCGTGAATATTATCATCATCAAAACCTAAGTTCATAGCATGTTTCATGTATGCTGACATACCTTTTAATCCGTAAACTATAAGTTCTCTTAAACTTCTTATATCTTCATTTTCTGTTGATAAAACACCAACTTCATTTGCTTTATTTAAGAATTCTTCTGAAGTAGATCCAATCCAAGTTGCACATCCTTTTAAGTCTGCTCCTACTGGATTTCCACCTTTAGCTGAAACTTCTTCTTTTAATTCTTCTCTTAAAGATAAAGTTTCTTTAACTCTAGCTTCAATAGCTTTAAAATCAAAGTTAGCATTTGTTATTGTTATAAATAAGTTTTCTACTATGTATTTATCTACTACTTTACTAACTACTCCTACTTTTCTTCCTTCTACAGCTACAGTTGCAAGTCCTTTTGTAACATAAACTAATAAATCTTGTATTTTAGCTACATCTTCAGTTTTTCCACAAACTCCTCTTACTGTACAACCTTTACATCCTGCTGTTTCTTGACATTGAAAACAAAACATTCCCATCTTAAAATTCCTCCTATGTATGTAAAACTTTCGTGTTTTTTTATTTAACTTATGCTCTTAGTATACCCCCTATTAAGCTTCTCTTCTGTAACATAAGTTACATTTATGATATTTATATTATTTTTATTATTAAAATTTTATTAACTATAACTTTTTTATGTTTTTAAATAAATAAAAAGAGATATCACTCTATAATAATTTTTAGTGATATCTTTTTTAAAATTAAATATTCATTTTATATACTATTAAATCTATACCCAGTTCCCCATATAGTTTCTATATATTCTGGATCAGATGAATCTTTTTCTATTTTCTTTCTAAGCTTTTGAATATGAACTGCAATAGTTGCTGTATCACCATAATAATTCTCATCCCAAATATTTTCTAAAAGCTGTTCTTTCGTAAAAACTATATTTGGATTTGAAGCTAAAAATACTAAAAGTTCATATTCTTTTGTTGTTAAAACTATTTCTTTTCCTCCAAGATAAACTTTATGAGAATCTCTATGGATTTCAAGAGCTTTTATACTTATAATTTCATGATTTACTCTCTTTCCCATAAGTCTTTCATATCTAAATATATGTGATTTAACTCTTGCAACTAATTCATTTGGACTAAAAGGTTTAGTTAAATAATCATCTGCTCCATATCCAAGACCTTTTATTTTATCAATATCCTCTACTTTAGCCGAAACTATTATTATTGGAATTTCAAACTGTTTTCTAACTTCCTTAACTATCTCAAATCCACTTTTATTAGGAAGCATTAAATCTATAACTATTAAATCATAAACTCCTAACATAGCTTTTTTAAGTCCAACTGCGCCATCAGTTACTACTTCAGTTGAGTATCCATTTACCTCTAAATAATCTTTTTCTAGCTCTGCTATATTTAAATCATCTTCTATTATTAATATTTTACTCCCCATTATTTTTGTCCTCCTTAAATATAGGTAATCTTATAGTAAAGTTTGTTCCTATATTAACCTCACTACTTACATATATCTCTCCTTTATGTGCATCTACTATTTCTTTAGTTATTGCAAGTCCAAGCCCTGTACTATTTAGATCTTTTGTTCTTTCTTTATCTACTCTATAAAATCTTTGGAATATTTTATCAACCTTATCTTTTTCTATACCAAATCCATTATCTTCTATACCTATAAATATACTATCTTTATCTTTATAAAGCATCATTTCAATTTTTAAATTTTCTTTGCCTAATCCATATTTAATTGCATTATCTAAAATATTTCGTATTGATCTATATAATCTTTTACCATCTATATTAACAAAAGTTTCAGTATCTATACTTTCCTCATAACTAAATTTAATTTCTTTCTCATCTAATATAAAACTAAATTCTTCAACTATATCATTTAAATATAATTTTATATTTGTTTTTTCAAATTTAAAATCTAGCTTTTGCATATCTAACTTAGAAAATAAGAATAAATCGTCAATTAATCTGTTCATATACTCTGCATTACTTTTTATTACCTTTAAATAATTGTCTACATTATCTTTTGAAACAACATTTTCTAAAAGTCCTTCTACATATCCATTTATACAAGTTATAGGAGTCTTTAAATCATGAGACACATTTGCTAAAAGAGCTTTTCTATTCTCTTCATATTCCATTTTTATCTTCTCTCCTTCTTCTAACTTCGAAGCCATTTTATTAAATTCTCTAGTTAAAATTCCAATTTCATTTTTCGTATCTGCTTCTAATCTAACAGTATAATCTCCATCTGCAATTTTTCTTACTCCTGATTGAAGCTTTTCCATTGGCTTTACAAATCTTTTTTCCATTCTGGATATCATATAAACTATTGTTCCTTCATTTATTATTAGAACTAATATTATAATCCATGTAGCCATTTTAAATCCAATTACTTTTAATAAAAATAATATAATAACTATACTTACTATAAGAGTTATCTTCCTAAATATTTTCATATATTTATGCAAAAAGAATAACTCATTCAATTTCCTATCAACCATTTCTTTATGAAATTCTCTATGATGCATATTATGTTTTCTATGATGTCCATAATTTTTTTGATGATGCATGCGATGTTCTCTATGCCTTTTTTCCATTTCTATAATTAAATCTTTTTTCGTAAAATTATCTTTCAAAATAATCTCCTTTCAAAATATAAAATTAGGCTATACCAAAAGATATAGCCTAAAAATCATATTAGTAATTTAAATCTGCTTTAAATTCTACTTTTTTATCCCCTTCAGATTTTACTTCAACACTCTTTATTGTAAAATCTTTATCTATAATTAATCTTAATACCGCTTTATCAGCTTCGCAACTTAAAATCTCTTTGAAGATTGCATGTTTGATTTTAAATACTTCTTTTAAATCTTCGCATTTGCCATCTTCCATATGATGGTGATGTCCATGATGTTCATGATTTCTGTGGAACTCTTTCATTTTTTCTTTTTTCTTTTTAAGAATATCTTTTATATCTAAAGTTATAACTTTTAAATCTCCTTCTTCTGAAAGTTCCATATCATTTAAAGTTTTAAATAAAAATTCTAATTTCTCAAATTTATTTCCAAATCCTTTGTGTCCATGCATATGACCTTTTGCACAATGATGTTCACTTTTTCCATGATGTGCTTCATGTAATTTTCCAAAATCAAATTCTTTTACAACATTCTTTTCTGCTTTAAGTTCATCTGTATTTACATTTAATTTAGCATCTACCTTCATTTTTTTATTTTTTATATCTTTCTCAAAATTATTTGTTATATTAGCAAATTCACCTTTTTCTGAAACTCCTACTAAATTTACTGTTCCTGAAATTTTTTCTTTTTCTTTCATAGCCTTTGACATTTTATATAATACTTCTAATTTATTCATTCCACTACCTCCTAAGCTTTCGCTTTTGTTTATGATGTAATTATATTCTCTCCTTATAAAAATCAAATAATATAATTATAAAAATTTTATAAAATTATATAAAATTTGCTTAAAAAATTTTTCCACTATATATGTCTAGTATATATAAGAATCAATTTTTTTTAAAATATGTAATTATTGTTAATTATAACTCTATTAAGATTAACATTGTTAAAATTAATGTATAATTAAGTTAAAATCTAAATTGGAGGTTGTTATTTTGAAAAAGAAAAAATTAATTATCGGAATAATTATAGCTATTGTAGTAATCATTATTATAACTGTTTCTGCTTTCTTCTTTATAATACCTTCTGTTAAACCATTTAATACAAACAAACCTAATGTTAGTTTTGTAATAAACACAAAAGAAAACTTTAATGATGTTTTAAATGACTTATCAGAAAAAAATATTATAAAAGATAAAAGTCTTATTGAAATGTATACTAATGTTACTGGTAAACCTAATGTAATGCCAGGGCAATATACTATTAATTCAAAAGTAACTGTAAAACAATTTTTAAATATATTAAAGAATCAAAAAACTATAACTGTTGTAATTCCTGAAGGATATACTGTAAATCAAATAGCAGGAATATTTGATAAAATTGGTATGTTCAGCAAACAAGATTTTATAAATGCAGTAAATAATTATAAATTACCAGAGTTTATAAAACCAGTTCAAGGAAGAAAATATCAACTTGAAGGATATTTATTCCCAACTACTTATGCTTTCAAAAAAGGTGAATCAGTTAATACAGTTATAGAAACTATGATTAATACTTTTGTTACTGAATTAGATGCATCTATAAAAGAAACAGGTGTTAAAATTACTCCAGCTCAAATTAATGAAACTGTTACTAAAGCATCTATAATAGAAAAAGAAGCTAAAACTCCTGAACAAATGAAAAATGTTTCTTCAGTTATAGATAATAGATTAAAAGCTAATATGCCATTACAAATGGATGATACAGTTTTATATTCAATGGATAAACTTGGTGAAAATGTAACTAAAGTTTATAATAAAGATTTAAAAACACAATCACCATATAATACTTATTTAAATAAAGGATTACCAATTGGACCAATTTGTAACCCTGGAAAACAAGCAATAGAAGCTGCATTAAAGCCTAATAGCACAAAATATTTATATTATATCTTAACTAGTAATCATAGCTTCTTTACTGATAATTTTAAAGATTTTACAGCAGAAAAAAATAAAATTATCAATTAATGAAAAGTGTCACAAAATTCCTCAATAATTTTGTGACACTTTTTATATACAATAATTCTAATAAAAATAAAAAGTCTAGAATATTAATTATCTAGACTTTTTTATGCACTTATTTTATACACCTATTTTATACATTTATTATGTACTTATTTTTTATTATTTATTGAGAAAAATTTTATTTTATTATGTGGTAATTATTTAAAAATTATTTTGCTTCATACATTTTATTTTCTACATTTATAAAAATTTTAGCAATTTCTTCATAAGCTTGTCCCCAAGCTTCTATTATTTCATCTGTAGCTGAATCTCCTAATACAGTTTTTATTGCTCTTAATAAACATTCTCCTACTATTGGATAATGCTCAGCTTTAACTTTAGCATCAACATGTATTTTTCCTATTCTCTCAACAGCTGGAGCTAAAACTTCTAAATTATCTATGTTTTGAGCTGCTGCAAGAACAGTCATAGCTAAAGCTTTTGGTTGCTCTCCTGATTTTTGTTTGCTCATATCAAACATATTTTTTACTTCAGGATAACGTTTGAACATATCCTTATAAAATTCAGTTGTTATTTCAACTCCATGTTCCTTTAAAACTGGAACTGTACTTTTTACTATATCTTTTGTTTTTTGATCTAACATAATTCTATCTCCTATATTTCTATTTATTCTAAGTTTTTAATAAATCATATTAATTAATAATTATTTTCTAAAATAATATTATCATATTTCTTTAAAATGTGCAAATAAAATACTCTTTTAAATTTTACCATATCAATTCTATTTCTTTTTCCACAAAAACTCTTATAATAGTTATATAACTTTATATTAATTTAAGGAGGCAAATAATATGCAACTATCTAAATTTAGCGACTATGCTCTTAGATCATTAATGTTTCTTGCTTTAAATAGTGAAAAACTTTGTAATATAGAAGAAATGGCAACTAACCTTGAAATATCTGAACATCACCTAAAAAAAATTATTAATAAATTAGCTAAGACAGATTATATAATTTCTATAAAAGGTCGAAATGGTGGAGTAAAACTTGGTAAATCCCCATCTGAAATAAACTTAGGAGATATTTTAAAAATAACAGAAGAAAATTTAAATATAGTTCAATGTTTTAAAAATAATGATTGTTGTCCTTATTTTTCAGAAAACTGTAAATTGAAAGGAATAATAAATACTTCATTATCTCGCTTTTTTGATGAATTCTCTAAATATACTTTAGCTGATATAATTTAATATTAGTTACTTTAATATTTTTAAATTATAATTTAAAAGGGCTGTAAAAATATTTGTAATAAAACAAGTATTTCTACAGCCTTTTTAATTAATTATATTATTTAAATAAACTACTTTTTTTGTTTTTATCTTTTTTATATTATTTCCAAAGGTAATTAATAAACTTATCATTATATTCTCATTAGTTGCAAAAATTAAATTATAAACTTTTTCTCTATTCCTTAATTACTTCCAATATTACTTCATCTTAAAAGTCTTGCATTTACTTTTAAATTTATAAATATAAAACTTTCTATTATACTAAGAACTTCTTATTTTAATGCCCCATTTCTCATCTGTTATTACTGTAAACAAATTAATTAGAACTGCTTTTATATACAATTCTATTAATTCAAAATATTTCAATTAAAAACAATAAACTCAATTTTCAGAGAACTATCTCATCTTCCAATTACTAATCAAACATAAATTAATATTATTATCACAAAATTTTTCTCTTATATCATTTGCTACTAAAAACATTTCACCAAACCTGAATTATATAAATTTAAATCTTCTTATTTATTTCTTTTCCAATTAGGTCTTTATTTTTTATCAACTTTTTCATTATTATTCCTAGTCTATTTAGACATATCCTAATTTTTTAATTCTTGGTACTACTCTGATTCCAACTAATGATATTATCAAAGTTAATAATAAATCACTAGGAAGAAAATCTATCATTCCGACTATAACAGCCTTCCAAGGACTCATAGCTTGCCCAAGATATCCATTATAAATGAAATACATATATATAACTCCAAAAAAATAAATAATCATAAGTCCTATGAATCCAGAAAAATAAATTTTTAAAGCACTAAGTTCTTTCATTCTTTCTATTATTCTTCCAATAGCATATGCTCCAAAAATAAATCCTATTAAATATCCAAAAGTAGGTTGAACAACATATCCAATTCCTCCACCTTGAGTAAATACAGGAAATCCAATTAATCCAACTCCAACATAAAGTACTTGAGCCAATGCGCCTTTTTTTGCTCCCAATAATATTGCTCCTAAAGCACAGAAGAAATATTGCAAAGTGAATGGTACCATTGGTAATGGTATTCTTATAAATGCTCCTATTGCAGTAAGAGCCGCAAAAATTGAAATTAAAACTAAATCTCTAGTTTTTAAACTCATAAACTTTTCTCCTCATTTTTCTTAAAAATAAAATTCATATATTAAATATTATTTTTTTATATCTTATTTAAATGGATTTTTATTACTTAATTTAACAAAAAAATATATTCATAATAAAAATTATAAAGTTTTCTATACTATTAACATCTAATAACACTATTAACATCTAATAACTTTTATATAAAAAATAATTATAATATTTTGATAATCAAACTATATTAAAATGTTATATTGTTTTTTTTGAATTGTCAACTATAATTATATAAAAAGTTGACAATTTAACTCTTCTTCTTTTTAGCTAAATATAAATACATATTATATCTATACAAATGTATATTATATCTATTTCTAATTTATTATTTTAATTGTATGAATATATATTATGTTAAATATTGATCATTTTATTTTTAACATAAAAAATAAGCCGTCTAAAAATTAAAGACAGCTTATTTTATGTTATAAATTTTAAATTACTCAATTATAGAATTTTTTATATTATCTATATCTATTTCACTTATTAATTGAAATCTGTATTTTTGATTACAGTTTGGATATTTAATCTTATCTACCTCACTTAAAAACATTTCTTTAGGTCTTACAAATAATCCAAACTCTCCATATAGAGCTTTATATAAAACTAATTCTTGCATTGTTTCACTATGTTTAACTATATCTATTACAAGATATAATTTTCCTTTAAAATGTTTTACTACTTTTCCTTTTAAATCTTCAATGTTTCTATTCATAAAAATATCCTCTCTTCATTGGCATTACCTATCTAAAATTAATGATTTTATAAAAGCAAAAAACTCCCTAAAATACATATTAGGAATTAAATACCACTCAGTACTAGTTGTATATAATTCAACATTTTCATATCCATTCCTTTTAGCTAACATATTACTTCTCATAGCATGAAAATCAGTTGTTATTATTGTTGTTTTTATATTTTTACCTACATCATAATTAAGATTATTTTTAATTACTTCCTTTGAAAATCTTAAATTTTCACTTGTACTAGTAGATTTATCCTCTTTTATTATTCTATCAGAAGAAATTCCTTTATCAATTAAATAATTTTTCATTGCCTCAGCTTCAGTAATATCCTCACCTGGACCTTGCCCTCCACTTACAATTATTTTTCCATTATAATCTGTTTTATTTACATATTCAATAGTAGAATCTAATCTATATCTCAATGTCAAACTTGGAATAGATCCTCTAAGTCCTGCTCCTAAAACAATTATAACATTTGATTTTTCCAAACTTTTTTTGGGATACATTATTATCATAGTTTCAAAAATAACAAAAATAGAAATACATGCAACAATTAATCCCCTAATAAATTTTATATGTTTTTTTATAAAATCTGCATTTAGTATTTTATTATAGAAAACTGATATCACTATTGCAATTAATCCTAAAATTAAAAATACCTCACTAAAATAAATCCTTCCACCTAATATATTAATAACTATAAAATAAATAACAGCTAATACTCCTATACAACTCCATAAATATCTCATAACTTATCCCCCTTACATATAAATAATACCATATATTTATTTTAATAAGAAGCATATTGTTACTATTCAATTTCTAATCTAAAAATTTTATCTTTTTATTTATTTAGTAACTATAAAATAAATAAATAAAATTTATTATTTAAAATAAAATTTTACACTATAACCATATATATTTGTAAAATTTAAATATCCTAAAACATAAAAATTTCTATTTTAGAATATTTAAATATTCTAATAAAAAAAAGCCAGTAGATAAATCTACTGACTCTTCTAAGTTCTCACTTGGCAACTTCCTACTCTCCCACACAGTCTCCCATGCAGTACCATCGGCGTTATAGAGCTTAACTTTCCTGTTCGGAATGGGAAGGAGTGTACCCTCTATGCCATCATCACCAAATTATCAGATGTTCTCTGAAAATTGCACATCAAATTCTGTTGATATTTTTATTGGTCAAGCCCTCGATCTATTAGTATTAGTCAGCTGAACATGTTACCATGCT